>JBEKJK010000004.1:0-150782 GCA_050011255.1 Acidimicrobiales bacterium
CCCCGCCAACAAGCTAATAGGCCGCGAGCCCCTCTCGAAGCGGAATCCATTTCCTCGCCAGACCATGCGGTCCGGTGGGGACATCCGGTATTAGCTCCGGTTTCCCGGGGTTATCCCGGTCTTCGGGGTAGGTTGCTCACGTGTTACTCACCCGTTCGCCACTCGGTCTTCACCGGTGTTGCCACCGGATGGACCTCGTTCGACTTGCATGTGTTAGGCACGCCGCCAGCGTTCGTCCTGAGCCAGGATCAAACTCTCCATCGAGATCAACCCTCCGGTTCGGGCAAGCCCTACCGGAGTGACGATCTGGAGAGCCGGCTCGGGCCTGACTGACCCTCACCGACCTTGAAGCTGGCACAGCACGGATTGTTGTCCGTGACAGTGCTTAATTTGGTTCGACCGTCCGGGCGCGCCGTAGCGCCCCGTGCGGTCGCCCGCACTGGCTTTTGGCTCTCACTATTCCGTTTTCAAGGAGCGACACAGCACACACCTCGAGAGGCGTCGGTGCCGAGCCCCCAGGTACGGCATCGCCCAACTGGGGGAACCTGCAATGTTACCTGCCGTTTCTCCTGGTGTCAAAGGATGGTCGCGACCCGAGAGGCACCGCGTGACACGTTTTGGTCCCCCTCCACCCACCATCTCCACGGCACCTCGCCGGCCGTGGCCACCCCGACGCGACCCGACACCGCGGCTCGAACAGGCGGGGGTGTCCCGTCGTCTGCGATCACCAGGTCCCGGTCCCCCGTGACCAGGTCCGCCCCGTCGTCGGCCCGTCCGATCCCGAACGCCTGGCAGAGCCTCGCCGGCCCGCTGGTCAGGTGCCGGTCCACTACTGAAGGACCTCTCGCGACGCGCATCAGTTCGATCCCCGCAACAGGGGCGAGCGCCCGCAGAAGCACCGCCTGGCCGATCCCCTCCGGCCCGCACACGGCATTGGCGCAGAAGTGCATCCCGTACGTGAAGTACACGTAGAGCCTGCCCGGCGCCCCGAACATCGTGGCGTTGCGCCTGGTCGGGCCGCGGTACGCATGCGATGCCGAGTCCTCGCTCCCGAGGTAGGCCTCCACCTCCACGATCCTGCCCACGCGCCCTCGTCCCACGAGCAGCTTGTTCAGAAGAGCGGGTCCCACCTCCCTCGGGTCCTCTTCATAGAAGGAGCGCGCCAGCACCCGGTGCCGGGCGAACGACGAGGTCATCTCCCAGGGCGAGCGGCCCCGGCCTCCGGACCGCTCCCTGAAGCATCCGGCGGCGCACCGTCCGAACCCGATCCCGTTCCCCCCGAAGCGGGTCTGGAACCGTGGCCCACCTGACGCTCGCGGGCGTGCGAGACGCGCTGGGAGTCCAGTTCGAGGCGTTGGCGAAAACGCTCGAGCTGTACCGCGAACGGGACCGGCCCGGCGCCCCCCGGCGAGGTGCGTCTGGTGACGGCGACACCGGGCTCGAGGACGCTCAGCGCCTCTGCGCCCAGCGCCGGGTGAGCGTGCACCAGCTCCGTCAACGGCACACCACGCTCGATCGAGTCGCGTACGAGGGAGCCGACGAGCTCGTGGGCCTGGCGGAAGGGAACCTGACGCCCCACGAGCCACTCGGCAAGGTCCACCGCCGCGGCCTGTGGCCCGGCTGCGGCTTCGCTCATCTTCTCGGTGGCGAACCCTGCCGTGGAGACCAACCCGGTGAGCGCCACGAGTGTCCCCGACACCTGGTCCACGGCGTCGAACAGGGGCTCGGACCCCTCCTGGAGATCACGGTTGTACGCGAGCGGAAGACCCTTCAAGGTGGCGAGCACGCCGGTTAGATGACCGATCAATCGCCCGGCTTTCCCCCGTGCGAGCTCCGCGACGTCGGGGTTCTTCTTCTGTGGCAACATCGAGCTGCCGGTCGCATAGGCGTCGTCCAGGACGACGAAGCCGAATTCCTCGCACGACCACAGCACCATCTCTTCCCCGAGGCGCGACAGGTGCACGCCGACCAGCGCCATGTCGAAGAGTGCCTCGACGACGAAGTCGCGATCGGACACCGCGTCGATGGAGTTCTCGAAACGTCCCGTGAAGCCGAGGTCCTCGGCGACCCAATCGGGGTCCAGGGGCAACGATGTTCCCGCGAGCGCCCCGGCCCCGAGAGGGCTGACGTCCAGCCGGTCGACACTGTGCACCAGCCGGTCTATGTCACGCGCCAGTGCCCATCCGTGCGCCAGTAGGTGGTGGGACAGGAGCACGGGTTGTGCACGTTGCATGTGTGTGTAGCCGGGCAGATAGGTGTCGCCGACCTCGACAGCCCGCCGCAGGAGCGTCTCTTCCAGGCAGAGCACCCGCCCCGCCACTTCCAGCAGCTCGCGATGTGCCCACAGGCGCAAGTCGGTGGCCACCTGGTCGTTGCGGCTCCGCCCGGTGTGCAGCTTCGCCCCTAGATCGGGTGTGATCTCGGTCACCCGCCGCTCGACCGCGGTGTGGATGTCCTCGTCCTCGGCCTGGAACACAAAGCTGCCCGAGGCGATCTCCTCCTCCACCCGGTCGAGCGTGGCCAAGAGGACGGCGACCTCTTCATCTGCGAGCATCCCGGCCCGTCCGAGACCCCGCACGTGTGCGCGTGACCCGGCGAGGTCGTCCTCAGCGAGTCGGCGATCGAAGCTGATGCTGGCAGTGAACGCCATCACCTCCTCTGCCGTGCCGCTGAGTCGCCCTTCCCACAACGTCACTTGCCTTCCTCGCCCCCCGGGACCTCGGCCCTTCGCCCGGGACGATCCGCCGCGGCCGTTCCCGCCGGTCGCGCGCCACCACCGCCTTGGCGAGCAGCCCAGGTGGCGAGGCCCAAGCCCCAGATTCGCGAGAATCCCTCACCGTCTTTGTGCTCGAAGGTGTCCGAGGCGTCATAGGTGGCCAGCCCGTGGTCGTAGAGAGAGGTCGGGCTGCGGCGTCCGGCCACGATGCAACTACCCGGCGCAAGGGCCAGGCGCACGTCACCGGTCACATATTGCTGGGTCGTGGTGAAGAACGAGTCGATTGCCTCTCTCAGCGGGGAGAACCACAACCCGTCGTAGACGAGCTCGGCCCACCTCGGCTCGAGGCGCGCCTTCTCGTGGGCCACGTCGCGCTCCAACGTGAGACCCTCGAGATCGACATGGGCAAGGATCAACGCGAGCGACGCCGGGCACTCGTACACCTCGCGGCTCTTGATTCCCACCCGGCGGTTCTCCACCATGTCGACCCGCCCCCACCCATAGCCGCCAACGACGGAGCCGAGCTCGCCGATCAGGCCCGTGAGCTCGACGCGTTGGCCGTCAAGGGCCACCGGCACCCCGTGCTCGAACCCGACCACGATCTCACGCGGTTCGGTCTCGGTTGCCCGCGTCAAGGTGAACGGCTCCTCGGGCGGAGCGGCCCACGGGTCCTCGATGACACCGCACTCGATTGCCTTGCCCCACAGGTTCTCGTCGATGGAGTAGAGCTTCTCCTTGGTGGCCTCCACCGGTATCGAATGGCGCGCCGCGTAGTCGATGCAGTCCGCACGAGTCAACCCCCAGGTCCGGGCAGGAGCGAGGATCTCGAGGTCCGGGGCCAGCGCGCGCGTACCGACATCGAAACGCACCTGGTCGTTGCCCTTTCCCGTAGACCCGTGTGCCACGGCGTCGGCGCCGTGAAGGCGCGCCTGGGCCACGAGGTGACGAACGATCACGGGTCTCGACAGCGCGGACACCAACGGATAGCGCCCCTCGTACCGGGCGTTGGCGAAGATCGCGGGAACAAGGAAGTCCTCGGCCATCTCGCGGCGTGCATCGACGACAACCGACTCCACGGCCCCTGCATCCAGGGCGCGCCTACGGATCGCCTCGAAGTCGTCGCCCTGTCCGACGTCAACTGCCACAGCCACCACCTCGACCCCGAGCTCCTCACCAAGCCACTTGACCGCCACCGAGGTGTCGAGGCCGCCGCTATAGGCCAACGCCACTCGCTTTGCCATCACTGTTCTCCGTTTCTTCGTGCTCTTTGCGACTTCGGCGTCCCGGAGGGGGCGCGGGACTGACCGATCCGCCGCGCCAGCTCCGCTCCCCCGGTGTCCTCGCCAGCCACCACCAAGACCGTGTCGTCTCCGGCCACGGTGCCCACCACACCCTCGAAACCACTGCGGTCCAGCGCCGAAGCGACCACATGAGCAGAGCCCGGCGGAGTCCGCAGCACGACGAGGTTCGCCGAGTGCGCCATCTCCACCACCCACTCTCCGAGCACCCTCCGCAGATGTTCCTGTGGCGCGACCTGGTGGACCGGTAGCTCCGCCAGCGCGTAGACGGTGTCCCCACCTGGCACCCTCACCTTCAGTGCGCCGATCTCCTCGAGATCGCGCGACACGGTGGTCTGGGTGGCCTCCACGCCTTCGTCCGCCAACAACGAGACCAGTTGCGCCTGGCTCGTCACGGCGCACGTCTCGAGGAGCTGGGCCACACGATGCTGACGCTGCGTCTTGCCGAACCTCGTCAACGTCCCTCCTCCGAAGCGGCGGACTCCCGGTCCGATGCACGGACGATCCACGCGAGAAGCCCCCGCATCGCGTGCATGCGGTTGGCCGCCTGCTGCCACACGCGGCTCCTCGGCCCGTCGATCACGCTCGCGCTGATCTCCTCGCCCCGGTGCGCGGGCAGGCAATGCAGCACCACTGCATCGGGAGACGCCCGGTTGAGCAGATCCTCGTCGATGGTGAACCCGGCGAACGCCTTGCGCCGCAACTCGCCCTCGTCCTCCTGGCCCATGGAGGTCCATACGTCGGTGTACAGGACATCGGCCCCTGCGGCCGCCTCGGCCGGGTGATCGGTCACCTCGATCTCGCCGCCGAGCCGCACGACGCGCTCAACGTCGTCGGCATCCGGACCGTACCCTTCTGGCGAAGCAATTCGCACGCGCACACCGACCATCGAAGCGGCCAGCGACAGTGAACGCCACACGTTGTTGGCGTCACCGATGTAAGCGATCGTCCGCCCTCCGAGGTCCCCGAACACCTGGCGCAGAGTCAAGAGATCCGCGAGGGCCTGACAGGGGTGAGCCAACTCGGACAACAGGTTCACCACGGGCACCGCCACGCCCGCCGCTGAAAGGGCGTTCACCATCCGGACGAGCTTCTCGTGGTCGCCCACGCGCGCGCAGATCACAGCGTGGTAACAGGCGAGCGTCCTCGCGACGTCCTCCGCCGTCTCACGTACGTCGATCCCGACCTCGGCGTCCTGCACGTACACGGGATGGCCGCCGAGCGCTACGACGGCCAATTCGCTCGAGCTACGGGTGCGAGCCGAGGGCTTCTCGAACACGAGCGCGACCCCCCGGCCCGACAGTGCACCGTGCAGCTCAGCCGGCGGGACCGAAGACAGTGAGATCACATCCTCGAGCTCGTCACACGAGAGGTCGTCCACCTCTAGGAAGTTATGCATCGGGCCGCTCTCTGGATCTCACGTCGCCCACGGAATCCGCGAATATCACCAGAGCCTCGTCGATCTCATCGTCCGACACCAACAACGGAGGCGCCACCCTGATGGTATGAGGGCGTGGAGCGTTCACGACCAGCCCGCGCCGCAGTGCGGCAGCCACCACGTCCATGGCGAGCCCCGATCCCTCAGTGGCCCGTTCCTCAGCGACGCGCCCTGATGCGAGCGCGACACCCAGTAACAGGCCCTCTCCACGGACTCCACTCACCCCGTCTATGGCCTCAAGCCCGCCACGCAACCTTGCCCCCGCCCGAGCGGCACGGCCCGGGGCGTCCTCGGCCTCCATTACCCCTAACGTCGCCCTGGCCGCTGCCGCGGCGAGCGGTTGGCCCCCGAAGGTGCTCGCGTGATCCCCGGGCGCGAAGGCAGCGGCCACCTCCGCGCGCGCCCAGCACGCGCCGATCGGAACACCGTTGCCAAGCGCCTTCGCCATCGTGACCACGTCCGGTTCGACACCTGTATATTGAAACGCGAACCAGCGACCCGTGCGCGCTATGCCCGTCTGCACCTCGTCGACCATGAGCAGGATGCCGCGTTCCGTGCAAATCCGGCGCACCCCTCTCAAGTAGTCCGACGACGGTACGACTACCCCCGCCTCACCCTGGATAGGCTCGACGATCACAGCGGCGACGCGAGCCGGGTCACAAGCAGCGTCGAGCGCGTCAAGGTCGTCGTACGGCACGTGCTCGAACCCTTCGGGTAGCGGAGCGAACGCCACGTGCCAGGAGCTCCGACCCGTCGCGTGCAACGTGGCAAGGGTGCGTCCGTGGAAGGAATTCCACGCGCTCAGCACCACATGACGGCCTGACCCGGCCCACTTGCGCGCCAGCTTGAACGCGCACTCGTTCGCTTCGGCCCCGGAATTGCAGAAGAAGACCTGGCCTCCGGCCCGCTGCTCTCCCCCACCGATCAGGCGGTCGATCGTGATCGCCACCTCCGGGGCGACGACGTTTCCGAAGAGGTTCGAAGTGTGTAAGAGCGTGAGCGCCTGCGCGTTCAGTGCGTCCGCGACGGCGCGATGAGCGTGCCCGAGCGAGGTCACTGCCAGGCCGGAGAGAAAATCGAGGTACCTGCGTCCCTCGGTGTCCCAGAGCAACGTCCCCTCACCGCGCACGAACGTGACCGGCGGCTCCGCGTAAGTCTGCATCAACGCGCTTCTGTCCAACTCGACGGGCTCGGTGGATTCGTAGGCAGGCGTCACGGCTCCACCTCGCCTGTGGTCCCCGTGACCATGGTGCCTACACCCTCGTCAGTGAATACCTCGAGCAGCAGAGCGTGCGTCACCCGCCCGTCCAGGATGTGGGCACGCGCCACCCCCGAGCGAACGGCCTGGGCGCACGCCTCCACCTTCGGTACCATCCCGCCGCTTGCGGCGCCCGAGCTCACCATTGCGTCGAGCGCGTCGGCGGTCACCGTTCGAAGCAGCGACGTGGGATCTTGCGGGTCTGCGCGCAACCCTTCGGTGTCGGTAAGGAACACCAGCTTCTCCGCGCCGAGAGCCGCCGCCAGCGCCCCGGCCACCAAGTCAGCGTTGATGTTGTAGGCCTGACCCGTCGAGTCCGCGGCCACGGTCGCCACCACCGGGATGAGGCCCTGGGCGAGCAACCGCTGAATTATCGAGGGGTCGACGACCTCCACGTCCCCTACGAAACCAAGATCGCCAGGACGCGGACTGGCGGTGAGCAAGTTGGCGTCCTCTCCTGAGAGCCCGACCGCGAGCGGCCCGTGCACGTTCATTGCAGAGACGATCTCACGGTTCACCTTTCCCACCAGCACCATGCGCGCTATCTCGAGCGTCTCGGCGTCGGTCACCCGCATTCCGTCACGGAACTCCGGGACCTTCCCCAATCGCGACATGAGCTCGCCTATCTGAGGCCCTCCTCCATGGACCACCACCGGGAGCATCCCCACCGAACGCATGAGAACGATGTCCTCGGCGAACGAATCGAGAGCCTCGTCCTCGGCTGACCGGGCGGTCGAGCGCGTAGACGCGAGCTCCTGCGCGCTCCATGTCCCCGCCACGTCCACGCGCGACACGGCTCTGCGGGGACCTCCCGGCAGACTGCGCGCCACGGGAGTCGTGCCGGGGGTGGAGAACAGCGCGTTGCCTCCGTACTTGACCACGACCACCTTTCCCGAGAAGCGCCGGATGTAAGGAAGAGCTTCGACCAGGATCCCCGCCTTTGCTCCTGCTTCTTCACTCGAGAGCTCCGCCCTGTACGCGGGGGTCCTCGGTTCCCGGGGCTTCACGAGGTGGTCCTGTTCTCGTCGATGTAGCCGTGCCCCAGATCGCAGGTGAGCACGGTCGCCGTCGAGGTGCCCATGCCCAGGTCGCAAGCGATCTCCAGTGAACGCTGCTTCATGTAGGCGCGCAGCGCCTCGGTGTCGTGCTCGGCTGCCACCCCTCCGCGGCACACGACCGTCCCCCCATAGGCAACCTCCACATTGTCGATCTCGAACGCGACGCCAGCCGATCCCAGCTCGCTCACCACCCGCCCCCAGTACGGGTCCTCGCCGTTGAGCGAGCACTTGACCAGTGTCGACTCGGCGATCTTGCGCGCCGCACGGTGAGCCTCAGCCTCAGAGGCTGCGCCCCCCACTGACACCTTCGCAACCTTCGTCGCGCCTTCGGCGTCCGCGGCCATCATCCCCGCCAACTGCCCGCACACTGCCTCCAACGCAGCGGCCAACTCCCCCGGCCCCGGCGAGGCTTGGCTTCGGCCGCTGGCAAGCACCACGACGGTGTCGTTCGTGGACGTGCATCCGTCGAGGGTCATCCGATTGAAAGTCGGATCGACCGCCCCGACCAGTGCCGCCGCCAGGTCCGAAGGCTCGCAGCAAGCGTCGGTGGTGAGGAGCGCCAGCATGGTCGCGTGCGCGAAGCCGCCGGCGAGCTCCATGTGCGGAGCCAGCATCGCCGCCCCCTTCGCCATCCCTCCCACCCGAAACCCGCGTCCTTCGACCACCGCCTCCTTGCGAAACGTGTCGGTGGTCATCATCGCCTCTGCCGCACGCCTGGCAGCCTCCGTCCCGCCGGCGCGCGCCGAGACCAGGGCTGCCATCCCCGTCTCGATCGGCACCATCGTCATCGGGACTCCGATGAGCCCCGTCTGACACACGAGCACCTCGGACGCCGCGACCCCGAGCTCTCCACCCGCCAGCTCACAGATCCGCTCCGCGTCCGCGAGGCCCCGAAGCCCCGTCGCCGCGTTCGCGTTCCCGCTCGAGACGACCACGGCCGCGGCGTGACCGCCACTCGACTTCAGGTGAGCGCGGCTCACCACCACGGGTGCGGCCGCCGCCAGGTTGGTGCTGAACACGGCGGCAGCCGGTACCGAACGCGAGTCGTCGCTGGCCACCAGGGCCAGGTCCAATTCGCCCGGGCCCTTCGTCCCGCAGGAGGTGCCCGCCGCCACGAAGCCCGCCGGTGCCGTGACGCTCATCTCAGAACCTCCCCAGCCGACTGCGGTCCACCACCCGCGACCGTGCACGTGGTCATGGGTACAGACCTGCTCTCGGGAGCCCCGATGTCTCGTCGATCCCGAGCGCTATGTTGGCGCACTGCACCGCTTGGCCCGAAGCGCCCTTTGTCAGGTTGTCGATCGCACAAATCGAGACCACCCATCCGGTGCGCGCATCGACGCGAGCGGTCAGGTGGGCGCAGTTCGACCCCAGGGTCGCCTTCGTGGAGGGAGGCGATTCTGATACGACCACGAAGGGCTCATCGCCGTAGGCCTCTTCCAGCACGGCCATGGCGTCCTCGGTCCTGAGAGCGTGTCCAGCAACGGGGCCGCTACGCGAACGCGCGTAGCACGTGGCCAGGATTCCCCGGTTCATGGGCGCGAGATGCGCGGTGAACAGTACCTCCCCCCCGACGACCTGCTCGATCTCGGGCGTATGACGATGGCGCAGCAGGCTGTAAGCCGTGAAATCCTCGTCCACGGTGTTGAAGTGCGACGAATGAGCCAGCTTGCGCCCGGCTCCCGAGACCCCGCTCGCCGCGTCGACAACGATTCCGGCGGCCTCCACTACTCCTGCGCGCACGAGCGGCGCGAGCGCCAGCCCCGCAGCCGTCGGGTAGCAGCCGGCAGCTGCGATCAGAGTGGCGTCCTCGAGGTCGGGCCTGAACAGCTCCGGGAGCCCATACGCGAACCGCCCGAGCAGCTCGGGCGACGAGTGGACCTTCCCGTACCACTGCGCGTACGTCCTAGGGTCTCGCAGGCGGAAATCCGCCGACAGGTCCACGAGCACGCCGACCTCGCCCACCAGGTCCGGGACCACCATCTGGGATTCCCCATGCGGCAGAGCCAGGAACACCACGTCGAGCCCACGCAGATCGCCCGCCGTCACCTTCGTGAACGCCAGCGACGGATAGCACGCCACCAGTGACGGGTAGAGGTCCGACACCCCTCTCCCGGCCTGGCTTTGCGCTCCCGCGATCACCACGTCCAGCTCAGGGTGCGAAGCGCAAAGCCGCAGCAGCTCTACTCCGGTGAAACCCGACGCTCCCAGGATGCCCACACGCATTGGCGCAATATCATACATGAAACTGCATACTCATGCATATGCCCCACACAGTACCCCATGCCGACGAGGGGACTGTCTATCTGGCGTACCCAACATTTCCCCAGGTCAGAGCCCTTTCTGTCCCCAAGGCCCTGAACAGGGCTTTTGAGCGCGGATTTCGGCATATTTCTCGCATAGGCCCAGGTCAAAGCGTTACACCCCCCTGTCAGGATGAGGTTCATGGAAATGAACCTGAGCACCCTCGCCAAGCACTTCTCCGATGAGGGAGCAGCCTGGCAACTGGTCGAGAAGATGCGCTGGCCGAACGGCCCCATTTGCCCCCACTGTGGCGACGTAGGCCGCGCCTACTTCCTCCAGCCTCGCAAGCCTCGGACGACCACGACGGGTGCCGTGACCTATCGCCGTCTGTGGAAGTGCAAGGTGTGTCGCAAGCCCTTCTCGGTTCTCGTAGGGACGATCTTCGAGAGGTCGCAAGTGCCGCTGTCGAAGTGGCTGCTCGCCCTCTACCTCATGTCGGCTTCCAAGAACGGTGTTGCAGCGAACGAGCTGCGCCGCACCCTTGGCGTGACCCAGCCGACCGCGTGGTTCATGCTTCACAGACTGCGCGAGGCGATGCGCGTGTCGTCTTTGACGACGATGCGAGGGACCATCGTGGCCGACGAGGCGTGGATCGGTGGCGACCCTGGGAACGACCACCATCACAAGGGACCCCGCCGAATGAGGCCGGGAGAGAACAGGCACACCGAGAAGACTCCGGTGTTCTCGCTCATCAACGCGACCACTGGCGAGGTCCGGTCGCGCGTAGTTCCTGACGTGACGGGCGCAACCCTGCGCAAGGTGATGAGCAAGAACGTGGACATGGCTGGGAGCGTGCTCTGGACCGACGAGGGTTCCTGGTACGACCAACTCGGGCGTGAGTTCATCGAGCACGCCACGGTGAACCACTCCGAGGACGAGTACGTGCGCGACGGCGTCACGACCAACAGGGCTGAGGGATACTTTGCCCAACTCAAGCGTTCCATCGACGGAACGCACCACCACGTCAGCCGAGAGCACTTGCACCGTTACTTGGCTGAGCATGACTTCCGGTTCTCCACTTGCAAGATGTCGGACACGGCGCGCATGGCGAAACTCATTGACCAGGCCGAGGGTCGGCGTTTGACGTATCGACGGGTGACAGCTGCTTGACCAGAACAATCATGGCAAGCAGCCAGGGCATCGGCCCCGTATGGGAGCACCATGAATCATCAACTGAAGTGGCTTATAGACCTCGTCCACAATCTGTGCCCGGCGGTTTACAAGGTTGCGCAACTGGTCGGCGGGCCACATGGCCGCCACTCTTTCGACGGACTCGCGGAGTGACTGGATCGCGGACTCGGCCTCGGCTCGTGCCGCGTCATCCGATAGGTCTACAAACCGGATGACGGTCGTTCCCCACATAACGGCGTCGGTTCCTAACGCTATGGGGAGTCCCACGTTCCGGCTCCCGGACACAAAACGGCGTTCAAGGTATCCCGCGGCATGGTCGATGATCGTCCCCGTAAACCAACCTCTGTCTTGGGGAAACCCTGATCGGACCTCCTGGGCCACCTGGCCTTTCATCTGTGTGATCGCATCCGTCTCGGTCGCGGGAATGTCACGTCCGACTTGGTCCCATTCGCCCAGCAGGGCTGTGATGCCCTTGGGACAGTGACCCTGGAACATTTCCTTTAGGACCTCGTCGCTTCGGACCCCGTCCGAGTATTCGATTGCGCCGCGGTTTCTCCCGTTTCCCAGGGAGTCGTGCACGCTCTCGGCGATCCTGCGAATCTTGGCGACATGCTCAGGATGGTGATACAGGGTGCGCCATTCCAGGAAACCGGCAATCACGATGCCGCCCATGGCGACCAGCGCCCAGCCCCAAACGGGAAGACCGATTGAATGGTGGCGAATGTCGGTAGCGACAGCGAGGACAACAGAGATTCCAGTAATCGCTGTGCCGAGCCACCTGTGGCCCATGTGCCAGACATAAGCCACGAGGTCGGTGGCCCAATCTTTGACCATGCTGGGCACGCTAGGCCCCTAGTCCTGAGGAGGCTCCTCCTCGCCATCCTCCAGGGCTTCGGGATCGACCTCCAAAATCGCCTTGAGATTCGATTCGAAGTCGCCAGGCAGGCTGGCCCGCTCCTCGTCCTCTTCGGGGTCCATCGGTCCTCCTCTGAGGTCTCCGCTCCAAGGCTAGCTGTGGGGTCACGCCGAGCCTCGGAAATGTTGGGTACGCCAGATAGACAATCCCCGCCGACGAGATGCCCCCTCATGCATCGCCCTGTATCTTGACTGATTGTCATAGCGTCCCATAACCTTACATCCATCATCGACACCGACGTCGCCGCCGTGCTCGAAGCGGTTCCCGAGTTCGTTGAACGCTTCACTCACCTGGTCGAAGCGGCTGACGGCGACCCCGGAGCGCCGGCTGCGTTCTGCGAGCTTGCGGACTTCGTCGCCTCGCTCCTCTCGAGTCGCGGTCCCTCCGACACCGTGCTGATCCGTTGCCTCGCCGCTGTGGAGCAAGTCGCACGGGAGTCCGATGACGCCGAGGACCTCGTCGGTTGGTCGTTCTTGGACAGTCTCTGTCCCGAGGACCTGAGGCGCGTCACGCCTTGGCTCGGGCCCCTCACACTTGCTCTGGTCGATGAGCTCGAAGCAGGCTCCTTCGGCCTGCGCTCGACGACCGACGATGGTTGACACTGGTTATTGCTCTTTCGCTGGTCGCGTGCCGGCTATCTGAGCGCGCTCAGGACCTTTTTCGAGCACAGTTGCTGCAGGTCCCGAAAAGCTCCACCCAGTGCTCCACCTCGGTGAAGCCGTGTTCTTCGGCGACGGTGGTGGCCCATTGGTCAACAGCAGCCGACTTCACCTCCACGGCCGTCCCGCAGGACCGGCAGACGAGATGATGATGGTGCCCGAGATCTGCGCAATGCCGGTAGAGGAGCTCTCCGGAGTCGTCGCGCAGCACGTCCACCTCGCCGGCGTCCGCCAGCAACTGCAACGATCGGTACACAGTCGCCAGACCGACGGCCTTACCGCCGCTGCGAACAGCGGCATGTATGTCCTGGGCGGAGCGGAACCCCTCGTAGTTCGCCAACGCGCCAATAACGGCACGCCGCTGGGGCGTGTCGCGTCGGTGCGGTGTGCCCACTTGTGCCACTATGCCACCGCCGGAGCCCGCACCGCACGCTCCTTCGCCCACGACGCGACCCGCACGACTACGTAGGCGACGAAGGAGATCGTGATGATGAAGAAGCTCACCGGATACGCGAAATACCACGAGATCGCCAGGCCGAGCCAGGTCGATCCCAGGGCGACGACGACACCCACCAGCATCGCCTGACCAGGGCTGCGAGATACTCGCTCCGCGACGGCTGCAGGCGTCACCATGAGGCCGAATATCAAAAGCACGCCCACGACCTGTACCGAGATCGCGACCGCCAGCGCCACGGTCATCATGAACAGCACCGACACCATGCGAACGGGAACCCTGCGGGCCTCCGCCACGTCCTCGTCCACCGAGGTGAAGAGCAGCGGGCGGTAGAGCGTGGCCACCATCGCCAAGGTGATCAAGCCGATCACGAGCGTGAGCAACAGGTCACCTGAACTGACTCCGAGGATCTCACCGAAGAGAATCGAGATCGCCTCGTTCGAATTACCGTTGTAGAGAGAGATGAACAGTGCCCCGAGCCCGAGAGCGAACGCCAGGACGATTCCGATCACCGTGTCCCGCTCTCGCAGACGCTGACCGAGCCCGCCGATCACCGCTCCGGAGGTCAGACAGAACGCGAGAAGTCCCCAGAGGGGTATGACGCCCACGGCAACCGCTCCGGCTGCTCCGGCAAACCCGATGTGCGAGAGGGCGTGAGCCGCGAAAGCGGTCCGCCGCAGCACCACGAAGTAGCCCACGACGCCCGCAACCACAGCCACGACGGCCCCGGCCTCGAAAGCGTTGCGCATGAACGCGTACCCGAGCATCTGCCGGAGGTCAGCGAGGAGATTCCAGCTGAAGCTGCTTACCGGGCCCGCGCTCGCCAGGAGGTGGCGTGCGGCGAAATTCACCCAACGGCTCCTTCTAGGATCCTCGCCCTTGTCGCGCCGTGAGGATGCGCCGTCTCTTCCTCGAGCCCGACGACGAAACGCCGTCCTCGACTGTCGGTGAGGACCTCTACGGGGCCTCCGTAGAGCCTGCTCAGCACCGGCCCCGTCACGACCTCGTCCGGGGTGCCGATCGCCACGCCGCCGCCGGCCAGGTAGCAGACCCGGTCCACAACGCGCCGGAGCGGATTGATGTCGTGAGCCACCAGGACCACCGACAAGCTCTGTTCGACCGCGATTTCCGCCACGACTGCGGCCATGACCGACTGGTGGCGCACGTCGAGATTGGCGAACGGCTCGTCCAGCAACAACAGACGGGGCTTGCTCACGAGCGCCTGCGCCAGCATGATCCGCTGGCGCTCGCCGCCAGACATCTCCCCGACCTTCCGCCCGGCGTACCCCGACGCGCCCACCGCATCGAGCGCCTCCGTCACTGAGTCAAGCAAATCGCGTCTCGGACGCGTCGGGACGCGAAATCCCCACCTGTGCCCGTCGAGCCCCAGACCCACCAGGTCCACTCCCCGAAAGGCGACCGCCGCGTCGAGGTTGCGGGCCTGAGGCAGGTAACCGATGTGCGGGCTGCCCCTCCTCGGAGACGAGCCGAGCACGCTGAGCTCCCCGGCGAGAGGCGGGAGCAGGCCCAGGAGCATCTTGAGCAAGGTCGACTTCCCCGCGCCGTTCGGTCCGAGCACCGCGACGAACTCTCCGTGGTCGACGGTGAAATCAGCACCGGACCACACGGCGCGCCCGGCGTAACCTCCGGCCAGCCCCCTGGCCTCGACGACAGGAGCGTGCACGGTGGTCATCGTCTCGGCCTCCGACTACCGGACGGCCGTTTGGGCCGCGAGGGCATGGGTGAGCAAGTCGAGCTGTGCGTCCATCCACCCCTCGAAGGTGGCACTCGCGGGCTGGATCGTCTCGGACACTCCCACCACCGGTATGTTCTTCTGCTCGGCCTGCTGTCTTATGGAGGTCGTGAGCGGGGTCACGGTCTGCACGTCGTAGACCAGCACACCGAACGCCCTGGCCTGTATCTGCTGTTCGAAGGCGGCCTCGCTCGACGTCGGAGGGTCGTTCCCGTCCGCCACCGCTTTCATGAACGCGTACGGGGTGACCAGGTCCAGGTGCAGGTACTGGGCCAGGTACTCGAAGATGCTCTCGGTAGCCGCCACCCGGCTGCCGGCGAAGTGCTGCCGGATGTCGGCGAGCCGCTGCCTGTAGGGCACGAGCTCCTCTTGCACGGCCTCGTAGCGCGACGCGAAGTACGAAGAGTGCTTCGGGTCGAGGGCCTTGTAGTCGGCCGTGATGTGATCTACGACCTCGAACACGTATGCCGGGTCGTACCAGAAATGAGGGTTGTCCCCTTCCTTCTTCCCGAGGAGCGCTGCCACCGTGAAGACCTTGCGGCCGGCTCTTGGCTGGGCTCCGAGCAGCCGGCTGGCCCAAGCGTCGTAACCGGCCCCGTTCAGGAGCACGTAGTTCGCTGTCGCGAACAGCCGAGCGTCGGCCGGACTGCTCTCGTACTCGTGAGGGTCGGCGTTCGGGTCAGAAACGATGCTCGTGACGTGCACCCGGTCCCCGCCGAGCTGGGCGGCCAGGCTCCCCCAGAAGTTCTCGCCCGCCACCACCTGGAGCACCCCTTCGGAGCCCACGGGCGCAGCGGCGCTCGTGGCGCATCCCGCCAACAACGCCCCCGCGCACACCACGCATCCGAGCAGTGTCCAACTGGGTCTCACGGGGGTTATTATAAATGAGAATCAGATTCATTACCACTTGTTCGCTACCGGCCGGGCTCGAAACCGCCTTGCCCCCTCCCGACGGGCTCCCGACACCACCGTCTCGCACACGCCGGGCTACGAAGCCACGGCCAGCCGGATCCCTGCCCGGCGTCCGAGGTCGTCATTAGTCGCGGCCTCGTCCAGGCGCCGGTCAGCCCGGAACTCAGCCTCGTAGCGCTGCGTGATGGGAGCGCAGTACCCCTTCTATGCATCTGGCTCTCAGCCGTGCGATCTCCTCGTCGGTGAGAGTGTGGTCGAACGCGCAGAGGCGCAACCGCCACGCCAGGCTGCGAGAGCCTTCTGGCATCCCCGGTCCCCGGTAGACGTCGAACAACGAGAGCGACTCGAGAAGCTCGCCGGCAGTCTTCTCCAGAGTCGACGAGACAGCTGCGGCGGGTACGGAATCGCTTATCACGAACGCGAGGTCGACGTCGCTCGAAGGGAACTTGCTGATCTGCGCGGCGACCTTCACCGTTCTCGGGGCGTGCCGAAGCAGCAGCCCCAGGTCCAGCTCGAGCCACCCGGCACGTCCTTCGACGGTGTCGAAGCCGAAACGCTCGAGCACCGCGGGGTCGACCTCACCGACCACCCCGACAACGGAGCTTGCGTCGCTCGCGCCGTCCACGGCGCCGGTGCGATCGGCATCGGCGGTGGCCTCGCTCGGTTCGACGACCAGCTGAGCTGTGCGCGTGGGGTGCAGCCCACCCACAGAGCGTGTGAGGGCGCCTTCTCGTGCCGCGAGCTCTCGTGCCGCGAGCTCGGCACCCCTCAGGTGCAGGGCGTCTACGAGCGTGTACCAGACCCGAACCGCCGAACGCGCGTCGTCACCTTCGCCCGCCAGCAACACGCCTAGCATCTCGCGCTCGTCTACGACCGAGGCGCTCGGATCGCTATGCCTCATCGCTGCCCCCACACGCTCTCCGGCGGGGACGGGGAACACCTTGCCCACCTCGAAGAGCCGGACCCTGCCCTGGCGCCGGGCCGCATTGAACTCAAGAGCCTTCAACATCCCCGGCAGAAGCGACCGCCGCAGGACAGACTGTTCGGGGGTCAACGGGTTCGCCAGTCGGATCGCCGGCCAGCCCGCTGCTGTCAGCCCGGCCCGCTCATGGTCCGCGGGTGCTAGCAGCGACGGTGTCCAAGCCTCGTCGGCTCCGGTGCCCGCGACGATCTCGCGCACGAACCTACGCTCACGCTGGTAGGAGCTCAGCCTTCCGACCTGGGGCGGGAACGGGCGACGGCGCGGCAACTTGGCGTAGCCGTGGTGCCGGGCCACCTCCTCGACCACGTCGACCTCGCGCTCGGTGTCGGGACGGAACGTCGGCACCGTGACTTCGAGCACACCCGGCGACTCGAGCCGGGACCCGAACCCGATCGGCTCGAGGTACCCCGCGATCTCTCCGTCCGACAGCTCGCTGCCGAGGAGGGCGTTCACCCGCGAGCTGCGGACGCGTACGTGGCGCGGCCCGGGCACATTCCCTCGCACGTCGAGGGCCCCGCAGGCCATCGCCATGGTGTCGCCCGCGCTGGCAGCGAGCAGCTCGCAAAAGCGCAACGCTGCCCGGTCGATGCCCTCCGGGTCGACACCGCGCTCGAACCTGGTCGAGGCCTCAGTCCGCAACGCCAGCCGCTTCGAGGTGCGCGCGATCGCCATCGGGGCGAAATACGCGGCTTCGAGCAGGACCCGGGTGGTCGACGCGGCGATCTCGCTCGTAGCGCCGCCCATCACCCCCGCGATCCCCGTAGGGGCGTCCTCGCCGTCACAGACCAGACAGTCCCTCAAGTCGTCATCGCGACCGATCGCGCGCTGAGCCATCGTGCGCTGCACACCGTCGAGGGTCACCACGACCTCGCCGGGACGAGCCGCGCGCACCCTCAGGCCCCTCCCGCCCAGACGATCGAGGTCGTAAGGGTGTGTCGGTTGTCCGAGATCGAGCATCACGTAGTTCGAGGCGTCCACCACGTTGTTGATCGGGCGCATACCCGCGAGGGTCAACCTCCGCGCGATCCAGCGAGGCGAGGGCCTGACACTCACACCGGTAAGCACCCGCACCGTGAACCGTGGGCAGAGGTCGCGGTCCACCACCTCCAACGACACGAGCTCCTCCACCGGGGGCGACTCGCTCAACGGGCCGGGCGAGAGGTCGGGGAGCCCGAACGGCAGGCGCAGCCGGGCGGCCAGGTCACGTGCCACACCGGCTACCGAGGCTGCGTCGGGCCGGTTCGCGTCGACGGCGAGGTCGAAGACCACATCGGTCTCCAACCCGAGCGCCTCGGTGAGCGGCGTCCCCGGCTCGAGCTCCTCGGAATCCGCCAGGCCGGGCGCCGGCCCACCACCGCCCCGAGCACCCTCGGCGGTCTCTCCGGCCGCCGCACCGAGGACCAGGATGCCCTCGTGGTCGTCGGACAGCTCGAGCTCGGCGCCCGAGCACAGCATTCCGTTCGAGACGACCCCCTTCATCTTCCTCCGGGAGATCTCGAAGCCACCAGGGAGCACCGCTCCTACAGGAGCCAGGGCGACGAGGTCACCCTCGGAGAAGTTCCAAGCGCCACACACCACCTCGACCGATTCGCCTAGTGCGCGCTCCACCACGACACGGCGGATCTTGTCCGCGCCGGTGATGGGCGCGATCTCGGTCACCCGCGCCACGACGACCTCTTCCAGGCCGCTTCCGACGTTCCGGATCTCCTCGACCACGAGACCGAGGTCGGCGAGCGTCGCGGCCAGCTCCACCGCGTCTGTTCCGAACGGGGCGAAATCGCGCAACCATGACAGGGAGACGCGCATGGCCCCTCAGAGCTGCCGCAGGAAGCGGACGTCGTTGTCGAGCAGGACGCGCATGTCAGGGATCACATGACGCATCTGCGCCAGTCGATCGATTCCGAAGCCGAAGGCGAAACCGGTCCACTCCTCGGGATCGACGCTCACGGCCACGAAGACCTCCGGGTCCACCATGCCGCACCCCCCGAGCTCGACCCAACCCGTGTGCGAACAGGTCCGACAGCCCTTGCCCTTGCAGATGGAGCAGGTCACCTCGAACTCCGCGGACGGCTCTGTAAAGGGGAAGTAGGAGGGGCGCAACCTCGAGTGGGTGTCGGATCCGAAGTACGCCGTGGTGAAGGTCTCGATCGTGCCCGCGAGGTCGGCGAACGAGATGCCGTGGTCGACCACCAGCCCTTCCAACTGATGGAACACCGGGATGTGCCTGGCGTCGGGCGTGTCGCGCCGGTAGCAACGCCCGGGCATGACTGCGTAGATCGGCGGCGCCTGCTCCTGCATGAGACGGATCTGCACGGGAGAGGTGTGCGTGCGAAGCAATACGGTCTCTTCTTCGCCGAGATCGAGGTAGAGCGTGTCCCACATTCCCCGCGCAGGGTGTGCCGCCGGCATGTTCAGTGCTTCGAAGTTGTACCAGTCCGTCTCGACCTCGGGGCCCTCCGCCACGACGAAGCCCATGCCCACGAAGACGTCTTCAAGCTCATCGCGGGTGCGCTGGACCAGATGGAGCCGCCCCCTCTGCGACTCGATCGTCACCTCGGTCAGGTCGAGCCGGTCACCGCTCAGACGGGCGCGTGCCTGCTCTTCCTCGAGCACCATTCGTCTTTGTGCCAACAGGCGCTCGATCTCCTCGCGTGCCGCTTGCAACCTCTGGCCGGCCGCGGGACGCTCGGTTTCGTCCAGGTCCCGGAGCGAATGCCTGGCCGCAGCGAGGGCGGAGTTCTTGCCGAGCAGCTCCACCTGTGCCTCGTGCAGCTCGTCGAGAGTCGCGGCCTCCGCTATCAACCGCTCGGCACGCTCGGTGAGAGCCTGGGGACCTGTCACCGGACTTCCTCCATCAAGGGGACCTTAGAGCGACTGCGTGCCACCTCGAAGCAGAGCACCGCGGCAGCCATCGACACGTTCAGCGACTCCGCCTTGCCAGCCATCGGGACGCTGACCCGACCGTCAACGACCGAGCGCAGCTGTGCCGGCAGTCCGGCCGCTTCGTTCCCGAGCACGAGCACGACCGGCGACTCCAGGTCGATACGCGTGTGCGGCACCCCGCCATGAGCCACCGCCGCGAGCCGGCGCATACCACGACTTCCGAGCGCTTCGAGGACCTCGGCGGGCCTGCCGCCGACGACTACCGGCAGATGGAGCACCGAGCCCGCCGACGCGCGTACCGTCTTCGGGTTGAACGGGTCCGCCGTGCCATCGCAGCACACGACTCCGTCGGCACCGGCCGCGTCCGCCACGCGTATGACCGCTCCTGTGTTACCCGGATCGCGTACGTCCACACATACGATCACGAAGGTCGCAGCCACCAGGTCCTCGAGCATCGCCCGGGGGGTGCGTACGACCCCCAGCACCGGTTGGGGCGTGACCGTGTCGGCGACACGCTCAATCACCCCGGGGGCCAGTTCGAACACCCGGACACCGGCGCGCACGGCCCGATCCATCAGACGGCCCACTTCGCCCGACGCGCCGGAAGCACGAG
The DNA here is from genome assembly GCA_050011255.1 of Acidimicrobiales bacterium. Classification (GTDB taxonomy): domain Bacteria; phylum Actinomycetota; class Acidimicrobiia; order Acidimicrobiales; family UBA8190; genus Bog-564. Next base: position 20,376 of record JBEKJK010000004.1, read on the forward strand.
CGACGAACAACGACTCCACCTCGGCTCCGACGTCCAGCGCCCCTGTGAGGAGCTTCTCCCCCTCCATCACGAACACACCCTCGGAACGGCGCGCGCTGCGCCGGCGCACGAGCCTCCGCAGACGTTGTACCCGCTGGTGCCGGAAGGAGAGAGAGGTGCTCAGTGCGCTTCCTGTGAGGTGCGTGCCCCCGCCAGCTCGTCACCGTCGCCATCGACGTCGGCGAGCGCCGAGGTGGCCACACCGACGAGCTGCGTGAAGGTCTCGGGCTCGGTCACCGCCAGGTCGGCCAGGATCTTGCGGTCGACCACCACCTCCGCTCTGTGTAAGCCCGCGATGAGCCTGCTGTAGCTCGTACCGTTGGCACGCGCCGCTGCATTGATCCTCTGGATCCATAGTCGCCGGAAGTCACCTTTTCGGGCACGCCGGTCGCGATAGGCGTATTGCAACGCGTGCATGACCGCCTCGTTGGCGGAGCGGAAACTTCGGCTGCGATTCCCGTAGTAGCCCTGCGCCTGTTCGAGGACGGCGCGACGGTGCTTCTTGCCGCTCACCGCGCGCTTCACCCTGGCCATGACAAGCTCCTTTCCTGACTACGGTCTTGCTTCTCGGCCCCTGTTTGAGACTGCGAGCAACTTTCCCCGGCAGGTGGTCCGGTCGTCTATCGGCCGAGAAGCCTGCGCACCTCGCGCCGGTCCGCGCTGGCGACGTCGGTCTCGCGTCCGAGGCGACGCGTCCGTGTGCTCGGCTTCTTCTCCAGAAGGTGCGAACGGTACGCCTTGCGCCGCCGCAGCCTTCCCGTGCCGGTGATCTTGAAACGCTTGGCCGCTCCGCGATCCGTCTTCATCTTCGGCATGTCAAGCTCCCCCCTCGCCGGCTCCGCCGTCTCGGCCCGAGGCGTCGAGTCCATCGCTCGAGGCGCCCTCGTCCGGGCCGCCCTGCGCCTCGCCGGAGACCCCGACCGCCGGAGTACCGCCGGCTTCCTCGTCGTGTGCGGCGCGAGCTGCCGCCGACTGCCTGGCCCGCTTGTCGGGGGCCAGCACCATCACCATGTTGCGGCCGTCCAGCCTCGCCTCGGACTCCACCCGAGCGGTGCCGTTCACCTCCTCGGCAACCTGATCGAGGATCTTCTTCCCCAGTTCCGGGTGAAAGACCTCTCGACCACGGAACATGATCGTCACCTTCACCTTGTGACCCTCGCTCAAGAACTTGAGCACCTGCCGGGTCTTGGTCTCGAAGTCACCCGGACCGATCTTCGGCCGGTACTTCATCTCCTTGATCCCGACGCTGACGGTTTTGCGCCGCGACTCCTTCGCTTTCTGAGCTGCGTCGAACTTGAACTTCCCGTAATCCATGATCCGGCAGACGGGGGGATCGTTCTGCGGGGCGACCTCGACGAGATCGAGATCGAGCTGGCGGGCCATGGCCAACGCCTCAGGCAGCGGCCTTATCCCGAGCTGCACTCCGTCAGGGTCCACGAGACGAACGTCACGTGCGCGGATGCGATCGTTGATCCTCGTCTCGCTGGTCGTGGTGGTGCTGGCGATGCGATGACCCTCCTGTCCTCGGCACGGCCCCGGACCTCCCAGGACCTCGAGCCGAAGCGGGGAAAGCGACCTCGGTTTCGTCCGAGACGTACCACCACGACCCGGCGCACCGCACCAGTGGCCGGGTGGGGGAGCACCCACGGCGCAACCCCGCTTTGCTCTTTCGGCGGAATACGCTACCAGCCGTGAGCAGCCTTTGGACGCCTGGAGGTGAGCACCCCGTCGGGGATGCCGCCAGAGCGAGCCGGACACCACCGGCGACGGAACAGCAAACGACCGATCAACGAACGACCGCACGGCAAGAGTCACGACCTCCGCCACAGGGCACGTTGGCGGCCGGGGCCGACGATCTGAGCCCCGAGGACTCCGAACGGCTTGCAGCACGACTCGAAGAGCTCCGGAGCCAGCTCGTGTCGACACCCGCCGAGGTGGTGATCGCCAACCACGCGTACGGGCTCTTCGAGCTCGCCGCGATCCACCTCTCGCAGCAACCCCCTCGACTCGACGACGCACGCCTGGCCGTGGACGCGATGGCCAGTTTGGTGGAGAACCTCGAAGGCCGTCTGGGTGAGCCCGAGCAGTCGCTTCGCGACGCTCTCTCGCAGATACGCCTGGCGTTCGTTCAGATCAGTGGTACAGCGCGTCTTGCAGACGGCGAGGCGCCACCGACCGGGACGAGCGAAACAGAGACGATGAAATAGGTCTCTTCACCGCCACGGGTCTTCGGGATCTTTGGATCGCTCAGTGCACGATCTTGGAGAGCGCTAACTCCACGATGTCTGTGGCCCCGCGGTCTTTCAGCGCCGGGATCAGCACGTTCACCTCGGACTTCTGCACGACCGTCTCCAGGGCGAAGCCGCCGCCACCCGAGAGCTCCGAGACCGTGGGGGCCTTCATCGCCGGCAACGCCGCGACCACCTGCTCGAGGTCCGAACGCGCCACGTTCAACTTCAACATCACCTTGCCGCGAGCCTCCAGCGCCCCCAGCAGCAAGGTGCGCAGCTGCTCCATGGCGTGGCGCTTCGTGGCGTCGGCGGCAGCGACCGGATTGGCGACGAGCTCCGTTCGCGAGACGAGCACGGTGTCGACCACACGCAACCCGGCCGCGCGAAGTGCTCGCCCGGTCTCTGTGATCTCCACCACTGCGTCGGCGATCTCGGGAACCTTCGCCTCGGTGGCACCGTAGGAAAGGTTCACCTCGGCTTGGACTCCGTGCTTCTCCAGCCAACGCCTGGTGAGCTCGGGGTACTCGGTCGAGACCCTGGCTCCCGCCGGCAGCTCCGACACGTCCGAGACCTCGGAGTCACCTGCCACGGCCAGCACGAGGCGGATCGCGTTCGAGCTCGTCTTCGAGTAGGCGAGCTCGCCCAGCGAGACAACCTCGGCACCTGTCTCTTCGACCCAGTCCCTGCCGGTGATCCCCAGGTCGAAGAGGCCCTCGGCGACATAGACGGGGATCTCTTGGGGTCGAAGGATCCTGACCTCAGAGACACGCGGGTCGTCGATACGCGCTCGGTAGTCCACGTTCGAGCTGCGCACCACGGTGAGGTCCGCCGCGGCGAAGAGATCCAACGTGGCGTCCTCGAGCGACCCCTTGGGCAGGACGAGCCGCAGCATCGACTCAGACCACCCGCGCCGGGTGTGCCGGGAGCTTGTCCAAGAGGTCGCACATCTCCAGAGCGCTCAGGCCTGCCTGGTATCCTCGGTTCTGCGCACCGGGGCCCGAACGCGCCACGGCCTGCTCGACGTCATCGGTCGTGAGCACTCCGAAGATGATAGGCACGCCGGTCGAAAGCGCCACGCGCTGACAACCCGCCGCGCACTGTCCCGCGACGAAGTCGAAGTGCGGGGTGTCACCACGGATGACAGCTCCCAGCACCACCACGACGTCGACCTCACCCGACGAGGCGAACCGCAGTGCTGCGAGCGGCAGCTCGAAGGCCCCGGGCACCCAGCCGAGCGCCACCGAGCCCGGTTCGATCCCGTGGGACCCCACGGCTTCGAGGACCCCGTCGAGGAGACGCTCGGTGATGCCGCCGTTGAACTTGGCGCCCACCACCGCCACTCGGGCGCGCCCCGACCGGGGGTCTCCCGCGTAACAGGTGCCGACCCGTTTCGCCGAGGCTGCTATGGCTCCTGGAGCCAACGCGCTCTTCTCAGAGGACGTCATCGAGGCCCTCGAGCAGGTGGCCGAGTCTTTCACGCTTGGTACGCAGGTACTTGACGTTCTCGGGGTTCTGGTGGGTGCTGAGAGGAACGCGTTCGACGATGTCGAGACCGAACCCTTCCAGGCCTCCGTACTTCATCGGGTTGTTGGTCAGCAGCCGCATCGTCGTGACGCCGAGGTCCACGAGAATCTGTGCCCCGATCCCGTACTCACGGTTGTCCACCGGAAGTCCGAGCTCCAGGTTCGCGTCGACGGTGTCGTGACCCTGTTCCTGGAGGTGGTACGCACGCAACTTGTGGGCAAGGCCGATGCCCCGCCCCTCGTGGCCCCTCAGGTAGACGATCACCCCACTGCCTTCCCTGGCTATCAGGCTCACGGCCTCTCTCAGCTGTGGCCCGCAATCACAGCGCAACGACCCGAAGACGTCGCCGGTCAGGCACTCCGAGTGGACACGTACCAGCACCGGGCCCTTGCCCGCCACCTCCCCTTTCACCACCGCCAGATGGTGCTCGTTGTCGATCACCGATTCGTAGACGTAACCCGTGAAGTCACCGTGGGAGGTGGGGATACGTACCGGGCCGGCGACCGGGCGCACCAGCTTGTCCTTCCGGCGCCGGTAACGGATCAGGTCGGCGATCGAGATCAGCGCCAGACCGTGGGCCTTTGCGAACGACTCGATCTCGGGCAACCGGGCCATTCGCGTCTTGTCCTGCGAGACGAGCTCGCAAAGGACGCCGGCAGGGTACATCCCGGCGGCCTTTGCGAGGTCGATCGTGGCCTCGGTGTGACCGGCGCGTTTCAGCACGCCTCCCGGACGGTAACGGAGGGGGAAGAGGTGCCCGGGACGGTTCAGGTCTGCTGGACGCGTGTTGGGATCTATCAGCGTCCGGATCGTTGTCGCGCGGTCTTCGGCCGAGATGCCGCTGGTGGTGCCGCGTCGTGAGTCGACGCTCACGGTGAATGCCGTTCTTTGCGACTCGGTGTTGTTCGTGACCATCAGCGGCAGATCGAGCTGGTCGGCACGCTCGGGTGTGAGCGGCACGCATACGACACCCGAGGTGTGCGCCAAGAAGAACGCGATCTTCTCCGGGGTGGCGGCCTGCGCGGCCATGATGAGGTCGCCCTCGTTCTCGCGGTCCTCGTCGTCGACGACCACCACGATCTCGCCGTGCGCGATCGCTGCGATCGCTTCCTCTATTCGAGCTAATGGCATCTTCAGGCCGTCTCCGCGGGCGTCTCGGGCGCGTCGTCGCGGGGCGCGACCTCCACCCGCAGGTCGTCCCCCAGGCGCGTCACCGACACGAGCTTTCCTCGCCACAGACCGTCCAGGGTCGAAGCGCCCGGGCCGGCGAACATCGGGACCCCGTCGTCGCCGCCGAAGAGGGCGGGGGCCATGTAGAGGACGTACCGGTCGACAAGGCCTGCAGCATGAAACGCATGAGCGACACGAGCACCACCCTCGACCATCACCTGGAGGATCCCCTTCGCCCCGAGCTCGCCGAGGACGGACTTCGGGTCGCCCGTCATCTCGAGCGCGGGCTCGACGCGTGCTCCTCGGGGAACGTTTCCCAGCACGACGCGAAGCGGCTGGCGGGCCTCGGGTCCGCCGTCTCGCACTGTCAGCTCCGGGTCGTCCGTGCGCACGGTGCCGGCGCCCACCAGCATCGCATCCGACTCGGCACGCAGACGGTGCACGTCTGCACGTGCCTCGGGTCCCGTCAGCCAACGCGACGACCCGTCGGGAGCGGCGATGCGCCCGTCGAGGGTACAGGCGAGCTTCAACACGACCCAGGGGAGCCCGCTGCGGCGGTGCTTCAGGTAGGGATTCAGCAACTCTGCGACCTCGTCGGCGGCCAAACCGACGTCCACCGTGATCCCGGCCTCGCGCAGCTTCTCCACCCCACGGCCCCGAACCTGGGGATCGGGGTCCAGCAAGCCGACCACGACGCGTGTCACCCCCGCTTCGCGCACGGCATCCACGCACGGAGGGGTGCGACCGTAGTGGGCGCAGGGCTCGAGGGTGGTGTAGAGGGTCGCCCCCCGCGCACGTGCTCCGGCCGCGCCGAGCGCCACGACCTCGGCGTGCGCTCCGCCGGGCGGCTCAGTTGCACCTTCGAACCACTCCCCGTCGCCGGACACGACACTCCCCACCCAGGGGTTGGGGGAGGAGTGGGTCCGAGCGGATGCCGCCAGGGCCAGAGCCCGCTGCATCGCCGCTTCGTCCTCGGTGGGGGACCCGTTCAAAGAGGCTGGGCGCTCGCTCCGCTCGCCCGCGTCTCGCGGGGGATCGGCCGGTCTCATGGCGTCAACCAGTCTACTTGCAGATTACTTGCGCCCGACCAGGGCTTTTTCCCCGGCGAGGCGGATCCGCCGCGCCGCTTCCCACGGTCGGGCGTCCCCGAAGATGGCCGAGCCGGCCACGAGGACCCGCGCCCCGGCCTGTACCGCCGCCACGGCGGTGTGCTCGTCGATCCCGCCGTCGACCTCGAGGTCGGCCGACAACCCGCGGCGGTCGAGCTCCTGCCTCGTTCGAGCGATCTTGGGGACAACCTCGTAGATGAAACGTTGACCGGCGAATCCCGGGTGCACGGTCATGCACAGGATCAGGTCGGCCTCCTCGAGATAGGGAGCGATTGCCTCGTACGGGGTCTCGGGGTTGAGCGCCAGCCCCGCGCGAAGCCCGAACGACTTCGCCTGAGCGAGCAACTCCGAGGTCGCCCCGACCTCGACATGAACCGTGCATCCGTCGGCCCCGGCATGGCGGAACGCCTCCAGGTAGTCCCCAGGGTTCGTCATCATCAGGTGGCAGTCGAAGAAGAGCCCTGTGTGAGAGCGCAACGATTTCACCACCGGCGGACCGATCGTCAAGCTCGGCACGAAGTGGCCGTCCATGACGTCGATGTGCAGCCAGTCCGCCTCGGCGCTCACCTCGCCGACCGCCTCGGCCAGACCCCCGAAATCCGCAGACAGCAGAGACGGGGCGACGCGCAGCATCGACTGCGAGCCTAACGAAGCCTGCCTCGCGAGACCGCCATGCGGCCTGAAGAGAAGCCGGCGGCTTCAGCCGCCAGAAGTCACCCGATCTCGGGCTCACCTCGCGCCCCGAGTCACCCCACTGGTCACTCCCCGAGCCTCTCGCCCGGCAAAGGCCGGGCTCCTCGCAACCACTCGCCTGCGGCTTGTGGACGGCGTCCCGCCTGCTGCACGACGAGCAGTTCGAGCGTGCCGTCGGCTGCCTGCACGCTCGTTCCGCGCAAGGTGGAGGGTGGAGGCTCCGGTCGCGTCAAGCCAGACGAGTCGTCCCTCCCCTCTGACGCGGTCGCGGGCTCGTCGTGCATGGTCGCGGGCTCGTCGTGCCCCACGGCGTCGAGCACGCGCAGTCTCACTCCGCGAAAGGTCGTCCACGCTCGGTCGAGGCGAACGATCCTCTCGAGCTCCGCCACGGTGCGAGAGAAGTCGAGACGCAGCTCCTGCAGGTCCACCTTCGCCGCGTACGTGGCCTCACCTACCTGAGTCGTCCCGGGTCCCAACATGGCGACGCCTTTGGAGAGGACCTCCACGAGCAGCTCGCCCGCGACGACGGAGAGCCGGTTCGTCAAAGCAGAGGCGTGCTCGCGCCCGGCGTTGTCGATGGGTTCGCGCCGCACGACGAGAACCGGACCCGTGTCGAGCGTGGCCTCCAGGCGCATGATGCTCACGCCTGTCACCTGGTCCCCCGCCAGGATCGCCCGCTCCACGGGAGCAGCTCCACGCCACCGCGGCAAGAGCGAGAAGTGGGCGTTCAGCATAGGAGTCCTCTCGAGGAGGGCGGTGGGGACGATCCGCCCGTACGCGACCACGACACCGAGCTCCGCACCCGAGCCGGGCACGTCCTCGATCCGATCCGTCACCCCGAGCCCCATCTCTAGAGCGGCCTGCTTGACAGGGCTCGGAGCGAGCCCTGCTCCCCTACCGCGACGCCTGTCGGGCTGGCTCACCACCACGACGACGTCGTGCCCGGCGTCGGTCAACGCTCGAAGCGCAGGAACAGCGGCCTCCGGCGAACCCAGGAACGCGAGTCGGGCCATGCCAGGAAACTACAGGTGAGCCGCCGGTCTCGCCCTTAGCTCACCCTCTTGGTTCTCCGGGTCTTGGCCGCCCCGACGCTCAGAGCTCGCGGACGTCTTCTACGCGGCGGCCGGCGCCCCGCCCCGCAGATCTGCCGTTGCCCTCGCGCGCCAGAGGGAGCGAGCGCGCACGCAGCACCCGAAGCGCTTCTTTGCGCTGATCGGCCTCGAGCCGGTCCACGAGGAGCACGCCGTCTAGATGGTCGACCTCGTGCTGGAACACGCGGGCCTCGAACTCGTCGGCCTCTATCGAGATCTCGTTGCCGTCGAGGTCGAACCCTGTGAGGTGCACCTCCTTTGGCCGGACGATCGGCCAAGACAGCCCCGGCACCGAGAGGCAACCCTCTTCGAAGGTCCATTCGCCTCGTGACTCGGACACCTTCGGGTTGACGATGTGACGCGGACCCTTCTCGTCGTGCAGGTCGTACACGAAGAGCCGCTTCTGCACACCGATCTGGGGGGCGGCAAGACCGACTCCCGGCGCCTCGTACATCGTGGTCACCATGTCGTCGGCGAGGATCTTGAGGCGCCCGTCGATCTCGGTCACCTCGGGCGCGCGCTGGCGCAGGACCGGGTCGCCGTAGATGCGGATCGCGTACGTCGTCACCCCGTCATCGTACCGGTGGCTCCCACACCGAAAGGGCGGCGTCACGCCCGGACGGGATCGACCTCCACTCGCAGCCGCCCGGCAGGGCGCTTCACGCCGGCGAGCAACGCACACAACTGCGAGCGCTGCTCCGCGCGCACCGACCATCTGCCGTCGACGGGTCCGCTCACCTCGACGCCCCGGGGCGCCGCCTCTCGCAGGGCGTCACCGTAGGCGTCGGCGGCCGCGCCGGAGAGCACCGCCAACGCGCCGAATGGCGGGAGCCGCAGGGCCTGGCGCACCGAGCGCTCAGACTCCGACAGGCGACCGGGATCTGCAGACAGGGCGGCGGCGAGCACCTCGTGCCCAGGCATGCGAGTCTGCACGAGCACCTCGCCCGAGGCACGACCCGACGGGCCCTGCCGACCGGCAGACCCTGCCACCACCCGAGAGGCCCGCGCCAGCAACGTGAGAGCCTCCTCTGCGGCGCGCATCCTCGGTGCGAGCAGCTCGGCGTCGAAGTCCAAGAAGGCCACCGCGTCTGCCCGGTGTGCCCGGTGCAACACCGCCTCGGTCCCCACGATCACGGCCGCGTCCAGCTCGTCCCGGTTGCGGTGAGCGTTCACGGGATCCGGCACCGACACTACGTGGCGACTGCCCGTCGACTCCGCCTCGGAGGTCGCTCGCCGCCCAACGGGACCCCAAACCTCGGCCACAGCCACGCCGGTGAGAGCCGCGAGCTCCTCACGCGCGCGCGACACGCCGACGCGAAGCGTACGCATGCGCGCCGCGCCGCACCGCGCGCACACCACGGGGCGCTGCGCGGCACAACGTCGGCAGCGCAACTGACGCCCGCCACCGCCTTCTTCGGACTCCTCCATGAGCTCCAGAGCGCCGCCGCAGTGCTCGCAGCGAGCAAGCTCGTAGCAAGAACCGCATGCCAACAGGCGCGCCCGTCCCGTGCGGTTCAACACGCACAAGACGCGCCTCCCCGATCGCTCGCCGGCCCAGCGAACCAGCGACACCACCCGCTGCGAGAACAAACCCGTGCGCGGGTCGTCGCCGCGACGATCGACTATCTCGAGCGCCGGCCATCCCTCACGCTCGGCACGCCTGGAAGATCTCACGAGCCTTCCTGCAGCGAGCAGTTCCAAGGTCGGACACGGCGATACGAGAGCGCAGGGCGCGCCGTCGCGCCTCGCTCGCTCGGCGACCAGCTCCCAGGCGCACCAGGTGGGAGCGCGTTGCTCGTGGTATGCCTCGTCGTGAGCATCGAGGACCAGCGCACCCGCGAGGAGCGGGAGCGGGGCGAGCGCTGCCGTGCGCGTGCCCACCACCACACACCCGCCGGCGCGCGCCACCGACCAGTCCTCTGGCAACAAGGCCACCGGTCGTCGCGCGCCCGAGAGCCGCGCCGCGAGCCGCCCGGCCCGACCGCGCTCCGGGACCAACACCAGCACTCCGGCTCTAGCGGCGGCACCTTCGAGAGCTCCCGAAGCGGCCACGGCGAGCGGGTAGAGGTCCGCCGCCGGCGCCATGCGCACCACCGTGATGCCGCCCGAGAAGGCCTCGCCCACCGCCTCATCCAGGAGCGGCCCCCAACCGGGGACCGTGCGCGCCGGGGGGCGATCTCGTTGCGCCGGTTCTGACGGCTCCACACGGCGCCCGTCAAGACGAGCACCACGTGTGACGGGGGCAGGCGGCAGGGAGGCGACCGACCGTTGGGCCGAAGCCGCCTTCAGGAAGGCCGTGACCGGACCCGCCCACCACCAGGCGGCCCACTGCGCGAGCGACACCACCGAGGGCGGCGGACCCCAACCCCGAACCGCCTCGATCGGGCGCAATTCGACCCCCGGACGCGCGGCGACGTCCTCCTCCACGACCCAGCCGCCGAGCCGCCGGCCGTGGAGCACCACGCGCACTTGCGTCCCGACCCTGACACGGTCGTCCAGGGAAGCCGGGACCGTGTAGTCGAAGGTCTTCTGCACGGCTGCGACGTCGGGCAGCACGCGAACGACGCGCCCTGCCGGCACCGCCTCTAAAGGCCGAGCGCGTGCTTCAACTCGTCCACCCTCGGTGTCGCCTCCCAAGTGAACTCCTTGTCGCTGCGCCCGAAGTGGCCGTACGCGGCAGTACGCCGGTAGATGGGTCGTAGCAGGTCGAGATCCTGAACGATTGCAGCGGGGCGGAGGTCGAAGAGCTCGCGCACCGCCTGCTCGATACGCAAGGGGTCTACCTCCTCGGTGCCAAAGGTCTCCAGCATCAACGACACCGGGTGTGCGACTCCGATCGCGTAAGCGACCTGCAGCTCGCAACGTCGGGCGGCTCCGGCGGCAACCACGTGCTTGGCGACCCAGCGCGCCGCGTAGGCGGCCGAACGGTCGACCTTCGAAGGGTCCTTACCCGAGAACGCTCCCCCGCCATGACGCGCCATCCCGCCGTAGGTGTCCACGATGATCTTGCGACCTGTGAGCCCCGTATCCGCGTGCGGGCCACCCAACTCGAAGCGCCCCGTGGGGTTGGCCAGCACCCGCAGCCCCGAAGAGTCGAGATCGGGCGGGAGCAACGGATGGATGACGTGCTCTCGTAGATCTGGGACCAGAAGTGTCTCTATGTCGACCCCGGGTGCGTGCTGGGTCGAGATCAAGATCGTGTCCAGGGCGACGGGTCGGCCATCCGAGTAGGAGACGCTCACCTGCGTCTTGCCGTCTGGCCGCAGGTACGGGAGCACGCCCACCCTGCGAACCTGTGCAAGGCGTTGCGCAAGTCGGTGAGCCAGCCAGATCGGCACCGGCATGAGGTCGGGGGTCTCGTCGCAGGCGTAGCCGAACATCATCCCCTGGTCACCGGCTCCCTGGGCGTTCAGCTGGTCCTCACCACCCGAACCGCTGCGAACTTCATGCGCGGCGTTCACTCCCTGCGCGATGTCTGGCGACTGCTCGTCGAGCGCGACCATCACTCCGCACGTCCGGCCGTTGAAGCCGTTGCCTTCGTGGTCGTAGCCGATGTCGCAGACGACTTCACGCACCAGACGGGGTATGTCCACGTAGCAGCTGGTGGTCACCTCACCGGCCACGACCACCAAGCCCGTGGTGAGCAAGGTCTCGCAAGCCACCCGGCCCCGCGGATCGGCTTCGAGCACGGCGTCGAGAACGGCGTCGGAGATCTGGTCGGCCATCTTGTCGGGATGGCCTTCGGTGACCGATTCGGATGTGAAGGTGTAGCGGGCACTCATGGGTCGCGCCTCGGGTTCCTGTCGCCTCCCGCAGGCGGGTCGTGGTCGGGAAGCCGCTCGACCACCGTATCCAAGACGGCGTCGGCCACCTCACGTTTCGACACCAGAGCTGTCTCCTTGCTGCTGCCGTCAGCCGCCAGGATCGTCACCGCGTTGGTGTCATGGTCGAAGCCGGCCCCCGGCGTGGATACGTCGTTGGCCACGATCACGTCAGCCCCCTTGGCAGCAAGCTTGGCCGCGGCCCGTTGCGCCACCTCGTGCGTCTCGGCCGCGAAGCCCACGAGCACCTGACCCTCTCGCCGACGCCGACCCAGCTCGGTGAGGATGTCAGGCGTCGGCTCCAACACGATCTCGGGAAGGCCCTCGGATCTCGACAGCTTCCTGCCGGAGGGCGCTTTCGGGCGGAAGTCGGCGACCGCCGCCGCCATCACCACCACGTCTGCCTCAGTTGCACGCGCCAAGAGCTCTGTCTCCATCTCAGCGGCGGTGTCCACCCGCACGACGGTCGTGCCGGGCGGGCCGGGCTCTCGTGTCGCTGTCACGAGGACGACCTGCGCGCCGCGCTCCGATGCAGCCTCCGCGATCGCATGTCCTTGCTTTCCCGATGAGCGATTGCCGATGAAGCGCACGGGGTCGATCGGCTCGCGCGTCCCCCCGGCGCTCACCAGGACCCGTCTTCCCACCAGGTCCCTGTGTCGCTTCACGACAACTTGGCCGTCGGCCTCCAACAGGCCGAGCACGGCGCCGACGATTTCGGCGGGTTCGGCCATACGACCAGCGCCGACATCCCCACCTGCCAGTCGCCCTTCGTCCGGCGGGATCACCTGCACGCCCCGACGCACCAGAATCGACAGGTTCTCCTGGATCGCAGGGTGCTCCCACATCTCGGCGTGCATGGCGGGGCACACGAGGACCGGGGCGCGCGTTGCGAGCACCGTGGCAAGAAGAAGCCCGTCTGCGATGCCGCCCGCGTAGGAGCCGATGAAACTCGCGGTCGCCGGCGCCACCACGATCAGCTCCGCGACTTGCCCCAGGCGAACGTGGGGGATCGCCTCGGCATCGTCCCAGAGGCTGTGGTGGCAGCGCTCCGAGGCCAACGCGGAGAACGTGGCCTCGCCTACGAAGCGCAAAGCGTCGTCGGTGAGCACCGGCACCACGTGCACCCCCGCCTCGACTAGGCGCCGGCACACTTCTACCGCCTTGTACGCGGCGATGCCCCCGGCCACGCCGAGGACGACTCTCTTGCCCGCCGCCCGAGGTGCCATCGCCACCTTTCTCGCGCGCGCCACGGGCGGGCGCCGCGCCTACTCGACCGTCCGAGGCTCCGGTGCCCCTCCATCCCGACCGGCACCCGCGCCGAGAACCGTCCTTTCGCTTTCTTCGCGCTCGGTGGCGTCGTCGCCGGCCGCGCCGTGTGAGACGGAGCTCTCGTCGGACCCCACAACGGAGCTCTCACCCGCCCCGTCAGGTGCTTCGTCGCCCTCGGCTTCCTCGGCACCCGGCTCGGGGTGGTGGTACGTCGTCTTAGCCGCGGCGATCTCCTCGAACGCGATAGTGAGCGGCTTGCCGGACACCGACGCGACCTGAGGTGGGACCACCATTCCCATCCCCTCTCCCAGCTGGTTGTAGTACGCGTTGATCTGCCGGGCCCGCTTGGCAGACAAGGACACGAGCGTGAACTTCGAGTCCACCTTGTCGAGGAGGTCCTCGATCGGAGGGTCGATGAGAGTAGTGCGGCGCAGGGCCATCAGGCTCCTAAGGGTCGGTCGGAAACGATCAGTCGGGCAGGGTCGGGTGGGGCCAGTAGGAAACGATCAGTCGGAACGGTCATCACTGCTGCCTCGTTGGTCCCCGTTCGAAGCTGTTCGTGCCGGGGCGCCGGATGGATTGCGGTGACGGTCGAGTATATCGGCCACTTGGGAGACAGCCTCGTCGATGTCGTCGTTCACGACCACGAAAGGCGTCAGGGCACGGCCGATGCCTTCCTCCTCGGCCGCCTTGGCGATGCGCCTGGCAGCTGCTTCGGCGTCGTCGCCCCGGTAGCGCAGACGCTCGGCCTGTTCCTCGACCGAAGGGGGCAGCAAGAGCACGACGAGAGCGTCGGGATGGCGCGCCTTGACCTGCTCCGCGCCCTGTAGGTCGATCTCCAAGAGCACGTCCTTCGAGGGGGGAGGGTCCGGGATCGGGGTCCCGTAGAGGTGGCCGAGGAATTCGGCTGATTCGAGGAAGCCGCCTGCTGCTCGTCGCTCCTCGAAGGTCTTGCGGTCCACGAAGGTGTACGCGTCCGACGCCTCACCCGGACGCCGCGCGCGAGTCGTCCAGGACCTGCTCAACCACAACGACGGGTCACGTTCGACGAGACGGCTGGCAACCGTCCCCTTGCCCGCCCCGCCGGGGCCCGATATGACGAGGATCAGGACTTCGAGATGTGGGCGAGCAACTGCTCGCGCTGGTTGACACCGAGTCCCTGCAACCGACGGCTCTCGCTTATCCCAACCGTCTCCATCAGGCGGCGTGCTTTCACCTTGCCAAGACCCGGGAGTGACTCGAGAACCGACAACACTTTCATCTTGCCGATGGTCTCGTCTCCATCAGCTCGCCGAAGCAGCTCGGACAGAGCGATGGAACCCATCTTGAGCTTCTCTTTCACCTCGGCTCTCTCGCGGCGAACCTTGGCGGCCTTGTCCAGCGCAGCCTGGCGCTGCTCGGCAGTTAGTGCAGGAGGTTGCGGCATGTCAGCCACCATAGCGCCCTGGCGACCTGGGGGTCATACCCTGCGGCCGGCAGCCGACGCCGCTACTTCGTCCAGAAGAGCCGAAGCGACGCGCTCGGGGTCCGGCGCTGCGGTCACCGCGCGTCCGACGACGAGCACGTCGGCGCCCGAAGCGAGTGCCAAAGCCGGGGTGGAATGCCGAGCCTGGTCGTCGGTGCCACTGCCCTCGGGGCGAATGCCGGCGACCACGGTCAAAAGCCCAGGTGCCGCCTTGCGCACGGCGGGGAGGTCCATGGCCGCGCACACGACCCCTCCGCAACCGGTCGCCGCCGCCAATGCAGCGCGGGGCTCGAGCACCTCACGCGTGGCATCGCGATCGCTGGTCAACACGGTGACCCCGAGCACCCCCGAAGACGACCCGACGGTGCCGGCCGCAGCGGCACCCTCCGCCATTCCCTGTGACGACGCCCTGAGCATCTCCTCTCCGCCCATGGTGTGGACCGTGGTGTAGGTGACTCCGAGAGCACCGATGACGCGCGCCGCACGTCTCACGGTCGTGGGTATGTCGTGGAGCTTCAGGTCCAGAAAAACTCTGTAACCCTCGACCGTCAGAGCGGAGACGACCTCAGGTCCTGCGGCCGTGAAGAGCTCGAGCCCCACCTTCGCCAGGCCGAACCACGGTCGCAGCCGCCGTGCCATCCGCAGCGCCAACACCAAGTCGTCGACGTCGAGGGCCAGGGCCAGCCGCTGGCGAGGGTCATCGATGGTCATCGTCGTCGCCTCCCGAAGGGCTCGATCTTCGAGCAACGCCGTGCTGCTGGTCACTCGTGAGACACCTCTGCTCGACCCCTCGCGCGCAGCCTGCTCCGTCGTGCACTGCGCCCACGATGGACCGAGCGCTTCGAACCCCTCGCCGCCGGCACCACCGTGCGAGACCCGCCAGCACCTTTGCAGGGGCTCGTGGGTCGCGGAAGGTGGCGGTGCCCACCTCCAACGCGTCTGCGCCCGCCATGAGCATCGCGACGGCGTCCACGCCTCGCGCCACACCACCCACCCCGACTATTCCCGCGTCAGGGAAGGCGGCCCGGCAATCGTGGACCGCACGCAGAGCGACCGGTCTGATGGCCGGGCCCGACAACCCCCCGCCTCCCGGGCCCGAACCGAGCGCGTACGAGCGCCCGCGGACGTCGACGGCCATGCCCAAGAGCGTGTTCACGAGCACAAGCGCCTCAGCCCCCGCCTCCAGAGCGGCGCCTGCGACCTCCAACAAGTCAGAGACGTTGGGACTGAGCTTCGCCCACCGGGGCAGTCCGCACGATTCGGTCGCTGTCACCGCGTCGGCTGTCGCCCGTGGCGAGTGCGCGAACATCCGACTCCGGTCCTCGATGTTGGGACAGCTGACGTTCACCTCGACGGCGACCACCCCAGGTGCTCCGGCCAGCATCTCCGCGGCACGTGCGTAGTCATCGACGTGCTGGCCCCAGATGCTCGCAACTACTCGGGCGCCACGGTCGTTGAGCACCGGGAGCTCGTCGCGCAACCAGGCCGCGACACCCGGTCCCTGCAACCCAACCGAATTGAGCATGCCGGCAGGTGTTTCGTGGATCCTGGGAGGAGGATTACCAGGCCAGGGATCCGCACAAAGCGACTTCACGACTACGGCGCCCAAGCTGGCGAGGTCGACGTAGGCGGCCAGCTCCGCGCCGTGACCTGCCGTGCCCGAGGCGGTGAGCACGGGGTTCGGCAGGAGCACAGAACCGACGTGTGTGCGCAGGTCCACCCGGGTGAGGGGCCATGCCCTCATTCGCCGCGCACCTGCTTGTCCGGTCGGCGCCCCGCATCGCCGTGCACCTCCTGCAAGCTGATGATCGACAGGCCGTGGCGCTGCCAATCGCCGATGCCGGTGGCTGCGGCACGTGCGGCGGCCACCGTGGTCAGGCACGGAACCTGGTGGAGCGAAGCCGTGGAGCGGATGTGCAGACCGTCCGCGCGCGGTCCTCGGCCGCGCGGGGTGTTGACCACGAGCTGGACCTGTCCCGAGGAGATCAAATCGACCGCGTCCACCACGCCGATCTCGCCCACCTTTCCCACCACCGTCTTCACGTGCACGCCGTTCGACTCCAAGAACGCCGCCGTCCCCGACGTCGCGGCGAGCTCGAAGCCCAGATCGGCGAACACCCGCGCTGGTCCCAGCCCGGCCGTCTTGTCCCTGTCCGCCAGGGACAGGAAGACGGTGCCCTCCGAGGGCAGGCGGGTCCCCGCGGCAATCTGGCTCTTCGCAAACGCGAGCCCGAAGGTCCTCCCGACGCCCATGACCTCGCCCGTCGAGCGCATCTCGGGGCCCAACAGACTGTCGACTCCGGGAAACCGGCTGAAAGGGAGAACGGCTTCTTTCACGCTCACCCAGCTGCGGTTGCTGGGTGGCTGGAGGAGCTTCTCTCCACGCAGCTGCGCCAACGTCGACCCCAACATCACGCGCGCCGCCACCTTGGCGACAGGGACTCCGGTCGCTTTCGCCACGAATGGCACGGTGCGGCTGGCACGCGGGTTGGCCTCCAGGACGTATCCCACTCCGTCCTTCACGGCGAATTGCACGTTCAACAAGCCGATGACGCCGAGCGATTCGGCGATCGAGCGCGTGTGGCCTTCGAGCTCTGCGATCACCTGCGGCGTCAGTGTCTGCGGGGGCAACGCACACGCCGAGTCACCGGAATGGACGCCCGCCTCCTCGACGTGCTCCATCACCCCTGCCACGAGCACCTCACCCGATACGTCTCGCACCGCGTCGATGTCCACCTCGATCGCGTCCTCGAGAAAACGGTCGATGAGCACGGGACGCTCGACCGAGACACCGCCCTCGCTCCTCAAAGAACCTGAAAGCGCGGACACCGCCTGCGCAAGGCGCTCGTCGTCATAGACGATCTCCATGGCCCGTCCTCCGAGCACGTAGCTCGGCCTGACGAGCACCGGGTACCCGACCTTCGCCGCCACTGCCAACGCCTCCGCGACCGTCATGGCCGTGCCGCCGGCGGGTTGGGGGATCCCGAGCCGTTCGCAAAGCGCGTTCCAGCGTTCGCGGTCCTCTGCCAGATCGATCGAGGAAGGCGAGGTACCGAGCACGAGCCGCGGATCGATCGCGTGTGCCAACTTGAGCGGCGTTTGACCCCCGAGTGAGACGATCACCCCTGCCAGGCGCTCACTGCCGACCACGGATCCGTTGTCCGGCTCCCCACGCTCCGCTTTGATCACGTTCGCCACGTCCTCGGCGGTGAGCGGCTCGAAGTAGAGACGGTCCGAGGTGTCGTAGTCGGTCGAGACGGTCTCGGGATTGCAGTTGACCATGACGGTCTCGTAACCGGCTGCCCGTAGCGCCATCGAAGCGTGCACGCAGCAGTAGTCGAACTCGATCCCCTGGCCGATGCGATTCGGCCCCGACCCGAGAATCACGACTCGAGGCCGCTCCCCCAGGCGCACCTCGTCTTCATCCTCGTACGTGGCGTAGTGATAAGGGGTACGAGCCGCGAACTCGGCGCCGCAGGTGTCAACGGTCTTGAAGGTCGCCCACACACCGGCCCGCGAACGGCAGGCACACACCTGTGCCTCACCTACGGTCGAGCCCGTGACGGCGTCACTCTCGGCGACCGAGGAGCTCTCACCCAAGTGAGTGGCCCGTCCTTCAACGGCCGCAGGCCCCGAAAACAGATAAGCGATCTGCACATCCGAGAAACCGAGACGCTTCACCTCTCGCCAGGTACTGCGGTCGAGCTGCTCGACGCTCCCACCGGCTCGCGCGAGCGCCTCGAGGCGAAGGCGGGCAGCTGTGATCCTCCCCAACTGGTCGACGAACCACAGGTCGACACCCGTCGACTCTGCCAGAGCGTCAGGGGTCACGCCGCGCCGTAGGGCGGCCTCCATCTGGAAGACCCGTTCCGGAGTTGGTTCGCGCGCGCGCGCGATTAGCTCCTCGTCGTCGAGCAGGTCGTAAGCAACCTCGGCCGGGTCAGCGTTCAGACCCGCCCGCCCCTGTTCGAGCGAGCGAAGCGCCTTCTGCAGGGATTCGGGAAACGTGCGGCCGATCGCCATCACTTCTCCGACCGACTGCATACGTGTTCCCAGGTGGTCGACGCTGCCTGGGAGCTTCTCGAACGCCCAGCGCGGGACCTTCGTCACCACGTAGTCGATGGTGGGCTCGAAGCTCGCGGGCGTGACACCGGTGATGTCGTTCGCGATCTCGTCGAGCGTGTAGCCGACAGCCAGGCGCGCAGCGATCTTGGCGATCGGAAAACCCGTCGCCTTCGACGCCAGGGCCGAAGAGCGCGAGACACGCGGGTTCATCTCGATCACCAAACGCCGGCCGTCGGCGGGGTCGACGGCGAACTGGATGTTGGACCCACCCGTCTCTACGCCGACGCGCCGGATGCAGGCAAACGAGTCGTCTCGCATGGCCTGGTACTCGACGTCGGAGAGAGTCTGTGCCGGAGCCACCGTGATCGAATCACCCGTGTGAACCCCCATGGGGTCGAAGTTCTCGATCGAGCAGACGACCACGCAGTTGTCCACACGATCGCGCATCACCTCGAGCTCGAATTCCTTCCACCCCTGTATGGAGCGCTCGATCAGGACACGAGACACGGGGCTGGCGGCGAGCCCTTCCGCCGCCACCCGGGCGAGGCTCTCACGGTCTAGAGCGGTGCCACTGCCTGCCCCCCCGAGGATGAAGCTCGGACGCACGATGAGCGGGAAGCCCACGGCCTCCCCCACGGCAATGGCCTCTTCCAAGGAACGGGCGAAGCCTGACGCGGGAACCTCCAGTCCGATCTCCCCCATGGCCTGCTTGAACCGGTCACGATCCTCCGCGGTGGCGATCGCCTCAGCGTTCGCCCCGATGAGCTCCACTTCGAGCTCCTCGAGCAGCCCGCTGTCTG
The DNA here is from genome assembly GCA_050011255.1 of Acidimicrobiales bacterium. Taxonomy (GTDB): domain Bacteria; phylum Actinomycetota; class Acidimicrobiia; order Acidimicrobiales; family UBA8190; genus Bog-564. The sequence goes on from JBEKJK010000004.1 coordinate 39,653, forward strand.
CGAGCTCCATGGCCAGGTTCAGGCCTGTCTGGCCCCCCAGCGTGGGGAGGATCGCTTCGGGCCTCTCACGTCGGACTATCGCCGCCAGAACGTCTACGTCGAGAGGTTCCACGTAGGTTCGATCCGCCAGTTCCGGATCGGTCATGATCGTCGCGGGGTTCGAGTTGGCCAGCACGACGCGGTATCCCTCCGCGCCGAGCACGCGGCAAGCCTGAGAACCCGAGTAGTCGAACTCGCACGCCTGGCCGATCACGATCGGGCCCGAGCCGATCACGAGGATCGTCTCGATGTCGGTCCGGCGGGGCATCAGACCTCGACCTCGGTTCCTCTCCCCATCAGCTTGCGAAATTCCTCGAACAGGTACCGCGCGTCGTGCGGGCCGGGGCTCGCCTCGGGGTGGTACTGCACGCCGAACGCCACCAGGTTGGCGCAGCGGATGCCTTCGACCACACCGTCGTTCAGGTTCACATGGGTGACCTCTGTCGCCCCGGCGCCGTGACGGGGCAGGGAAGCAGCATCGACCGCGTAATTGTGGTTCTGGCTCGTGATCTCGACTTGCCCCGTGTCGAGCCTGCGGACGGGGTGGTTGCCGCCATGGTGCCCGAACGGAAGCTTGAACGTGCGGGCGCCGAGCGCCGCGCCGAGCAGTTGGTGGCCGAGACAGATGCCGAAGGTCGGCACCTTCCCGAGCAGCTCCGAGATTATGCCAGCTTGGGTTCCGAGCGCCGCGGGGTCCCCGGGACCGTTCGACAAGAGCACCCCGTCGGGCTCCATGTCCAGGGTGTCCGCTGCCGGGAAACAGGCCGGCACGACGGTGATCGTTGCAAGCCGGCTCAAATTGCGCAGCATGGTCTGCTTCACTCCGAAGTCGTACGCCACCACCCGCAACGATCCCGAGCCGAGCTCATAGGGCGTTCGGGTGCTCACCTCGGAGACGAGGTCCTTCCCGGACGTGCCCGGCTCTCCAACGGCCGCTTCGCGCAGCTCGGAGTAGTCCGCGGTGCCGAACGCGCAACCCATCGCTCCGTCTTCGCGCAGATGCCTCGTGAGCCTGCGCGTGTCGACGCCGGAGATCCCCGGTATCCCGTTTCGCACGAGGAGCTCGTCGAGTGACCCTGTCGCGCGCCACGACGAGGGACGCGACGTGAGATCGCGCACGACGATGCCACGGCACCACGGCCGCCCAGCCTCGTCGTCGGAGGGGTTGACCCCGTAATTGCCGATGTGGGGGTAGGTGAAGGCGACAACCTGTCCCGCGTAACTCGGGTCGGTGAGAACCTCCTGGTACCCGCAGAGCACCGTGTTGAAGACGAGCTCCCCATGAGCGAGGCCGCCCGGCGGTGCCGCTCCGACGGCCTCACCTTCGAACACCTCCCCGTCGGCGAGGACGAGCAGAGCGGCGGGACGTCCCTGCGAAGGACCTCCCCGTCCACCGGCACCGGCGCCATCGGTGCCCCGCAGAGAGGCGCCGGAGGGCGCGGTGGTCACCTCTGTGCCTCTGAGCCGATCACCACCGGCTCGCCGGCGCAGATCGTGTGACGGACGCGACCGGTGAGCTTCCGACCCGCCCACGGCGTGTTCCGGCTGCGGCTGGCCATCCGCAGCGGATCGACCAGCCAGCTTTCCGTGGGGTCGAACACGCACAGGTTCGCCGGGTTGCCGGGCGCGATCGGACCGCCCTGGTCGCCGCCTTGATCCAGTGCCATGTGAGCGATGCGCGCGCTACGCCACGACAAGAGACCCACGACGTCACGCGCGCACAGGCGCGATGCCTGCTCGTCACCTGTGGCGTGCACCAACGGCTCGTCACCGTCGGTCAGCGCGCCCAGCACGACAGCGAGCGCGGTCTCGAGCCCTAGCATCCCCGAGGCGGCATCGGCGAGGGGCACGTCCTTCGCCTCGGGCCGGTGCGGCGCATGGTCGGTGGCGATCGCGTCGATGGTCCCGGTGACGCACGCCTTGCGGAGCGCGCCGACGTCGGTGGCGGTGCGCAACGGTGGGTACACCTTGAACACCGTGTCGTATCCGGAGAGCTCGGCGTCGGTCAACGCGAGGTGGTGCGGCGTGACCTCCCCCGTAACGGCAAGTCCTTCCGCCTTGGCCGCGGCGAGAAGTGCCACCGAGCCGGCAGAGGACAGGTGTAACAGGTGCAGCCGCCCTCTCGTCAAGCGCACGAGCGCTATGTCGCGCGCCACCATGAGCTCCTCGGCCTCTGCCGGCGACCCGGGAACACCGAGACGGCTCGACCACTCTCCCTCGTGCATAGCCGCGCCATGAGACAGGCCGTCGTCTTGGCAGTGCTCGGCGAGAGTGACCCCGAGCCCCCGGGCGTACTCGAGCGCTCGGCGCATGACGCCGGAGTCCTGGACCCCCGCACCGTCGTCGGTGAACAGCCGGACCCCGAGGTCCGCAAGCTCTCCCATCGGGGCCAGACGTTCGCCGGCGCGCCCAACCGTGATGGCCCCGGCCACCGCGATCTTGCAGGTGACACCAGCGCCCAGCGCCAGCACCTCCGACGCGACCGCGGCATTGTCGAGAGGGGGATCGGTGTTCGGCATTGCCACCACCGCCGTGAATCCTCCGAGCGCCGCGGCGCGAGCGCCCGAATCGATGCACTCGGCGTCTTCGTTCCCGGGCTCGCGCAAGTGGGCGTGCACGTCGACGAGCCCTGGTGCCACGAAGCAGCCCCCTGCATCTAGGACGGTAGCGCCGCTCGGAACCTCCAGGCTCTCGCCCACCGCGCTCACGGTGCCGTCCGAGCACAGGACGTCGACACGCCGTTGCCCGCGCTCGTCGATGACCGTCCCGCCGCGGACCAACACCGTCGGGACCGACATGGGCACGTGTCGCACGCCGCTACCTGTCGGCGCTGACGCTGCGGTGGGCTCAGCCACCGCCTGTCTCCCACGCGTCTTCCAGACCTGCAAGGGCTCCGGCGGGACTCTCGTCTCGTGGTGTCCCCAGAAGCATGAACAACACCGCCATTCGAACCGCCACACCGTTCGCGACCTGCCGCAGGATCACCGAGAGGGGAAGATCGGGGACCTCGTCGGCGATTTCGACGCCGCGGTTCATCGGCCCGGGGTGCATGACGAGCGCCCCGTCGGCGAGTGCCGCCGCGCGCCGGGCGTTGAGCCCGTAGGCAGCCGCGTACTCGCGCACCGACGGTAGGAAGCCGCCTACGCCACGTTCGGCTTGCAGGCGCAACAGGTAGCACACGTCGGTTTCCGGAAGCACTTCGTCGAGGTCGTGCGACACACCGGCCACCGGCCAAGCCTCGACAGCCGGGGGCAACAATGTCCCGGGTGCCACGAGCGTCACCTGCGCCCCCAGGGCGCTGAACGCGAGCACGTTCGACCGCGCGACGCGGCTGTGGCGGATGTCACCGACGATGGCGACACGTAAGCCTTTGAAGCACTCCACTCCGGTCTCGGCCACCATGCGGCCGTCTCGCTCGGCGAGGACCTGCCGGATCGTGCAGCAGTCGAGCAACGCCTGAGTCGGGTGCTCGTGCCACCCGTCGCCGGCGTTCAAGACGCAAGTGTCCACCCAGCGCGCCACCGCCGCGGGGGCACCCGCCGCTGAGTGCCGGACGACGAACGCGTCCACCCCCATGGCGGCGATCGTTTCCACCGTGTCGCGCAAGGACTCACCCTTCTTCAACGATGACGAGGTCGCGTTAAAGGACAAGACGTCGGCCGACAGCCGCTTGGCCGCCGTCTCGAACGACAGCTTCGTGCGCGTCGACTCCTCTACAAAGAGCGTCACCACGGTCTTGCCCCGGAGCGCGGGAACCTTGGGGATGACGCGCTTGGAGACTTCGACGAACGCGTCGGAGACCCGCAATACCTCCTCGATGCCCTCGGCACCGAGGTCGGACACCGACAGCAGGTGGCGCGCGCCGTCAGCTCTCGCCGTAGCAGGCGTCGTCGCAGAGGCCGCCGCAGAGGCGGTGTCGGTGCCGGGTTCGCCTCTGTGCTCCCCGGTGAGCGCCTCCTGGTGAGCCGTCATCGGGCGACCACGTCGCCGAGCACCACGCCGTCGAGGCTGACATCGACCTGCTCGTCGATGCGCGTCGGCATGTTCTTCCCCACGTAGTCAGGACGGATCGGGATCTCGCGATGGCCGCGGTCCACCATGACCGCGAGCTGCACCGCCCGCGCGCGGCCGTAGTCTGCCAACGCGTTGAGCGCCGCTCGCACGGTCCGGCCAGTGAAAAGCACATCGTCCACCAGCACCACCAGTTGCCCGGCGAGGTCCTCCGGGATGCTGGTGACGGCCTCGGGGAGCACTGGGCGGATGCCGATGTCGTCGCGATAGAAGGCGACGTCCAAGGTGCCGGAGGAGACGGCGGTGCCTTGGATCTCCTCGAGGATCTGCGCCAGGCGCCTTGCCAGGGGAACGCCCCCTGTCTGCAGCCCGACTACGACCACGTCGGAGAGGCCGTGGTTGCGCTCGACGATCTCGTGGGCAATGCGGGTGATGGCGCGCGCGACATCCTCCGCAGACAGCACCTGGACCCGAGGAACGAAGACCCCACCGCGAGGTGTGGTCAGTCTGCGCTCTCGCTCCGCCACTAGGGCTCCTCCACGTTCCGTTCGGGCCTCACCGGACCCGCTTCACGGCTATCGAAACATGCTAACACGGCGCGTTCTCGAGCCGCCTGACACTCAGGGTGATCCCGGCAGGACACCCGGGGGTGAAACGGACCTGACCCTCAGGGGCGGAGGTGCCGGGCGATGTGGGACAGAACCCCGTTCACGAAGGCCCCCGAAGCGTCCGTCGAGTAACGCTTCGCCAGCTCGACCGCCTCGTCGATCACCACGGCCGTGGGGGTGCTCGGCTGGTCGAGCAGTTCGTAGGTGGCGAGCCGCAGGATGGTGCGATCGACTACCGGCATGCGTTCGATCTCCCAACCCACTGCTGTGCCGGCGACCAGGGAGTCGATTTGCGCACGGTGGCCGGCGACCCCTTCGACGAGCTTCAACGTGAACGGATCAGGTGTCGCCGGTAGCGCCTCGAGCAACGTGGCGGGCTCCGAGGACTTGAGCTCGGCCTCGTAGAGCAGCACCATTGCCTGCTCACGCGCCTCGTGGCGGGGCCCTTCGCCCTGCCCCGACCGACGACTCCCTGTTGCCACGGTCGCCGGCCTCACTCCGAGTCAGGCGCGCGTGATGTACTGACCCGTGCGGGTGTCCACCTTGATGCGCTCACCGGGGTTGACGAACAGGGGGACCTGCAGCACCAATCCCGTTTCCAGTGTGGCCGCCTTCCGGGCCCCCGACACGCGGTCTCCCTGTAGCCCCGGCTCGGTATCTGTGACTTGCAGCTCGACCGCAGCCGGGAGGTCCACGCCGACGATCTCGTTCTCGTAGAGCTCCATCACGGCGCTGTCGCCTTCCTTCAAGAACTTCGCCGCCTCCCCGAGCGTCTCGCGCGTCACGTGAACCTGGTCGTAGGTGGTGGTGTCCATGAACACGTATTCGCTTCCGTCGCTGTAGAGGTACTGCATCTCACGCTTTTGGACTATGGCCTGCTCCACACGCTCGTCAGCCCTGAACGTGCGCTCGAGGACGGCTCCGGTGCGGACGTTCTTCAGCTTCGTTCGCACGAAAGCACCACCCTTGCCGGGCTTCACGTGCTGGAACTCGACCACGGCGAAGAGACCCTCGTCCAGTGCGAGGGTCATCCCGTTTCGCAGGTCGTTGGTTGTGACGGCCATCGAGCAGCGGGCTCCTGTCTGGGCACGTGTGCAGGTGGTTGGCGTTATGTTCCGGGGACCGCAGGATCCTTGGTGAAGCCGGTGAGTGACCGGCAACCGTCGCCGGTCACCGTCACCGTGTCCTCGATGCGTACCCCACCCACTCCCGGCAGGTACACACCCGGTTCCACCGTGACGACGAGGCCCGGGGCGAGGATAGCAGTCGACCCCTCCGAGATCGCCGGGGCTTCGTGGACGTCGAGGCCGACACCGTGCCCCGTGCCATGTTCGAAAGCCTCGGACCAGCCCGCCGCTGCGATCAGCTCTCGGCAGGCGGCGTCGACGTCACCGGCTTCGATGCCGGCTTTCACCTTCGCCACCCCCGCGGCTTGCGCCTCCACGACGACGGTGAAGACCTTGTCCAGCTCGCCGGTCGGCCCCCCACCGACAAAGAAGGTCCGGCTCATGTCCGACCTGTAGCCCTCACACGTGGCACCGAAGTCGATCACCACCCAATCGCCCGGCGCGATGGGACGGGGCGAGGGCGGGGAATGGGGCTTGGCCGCGTTCGGGCCGGAGGCCACGATCGTGTCGAACGCTCGATCCTCGGCGCCGAAACGGCGCATGGTGGTGTCGAGCGCCAAGGCCACCTCCTCCTCGCTGCGGTGCTCGCCGAGCATCTCGAGCACCTCCGTGAGGGCGGCGTCGCCGATGGCCGCCGCGGCCTTCATCCTGTCAAGCTCCCCGGGATCCTTCACTTGACGCAGCTGCTCCACCAGCCCACCTGTGGGCACCAGCTCCGCCGGGGAGAGAAGATCGCCCACGCGGCGCTTCGCACCCCAGGTGACGCTCTCAGCCTCGAGGCCGACCCGGGTCGCCCCCATGAGTCTCACAGCATCGACTGTCTGCTCGCGCTGGGCCTGCACCTTGCCCACGAAGATCCGGACCGCGTCGGAGAGCCCCGCGGCGGCCAGCTGCTCCGCCGCCTGGGTGCGGTAACGGCCGTCTGTCACCAACAGGGCATCGTCGGCGCTCACGAGCAGCTCCCCCGCCGAGCCACTGAACCCTGTGAGGTAACGCACGTTCGTCAGATTCGTGACCAACAAGGCAGTTGCGCCGACCCCGTCGAGCAGTGACCGCAGCCGCGGCAGTCGCCCCGCCACGTCCATGGGCAGGAGCCGCCCGGGCGCGCCGGCCCGAGACGAGCCGAGGCTCATCTCATGGTCCTCTTCGAGGACCACCCCGAGACGAGTAGCTCCGCCACTGCGCGCACGGCTAGCCGGTAACCGAGTCCGCCGAACCCGGCCACCGTCCCTTCAGCTACCGGAGCCACCACCGAGGTGTGCCGCCAGGGCTCTCGCGCATCCGGGTTCGACAGGTGCACCTCCACGACCACGCCGTCGAAGCCTCCGAGTGCGTCGTGCAAGGACCACGAGTAGTGAGTCAGGGCACCCGCGTTGATCACGATTGCGGCGGCTCTGCCCGAGGCGCCGTGTACCAGCTCGACGAGCTCACCCTCGTGGTTGGTCTGTTGGTGCTCGAGGACCAGCCCGTAGCGGCTCGCCTCGTCGGTCGCCGCCGCGACGTGCTCGGCGAGGGTCTGCCGACCGTAGATCTGGGGCTGTCGATCCCCGAGGAGGTCGAGGTTCGGCCCGGAGAGAAGCAACACCAGCTTGCCTTCGCAGCTCGCGTCGGCGGCTCTCTCGCCTCTCACGGTGCACATCCCATCTCGGCCAGGGTACTTAGGATGTCGCTCTCCGGTATCCCAGGCACCACCTCGACTCCGTCGGGGCCGTCGAGGACGAGGGTGAGGTCGTGGCGCGCCTTTTTGTCACGGGTCATGAACTCCACGAGCGTGCGGGCCGAGACACCCGGCGGCAGTTCGGTGGGGAGCTCGAAGCTCTCGAGCACCTTGAGGTGCAGCGCGACACGATCGTCGTCGATACGGCCCAGGCGACGTGCCAGCCGGGCGGTGAACATGAGACCGATGGACAGCGCCTCTCCATGGCGCATCTCACAATCGCCGGTCGCGCTCATGAGAGCGCCCTCGAGCGCGTGAGCCATGGTGTGCCCGTAGTTGAGCAGCATCCGCCGGTCGCCCTCACACTCGTCGACGCCCACCGCGGCTGCCTTTATCGAAACACAGTGGGCTATTTGCTCCTCGAGCGGCAGCTCGTGCAACCACGATCCTTCGTCGCCGGACCGAGGGTGCCCCGAAGGACGGTCGAGGAGCTTCCCCAAGAAGACACACTTGGCCATCTCGCCACGTCCCGACGCCCACTCACGCGCGGGCAGACTTCCCAAGGCGTCGGTATCGCACAGCACGGCGACCGGCTGCCAGAAAGCCCCGACCAGATTCTTCCCCTCTTCGAGGTTCACACCCGTCTTTCCACCTATCGCGGCGTCCACCTGCGCGAGGAGAGTCGTAGCCACGTTCACGTGAGGCACGCCACGCAGGTACACCGCAGCCGCAAAACCGGCGACGTCGCACACCACCCCCCCTCCCACGGCCACCACTGCATCCGCGCGACCCAGCCCCGCGCGGGCAAAGCCGCGGCACAGCTCCTTGACGGTGGAGAGAGTCTTTGCGCGCTCACCGTCGGGGACCTCGAAGACATGTGCCGGCACGCCCGGCTCCACGTCGAAGCCGATCCCGGCCTGGGTGACGACGGCCACCTGCTGAACCCCCCGGGGAAGCACTTGCGACAGCAGCCGCCTCGCCCCCGCACCGATCGCCACGTCGTAACGGCGCCTTCCGAGCTCCACGGCGACCGAGATCACGTCCTCGCGCCCCCCTCGGGCAACTTCGATGCACCGGCCGCGCGCTCAACCAGCTCGGCCACACACTCGGCCAACTCCTCTGCGGAGACTCCGTCCACGTCGACGACGGCATCGGCCACCTCGAAGTACAGCGGGTTACGCTCGACCTCGAGGCGGACCAGCGCTTGGAGCGGGGTGCCGGCAACGCTCGTGCTGCCAACGCCCGCCAACAAGGGTCGACCGGTCCCGTCGCCGACCCTCTCCGCCAGGGTCTCGAGCCTCGCGCGCAACCACACGACCAACCCCGACCGACGCAGGATCGCCCGGTTCGACGGGTCCAAGACGGCCCCACCGCCGACCGACACGACCACCGTCGAGGTTCCCGCCACTGCGGCGATCAAGGCTCGCGCTTCCTCTTCACGAAAGACCTGCTCGCCGACTGACCCGAAGAGCTCCGAGACAGCCTGACCGGTGCTGCGCGCCACCTCCTCGTCGGTGTCCATGAAGGACCAGCCGAGACGTCGTGCCACCAAGGCACCGACCGTGGACTTCCCCGCCCCCATCATTCCGACCAGAAGCAGACGTTCAGCCACCGGGCTCGGGCGCCTTTGGAGCACTTGGCCTCGTCGCTCGCGAAGACAACGCCGACGAGGGCGTGGACCCGAGGGCGGCGAGGTACCCGTCGTGGTTGCGTACCAGCTCCTCGACCGAGTCCCCGCCGAACTTCCGCAGCGCCTCAGACGCCAGCACCAGGGCCATCATCGCCTCCGCGACCACTCCCATCGCCGGCACCGCGGTTACGTCGGTGCGCTCTTTGAACGACACCGTGGCTTGTTTGGTGGCGACGTCCACGGTTTGCAGGACAGGTCTGCTCAAGGTGGCAAGCGGCTTCATGCCGAGACGCGCGGCCAACGTCCCCCCGGTGGACATCCCACCCTCGATTCCTCCTGCGCGCATTGTCTCGCGCCTGTACTCGTTCGCGTCGGAGTCCCACGAGATCGCGTCGTGCGCCTCGGACCCTCGCTTGCCGGTCACCTCGTACCCACCGCCGATCTCTACTTCCTTCACGGCGTTCACGCTCATGAAGGCCTGGGCGAGCAGCCCGTCGAGACGACGGTCCCAGTGGACGTGACTGCCTAGCCCCACCGGGACGCCGTAGGCGAGGACCTCGACGACCCCTCCGAGTGAGTCCCCGTCCTTGGCCGCGGCCTTGATCGCCTCCACCATCCGCCGCTCGGCGTCGGGATCGAAGCACCTGACGGTCGAACGATCTACGAGAGCCAGGTCGGCCGGACCCGGGCGAATGTCGCCCTGGACCTGCTCGCCACCGATGGCGACCACGTGGCTCAACACGCTCACACCGAGACGTCTGAGAAGAGCCTTGGCCAGACAACCCGCCGCGACGCGCGCCGCCGTCTCGCGTGCCGAGGCTCGCTCCAGCACGTCGCGTGCGTCGTCGAAGCCGTACTTCTGCATGCCTGCCAGGTCCGCGTGGCCAGGGCGAGGCTGGGTCAGCACCTTCCGTGGTTTTCCGGGGTGAGGAGACATCTCCTCCTCCCACTTCGCCCATTCCGTATTGGCTATCTCTATGGCCACGGGGGATCCGAGCGTCCTCCCGTGGCGCAATCCGCCGAGCAGGGTCAGCTCGTCGGCCTCGAAACGCATCCGCGGACCTCGGCCGAAGCCCAGACGGCGCCGGGCGAGCTCCTCGGCGACCTCCTCGGCCGTCACCGCCAGACCGGCAGGCAAACCCTCCACGATCACCACGAGGGCCTTCCCGTGCGACTCACCCGCCGTCAGGAACCGAAGCACGCGTTGAATCTACTGCCGCGACCGCGAGCTCCTCTGGCTCAGCCACCTCGATGGAAGAGCGCATGGGCGAGCGGTCCGCCCCACAACACCGACAGGACCGCCCCGGCGGCGAGGAACGGGCCGAACGGAATCCTCGTCTTGCGACCCCCGCCAGTCGCGATCATCACGGCGATCCCGATCACGGCTCCCAACACGAACGCTTCGAAGAACGCCACGAACGCGTGGCCCAGACCGAGCCATCCGGTGCTGAGCCCGACCAGACCGGCCAGGCGGACGTCTCCGTAGCCCATCCCGCGTGGCACGAGCACGTGCACGGCGAGGAATCCGACGAATGCCGCCGCCCCCGCGATCGCGGCACGAGCCAGCGAGCCCCAACGGTTGTCGACGGCCGACGATACGACAAGCAGTGGTGCGACAAGTGCGATCGTCGGGTAGACGATTCGGTTCGGGATGAGGAACCGTTCGAGGTCGACCGCGCTGATCGCCACCAAGGCGATCCCCAGCAGGGCGAACGGGGCGAGCGCCACGTCGTCTCCCAGACGAGCGGCGAACGCGCCGAGCACGCAGGCGCACACCACCGCAAGGACGAGAGGTCGCCAGCGATGGGCAGCTTGCGACCCACAGGCAGAGCACCTCTTGCTGAGCGCGACACATCGCCAGACCGGCACCAACGCCGCACCCTGCGCTGCAGAGCCGCAAGAGGTGCAACGCCACCAGGGTCTGTCGAACCCGCTGTGGGACCCGAGGCGCTCGACCACGATCTCCGACGCATCCCCGGCGACGAGACCTGCCGCGGCGAGACAGCCGATGGCCAAGGCGTCCATCGGCCGACGCTCCTATTTCTTGGCAGGTTCGTAGAAGGGGTTCGTACCGCTTGCGTGGTCGGTCACGTCGACCACAGAGCTGATCTCGGGTATCGAGTCCCGCAGCGCGACCTCGATCCCCTGCGACAAGGTCACCGTTGCCAGGCCACAGCCCTGGCATCCTCCGCTCAGGCGAAGGTACGCCACCCCCTCTTCGACCGCCACGAGGTCCGCACGCCCTCCGTGCATGGCGATCGACGGATTTATCTGCTGCTCGAGCACCGCCAGCACGCGCTGGGCCAGGTCACTGGAGAGGTCGCCGTGTGCGATGGCAGCTGCGCCTGCGGTTGGAGGCGTGTTCGGGTTCAATATGACCAGACCACCCTCGCCTTCGTCGGAGTAGTCGAGGCGCGCGCCGACGAGACGGGCGACGCTCGACTCGGGAACCACCACAGTGAGGCCATCAGAGCTCGTGACGTCGTCTTTCGAACCCGCGTCCGCGGCCGCCTGGAAGTAGATGTCGTAGGTGTAGGAGCCCTGCCGGGCTCCGGTCACCTCGACCCACAGAGCCAAGCGCTCGGCATCCGTCTCCTCGGCCCGGGCGTCGAGCACAACCGCGCGCGCCTCGGGCGTGACCGTAACGGTCACCGGCCCCTTCGAGCCGTCGGTACTCCAATCGTCGTTCTCGACCATGATCCTCCACGCGTCATCATAGGTTCGTGCCCCGCGTGCTTCTTCTCATTCCCTCGGCCACCTACCGGGCCCCGGACTTCCTCGAAGCGGCGAAGGCCCTTCAGGTAGAGGTCGTGGTGGGCTGCGAGGAGCCGCAGGCGCTGAGCAGCCTGATGGGCGACAGCGCCCTTCGCCTGCCGCTGGAGGACCCCGAAGGCTCGGCCCAGGCCATCGTGCAGCACGACGCGCTCACCCCTCTCGACGCGATCGTCGCGGTGGACGACCAGGGGGCGGTCGCTGCGGCCGCGGCTTCAGAGCGCCTCGGCTTGCGCCACAACCCGCCTCGTGCCGTTGCTGCCACACGCGACAAGCTCGTCATGCGCTCTGTGCTGGCCCGCCAGGAGGTGCCCCAGCCCGCCTATGGAACGATCCCGGCCGGTGCGCGACCAGCCGAGGTCGCTCTGGCCGTCAAGGACGTGGGTCTGCCGTGCGTCGTGAAACCGGCCACGCTCTCTGCGAGCCAGGGCGTCCTGCGTGCCGACTCGCCGGAAGGCGTCGTCGCCGTCGCCGAGCGGGTCCGGCGCATCGCGACCGGTGCGGGTATCGACCCGCAGGCACCCCTGCTAGTGGAACGGTTCGTGCCCGGAGAAGAGGTGGCTGTCGAAGGTCTCCTCGATGACGGCATTCTCGACGTGCTCGCCATCTTCGACAAGCCCGACCCCCTCGACGGTCCCGCCTTCGAGGAGACGATCTACGTCACGCCCTCGAGACACGCGAACCGCGACATCGAAGCTGTGCTCGACAGCACGCGTAAGGCCACGCAAGCGCTCGGTCTACGTGAAGGACCGGTGCACGCGGAGCTTCGCCTTCGCGACGGGAGGGCCTGGGTGATCGAGGTCGCGGCCCGCACGATCGGAGGGTTGTGCTCGCGCGCCCTCGCCTTCTCCACAGGCCGCACGCTCGAGCAGCTCGTCCTCGCCCACGCCATCGGGTCGCCTCTGGACTCGCTCCGACGCGAGGACCGCGCCTCGGGTGTGCTGATGCTCCCTGTTCCGCGCGCTGGTACCCTGCTCGGGGTGGAGGGCGTCTCGCGCGCCCTGGCCGTGCCCGGGGTCACCGACGTCCAGATCACGATCCCGCCCGGCCGAAGAGTGGTGCCGGTGCCAGAGGGCAACCGCTATCTGGGCTTCGTCTTCGCCCGCGCCAGGCACCCGGCGGACGCGGAGGCTGCGCTGCGCAGGGCTCTGTCCGTGCTCGAGGTGCGCATCGAGGGTTGAGGCGTCCTTCAAGTCAAGCACTGGTACGAGGCGCCGGGCTTCGGCCGCTACCGTGGGCATGTGCGCATCTTGCTCGTCTCCACCTACGAGCTCGGCCACCAGCCGCTTCACGTAGCATCCCCCGCCGGCGCGCTCACCCGTGCGGGCCATCAGGTGAGGTGTCTCGATCTCTCGGTCGAGCCTTTCGACGTCGGAGCCGTTCGCTGGGCCGACGCGGTGGCGTGCTCGGTTCCCATGCACACCGCGTGTCGCCTGGCTCTGGCCGCGTGCGCCCAGGTCCGTTTGCTCGATCCCCACATGCCCCTGTGCCTCTACGGCCTCTACGCTCAGCTGGCCGTCGCCGCAGCTACGGAGCCGCCGGCCGACCTGGCGGTGGCAGGCGAGTACGAACCTCGTCTCCTGCGTTGGGCCGACGAGCTCGAAGAGAGCGCGCGCGGGGCCGACCGCACCCGTGCAACCCGACCGCCAGGCGCAACCCACCCGCCCGGTGGGCCCCGTCCAGGCACGCACGCCGTCGTCGAGCTGGGGCGGGGACGCTTCGGGCTGCCGGCCCGCCACCTGTTGCCACCACTGGATCGTTACGCCCGCCTCTCCACTTACGAAGGGCTCCGTCTGGTCGGCTACGTCGAGGCCAGTCACGGCTGTGCCCACCGGTGCCGCCACTGTCCGGTCCCTGCCGTCTACGACGGCCGGACACGTCTGGTGGGGATCGATGCAATCCTCGCGGACGTCGCCCAGCTCGTGGAGATGGGGGCCCGTCATATCACGTTCGGGGACCCGGACTTCCTGAACGGACCTCACCATGCTCTTCGCGTCTTCTCCGCGATGCACGAGGCGTTCGGAGATCTCACCTTCGACGTAACCGCAAAGGTGGAGCACGTGCTCGAGCACCACGACCTCTGGCCGCGCTTCGCCACGGCGGGCTGCCTGTTCGTGGTGTCCGCCTTCGAGTCCACGAGCGACACGATCCTCGCTCACCTGGCCAAGCGGCACACAGCTGCACAGGAGGTCGAAGCCGTCGCGGTGCTGCGCGCCGCAGGGATCGAACCACGCCCCTCCTTCCTGCCGTTCACACCGTGGACGAACGCCCAGGACGTGATCGACCTCTTGGATCTCGTATGGGCCTGCGACCTTGTAGGCAACGTCGACCCGGTGCAGTACTCGATCCGCCTGCTCGTCCCACCGGGCTCCCTTCTGCTCACGTCGGGCGCGTTGGAGGGGCTTCTCGGTCCCTACGACGCCGACCACCTGAGCTGGACGTGGCGCTCCCCCGACCCGCGTCTCGACCTGCTCGCGCAGAAACTGGGGCACCTGGCCGAGCGCGCCGGTGCCGAGGACTGGTCGGCGGCCCAGGCGTACGAGGCGGTCCGTGCCGAGACGCTCGACACCCTTGGTCCCGTCGCAACAGGGCGTGCGCCGAAGAGCAGCTCACCGCTGAGTTCATCGATCCCTCCGGACGAGCGCCCACGTCTCACCGAACCATGGTTCTGCTGCGCCGAACCGACCGATTCTCAACTCGATGCCACATCGCTCGTCGCCAGGACGACGCGAGCTGACGGCACGTCGACCGTCGACCCCACGTCACTCGAGTCGCTGATCGGCGAGTCGGTCCCATGAGCACGTCTGCGGCGCGACATCCGGCTCCCGAGCGCGGCACGCGAGCTCGTCCACGGTCCTCGCAGGTCTCCTCTCGGGGCGACGCGTGGCAGCACGCCCCGAAAGGGACGCACGAGTGGGTCAGCTTCCCCGATCCCGACTACGAACGGACCTGGCTGTTCGACGTCACGTTCTTGGAAAGCAACTGGAGCTGTATCTACGGGCGCGGATGCCAAGGGGTGCTCACCGCACCTGCGCCGGATCTGGTGCAAGGATGCTGCTCCTACGGAGCGCACTTCACCGGGGGAAAGGACGCGCGCAGGGTCCAGGCGGCAGCTGCCACCTTGACCCCCGATCAATGGCAATTCTACGAACGCGGCAGACCGAACGGCACCAAGAAGCTCTCCGTGATCGCGCGCAAGCGCTCGGGTGAGCTCACGACCCGGCTCGTGCACGACGCGTGCATATTCCTCAACCGCCCGGGTTTCCCCGGTGGTGCGGGTTGCGCATTGCACCGTGCCGCCCTCGAGCGTGGGGTCCCGCATCTCGAGCTCAAGCCCGACGTGTGCTGGCAGCTGCCGCTACGGCGCGACGACGAGGTCGGCGAGGGCGGGCACATTACGAGCGTGATCCGCCAATGGGACCGCCGGGACTGGAACAAGGGGGGCGCCGAGTTCCACTGGTGGTGCACCGAGTCACCAGATGCGTTCGTCGGCAGCAGGCCCGTGTACATAGAGCTCGAAGACGAGCTCGTGGCTATGGTCGGAAAGAAGACCTACAAGCGGCTCGTGGCGTACCTAAGGGCACGCGCGCGAGTGAGCACCCAGGTGAGCTCCAACGACGGGACACAGGCAACGTCGCCGCGGCCCGTAGAACGTGGCGACGGACGACGGGACTCCTTCGACCCGGTGCCAGTGGCTCTCCCCCACCCGGCAGTGCGCGGGCGCTGAGCCAGAGCCGACAAGAGGCTCTAGTCCGCCAGCGGATCGTCCTCGTCGAACGAGCGGCGTCCGTCGGCGACGGTACCCAGGATCTCCTCCAGCTCGTCGGACTCAGCCATGCACCAAGAAGCGTGCTCGTCGTCGGGTCCGGCTCCGCACTCCGCGCATCGCTTCTGCGCGGTCATGACCGAGCGCTTCAGGCTGCGTGCCTCCTCGAAACGGCGATGCCGTCCCTTCTTCACGAGCGAACCCTCCGTCGGCTTGCTGGGAATGACTCAGTCGAGCAGTTCCGTCAGTTTACTGCCGGTGTCATGGGTCCGACACGGCGCAGCGAGCCCGACAACCGGGTTACTGTGTGGACGGTGCCCGAGCAGTTCGACGCTCTGGGAATGGCCGAGCGCTTTCGGGCTCGGGCGGCTGCCGTGCGCAGCAGGGGCATCCCACCCGTCGAGGGGCCCGAGCGGCGCAGGTTCGTCGAGCAGGCCCAGGTCGACTACATGGACTTCGCCATGCTGGCGGATGCCGAGATCACCCTCGTGGACGGCATCCTCACCCTGCGTATCGATCTAAGCCCCGAAGGGCCGGCACACCCCGAGGAGGGCGCAGCCGGCTCTCAACCCCCGTAGCTCATCCGGGTGTCCTGCATCCGCAGGACCTCGACCGGCGCCGGTTCGCTCGGGCCGGCGCCCGGCTCGGTTGAGCTCGCGCCACCCTCGGCCACGATCGCGCCACCCTCGGCCACGCCGCAGTCCACGACCTCTCCGACGAACCAACTGTGGCTGCCGAGCGCGAGCGTGTGGCGCAGCTCACAATCGAGCCACGCAACGGCGACTTCCAAGATCGGTGCCCCCGTAGCCTGTGCATGTACGGCCGCCCCCGCCATGACGCCGGCACCGGTCTGTTCGTCGACCGTCTGGTCCTTCACGGGTTTCGCGAACTGGCGCACCAGGGCGCGTTCAGCTCGCGGGAGAATGCTCAACGCGTACGACCTGCCCTCCGACAGCAGCACGTGAGTCACCGATTCGGTCTCCACACCGACGCCGAGGAGCTTCGGCTCGAGCGCCACCTGCGTGACCCAGCTGATGGTCATCAGGTTTCGCCGCGTCCCCGCGCGTGTCCCCAGCACGTAGAGACCGCTGGGAAGCATCCACAGCACACGTCGGCGCAGTCGGTCGTACCCGTCGGGGTCGCGTCCGGCCGGCACGGGACCGACCACGGCCGTCATCTCCCTCCACCGGAGGTCACCGCCAGAAAGTCCACGCGAGCCTCCGCCTTGATGAACCCGCGCTCGGCGGCCGACCGCTCGGCGGCCGACCGTCGCAAGAGGCTTGCCTCGCCCGGCGAAGCCACCGCGCACGCGTGGCCCCCGGCTGCGCACAGACAGTCCTTGCCGGCGTTCGCGGCCGAGGAGTACGCGCGCGACAGCACGTTGGTCAGCTGGGAGTCCGGCGTGGGAAGGTTCTGATTTGCGCTCAGTGCGTCGGTCACCAGCACGTCGCAGTCGGTCCGCAGGATCGCCTCGTGAGAGGACTGGGCGTTGGCTATGCGTCGCATGTCTGCCCTCAGTGTCGACACGGCCGTAGCGAACTTCGGATCAGGGGACGTCGTGGCCCAGCTCTCGACCTGCTGGCCCACGGTGCTCCCGGTATAGGGGCTGCCGCACGCGCCCAGCACGAGCATGAGGCCCAGTGCCGGCAGCAACCGACCCGTCACGTGTCGCGCCCCCCATCGCCCACGAACAGGCTCAACCCTCCGGCCACCAGCACGACCAGGGCGACCACGACGGAGAGGACGACCAGCAGCATCTGGTCTCGTGACGCTACTCGAAGCGGAGCAAGTGGTAGTCCTGCTTCCCCCGCCGCAACAGGACGTAGCGGTCGAAGAGCAGGTCCTCACGACAGATGAGCGCGTCCAGGTCGGTGACCCGGCGATTGTTCACGTAGACGCCTCCCTGGGTGAGAAGTGTGCGCGCGGAGCCTTTCGAGGTCGCCAGCCCACTACCCACCATCGCGTCGACAAGGCCGAGCCCGCCGTCATCGACCGCCGAGCGCCCGAAGACCGTAGTGGGAGCCTCGGAACACACCTCGAGCAACGTCTTCTCGTCGAGGGACGTGATCTTTCGCGAGTACAGCGCGGCGGCAGCTTCCTCGGCTCGTCGGGCCTCGGCCTCGCCGTGGACCAAAGTACACACCTGTCGCGCCAACTCCCGTTGCGCTGTCCGGTGCTCCGGGTGCGAGGCCCACGACTGATCGAGCGAGTCGATCGCGTCGTGGTCGAGGAACGTGAAGTACCGCAGGTAGTCAGGTGCAACGGCATCCTCGGTGCGCAAGAAGAACTGGTAGAGCTGGTAAGGGCTCGTTCGGCGAGGGTCCAGCCACACGGTCCCAGCCTCGGTCTTGCCGAACTTGGTTCCGTCTGCCTTGAGCACCAATGGTGAAGTCAGCCCGTAGACCTCGGCACGGCGGACCTTGCGCACCAGCT
This sequence comes from Acidimicrobiales bacterium, assembly GCA_050011255.1. Taxonomy (GTDB): domain Bacteria; phylum Actinomycetota; class Acidimicrobiia; order Acidimicrobiales; family UBA8190; genus Bog-564. The sequence goes on from JBEKJK010000004.1 coordinate 57,696, forward strand.
CCACCCCCATGAGGATGTTCCCGTACTGGTCGCTGCCACCTAGCTGAAGCCGGCAGTCGTGCTCGTCGAAGAGGTGCAAGAAGTCGTAGGCCTGAAGCAGCATGTAGCTGAACTCGGTGAAGGAGATGCCCTGCTCGAGTCGTTCGAGGCGCGTCATCACCGACTCACGCTTGATCATCTCGTTCACGCTGAAGTGCTTGCCGACGTCGCGCAGGAACGCCACGAGACCGATCCGGCTCAACCAGTCCGCGTTGTCGACCAGCAGAGCGCCGCTGGACCGAGCGCCCGAGAAGTCGAGGAACCGCTCGAGCTGCACGCGGATGGACTCGAGATTCGCGCGCAGTCGCTCCTCGTCGAGCAGGGGACGCTCTTCGCTCTTTCCTCCCGGGTCCCCGATCAGACCTGTCCCCCCGCCGGCCACGGCGATCGGGCGGTGGCCTGCAAGCTGTAGGCGGCGCAGCATGCACACCTGGAGGAGGTGCCCCACGTGGAGGCTGTCGGCGCTCGGGTCGAACCCGATGTACCCGGTGATGGGACCGCTCTCGAGCCTCTCGCGAAGGCCGGCACCGGTGGCCTGGTGCCAGAGCCTCCTGAACCGGAGATCTTCGACGAACCCGGGCACCGCAGGTGAGGCCTAGACCCCGCCCGAAGGCAGCACCGTGGCTCCCCCGTCGACTACGAGCACCTGCCCGGTGACCCAATCAGCCGCGTCGGAGACTAGAAAGAGCGCTGCCTTGGCGATGTCGTCGGGCTCGCCGATACGGCGGAGGGGCAGCCGTGCGGCGACCGCGTCCCCGGCCCTCTCCCACAACGCCCGGGCGAAGTCCGTCTTCACCAGGCCCGGAGCCAGAGCGTTCACCCTCACCGAGGGCCCCAGCTCGTACGCCATCTGCCGAGTGAGGTGAGCCACCGCCGCCTTGGTCACGTTGTACCAACCGATGCCCTGCTCGACCAAGAGGCCTCCGACCGAGGACAGGTTCAGCACCGAGCCCCCTCGCTCGGCCATGGACGCCCGCCATGCGCACTGGACCCAGGTGAGCAGGGCCCGCTGGTTCACTTGCACGGTCTTGTCGGCTCGCCCCAGGTCGAGGTCCATGAGCAGACCGAAGTAGGGATTCGCGGCAGCGTTGTTAACCAGGATGTCCACTGCCCCGAAGCACTCCATCGTCGCGGCCACGCACGCCTCGGCGGCATCGGGATCGCCGGCGTTGGCCACGTGCCACGCCACGTTCCCGTCCGACCCTCCCATGGACGCAGCGGCTTCTGACAGGGCCTCCGCCTTGCGCGACGACAGCATGACGTCGGCTCCCGCCTCGGCGAGCCGTGTGGCAATCGCTCGGCCTATGCCGCGCGACGCACCTGTGACCAGGGCGACCTTTCCGTCCAGGCGAAGTTCCACACCAAGACCCTACATACTGCCGTGCAGGCCCCTCCTCTTTCGTGCCTCCGCGACGACGATCGTGCGGCGGACGCCCGGCAAGTGCCGGGCGCGGGCGCAGAACATGTCACCTGGAGCTGTCAGCGCCGTAGCATCGCCGACGTGAACAGACTGGCCTCGGAGACGAGCCCCTATCTCCGCCAGCACGCGGACAACCCGGTCGATTGGCACCCTTGGGGCGAGGAGGCGCTGGCATCGGCGCGCGAGCTCGATCGCCCGGTGATGCTCTCGGTGGGGTACTCCTCGTGCCACTGGTGCCACGTCATGGCGCACGAGTCCTTCGAGGACACCGAGATCGCCGAAAAGCTCAACAGTCGTTTCGTGCCGGTGAAGGTAGACCGGGAGGAGCGTCCCGACGTCGACGCGATCTACATGGAGGCGGTGCAGGCCGTTTCCGGTCGCGGCGGATGGCCCATGACCGTCTTCTTGACGCCTGACGGCAGGCCGTTCTTCGCCGGTACCTACTTCCCCCCCGACGACCTCCCCGGGATTCCGGGGTTCCGCCGCGTCCTCGACGCCGTGGACGACGCCTGGCGCCACAGGCGCGACGAGGTCGAGCAACAGGCGGACGTGCTGTTGGAGGCAGTCGCGCGACGTACGCGCGTACCCGTGGAAACGGTGGGTCCACCGCTCGGTGACCCGGCTCACCGAGCTGTCCGCGATCCGGCCAGACAGGCCTCGCGGACCATCGCCGCCGCCGCCTCCGAGCTCGAAGCTCTGTTCGACGCTCAGTGGGGAGGCTTCGGTCCTGCTCCGAAATTCCCCCGTCCCACGCTCGTCGAGCTGTGCCTGCAGCATCACAGGTTGAGCGCGAAGGAGACCTCGCTCGGCATGGCAACCACGACGCTCGGCGCGATGGCCGCCGGAGGCATCTACGACCACCTGGGGGGCGGCTTCCACCGCTACGCCACGGACGGCACCTGGACGGTCCCTCACTTCGAGAAGATGCTGTACGACCAAGCCGGGCTGGTACGCGCCTACCTGCACGCGTGGCAAGTGACCGAAGACGCCCGCTGGCTTCAGGTCATGGAGGAGACGATCCGCTACGTCCTGCGCGATCTGGCACTTCCATCGGGCGGGCTCTGCTCGGCAGAAGACGCTGACTCCGAGGGCGAAGAGGGGCGCTTCTACCTGTGGACGCCATCTGAGATCTCCGCCGTGCTCGGCGCCAAGACGGGCGCGGTCGTGTCGGACTGGTACGGGGCGACCGACGCCGGCAATTTCGAGGGGCGGTGCATCTTGCGACGGCCGCCCGCTCACCCGCTCGCACGACCGCCCGAGGTGGAAGAGGCGCGCGTGCGCCTGCTCGCCGCCCGTGAACAACGCGTGCGCCCTGGGCGCGACGACAAGGTGCTCACCGAATGGAACGCCTTCTTCGGCGCCGCGCTCGCCGAGGCGGCCGGAGCCACCGGGCGCCAGGACTGGGAGCAAGCGGCAGTCGACCTCGCCCGGTTCCTGCTGTCCGAGCTACGCCGCCCGGATGGACGCTGGCTGCGGTCGTGGCAGGACGGACGCGCCCGACACCTCGCCTACGCCGCCGACTACGCATGGACGGTCGATCTCTTCACTCGCCTGGCAGAGCTCACGGGGACCGCCGAGTGGCTCGAACACGCTCGAGAGACCGCGCACAGCATGCTGGCGCTGTTCGCCGAGCCCGACGGCCCGCTCTACACCACCGGGGCAGATGCGCCGCGTCTCGTCGTGCGCCCCATGGAGCTGGCCGACGGGGACAGGCCGTCTGCGACCTCGGTCGCCGCGGCCGCTCTACTGAGATTGGGAGCCCTCTGCGGCGACGAGAAGCTCACCGCAGAGGGCCAGGTGCTGCTGGACGGGCTCCTCGACGTGGCAATGCGCCAACCTCTCGCGCTGGCAGGCGCGGTCGTCGCCGGCACCCTCGCGGACGACGGGATCACCGAGGTCGTCGTCGCCGGGGACCGGCCTGACCTGTTGGCCGTGGCGCGGTCTCGATACGAGCCCAACCAGGTGCTCGCGTGGGGAGAGCGCACGAGCTCCCCGCTGTGGGAGGGCCGCAGCGACCCCGTCGCATACGTGTGCCGCCGCTACAGCTGCCAGACTCCGTCACCAACGGTGGAGGACCTCCGAGAACGCCTGGAGGCCCAGCGCGAATTCGCGCGTCGTCGCTTCGCGGCGGTGTTGGCAACGTGACCGATCCCGTTCCCGTGGCAGACGCAGAACACGCCGACGTCATGCAGCGACGACCGGGGCATGCCGTCCAGCGCCCTCGCAGGCACCTGCGCCGGCTTCCCCCCGCCCCACGCGGCGCTCATCGCTGCATGGTGCTCGCGTGCAGCGAAGACGACGTCGCCGCGGTCGACCTCGGCTCCGGCGCCCTCGTTCGTCTGCGAGTCGATCCCTCGAAGAGCTCCGATCCCACCTTCTCCCCGTTCGACGTGGTCGACGCGACCTGGGCCGCCGACCCCGAGCGAGACGACCTCGCCCAGCCCGAGGCCGTCTCGCTCGATGGCGCCCCGGCCGCCGTCGGAGCCCTGCGCGGACGACGGGCGCGCAGGGTCCTGCGTCGCCTCGTGACCCCGGTCGAGCAGCATCTGCTCGGGTTTCCCGGCATGTCCGCCCCCTACTGGGAGTTCGGAGGGACGCGGCCGTCCCTGGCCTTGGTGATGCCCAGTCGCGGGCCGATGCTCTTTCGCCGGAGCGCGGATCGCACCGTGTGGGCTCGCTTCGGATGGCAGCGAAGCGACAACTGGCTGCCCGTCGAGGACCGGCGGGCGGTTGCCTCTCTGTGGGCGTCACGGCGCGACCGCCTGTCGGGAAGAGAGCTCGCCCGCGAGCTCGGGTTCCGGCCGCACTTCCTCGTGGTGACCTTGAGTCGCCCGCGCGACGGACACTGTTACAAGGTCGTCGCCGCGATCTTGCCGCGCCCTTAGAAGGCCGACGCGGCGATCGATCCAAGGGCCGTGCCTTGCCCCCCGTGCTCGGAGTCAGCTGCCAGAGAGTTGTCGGAGCCTCAGCGCGACGCCTTGGCCGAGGCGAGCGTCCTCGAAGCGAGGTCCTCGGCCATCGCCCAACCGAAGACGACGAGACGATCGCCACGCTTGAGGTTGAGCGACTTGAACAGGGGCCGGACTTCCTCGGGTGGACGCACCTTCGGACCTCCGAGGTCCAGGGCACCGGTGGGCGAGCCGTCGCCGGTCAGTACGAACGTGCGGTCGTCGACGCGCCCCTCCGCGCCGAAGCGTTTCGCGAGGCGCCTACCCCAGGCTCGTTCCTCGCCCGAGGCCTTGTGGCCGGGCCGTGGAACCACGTCGAGGAGGCCGGCGAAGGCGTGGTAACCCTCGGGTGCGGCAAGGCGGGTTCCCACCAGGACGTCCTCGTCCGGGAACGCAAGAAGCGCACGGCGGTACTGGTCACCTAGCAGGAGCCGAAGAGCCTGCTCGGCCCGAGCCGTGCGGTCGACTGTGGCGAGCCCGACCAGCAACGACGGGGTGCCGCCTATGCGCTCGAGAGTCGCGAACGAGTACCCCCTCAGCTTGTCGCCCTCGCGAGCGAGGGTGACAAGGACCCATTGCTCACACTGCTTCGAGAGGAAACCGATGCCAAAACCGGGCTCACGGTCGACGCACAGGTCGGCCATCTCGGCTAGCTCGGCGTCGCTCAGCGCTGTGCAGTCCTTGGTCCCGACCTCGAACGACATTGCCCTGTGTTCCTCCAGATGATCGGCTGTCCGGTGGCGGGGCGAGCAGGTCCGCCCCGTGAACGTGCTACCTCTAGGATACGGGACGCGGAGTCGCCCTCCCACTCGGGTCAGCTCCTTCGAGATCGCGAGTGCTGCGCCTCAGCACGTCCACCAGCCCCGATGCCCTGACCGAAGGCTCCTCAAGTCCCGATCGCGTTGGGCCCGAGCAGGGCGCGAAGCTCACCTACGAGCCCGCGACGGCTGTCCACGTTGAAGGCGGAAGGAAGCCGCAAGGTGGTCTGCCCGACCTCCAAGAAGACAGGCTCGGCGCCCTGGTGCTCGACGAAGAGCTGCTTCAGGCGGTCCACCACCCCGTCGCTCAGCGCTGTCACGGGCAGCTTGACCCGAAGCCCTCCCACACCCTCTGCTCCCAGCTCGGGGCGAAACGCCTCCATGCACACCAACTTGACCTGGTCGTCACGGATGTCGACGCGACCGCGAATCACGCATATCGCGTCGTCGGCGAGCACCATCGCCACGCTCGCCATTACCTTCGGGAAGACGAAGACCTCTATCGAGGCTTGCAGGTCCTCCAGGACCAAGGTTGCCATCAGCTCGCCTCGCTTCGTGTAGCGGCGCGACAGCGCAGTCACCACCCCTCCCACCGATCGCACCTGTCCATCGCGCCCCATGGCTCCGATCGCCGGCCCGTCGTCCTCCTTCAAGTCGGCGATCGAGCAATCGGTCATGCGCGAAAGGGCGGACTCGAGGCCGTGCAGCGGGTGGTCGCTCACGTACAACCCGAGCATCTCCTTCTCGAACGCCAGGCGCTGGGACTTCGTGAACTCGGTGTCCGGGATCGGCACACGAACGTCGCCGTAGCCCGTCGCCGCGCCCCTGTTCCCGCCGGAGAACCCCTCGACGGATGCGAAAAGGGTCGAGATACCGGCTTCCTCCTCGCGTCGGCGCTCCAGGACACGGTTGGTGATCTCCTCGAACACCATGCACAGGCCCTGGCGAGGATGCCCGAGTGAGTCGAACGCGCCGGCCTTCACCAGGGATTCGACAGTTCTCTTGTTCAACACCATGGGGTCGACGCGGCGGCAGAAATCGTAGAAGTCCGTGTACGGGCCGGCCGACTCGCGTTCGCTCACGATGCGCTCTACCAGGCTCTCGCCGACGTTGCGCACCGACGCCAAGCCGAAGACGATCCGACGTTCTCCGTCCGTGCCCACCATCGGTGTGAAGCCGGCCGACGACGTGTTCACGTCGGGAACGAGCACCTCGATCCCCAGAACCCTGCACTCACCCAGATAGACCGCCGTCCTGTCCTTGTCGTCGCGTACCGAGGTGAGCAGGGCCGCGAGGTACTCCACGGGATGGTGCGCCTTGAGCCACGCGGTCTGGTACGCCACCAACCCGTAGCCGTACGCGTGCGATTTGTTGAACGCGTAGTCGGCAAAAGGCTCGATGATGTCGAAGAGCTTGGTGCCGAGCTGCTCGGTGTAGCCGTGAGCGACACATCCGGCGACGAACTTCTCGCGCTCGGCCGCGATGAGGGCGCGGTCCTTCTTGCCGCAGGCCTTTCGGAGGTTGTCCGCTTCCTCGAGCGTGTAACCGGCGATCCGTTGGGCGACACGCATGACCGACTCCTGATAGATCATGAGGCCGTAGGTGTCGCCAAGTATCGGCTCGAGGTCGGGGTGGAGGTAGGTCACCGCCTGCCGCCCGTTCTTACGGTCGGCGTAGTCACGATGCATGTTCGCCGCCATGGGACCGGGACGATAAAGAGCGACCAACGCAGCGACGTCGTCGAAGCCGGTGGGAGCCAGAGCGCGCATTAGCGATCGCATGGGCCCACCTTCGAGCTGAAAGACGCCTATCGACTGGCCCGACCGGAGCATGGCGAAGGTCTCGTGATCGTCGAAGGCCAGCGCGTCGATGTCAGGCCTCTTACCTTCGGTCCGCTCCACCAGGTCCAGTGCGCGTTCTATGACCGAAAGGTTCCGAAGGCCCAAGAAGTCCATCTTCAGCAGGCCCAGCTGCTCCACCCCGTGCATCTCGTACTGGGTCACCACAGGGGCCGCAGTCGGGTCCTGGCCGTTCTCCGGTTTGCGCTGCACCGGCAGGTACTCGGTGAGCGGGTCCTTCGTGATCACGACGGCCGCGGCGTGGATGCCGTCCTGCCTGCGCAGGCCCTCCAACCCCTTGGCCACGTCGATCACTCGCCGCGCCTCGTCGTCGGCTGCGTACATCTCGCGCAGGCCCTGCGCCGCGGCATAGCCGTCCTCGTAACCCTCCGAACGCTCGAGGCACGCCCACAGCGGTGTGTCGCGCCCCATGACCAGAGGGGGCATGGCCTTGGCGATCCGGTCACCCACCAGGTAGGGATGGCCGAGGACGCGTGCCGCGTCGCGAACGGCCGCACGAGCTTTGATCGTGGAGAACGTCACGATCTGCGCAACGTGGTCGGCCCCGTAGCGCTCGGTCGCATAGCGGATCATCTCCGCCCTGAACCGCTCGTCGAAGTCCATGTCGATGTCCGGCATCTGCTTGCGCCCCGGGTTCAGGAACCGCTCGAACAGCAGGTCGTTCTCGATGGGGTCGACGTCCACGATTCCCAGGCAGTACGCCACGCAACAGCCCGCCGCCGACCCCCGTCCCGGACCCACCCGGATCCCGCTTTCACGAGCGTGTCGGATCAGGTCCCACACCACGAGGAAATAGGCGGAGAACCCCATGCTGGCGATGACGCCCAGCTCGTAGTCGAGGCGCTCGCCCACGACCGTCTCGACGGGTGCGCCGTAACGCTGCGCCGCAGCCTCGAACGTCAGCTGGCGCAGGTACGCGTCGGCCCTTAGCTCATAGGTCTCACCCGAGAAGCCAGATGGCACGGGAAACTCCGGAAGAGCGTTGACTCCGAAGGAGATCTCGACGTTCGCGCGCTGCGCGACCAGGAGCGTGTTGTCGCAAGCCTCGGGGATCTCGGAGAAGAGGCTCCGCATCTGCGCAGCGGATTTCAGGAAGTGCTCCTCCCCTTCGAACTTGAACCTCTTCGGGTCGTCGATCGTCGCGCCGGTCTGGACACACAGAAGCGCATCGTGCGCGACGGCGTCGCTGCGGCGCGTGTAGTGGCTGTCGTTGGTTGCGAGCAGCGGGGCTTGCAGGCGCTTGGAGATTTCGAGCAGGCCCGGGGTCGTGCGTCGTTGTTCGGCGAGCCCGTGGTCTTGGAGCTCCACGAACATCGATTCACGCCCGAAGATGTCCTGAAGGCGCCCTGCAACCTTGAACGCTCGCTCCTCGTCGCCGAAGAGCAAGGACTGCGACACGAGCCCGCCGAGGCATCCGGTCATGGCAATCAGACCTTCTCGGTGACGCTCGAGCAGCTCCCAGTCCACACGCGCCTTGTAGTAGTAGCCCTCGAGATACGCAGCCGACGAGAGCTTCATGAGGTTGCGGTAACCGGTGGTCGTCTCCGCCAGAAGCGTCAGGTGGTAGTAGAGCTTGTCGCCCCCTTCGATGTCGCCGCCGGTGTCGTCCATCCTCCCGCGTCGCACCGGGCGCTCGTGGCGCGACTCGCCGGCCATGTACGCCTCGATGCCGATGATCGGGTTCAGGCCCTCCGCTCTGCAGCGCGCGTAGAAGTCCAGGACCCCGTACATGTTCCCGTGGTCGGTTATGCCCAGAGCCGGCTGGCCGTCGTCTCGCGCCGCCTCTACGAGGTCCGCGATCCGAGAAGCGCCGTCGAGCATCGAGTACTCGGTGTGGGTGTGCAGATGGACGAACGATCCATCCGTGGCCATGCGCCGCTCCTCCTCGAACTCCGGTTCGTAGGCGACAGCCCCTGGTCGGCACCCACTTCGAGCTTGTTCTCCACAAGGCGTACCCACCCTGTGGAGAACTACAACCGTGTCATTCGACGATAGCGCACCGCCTGACCCCAGGCGGTGGCGGGGATCCCTCCTCTCGGCCGAGACCTCGGCTCTCCGAGATGACGTGGACCTGCGTCTCGAATGACCGACCTCAAAGATACGTCCCAGGCCGGTCGGGGGCCCCGTCCTCGCCTGCCGGGCCGGGGCCGGGGGGCAGTCCCCGGTGGCGCATCTGGTCGAGCTGCGCGCGCGCCGCCATCTGCTGGGCCAAGAGAGTCGCCTGGATCCCGTGGAACAACCCCTCGAGCCACCCGACCAGCTGCGCCTGGGCGACCCGTAGCTCGGCCTCCGAAGGAGCGGACTCATCGAAGGGAAGCGCCATCCGGTCGAGCTCCCCCGCCAAGTCGGGGCTCAGGGCTCCTGCCAGCTCGCGAATGGACAGTTCGTAGATCTCACGCAGTCTGCTGCGAGAAGCCTCGTCGAGCTCCGCGCTGCGCACCTCCTCGAGCAGCTGCTTCACCATGGAGCCGATCCGCATGACCTTGGCCGGCTGCTGGACCGACTCCTCCATCTCGTCCTGATCTGCTTGGTCTTGCCCGGGCCCTTGGTCGGTCCCCGACGGTCCGGGGCGGGCGAGCACGCCCGAGAGGCGGTTCCCCGCCTCGGTCACCACGGTGTCGGGTCTGTCGCGATCACTCGGGTTGGCTGGGTCCTGCGTCATGTTGGAGATCCTCCCAAACGTGTGCGACTGCACCACCTCGAGCCGCTCTTGCTCCTTGCTCCGCCCCCTCACACGGCCGAGTCAGTCGGCGGGCCAGGTGATCAACGGTACGTACATCTCGGCCGAGGTGAGAGACCCGTGGCGCGCCGCGAGGCGTGTCTCTCCGGTGTCTGCCGGGTCCAAGAAGGCGACCGCTTGGCGCGCGACCAGGGCAACGTCGCCGAGGCGGTCCGCCACAGGAGCTGCCAACGGCCCTCCGAACCAGCCTGCTTCCACGATCTCCTCGCGGGTGCGAACCCACGCTTCGTCGCCGTACGCCTCGATCGCCGCCGACAAGAGGTCGTCCTCGGCTCCCGGCCGTGCGTGGAGCCAGCGAAAGCGACCCTCTCCCGACAGCATCTGTACGTGGTCCAAGAGCTCGGCGCTCGGCACGTGGACCGCATCTCCCACCTCCACCTGTCCGTGGTCCGACGTGACAACGAGCGCGCACCCCGACGGCAGTGACTCGACCAGATCACTCACCCACCTGTCGACCGAGCGCAACTCCGCCTCGTAGAACTCGCCCAGGCCGTGGGCGTGGGCGACCTTGTCCAGCCCGTCGTAATAGGCGTAGACGAAAGGCTCTCCCGAAGACAGCAGATCGCGCACCTGCACGACCAAGCTGGAGGGAAGCGCCCACCCGACGAGCCTCGCCCCTGCGAGATGAAGGGCGGTGAATCCCGTGGAGGCGAACTCCGAGCGCGTCACCGCCGGCGCGCGGACCCCTGCGAAAGGCGGGACCGTCTGGAATCGAGTTGCGGGCATCAGACGTCTCATGTCACCTCGGCCGGTGCGCCACCGCAAGACGTTCAGCACCTCCCCGTCGACGCCGTCTCGTGCATCGCTCGGGACCCGCATCCGGTAGCCGACCACGCCGTGCTCGCAGGGCATACATCCGGTGGTGATCGAAGTGAGGGCTGTGGCCGTGGTCGTGGGAACGACCGAGGTGATGGGACCGCCCGTCCCTCCCGTCAGCGTCGGCGCGACCGCATGTGCAGAGCTGAGCTGTTCCCATCCGATCCCGTCGAGCACGAGGAGGACCAACTGTGTCGCCTCCTTGCAGGGCTGGGGAAGCCACCCCGCAGCGTCGGGCCTGCCCCGCGCCGCCAGGGCAGCGACCAGCGAGGACAGGCAGGCGCCGCCATAGTCGGGGACGACGGGACGCGAGCGATCGTCGGCTACCACAGCGAGTTCCGATGCCGGAGGGGAGTGTCGGTCAACGAGTGCACTGTACCCAGCTTCCAGGGATCCGCCCCCTACCCCCAGGTAGCATCGAGCCGTGAAGGTCTCGACCCGGGGGGACTACGCCAGCCGCGCTCTGTTGTCGCTAGCCCTGCACGCCGACATCCGGAGCCCTACCTCGGTCCGCGACATCGCCGACCGCACCGGTCTCCCGCAGCCTTACCTGGAGCAGATCCTTCTCGCGCTGAAAGGTGCCGGGCTTGTACGCTCCAAGCGGGGAGTGGGCGGAGGATACGTCCTGGCGCGTCCGGCCGAGGAGATCACCCTGAGCGAGATCGTAAGCGCCGTGGACGGCCCCATCGTGGCCGGCGACTTCGGCCGGCCGCACGAGAACGGCGCGTGCGAGCACGAGGGTCAATGTGTGCTCCTGGCAGTTTGGTCCGAGGTGGGGGAGCACATGCGTGAGCACCTGGGTTCGTTCACGCTCGCAGACATGGTGAGTCGCGCTCGGGGATCTGCCCCCGCCACGTCTCTTCACTGAACAGGCGCCCGTGACCCCCTTGAAGGCGCTGGCCGTCGTTGCCGGCACCGCGGTGGTCGTCGGCGACGTGTCGGACTTGATGCACTCCTTGATCGTGCCGCGCCCGATCCGGCGGCGCACGGTCACGGCGTTGGCTGCCGTGGCCCGACGAACTCTGAACCTCGTGGCCGCCAGGATCCGCTCGTACGAGGCACGTGACCGGTTCCTCGCCTCGGGCGAGCCACTGGTGATGCTTTTCCGCCTCGTCGCGTGGCTGACGGTCGGCTTCGGGGGGTTCGGTCTGGTCATCTGGGGGATAGGCAGGGTCCCTTTCGGAAGGGCGTTCGTCGAGAGCGGCTCCTCGTTGTTCACGCTCGGGTTCGCCACCGAGGCAAGGGCCGCTCCCGAGGTCGTCGCCTTCATCGAATCCGGCTTCGGGCTCCTGGTGATCGCTCTGCAGATCGCGTACCTGCCCGCTCTGTACGACGCGTTCAACCGGCGCGAGACGCTGGTGAGCATGCTCGAGAGCAGGGCCGGCACGCCCCCCTGGGGCCCGGAGCTCCTGGCCCGCCACTATCTGGTCGGGATCCAGGACAACCTTCCGACTCTCTACGACGAGTGGGAACGCTGGTGCGCGGACGTCTCGGAGAGCCACACGGCCTACCCGTCTCTGCTTCACTTCCGCTCCCCTCACCCCACGAATTCCTGGGTGGTGGGTCTCGTGGCGGTTCTCGACTCCGCCACCCTCTACCTCTCCCTGTGCCCGCAGGTCGCTCCCGCTGAAGCACGCCTGTGCGTCCGAATGGGCTTTACCTGCCTGCGAGACATAGCCAGGGTCATGCGTATCGAGTTCGATCCCGACCCCTCTCCCGAAGACCCGATCTCGTTGCCGTTCGACGAGTTCGCCGAAGCTGTACAGCGCCTCGAACGGGCCGGTGTGCCCGTCGAACGCAGCGCTGAGGCCGCCTGGCCTCACTTTCGCGGTTGGAGGGTCAATTACGAGGCCATCAGCTACGTCATCGCCTACCGCCTCTTCGCACCGCCCGCCCTTTGGACCGGTCCGCGCAGGCGCGCGGCGGGAGGCACGATGTCCCCCGTGCGTCCTTTGGACCGCAGACCGGGTATGCCTCAAGGCGACCCCGAAGAACAGGCGGATCGCTAGGCGCCTTCCGGTGTGTCTGGTCGTGAACGGGGCAGGCGGACGGGACCGCTCCAGACCGTCGGCCGAGAATCCGTGCTCGGCGACTCAGGCCAGCGGGTCTTCACCCCTCTCGTTCCAGCGAACCATCACCGCGACCTCGTGCTCCCAGCCGAGCACGCCGAGCCCCCCGGGGTCGAGCACGAACCGCGCCCCTTCAGAAGGTGCCAGCTCCAACCACCGGGCGCCCACCACGCGCAGGAGGTGTCCATGGGCGAACGCCAGCACATCACCTGCGCTCGACCTCACCAGCGCCACCAACCGGTCCGCGCGCCTGGACACCTCCGCCAACGTCTCACCGCCCACGACGCCGTCGCGCCAAAGGCTCCAACCCGGTCGTCCTAAACGGATCTCCGGCGTGGTTCTTCCCTCGTAAGCTCCGTAGTCCCACTCGCGGAGGTCCTCGCACACCTCCGCGGAGCTCCCGAATCCGGCCAACGCGCAGGTCTCGCGTGCTCGAGACATCGGGCTCACGAGCACCCGGGCAAAGTCGTATCCAATCAGCGTGCGCCCGATCTCGACGGCTTGACGCTTGCCCTCGTCCTCCAGCGGCACGTCGGTCAGCCCGGTGTGACGGCCCCTCCTGCTCCATGAGGTTGCGCCGTGACGCGCGACCACCAGACGACCTCGAGTCCTGCCGGAAGCCGTGGGATGAGGCACCCCCCCATCAGGCTCGACCGGCTGTGAGGACGACTCGTTGCGCATTCGCAGAAGCGCAGCACCCCGATCTCCGTGCCGCAAGCCGCCCGGCAGGAGGGCCACGTGCCTCAGCCATGGTCGCCCCGAGCCCATGGTCGTCCCTAGCCCATGGTCGCCCTTAGCGCGAGACGATGAAGACGCAGGCCCAGGCGAGGAGCGAGGCGTACGTCGAAGTGGTCGGCCGCTGCGAGCGATCCAGGTCCGACCCGGCGTCGGGCCCGTCGGATGTGCCATTCAGCGGACGAGAGTCCGGCTTCAGTCGACCAAGAGTCCGGGTCGTGGTCAGGAATGACCCGGACGACACGGGCGTTGTTCATGGCGCAGCAGACCCGACCGAAGGGCAAAGATGGCAAGTTCGACGACTTTGGGTACCAGCGACAGCATCCGCCTCTTCCTCGACGACCTCGACAGTCACCCTCTCCCAGATCCCGACGAACAGGTAGAACTGGCCAAGCGGGTGGCCGAGGGAGACGAGGACGCGCGCGCAAGGATGATCGCGGCGAACCTGAGGCTGGTGGTCCACTGGGCTCGCAGGTACCAAGACCGCGGCGTCGACTTCGCGGACCTGGTCCAAGAAGGTGCGTTCGGCCTCATGCGAGCCGTCGACAAGTTCGATTGGCGCCGAGGTTTCCGGTTCTCCACCTACGCGACATGGTGGATCCGACAGGCGCTTCAGCGTGCCGTCCAACAGCACGGGAACACCATCCGTGTGCCGATGGAGGTAGCCGAGCAGTCTCAACGCGCGGACCGCCTCACCTGGGAGCTCACCGCCGAGCTGCAACGAGACCCCACGCCCGAAGAGGTCGCCGAGGCAAGCGGGCTCGACGTCCTCGCGCTCAAGGCGTTGCATGGCGCTGCCCGGGTGGTCGCCAGCCTCGACCAGCCCGCGACGACAGAGGCGGGCACCCCGCTCGGAGACCTGGTTGCCGGGGACGAGAACGGTTTCGAAGACAAGGTCGAGCGTCGGCTCGTGCTGGACCGTGTCCTCGAGGCCGTCCAGGGCCTAGAGCCGATCGAGCGCGACGTACTGCGCATCCGCTTCGGGTTGGATGGGGGCACTCCGGCGTCGCTGCAGACCACGGCTTCCCGGCTGGGAATCGGCGTACGCCGGGCTCGGCAGGCAGAAGCACGGGCACTGCAGCATCTGGCCACACTGCCGGCGATCGAAGACGCCCACCGCGCCGCTTGAGCGGGCCCTCGGGCTCCCGGCCCCTGTGTCCGATACCGAAAACCCGCCTCCGACTCCCTCTGGCGGATCGTCCGAGAGGTCGGCTCGCCGGAGCCTCTAGCGCGGCGTCAGTCGGTCGGATAAGAGCGTCATTCGATCGAGCACGTCGGTGAGGTCAGGTGGCAGAACCGAGGTCCAGGCGATCCGCCCGCCTTCCGGATGCTCGAGCTCGAGCCTGTGCGCGTGGAGAAAGAACCGGCCGTGGCTCATCGCCTCGCCCGGGACCACTGGACGGCCTGCAGACCCGCCATACCGGTCGTCTCCGATCACCGGATGGCCTATCGCGGCCAGATGGACACGCACCTGATGCGTGCGCCCCGTGGTGAGCACTACCTTCAAGAGCGTCGCGGTGAACGGCTCGCCGTACCGAGCCGTCACCTGGTACACGGTGCGCGCCATTCTCCCCAGCGAGGTGACCGCCATCCGATCGCGAGCGCGTGCCGAACGGCCGATCGGCGCCTCGACGATCCCTACTTCGTCGTCCACCGAGCCCGCTACGAGGGCTAGGTACTCCCGTCCGGCGGTGTGCTCCCGGAACTGACGGGACAACGACCGGTACGCCTCCGCTGTGCGCGCCACGACCAACAACCCCGAGGTCCCCTTGTCGAGCCGGTGCACGATCCCGGGTCGTTGGGCTTCACCGGCTCCGGCACGCGGCAGCTCTGCCAGCTCGGGATAGCGCCATAACAGCCCGTTCACTAGCGTTCCGCGGAGGTTTCCCGCCCCACCGTGCACCACGAGACCTGGAGGCTTCTCGACCACCACCAGGTGGTCGTCCTCGTGTACCACCGCGAAGCGGACCGTTGAATCGGCAACCGGCGTCTCTTTCGCCTGTGGTGGGATCTCCACCGCAAGGCGTTGGCCGGCAACCAACCGCAGGCTGCGGACCCGCACCGCGCGACCGTCTACGACCACACGGCCCTGCGCGAGAAGCTCGGCCGCGGTACTTCTCGAAACTCCGGTCACCAACGATACCGTCTTGTCGATGCGCTCTCCGCCCAGCGCGGATGGCACCAGAATGTCGATCTCTCCCGAGAGCCGGCCGTCGTCGCTCATCGGCTCCCCTTGACCGAGCCCGGGCGCCAGAGCAAGAAGGCCGCCCACAGCGCGCCTATGACTATGGCGGCGTCGGCGACGTTGAACGTGGGCCAGAAATGAAACGCGATGAAGTCCACGACGGCCCCGTGGTACGAGCGCAGGACACGATCGGCGAGATTCCCGAGCGCGCCCCCCACCACCAGACCGATCGATGCGGCGAGAAGGTTCGAACGCGCTCGCCGAACGGACGCGAGCAGCAGTACCACGATCACCACGGTAACTGCGGCCAGGATCGGCGCCCAACCTCGCGCCAGGCTGAACGCGCTCCCGGAATTGAACTCCAGCTGGAGATCGAGCTTCCATACGACGTGCACCGGCCCGTGCGCCAGCCGGTGGACCGCCCAGGTCTTCGTGATCTGGTCGGCGATCACCACCACGGCCGCGACGGCACCCACCACAAACAAGCGGCGCACCGCGCCGTGCCTGTGGCTCTCACCGTCGCTCAGCGACGGTGCAACCCTCCGCTCTTGCACGCCACGCACAGCCGGGCATAGGGAAGCGCTCTCAGCCTGGCCTTTGGTATCGATTGACCGCAATTCTCACACGTGCCGTAGGTCTTCGCGTCGATTGCGGCCAGCGAGAGGTCGATCTCCTCGATCGTGGCTACAGCCCGCGCCGACAACGTGAGGTCGCGCTCACGGTCGACGGCCACCGTACCGCCCTCACCGGACTCCTCGTCGAACTGCGCGTCGCCGGGCTCACGTTCGAGAGCGAGGGACTCCGCCTCCGCTCGCAGGTCCTCCGCCTGCTCCTGGTATACGACGCGTTCCGCGAGCAACAGACGCCTCTGCTCTTCGAGGAATTTCTCGTCGTTCGCGTACGGACGGCGCGTCGGCTTTGCGGGCACAGCGGGCTTCGCGCGCGACGCCCTCTTCGCAGGCGCCGCGGACTCACGTTGAGATGCTCGTAAGGGTGCCCGAACGGCGGTCACTCTTGCCGGCCCTGAGCGCCTGGCCTCGAGGTCCTCGGTCCTACCCGCGGCCCTCTTCACCTGTGCCGGAGGCTTCGCCTTGTGCTCCCTCTGTCGCTCCCGGGCAATCTCAGGCGCCCTCGCCGCACGAGCCTTCCTGGCCAGGGAGGCGGCCCCTTCTCTCATCTTCTTCTGGGGCTCCTGAGCACTTCGAGGCTTCCGGGGCGCCTTCAGGGGCTTCTTCGCCCTCTCGGGTTTGTGAGTCTGGGCCCTCGCGGCCGGAGCCTTCTTGGCCCGCGAGGCCACCTTCTCCGTTTGGGGTCTGGCCCTGGTCGCCCGTGCCTTGGCCGCAGGAGCCTTCTTGGCGGTGCCAGGACCGCGCCTTGGAACGGCCCTTTTGGCCGCGACGGCCTTCTTCGCACCTGGTTTCTTCACAGCCTTGAGCGCGACGGCCTTCTTCGTCACCCCAGGACCGCGCTTTGGAACGGCCCTTTGCGGCGCGACGGCCTTCTTCGGGGAGCTCACCGGTAAAGCGCGCCCGGACGCCTGCCCGAACCGCTGATGGCGTCAATCATCTAACCCTCCACCTGCTCGAAGAAGCTGGGTGACCATAGCGTCGCCTTACCGCTGCGGCAACATGCCGGCTGCTTCTGTGACTCTCTCCCTGGGTGAATCAGATCTCGATGGCCCGTTTCACGAGCCCGTGTCACTGCGACGAATACGCTGTGAGCCATGTCGCACCTCCCTGGCGACGAAGCACCCTATCCGCAGGTCGGCCAGCTGCCTGACTATCCGCGCCTCGAACAGCAAATACTCGACTTCTGGGCCGAGGACGCCACGTTCGAAGCGTCGGTCCGCGCGAGGACCGGCGGGGAGAACGAATACGTCTTCTACGATGGACCGCCCTTCGCCAACGGCCTCCCCCACTACGGGCACCTGCTCACCGGCTTCGTGAAGGACGTCGTTCCCCGGTACCAGACGATGCGTGGGCGACGGGTCGAGCGCCGCTTCGGGTGGGACTGCCACGGCCTGCCCGCCGAGATGGAGGCCGAGAAGGAGCTGGAGATCGCAGGGCGCGCCGGCATCGTCGAGTACGGGATCGAGCGCTTCAACGAATACTGCGCTCATCTCGTCCAGCGCACCACTGACGCCTGGGAGCACTACGTGACGCGCCAAGGCCGCTGGGTGGACTTCGCCGACTCCTACAAGACCATGGACCTTCCCTACATGGAGAGCGTGATGTGGGCGTTCAAGCGTCTGTGGGACAAGGGCCTCCTCTACGAGGGCGAGAGGGTGCTGCCTTTCTGCTGGGAGTGCGAGACACCGCTGTCGAATTTCGAGACCCGCCAGGACGACGCTTACCGTGCCCGCGAAGACCCCGCCGTCACCGTCGCCTTCGAGCTCGAGCCCCTTCGCACTCCCTCAGAAGCAGGCGCTGTCGTGGACGGGCCGTTGCGCCTGCTCGTTTGGACCACCACACCGTGGACGTTGCCGTCGAACCTCGCCCTGGCGGTGGGCCCCGAGATCGAGTACGTCGTCCACGAGGTGCTGGGCGTGCCCACCGCCGTCGCAAGAGCGCGCGTCGGCGCCTACCCGGAGCTGCTCGGCGACGCCGAGCCCGTCGCCACGATCACAGGGGCACAGCTGGTCGGACGCCGCTTTCGGCCACTGTTCGGTTTCTTCTCCGGGCAGCAGAACGCCTTCTGCGTGCTCGGGGCGGACTTCGTCGACACCGAGGAGGGCACCGGAATCGTGCATCTCGCACCGGGGTTCGGCGAGGAGGACTACTGGGCCTGCAAGGAGGCCGGCATCTCGGTGGTCTGCCCCGTCGACGACCAGGGGCGGTTCAACTCCGCCGTTCCGCCCTATGCCGGCATGCACGTGTTCGACGCGAACCAAGCCGTCATCGAAGACCTGCGCGAATCGGGTGCGCTGCTGGAGGCGACGCGCTACACCCACAGCTATCCCCATTGCTGGCGGACCGACACCCCCCTGATCTACAAGGCGGTCAGCTCGTGGTTCGTCAATGTCTCCGCCATCAAGGACCGCATGCTCGAGCTGAACCAGCAGATCGACTGGGTCCCCTCCCACGTGCGCGACGGCGCGTTCGGCAAGTGGCTCGAAGGGGCGCGGGACTGGGCCGTCAGCAGGAACCGCTTCTGGGGAGCGCCGATACCGGTCTGGAAGAGTGACGACCCTGCCTACCCTCGAACAGACGTGTACGGGTCGTTGGAAGAGCTGGGGCGCGATTTCGGTATCGAGCCCCATGACCTTCACCGCCCGGCCATCGACGAGCTCAGCCGACCGAACCCCGACGACCCGACGGGACGATCGATGATGCGACGCGTCGGCGACGTCCTCGACTGCTGGTTCGAGTCGGGCTCCATGCCGTTCGCCCAGGTCCACTACCCCTTCGAGCGAGCCGAGTGGTTCGAGAGCCACTTTCCCGCAGATTTCATCGTGGAGTACGTGGGGCAGACTCGGGGCTGGTTCTACACGCTTCACGTGCTCGCCTCCGCCCTCTTCGACCGCCCACCGTTCGACCACTGCTTGGCCCACGGCATAGTGCTGGGCGACGACGGGCGAAAGATGTCCAAACGTCTCGGCAACTACCCCGAACCGGACACCGTGTTCGACATGTGGGGGGCCGACGCCATGCGCTGGTTCCTCGTGTCCTCCCCGGTGCTTCGCGGCCAGGACATGATCGTGCACGCGAAGGGCATCGAGGAGGTTCGCAAGCAGGTCCTCAACCCGATCTGGAACGCCTGGTACTTCCTCTCCCTCTACGCCAACGCAGACGGCATTCGAGGGCAATGGCGTAATGACGCCCGCGGGGTCCTGGACCGCTACGTGCTGGCGAAGACGGCTTCGCTGGTGGGCGAGATCACCGCCTGCATGGACGCCTACGACCTCTACGGGGCTTGCGCGGCGATCACCTCCTTCCTCGACGCGCTCAACAACTGGTACATCCGCCGCAGCCGCGACCGCTTCTGGAGGGCGCGCCAGGGGTCGGGCGCGCTCGAAACGGACAAGGTCGACGCATACGACACGCTCTCTACGGTGCTGGTCACCTTGTGCAAGGTCGCCGCTCCTCTCCTGCCGTTCCTCACCGAGTCCGTCTACCGCGGGCTCACCGGGGAACGCAGCGTGCACCTGGCCGATTGGCCCACGCCCGACGCGCTCCCCCACGACCCGGAGCTGGTCGCCTCGATGGACCTCGTGCGCGAGGTGTGCTCGGCAGCCCATGCGATCAGAAAGGCCCACGGACTGCGTTCACGTCTGCCGCTTCGAAGGCTCACCGTCGCCACCACCGCCGCTGCCCTGCTCGCCCCGTACGAGGAGCTGATCAAAGACGAGCTGAACGTGAAGTCCGTCTCGTTCACCGACGACGTGGACACCGTGGCCGAGCGCGTGCTCAGCCTGGTGCCGGCTGCCATCGGGCCACGCCTGGGCCCCGACACGCAGCGCGTCATCGCTGCGGTGAAGCGCGGTGAATGGAAAGAGGTCGACGCAGGAGTGGAGGTCGACGGGATCCTCCTACAGGCCGAAGACGGGGAGTACGAGCTGCGGCTCCGCCCGCGCGACGAGCGAAACGGACGCGCCCTGCCCACGAACACCGCAGTCGTGCTCCTGGACACGAAGATGGACGAGGAGCTCGAGTCAGAGGGACTTGCGCGTGACGCCGTGCGGCAGGTCCAGGCTGCACGGCGCGAGGCGGGACTTGCGGTCACCGACCACATCACGTTGCAGATCGCCGCACCGGCCGACATGTCCCGCGCGTTGGAGGTTCACCGTGCCTACGTGGCCGAGCAGACCTTGGCCGTGAGCATGAAAGTGACTGAGGCGGATTCGCTCTCGATAAGGGTCGCGAAGACGCCGCGTTGACCACCGACCGGCTAGCGCGCGCCTCCGGCGGACTGAGTGGACGGCGCGCGCCGCATTTCGTCGGCTGAGGGCTCGGCGTCTCCTCCACCGTCGGAAGGTGAAGGCTCTGACCCCTGTGTCTCGCGATCGGAGCGTTCCTCGTGCCCGGCGAGAACCGAGGCGGCGGGCCGGATCTGGTCGTCGATCCACGAGAGCATCTCGGCGAGGGCACTTCGAAGGCGGTTGCGCTCGCCGTCGATATGCTGCGCGAGGCTCTTTGCATCCTCGGCCAGCTGCGCGTGCAGATCTCCGAGGCGCTCTATCTCCTCACGCAGGTGGATCTCGGCATCCTCTGTGACAGAGTGGGCCCGGGCCTCGGCGTCGACCAGGAGACTGCGCGCTTGCTGCTCCGCCTTCGACACCGTCTCACGGGCCTCGGCCTCGGCTTCCTCCTTCGTCTGGTCCAAGAACTTCTGGGCGAGAAGCAGGGTGCGTTGGAGGGTCTCGTCCGTCACGGCCTGCCTCGCCTCGTGCTCGGTCGAAGCAGCCTGTTCTCGCTGCTCGGCCAGCAGGTGCTCCAGCTGGGCTGTGCGCTCCGCCGCCTGCTTCGTGCGCTCGTTGGACTGCCGGAGCTGCTCCTGGAGAGCTTCGGCCTCGACGGCGACGCGCTCTAGGTACTCGTCCACGTCGTCTATGTGGTACCCGCGCAGGGTCTGGCGGAACTCGACCGTTCGCAAACTGTCGATGCTGGATTGTTGGCTCGCCTTGGGGCTGTCCATGCAGGCAGATCCTAACCGCCCTCCTGCGACAGAAGAGTGCACTCACTGCGGCGACCCTCACCGGGTCCGCCGTCTTCAGCTGTCGGGGCCCGACGGGTCAGACCTTCGCAACCAGCGGGATGACGATGATCTGGATGCCGAGGAAGACCACGATGAAAGACAGGTCCAGCCCCATCCCCCCCATGCGCGCGGGCGGTATCACTCTTCGCACCGGGGCCAGGACCGGCTCGCTCAGCCGGTAAAGCGCCGTGTTGATCGGCACCAACCAGCTGCCGGATGACACCGGGAACCAGCTCAAGAGGGCGCGAGGGAACAAAACACCCCACAGGTAGACCTCCAGAGCGATGATCAGGACTTCGCGGACCACGGGCCTAAACCCTAGGGCTTGGGAGGTCCAGCAAGGGCTCGGCCGTCCTAGGGCCGAAGGAGGCCGTTCTCCTGGAGCCGCTGACGCTCCTCCGCCGACACCTGCACGTTCGACGGGGTGACGAGGAACACCTTGTCCGCGACGCGCTCCATCTTCCCGCTGAGCGCGTACGCCACACCGCTGCAGAAGTCGATCATCCTCCTCATCAACTCGCGGTTGGCCACTTGAAGGTTGACGATCACCGGCTGGTTCGACACCAGTTTGTCGGCGATCTGGCGGGCGTCACCGAATTGCATCGGTGCGATCACATGGACACGCGCGCCCACCTCGGCGGGCACCGGACGAACCACGGCACGCGGGGTGAGCGTCGGAACCTGAGCTCCGACGCGCTCATACGACATAGGGCGGATGGTGCTCGCGCTGACGGCGGGCGCGGGTTCCTCGTCCATTTCGGGTTCGGCCGCCCTGTGGACACCGCGCTGCACCGATGCTCCACGCGGCTCGTACTCCTCGTAGTCCTCGTACTCGTCGTCCACGAGGCCCAGGTACACCATGGCCCTCTTGAAGAAACCAGCTGCCATCACACGCCTCCCTCGCCACAGCGTACCGCCTTGGGTCCCGAGCAGGGGGACCCGCTCGTCGCGCCGGACATGCGATTCGGCTCACCCGGCGGGACGCTCGCCGAACAGCGCGCGCCCGACGCGTACGATCGTGGCCCCTTCCTCGAGCGCCACCTCTAGGTCGCCGGACATGCCCATGGAGAGCTCGGGCAGGCCGAGCTCGGCGGCGAGACGTGCCGTGGTCCGAAAAGCTTCCCTGGACAGCTCCGGCGGTCCGGGAGGTCCCATGGCCATGAGACCGCGAACCTCGAGCCCGAGGTCGCGCGAGACGCTCACCAGCGCGGGCGTCGCCGACGGCGAGCAACCGTTGCGCCCTGGCAGGCCGGTCGTATCCACCTCCACCATCACCTTCGCCGCGCCGGCGCGTCCGGCGATCGCCTCGGCCTCGGCTGCACGGCTGACGGTCTGCCAACAATGCACGACCGGCGCGAGGTCCCTGACCCTCCTGCGCTGGATCGCCCCTAGGTAGTGCCAGCGCGCGCTGACGGTGCCATCGGGCGTCGCGAAGACGACGGCAGCCTTGTGGAGAAGCTCGTCCGCGTAGTTCTCACCGATGTCCGACACCCCCGCAGCCAACGCGGCGGCCACCGCAGCGTGGCTGAAGCCTTTCGTCACGGCGACGATGGTCACTTGCGCAGGGTCTCGCCCGCAGGTCTCGATGCGCCTTCGCACCGCCTCGAGGTGCTCCGCCACCGCTTGCGCAGCAGGGGGGGCGAGCTCCTTGCGTGTCGTGCGGGACCGGGACTGTGTCACGGTGAGTCGGGCCCGAGCCACACAAAGAGCGCCTGGCGTCCCTCGTCACGCCGGGCACGGTAGGAGAAGCTGCCGCTCTCGCACGCCGTGCATCGGTCCAGGTCCACTACGAGCTGTGCTTCTCCCACGGCGAGCGCGCTGTGCACGGCCTGAGGCAGGTCGAGTGCGGGTTCTCCTCGAGCGGTGAGCGCTCGCACCCGATCTCCGTAGCGTCTTGCCACCGCGTCCAGCTCGGGGGCTGCGAAGCCATAGCAGCACGCGTGGATGCACGGTCCCAGCCCGGCCGAGATCTCCGTGGCCCCGAGGGATCTCATGGCGCCGAGAGCCCTCTCCACTACGCCCGCCACGAGCCCACGCCACCCGACGTGTGCCGCGGCGAACACCCCTTCTCTGGACGCGAGCGCCACGGTTGCACAGTCGGCGCTCAGCACCGCCAGGCAGGAGCGGTGCCCCATGCTGAGCACCGCGTCGGCATCCGGGAGCCGGTCCTCGGAGCCCGAAGGCCATGGCACGCAAGAGCTCGGCACCTCCTTGGCGTCGACGGCGACCACGACCGAGCCGTGCTGTTGGTTCAGGTGCCTCACCACGAGGCCCCGCGGTACCGGCGCGGGGGTGCCGGCACCTCCGTCCAGCCCTCTTTGGTCACCTGCGCCGCACCCGGTCCAAAGCGCAAGAACGCCGCTGTCGCCCAGCCTGACGCGCACACCCGGCTCGGGTCGGCCCACGCGCGGCGCAGGTCCTCTCAGCGCAAGAAGGAGGGAACGTCGAACTCGTCGTCACCCAGGTCGAGCTCGTCGTCGGCCGGCGTGGCGAAGATGTCCTCGTGCACGTGCTCCGCGCGCGCCGGCTCCCCGCCGAGCACCTGGCTGCGCTCCTCGGGCCGCGGCTCGCCTGAGCGGGGCTCCTCCCAGCGCTCGAACCCGGCCGCTATAACCGTGATCCTCACATCGTCGCCCATCGCCTCGTCGATCACGTTGCCGAAGATGATGTTGGCGTCGGGGTGGGCGACGCCATGGATGATCTCCATCGCCTCGTTTACCTCGAACAGTCCCAGATCGGGGCTCCCTGCGATGTTCACCAGGACCCCCCGCGCACCCTCGATCGACGACTCTAGAAGTGGGCTCGTGATCGCCCCACGCGAGGCGTTCACCGCCCTTCCTTCCCCGGAAGCCTCGCCGATGCCCATGATGGCTGTTCCCGCGTTGGACAGGACCATGCGAACGTCGGCAAAGTCGGTGTTGATCTGGCCCGGGATGGTGATGAGGTCGGTGATCCCCTTCACACCCTGCAACAGGACCTCGTCTGCCATCTTGAACGCGTCCACCATCGACGTCTTGTCGCTCGACACGGTGAGAAGCCGGTCGTTCGGGATGATGATGATCGCGTCGACCTTGTCCTTCAGGTTCTGAATACCTGCCTCGGCTTGAACCGAACGCGTGCGGCCCTCGAAGGAGAAGGGGCGGGTGACCACTCCGATGGTGAGGACACCGACCGACTTCGCTATGTCCGCCACGACCGGCGCGCCGCCGGTGCCGGTGCCGCCACCTTTCCCTGCGGTGATGAAGACCATGTCGGCACCTTTGAGCGCCTCTTCGATCTCGCCACGATGCTCCTCGGCGGCCTGCCGCCCCACCTCGGGATCGCTGCCGGCGCCCAGTCCGCGGGTGAGCTCGCGTCCGATGTCCAGTTTCAGGTCCGCGTCGCTCATGAGCAGCGCCTGGGAGTCGGTGTTCATGGCTATGAACTCCACACCCTTGAGACCGGCCTCGATCATGCGATTCACAGCGTTCACTCCGCCGCCGCCGACACCCACCACCTTGATCACCGCGAAGTAGCTGTTCTGCGATGGACCGGTCATCGACCCTCCTCGTTCACCCGACTCACGGGCATCGCCTGAGACCCACGCTACGAGACCCCGCAAGGTGCTCGGGCTCCTACGAGCCGACACCGAGCAGCGACCTCACCCTCGACCAGAACTTCATGCTGCGGAAGGCTGCTTCACGATACGGCCACCCCGTGAAGCGGTCAAGCAAGTTGAGATGGGCCGTCCGCTCGGGACGGTGCTCAAGGGTCCGGTCATGCCGGCCGGGGTCCTAGCCCGCGGCGCTCGCGCCTGACACTGCCGGCGCCGCGGACACCGTCGGCTCTTCTGGGACCGTGAGGTCGATCATCGCCGGCCCTGCAAGGGGCGTCCCGGCCAGAAGGCTTTCGAGCGCCTCGAACTTGGCAGCGAGCTCCGAGACAGAACCCAACGTGGCTCGCAGCCCATCGCCTAGGTCGAGGACGACACCTCCGCCCGTCGCGACCGTCACGCTCGTAACCCGCGACCGAAGCAGGGGCGGAAGATCCCGTGCCACGACCAGCGCGCCGCTCGCCGTGCCGCCGAGGACCGAACCCGGCCGTCCCGCCACCTCGGGTACGACGAGCGTCACGATTCCCGCCGGGGCATGGGGCTCGTGCTCGAGTACCCGCCCGGATTCGTCGACGAGTGCCACGCCGCCCGCGCCCAGCACCGCCGCGACGGCCACGCGCTCGGTGACGACGACGCTCACAGAGTCGGGCCAGTGACGCTCCACGACAGCGCTCTGCACCCAGGGGAGCTTCTCCAGACGACTCGTCGCGCGCCCGGGGTCCACGTCCAAAAGCGGCGGGTGTCGCCTCAGGCCAGCGACCGCCACGACCCTTGCAACCGGTGTGTGGCGCGCCCCGCGAACCGTGACGTGGCGGGCCGAGAAGAGTCCCGTGTGAAGCGTGAGGAACGCTCCGGCTCCGACCGCCAACACGCAGCATCCTGCGATCACGGCCCGGAGGCGGCGGCGTCCGCGCTGGCGGGTGACCACCACGCGCCGTTGGCGGATCTTGGGGTCCATGACGGTCAGCCTTCCCTCGGCGTTCTCGGGACGACCTTCGCGGCGTCTCTCACCCTCTACCTCTAGGTGAGATCGAGGTCCACCGCGTCGAGAGGCAACCCGGGCTGGCGAGCTTGCCGGCCGCGCCCTCAGGCACGTGCGTGCACCAGGGTCGCAGCGGTGTCCTCGAAGCCCACCAGTTGGACCTCCGCGGTCAACTCCACCCCTGTTCGCCGGGCAACTTCCGCTCGGACGTGCTCCAAGAGCCTGCGCACGTCGTCCGCGGAACCACGCTCGTCGGCCTGGATGAAGTTCGCGTGCTTCTCGGAGACCCGGGCGCTTCCCATCCGAAACCCCCTGAGGCCCGCTTCTTCGACCAGCCTTCCCGCCGAGTCCGATGGAGGGTTCACGAACACCGATCCCGCGTTGGAGCCTCCTGGCTGGTGGGCACGACGCCAGCCCACCACCTCTGCGAGAGCTGCCTGGGCGCGACCTGTGTCACCTCGACCCAGCGCGAACTGCGCCCATAGCACGACCTCGCTCGCAGAGAGCGCGGAGTGCCGGTATCCGAATGCGAGCCTCTTCGCGCCGTGCTCGGCCTCCACCCCGTCGGTGAGGTCGAGCGTCCGGTATCGGTCGAGCACCGAGGCGGTGTCCGAGCCGTGGCCACCTGCGTTCATCCGAAGAGCCCCTCCGACGGAACCCGGCACCCCCACCGCCCATTCCAGACCGCAGAGGCCCGCCGCGACGGATCTGCGGGCCACGACCGGGAGCTTCGTCGCGCCGCCTGCCCGAACCGTCTCCCCTCGCACCTCGACCCAGTCGAAGCAACGTCCGAGGCTCGCCACCACGCCGCAGAACCCGCTGTCTGCTACGAGCAGGTTCGATCCCTGGCCCAAGATCAGGACCGGCACGGGTCCGCCTGCCAGAACGAGCGCTCGTCGTATCGCGCGCAGGTCCTCGAACGAGTCGACCTCGACCAACATCGCCGCGCGGCCCCCCACCCTGTAGGTCGTGCGGGCACCGAGCGGGGCGTCGCGCACCGCTCGTGCCCCGAAGGAGCCGACCAGCGCCTCGATCGCCGCGGCGAGGTACCTGTCGCCCGCTTCGCGTGCGCTCACCATGTGGGTGCCGCCTGCATCTCGTCGGGAAGAGTGGTCAGATCCCCCGCACCGAGCGTGAGACACAGATCACCCGGGCGCAGCACGCGCGCCAGGTTCTCGCGCAGCTCGCTGCGGCCCTGGACGTAGACCACGTCCAGGGCCGGATGGGCCCGGGCGGCCGCGTCGGCCACAAGGCGCCCCGTGACACCGGGAAGAGGCGTCTCCCCCGCTGGAAAGACGTCTGTTACCAGAACCACGTCTGCGCCGACGAACGCGTCGGCAAAATGCGTACCGAGTGCGGCGATACGGCTGTAGCGGTGGGGTTGGAACACCACGACCAACCGTCGCATATCGAGCGCCCGGGCGGCTTCTATCACCGACCGAACCTCCGTGGGCAGATGAGCGTAATCGTCGACGAAGCGCACGCCGCGTGTCTCGCCTCGCGGCTCGAAGCGACGCGCCACCCCCGCGAAACGCGCGAGCGCCCTTCTCGCCGCCTCGAAGGGGGCCCCGGTCTTCATCGCCGCCACCGCGGCCACCGCGGCGTTGTTCGAGATGTTGGCGCCGATCACCGGCAGCGCCAGGCGCCCCAAGACCTCGTCACCGCGGCACAGATCGAACGAGACACCCGCCGCGCCGACGACCTGCCTCTCGATCCGCCACGTCGACGCCTTTGAACACCCCACGAGATCTGCACCATGACGCTGCCCCAACTCCAAAGCCACAGGGTCGTCGGATCCCGTGACGACACCGCCTGGGCGGCCGGTGCAGAACTCGTCGAACGCCCCCACGAGCTCTTCGAAGGTGCCGTAGCGATCGAGATGGTCAGGCTCCACGTTCGTCACCACCGCGACCTCGGGATCGAGGAAATTGAAGGTGCCGTCGCTCTCGTCGGCCTCCACCGCCAGCCACTCCCCGCAGTCCCAGACCGCGTTGGTGCCGATCTCGTTCACGTCTCCTCCGATGACGAAGCTCGGCCGTAGGCCCGCCTCGATCAAGATCAACGCGAGCATCGAGGTGGTCGTGGTCTTCCCGTGCGTTCCCGACACAGCGACGCACCGCCGCGAGGCGCAGATCTCCGCCAGCATCTGTGCACGCGACAACACGGGCAGGCCCCGCTTGCGCGCGTGCGCGACTTCGGGGTTCGACTCGGGGATCGCCGAGGACATCGTGACGAGCTCGGCATCGCCAAGGTGGGCGGCGTCGTGTCCCACGAAGACCCTCACCCCCGCAGCGGCCAACCGCTGCGTAGCCGAGGAGGCTTTGAGGTCACTGCCGCTCACCTGGTGACCCATGGCGGCGAGCACGGACGCGATAGCGCTCATCCCCGCACCCCCCACGCCCACGAGATGGATCCGCCGCTTTCCCTGCAGCACCGACGTTCGCGAAGGCCGCGATCGCGCGACGCCCGTGCTCATCGGGCTCTGCCCGTCTTTCGCGTACGAGCTCGGTGGCTCAGGGTCTTCCGAAGGACCCCGATGCCTCCTGGTCGGGCTCGGCCTTGCTCCTCGATGATCGCAACGACCGTGGAGAGGGCATCGGGGCGTCCGAGCCGCGCGGCGGCGCTCCGCATGGCGTCCATCAGCTCCGGAGCAACCAGGAGGCGATCGAGCTCGATCCCCAGCCTCTCAGGGGTGCAGCCGCCGTCCTGCACCACCACGGCGGCACCCGCGCGTTCGAGCACTTGCGCGTTCGCCGCCTGATGATCTCCGGGTGCTCCGGGAAGAGGGACCATGACCGCCGGCACCCCCACGACGGTGAGCTCAGCCACGGTGTTGGCACCCGAGCGACAGACAACGACGTCTGCGGCCTGGTAGAAGAGCGCCATGCGCTCCTCGTAGGCCACCTGCGTGTACCAGAGCGCTCCGCGCGACGACTCTGGCTTCTGCTGCCTTGCCCAACTCGCGTCACGCTTGCCCACGACATGGTAGATGGCCACGTCCGAGCGCTTCTCCCAGATCGTGGCGAGTCCGAGCACCGCCTCGTTCAAACTCCTGGCCCCGAGGGAACCTCCCACTGCGGCGACGACATGGCGGCCAGGGGGGATCCCCAGCTCTCGGCGCGCATGTCTGCGCGCCGAGGCGTCGGGGCGCGAAACAGCCGCCACCTCGGCGCGCACTGGCGCGCCTGTGACCACGGCACGAGGAAACGGTGTCCCCTCGAACGCCACCGCCGCCACCTTGGCGAACTTGCCCACCAGTCGGTTCGCCGCGCCAGGCACCGCGTCGAGGTTCACCAACACGAGCGGGACTCCAAGCGCTACTGCGGCAATCGCTGCAGGCAGACACGCGTAACCGCCCATCGCCACGACCACGGCCGGGCGGCGGCGAAGCACGACCACCACTGCCAAGACCCCGGCGACAAGGAGCTCGGCGAGTGCAGCCAGGTTCTGTACCACGCCCCGCGCGGTGATCTGCCTCGAGAAGCCACGCCCGGGTAGGAGGGTGATCGGAAGCCCCTTGTCGAGGGCCAGTTGCGAGTCCAGCCCACGGCGCGAGCCCACAAGCTCGACCGCCTCCGGTCCGAGCTTCGTGCTCAACGCGCGCGCCACCGCCAAGGCCGGGATGACATGGCCGCCGGTCCCACCCCCAGCGACGAGCGCGAAACGGCGAAGACTCATCGAACCGCCCCGCCGAGGGCGTCGCCCGGCGAGGGTGTAGGCGGGCTTTGCTTGGTCCAAGGTCGTTCGCTCACCGTGTTCCACGCGGAGTCGGCTCCGCCGGTCGCCTGTGCGTTGGAGGCGGTGTTGAAGACCGCGTTGATCGTGCCACTGATCGCGCAGGGAGCCGCGCGGAAGACCGCACGGCTGGAGCGGAGACGACAGGTACCTGCTCATGGAACGCGATGTTCACCAGTATCCCCGCCGCGATCATCGTTATCACCAACGAGGAACCACCGAAGGAGATGAAGGGAAGCGGTATGCCTGTCACGGGCAGCAGTCCGATCACGGCGCCGATGTTGATCACCGCCTGGCCCGTGATCCAGCTCGTGCACGCCACCGCGAGCAGTGCTCCGAAGCGGTCCGGTGCCCGTGTCGCGGCACGAAAGCCGTACCAGGCCAGCGCGGCGAAAAGCGCCAGGACCAGGATCGTTCCGACGAGCCCACCCTCCTCGCCTATCACCGAGAAGATGAAGTCGGTGTGCGCGTTCGGCAGCAGGCCCCACTTCTCGCGCCCGCCACCCAGACCCAGTCCGTAGAGGTGGCCCGAGCCCAGGCCGACCAA
This sequence comes from Acidimicrobiales bacterium, assembly GCA_050011255.1. Classification (GTDB taxonomy): domain Bacteria; phylum Actinomycetota; class Acidimicrobiia; order Acidimicrobiales; family UBA8190; genus Bog-564. The sequence goes on from JBEKJK010000004.1 coordinate 87,815, forward strand.
CGACTGCACCACCTGGTACCCCGATCCCTTGGCGTGCGCGAACGGGTCCACGAACGACAGCAGCCGCGCGCGACGATACGGTTCGGCCAGGCCGACGATCAGCCCTACCACGGCCACCGCCGCCAGCCCCTTCAGCACCGGGCGAAGCGGCACCCCCCCCGCGTAGAGCAACGCGAAGCTGATGCACGCCAACACGAGAGCTGTGCCCATGTCCGGTTGCGCTAGGACCAGGGTTCCCGCCAACCCCAGGACGATCAGCAGTGGAAGGACCACTGCTCTGGCTTCACGCACGCGCTTGGCCCGTCTTGCGAGCAGGTCGGCGGCAAAGAGAGCGATCGCTAGCTTCATCAGCTCCGACGGCTGGAGACGGAACAGTCCGACACCGATCCAGCGGCTCGAGCCACCGGCAGACACCCCCACACCGGGAACGAGCACCGCGAGCAGCAGACCCAGGGTGCCGATCAGGATCAGCATCCGCATGCGTCGCCAACGCTGGTAGTGGACGCGAGCCGTCACGATCAACGCGAGCGCGCCGAGAGCCATCCACAGCACTTGTCGCTCGAAGATCGTCCATACCGACCCGTAGTACTCGAGCGACGTGTACGCGGACGCCGAGAGCACCATCACGAGGCCGACCGCGCACAGGACACCCGTCAGGGTCAACACCGCCACCCGGGTCGAGATCACGTCCCTGTGCCGAGCACTCGCCGCCACGATGCCCGATCCACGGCCTCCCCCCTCCAGAAGGCGAAGATGGCCCGAGCCGTGCGCGCGCGAATCCCCCGCGCTCGGTTGCGGTGAGGAACTTGCGCGTGGGCTCATCGGTGTGCCCGGAGCCTCGTGACATGCACAACGAACGCGGCGTTGCACTTCACGTCGGCTGGTCTCACCTCTCCAGCCTCCCGCGCCAGCCCGTCACGGTGGTGGAACCCCCGCGAACGGCCACTCGAACGGCACAACACCAGGATCCAAAGCGCGCTGAAGCGGCGCACGCGCCGGGGCCCTGTGCCAAAGAACTCTGTTCTCTCACGTGTCTTACGTTCGTTCTCACGTTTCCATGTCAGTGGCTGGTCAATGAAAGGAAGTCGGCATAGAAGATACCGAGCCCCAACGCGGCGAAGAGCCCGGCGAGGATCCAGAACCGGACTATCACCGTGGTCTCGGGCCACCCCATCAGCTCGAAATGGTGGTGCAGCGGTGCCATGAGAAACACACGTCGGTGGAACAACCGGTAACTCACTACCTGGATCACCACCGACATCGTGACGATCACGAACAGACCACCAATGATGGGAAGGAGCAGCTGCAGGTTCATCTGTAGGCAGAGCGCCGCGAGGGCCGACCCGATCGCCAAAGAGCCCGTGTCCCCCATGAAGATACGGGCAGGGGCCGCGTTCCACCACAAGAAGCCGAGACACGCTCCGGCGGCGGCGACCGACGAGAGAGCCAGGTCGAGGGCAGAGTTCACGTGGTACAGGGAGAAGTGGCGGAACTGCCAGTACCCGATTATCGCGAGGATGGCAAAACAAAACGTCGCCGAGCCCGACGCCAGCCCGTCGAGGCCGTCCGTCAAGTTCACCGCATTGGCCGTTCCGACGATCACGAAGACCGCCCACACGACCCAGCCCACGCTACCCAGGTCGACGCCGATGGAGTTCCAGCGCGTGAACGACAGGTGCGTGCTCACTCCCGCCCAGTGCTCGGCTGCCAACGCGAATCCGACCGACATGAGCACGAGCGCGCCGAACTTCCCCCGCTTGGTGAGCCCGAGGCTCCGCCGGTGGCGCACCTTCGCCCAGTCGTCGAACAACCCGATCCCGCCGGCGCACAGGGTCACGAGCAACACGAGCACTCCGGACCGGGAAAACGCCACATGTGTACCGGCGTGCGCCAACAGGTAACCGGCGCCTGCTGCCAGCACCATGGCAACCCCCCCCATCGTCGGGGTGCCCGCCTTCACCAAGTGCATGAACGGACCGTCGTCGCGTATCTGCTGTCCCAGGCGCCTCCTGCGGAGCCAGCCGATGAGGACCGGCGTCCCCAACGCGGCCACCAACAGGGCGATGCCACCGGAGGCCATGAGACTGATCACTCGCGGCTCCTTCTTGCGGCACCGTGGGGCACAAGCCGCTGAGCGGCCGCCCGGGCCTCGACCCGGTCGTCGAACGGCAGGTGCTCTTCACCCACTTCGATCACGCTCTCGTGGCCCTTTCCCGCGAGGATCACCACGTCACCGGGGCCAGCCCGATCGAATGCCATCTCGATGGCACGGCCACGTTCAGGCTCCACCACCACGCCCGCGGGCTCACGAACCCCGGACAACACAGCCTCGATGATCGCCAACGGGTCCTCGCCTCGCGGATTGTCCGAGGTGATCACGACAAGATCCGCTCCTGCCGCTGCAGCTGCTCCCATCGCCGGCCGTTTCTCGTGGTCGCGTCCGCCTCCGGCCCCGAACACGACTATCACCCGGTTCGCCTTCGCCAAGCGGCGGGCGCTCGCGAGAGCCACCTGCAGCCCCTCCGGAGTGTGTGCGTAATCGACCACGATCGTGAACGGAACATCGGCCTCCACCACCTCGAAACGTCCTGAGACCGGCAGGGCCTCTGAGAGGCCCACCACCACGACCTCCTCGGGGACGCCGAGCACAGCAGCAGCCGTGGCGGCTGCCAGGGCGTTGGGCACCTGGAACAGCCCAGCCAGGCGCATCACGACACGTCGTCCTCGCCACGAGAAGACGGTTCGCCGTGCGTCGATCTCGACGTCGCTCGCCTCGGACAACGAGTACGGCACAACCTCGATGAGAAGGTCCTGAGCCAGGCGCCGGCCCCACGGATCGTCCACGCACACGATCGCCACCGCGGCTCGCTCCGGCGCGAACAGCGACGCCTTGGCAGCGAAGTAGTCGTCCATCGTGCCGTGATGATCGAGATGGTCGTGTCCGAGGTTGGTGAAGACCGCGGCGTCGAACCTGATCCCCTCCACGCGCTCTTGGGTCAGGGCGTGCGACGAGACCTCCAGCGCAGCTACGCGTTGCCCACCGTCGCGCGCCTGAGCGAGCAGGCGCTGCAGCACCGGGGCCTCCGGAGTCGTGCGCGCTCCTCCCAGCGTGCCGATAACAGTGGTCGGAAGACCGTACGCCTCGAAAATGGCCGCGAGGATGTGCGTCACGGTCGTCTTGCCGTTCGTGCCCGTCACACCGACCATCTCGAGCGAGCGAGCCGGGTGGCCGTAGAAGGTGGCGGCCGCCCTCGCCATCGACCTGCGAGATGCCCCCGCAGGAACCACCGCCTGAGCCACCTCGAGGTCCAGCGGTCTCTCGACGAGCAGGCCCACCACCCCGCGCGCGACCGCATCGCCCGCGAAGTCATGGCCGTCACGTACGGCTCCCGGGAGGCAGCAGAACAGCGCCCCCGGTCCTGCATGCCTGCTGTCGTGCTCGACCGAGGTCACCTCCACGGCGCTCGGGCGGCCGCGCCTAGACAGGACCTCGACATCTTCGAGCAACCGGTCCATTCGCACAGTCGGGGCCCCGCCGGGGGGTCACGGCCCTTCCGTGGCGTTCCCGGCCGTCGTGCCGATCGTACCTGGAGGCGGTGAACTGCCGGGGGGGACGACGTAGGTCCTGGGACGACGCATTTCCTCAGAATTGGTCATGGCTGGGTGCTGGAGAATGGAACGGGATCCGCCTTGCCTCCCGTGGCAGAACCCTGTGGGGAGGTGGGCACGCCATAGCGGTTGAGCGCGTATTGCATCACCTGGGAGAAGACAGGAGCGGCGACGACACCGCCGAAGATGGGTGTGGGCTGGTCGAGGACCACGATCGCGCTGAGAACCGGGTTCTCTGCAGGGGCGAAGCCGGCGAAGGTGGCCATGTAGGCCCCGGGGATGTAACCGCCGTGGACAGGATCGGGGATCTGGGCGGTGCCCGTCTTTCCCGCGACCGTGTACCCGGGCACTCCCGCGCTGACCGCCGTGCCGTCCTGGACGACCTGTTCCATCATCGTCGTTAGCTCGCTCGACACCTGCGGCGAGAGGACACGGCGCACGCCGCTGCTCGGAGCTGCGGTGACCGACCCGTCACTCGACACCGTCGCCCGGACAAGACGCGGCTCCACGAACATCCCGCCGGTCGCCACCGAGTTGATCATGTCGAGGACCTGTTGAGCGGTGACCGCGTCGTCCTGTCCGATGGGTGTCGAACCGATGTCCGACCCGGACCACTGCGAAACTGTCTTCTTCACCAACCCGGCCGACTCGCCCGGGAAATCGAGACCGGTCGGCTGGCCGAACCCCAGGGCGCCAATCTGCGCGGCGAGTCGATCCTTCCCCAGGGCCTGAGCGATCTCGATCGTCCCCAGGTTCGAAGACTGAGCGAGGACCTGCGTCGCCGACAGTTGCTCGGTGGGGTGGTTCTCGGCGTCGTGGAACACCCATCCGTCGATGGTCAACGAGCTCGGGATCGTCAAGACCGTGCTCGGAGTGATCGTCCCGGCGGTGAGAGCAGCAGAGAAGGTCACCAGCTTGAAGACCGATCCAGGCTCGTAGACCTGGGTCAATGCGAGGTTCTGGCCGGCTTCTACCACCTTGTGCGTCGTGGGATCGACCACCAGGTTGGCCATGGCCAAGATGTCGCCTGTGTGGGTGTCCATAACGACCGCGACCCCGCTCTTCGCGTGCGAGCTCGCCACCGCTTCGCCGAGCGACTGATCCGTCGCGTACTGCAGGGGTTGGTCGATCGTCAACTCGATGCCCGAACCCCCCTTGGCCGCCGGGCGCTGTTTCGTCCCTCCGACAAGCACCACTCCTCCCGGGGCCTGCTCCTCGATGAGGGTCCCGTTTCTCCCAGCCAGGAGCTTGTCGAATTGGTACTCCAAACCAGCCTGCCCGGCATCGTCCGATCCGACCGTACCGAGCAGCGGGGCGGCCAACTGGCCCGCAGGGTCGACGCGCTGCGTGTCGGGCACAAGCGTGATCCCAACCAGGTCGAGCGTCTTGACCTTGGAAGCCACTGTCTGTGGCACCTTGTGCGCCAGGTAGACGAACCCTGCATGCTCTGAAAGCTCTGCCTGCAGCTGGGGCGCTGTCAGGCCCAGCACCGGCGCCAAGGTGCGCGCCTCACCGGCAGGATCATGGATCAGAAAGGGGTCGGCCACGACGTCAGAGCGCGGCACCGAGATGGCGAGGACCGCGCCGTTGCGGTCGAAGATGCCCCCGCGTTGGGCCGGGACCTGGACGGTGGTCGTGATCTCCGAGGCTCCGATCCTCGCATAGTGCGCGCTCGACAATGCCTGCACGGCGACGAGCCTCACCGCCAGAGCGATGAACACCACCACGATCACTACCCGCATGACACCCGCGCGCCTGCGCACGATCGAGGCCACACTCCGGTGACCAGCGGTTGCAACGTTTCGCCGCGGCCTCGAGTCGACTCGCCTTTCGTAACGACGAGACTTCGTCGGCACCCGAACCGCGACGGCAGAGGACGCCGAACGGACAGTGGTACGTGCACGCCACGCTCGTGACGCTCGCCTTGTCGACGAAGGACGCGCGTCGATCGTCGCACGGCGGGTTCGAGCGCGATGCGTGCTGCTGCGCCCCCTTACGGAGCGACGCTCGTCTCGAAGATCCGGGCCCCGGGAGCCGGGGCTCACCGACCCCCGCTTCTGGCGGCTGCGGTGCCTGTGCTGCTTTGAGCCCTGACGCCGGTGGCCCCCGTCGACGAGGGACGTACCGAGGTGGTCGAGGTCGTGGACCCGGAAGACGCGGGTGGGTTCACCTGAGGCAGGTCGGTGACGCCGTTGGGCGCAACGAGGCCCTGCTTCTGGGCCTCCGAGAGCACGTTTGCAGGCTGTTCGAGCTGGGCGACTCGCAGCTCCAGGTCCCGATGCTGGCCGAGCTGTGTGTTCAGCTGTTCCTGCAGCCGCGTCAGACGAACCTGGCCCTGCGTCAGATATGCCTGGGCTCCGGCAACCGCGAGAAGGCTACCGAGAGCCAAAGCGACTGCGAGCACGACGAATCGCCCTGTTCGATGCGGGTGGCGCCGACGCCCTTCGACGACCTTCAGACGGCGTTCGCGCGACGGAAGATCGCGCGCGACCTGGCGGCGCGATCTCACCTGCGGAGCGGCAAGAGCCATCAGGGACCCTCCTCTCCGGTCACTCCGAAAGGTCCGGAGGCTGAAGAGCCGTCCGCCTCATCGAGATCCGCCGCAACAGGATCGGTGCGCTCGAACGCCCGAAGACGAGCGCTCTCGGCACGCCGGTTCCTGGTGGTCTCCGAGGACCTCGGTCGGCGGGCGCCCCGGAAGACCAGGCGACCCGAAGACCGGGCACCACAGCTGCACGGTAACCACGCAGGGCACGTGCAGCCCCCGGAGACCGCCCGCGCAAAGGCGGACTTGACCAGGCGATCTTCGCCCGAATGATAGGAAAGCGCAACGCAACGGCCACCCGGAGCCAACGCGGCGATCGCCTCGGGCAAGGTGCGGCTCAACAGCCCGAGCTCCTCGTTCACAGCTACGCGCAGCGCCTGGAAGACACGACGCGCCGGGTGTCCTCCGTGTCGACGCGCGGCAGCGGGAATGGCACCGCGCACCACCTCGGACAGCTGACCGGTGCTCGACACGGGACGATCCCGCACCACCGCTCGGGCTATGCGCCTGGCAAAACGCCCCTCGCCGTTGTCCGCGAACAATCCGGCCAGCTCGTCCTCGTCCCATCCGTTCACCACGTCGGCCGCAGTGGGACCTACGGTTGGGTCCATCCGCATGTCGAGGGGCCCATCGTGCCAATAGGAGAAGCCCCGTTCCGGGGTGTCCAGCTGCAGGGAACTGACCCCCAAGTCGAAGAACACCCCGCTGAGGCTCCCTGGGCCGGCCCCGGCGAGAGCAGCCTCTTCACCAAGCCGGTCGAAACGGGCATGGCGGACGGTTGCACGACCTCCGTACTCGGACAGGCGCTCCGAGGTCACACGCACGGCCTCGGGATCACGATCGAGACACAAGAGCCGTAAGTGGGCGTGCGCGGTGAGAAGCGCCTCCGAGTGTCCCCCTGTCCCCGCCGTGGCGTCGACCACCAATCCGGCAGGCACCGCAGCGAACAGGGCGACAACCTCATCTGCCATCACCGGCTCGTGCCAGCGCACCTGGGGCATGCGCAACCCCCCGGCCAACGGGATGCCGTCGGGAGAGGTTCTCCTGTGACTCGGTTGGAAGTGGGCGGAGGAGGAGTCTTCCACCGTGCCAGCCGAGGGGTTGCGCATGCCCCGGGTCTCTCCGGCGCTGCTTTCTCTTTCGGCGCTGCTTTCTCTTTCGACCCTGCTTTCTCTTGCCAGGATGCCCGTCAGTCGTCTGCTCCCTCGATCAGGCGCTGTTCCTCGGGGCCCACCTTCTCCTCCCATCGCCGTGGGTCCCACAACTCGACTCGGTCGATGGCACCGAGCACGAGCACGTCGCCCTCGAGGGATGCGTAGGTACGCAGGTGCCCAGGGATCATCATGCGCCCCTGCTTGTCGATCTCCAACGGGCTCACGTTCGACGACCAGGACCGCACCTCGTTGCGAGCACTGCGACCCAGGCTCTGGCGCTGGCGCATCCTCTGCATCTGTGAGTCGAACTGGTCGGGAGTCCACAGCGCCAAGCACCCATCGAGGTACTGCGTGAGGAACCCACCGAGCTCGAAGGGGCCGCGGAACTTCGACGGCAGGATCACCCGTCCCTTGCCGTCGATAGCGTGCTCGTACCTTCCGAAGAACTCTGCCATCGAAACGAGCTCCCACGACGCTCCCCCCGCCAGGTCGGGGTCCTCCCCTTTACTCCACTTCGCGCCACTCTACGCCTCCTCTCCTCCCCCGTCAACAAGAAGGCACCACTTCGTTCCCCAACCGCCCACGAACACCGACCAACGAACGCCCAGGCGCAGGCGATCCCACAACTCGTAGTCTCGATCCGTGAACAGCGGCGCCCTGAAACGGTGAGCCCGGTCGAGCTCACCTTGGTGCTCTTCGCAGTCGGCGTCGTCGGCGGCTGGCTCGGTGCCCTTCTCGGCCTCGGCGGCGGGTTCATCGTCGTGCCGGCGCTCACTCTCGTCTTGGGGATGAACATCCGCCTGGCGATCGGGGCATCGATCGTCGCCGTGATCGCCACTTCGAGCGGGGCGGCAGTTGCCTACGTCCGCGATCACATGGCGAACATGCGTATCGGGATGTTCCTCGAGATCGCAACGAGCACGGGCGCGGTGACAGGTGCCTTCCTCGGCTCGATCCTCGTCCCACGAGTGCTGTACGTGATCTTCGCCGTCGCGCTGGGTCAGTCGGCGATCGCCGTGGCACGCCGCAAGAGCCTCGAGCACCGCCCTCCCCAGCCGCCCGATCCATTGGCCGACAAGCTCGGGTTGCACGGCGCCTACCCCGATGCGGCGCGAGGACGTGTGGTGACCTACCGCGTGGCGCGAACGAAGATCGGCCTGCTGCTCATGTACGTGGCCGGCACAGTGAGCGGCTTGCTGGGGGTGGGATCGGGGACGTTGAAGGTGCCGGCCATGGACCTGGCAATGGGCCTTCCCATAAAGGTCTCCACGGCTACGAGCAACTTCATGATCGGCGTCACCGCAGCGGCGTCGGCCGGCGTGTACTTCGAACGCGGCGACGTGAACCCGCTCATCTCCGCACCGGTCGCTCTTGGAGTGCTCGTCGGCGCTCTGGGCGGCGCGCGGTTGCTCTCGGGCATCCAGCCGCGCCGTTTGCGCGCGCTGTTCGCGATCGTCGTGTTTGCAGTCGCCCTCGACATGTTGGTGAAGGGAGTCACTTGAGGAACTTGAAGAGCGCGTCGTTGCGAAGGCGGTCGTCGCTCAGTGAGTCGCCGAGGGTGCCCGATCAGGTGCCCGGACCGAGCGGGTCCACGGACAGAACCGTCGAACGAACGAACCAGCGGCTCACGCCTGTGGTGTCAGGCGTGCTGCGTATCGGAGTCCTGATCAGCTCCTCGGTCATAACGGCAGGCGTCGTCTTGACTTTCGTCGCTTCGGCTTCGTACACCTCGGCACGCCGGGCCGTGCCTCAACTCCGGCACGGCGTCCTTCACCCTGTGGGGTTCCACGCGCCCCGCACGTTCGCCGCCGTGCTGAGTGGCGTCGGACACGGTGACGGACCTGCGCTGGTGATGCTAGGTCTTCTTCTCTTGATCGCCACGCCCGTGCTACGTGTAGCAGTCAGCGTGATCGGTTTTGCCGCCGACCACGACACGCGCTTTGTCCTCATCACTCTGACTGTCCTGGTCGTACTCGTCGGCTCCTTCGCAGTCGGGACGTGAGACGAGATCTCGTCGATCGGGCCCTGGCACTCGACCCTCGACCACGACCGGCCTCAGGGCAGTGACCGCACCACCTCGCGTTCGACCATCGAGACCGCTGACGAACTGCCGGCTTCGGGATTTGCGCCTGGCAAGACGTCATTCAGACCCGCAGCCGCGCCAACCAGATCGCTGATCGCCTGCTCGGCTTGTCCATGTTCCAAGGACATGAGACCCACGACCGAAGAGGGGGCCCATCTCAACGCGGCGACTGTGAGAAACCGTGTTCCCTCGCGCGTTCGTCGCTGGCAAATGCCGACCACCTTGACTCCCGCGACGTTCACCTCGCCGGGGCCCAGGCCGGCGAAGCAGACGAGACGTGACCACTTGGTCTCGATCGACCGGCCGTGATGCACCTCTAGGCCCTGCGCGCCGAGTGTGGCGAGTGCCCCGCGCCACGCTTCCCCGGCCCACTGAGCAGAACGAACGATGTCCTCACCCCACAGCGCGTCATCACGTGGCACCCAGAAGTCGATCCACACCTGTGCCCCCGGGACAACGAGCACTGCGCCGCCTCCGGCAGGACGCCGAGCGATCTCCACCCCTTCGCGAGCACAACGCTCCTCCGACAGCACCTCGAAGGGCTGGGTGCTACCGAGCACTAGCGCGGCCCCGGTCACGCGGCAGATGGCGACGCTGCGTCGACGCAGCTCTCCGGCCGGCGGCCACCTGCTGCACAACGACGAGGCGGTGCCAAGACGGTCTTGTCGCGACCAGCAAGAAGGGTCGGTCACCTCAGGCGGTGAGTGACTGCTCGCCCAAATACGGAACCCATTCGTCAGGTGCCCCTCCACTCGTGGCGAGCAGCCACACCCGTTGCCTCGGAGCCACGGGGTGACTGCGAAGCACGAGGCCCACCTCGTGCGGAAGGCGGTCCTCCTTGCGCGTGTTGCAGTGGCGACAGGCTGCGACGACGTTGTCCCACACGTGGAGCCCGCCCCGACTGCGCGGAACCACGTGGTCGATACTCTCCGCGGTCGACCCACAGTACTGGCACCGATGGTGATCGCGAGCGAAGACCGTCCGACGGTTCACCGCCAGCGTCCGGTCGCGCGGAACCCGGACATAACATGCAAGTCGCACGATCGACGGCTCTGGGAGCGCCGTTCTCTCGGATCGGAACATGCGCTCGGTGGAGTGAATCAGCTCGGCCTTCGTGGCCAGGACGAGCAACAGTGCTCGTCGAGTGGAGACGATGCCGAGCGGCTCGAAGGTGGCGTTGAGCACGAGCGCCCTGCTCGTCCCGTGAGCACCAGCGCCCTCCTCGGCCAACATCAGGCACGAGGCTACCAAGACGCGCACCGTTACTTCGAACAGGTTGGCTCGCCGAGCCGGGTGCCCTGATCGTCGGCAGTCTCATCATCCCCGTGCCGATCACTCATCATCCCGGCGCCAGTCGCACACACCTGCTGTGCCGAGCGCTCATCATCCCTTGTGCCAGTCGCGCGCATCGCGGCACCACCGAAGGAAGGAAAGAACGTCCTGGGCAGCAGGAGTGGTCGTGCCTTCACCTCCGTATGCGGCCTCGAGTCGGAACCGCCACAGCTCCGCATCGGGCACGGGTAACGGTGGCCACCGTCGCCACCAGCCGGGCTTGGCCATACGAAGCGTCTCCGTCACCGCGACGGGCCAGAGCGAAGGCCTCCACAAGACGGCCGCCACGACTGCTGCTGCGGTGCGCGCCTGGACTGGCGAACTACGACGAACTCCCTCAGGGCCCCCCGCGCTCGTCGTCGGGCCCGTTGCGCTCGTCGGTCCGCCTGCGTTCGTCGGTCCGCCTGCGTTCGTTTCGATCACGTCCGCGAACCGAGTACCTGATGCCCCGCGCAGCGCCAACCGACGGCCCCCGCCCCCACCAGCGGCCCGCGTTCGCCGAGCCCGGCAGGGACGATGCAGGTCGAGCTGGAGAACGACAACCGCGCCCGTTGTTGTAGCTCTGCGTTCGCCGCCGCGAAGAACGGAGCTCCGAACCCTAGGGCTACCGACCCCGCCACCACCGCGAGCTGCAGGTCGAGCAGGGCCGATACCGATGCGACCGCCCGCCCCACCAGCCTCCCGGTGCGTTCCACGACCTCCTGCGGCGCCTCTGAGGCGGGACGTCCAGTGACCGCGGCGATCGCCGTGCCCGATGCCTCTGCCTCCAGGCACCCTCGCGCTCCGCAACCGCACACACGACCGTCGGGCTCGACGATCACGTGGCCCACGTGCCCGGCGTTGCCGCTCGCTCCCTCGAGCATCCGTCCCTCGAGGACGATGCCCCCGCCGACCCCGGTGGACACGACCATTCCGATGAAGTCGCTCCGGCCTCGAGCAACACCCACCCAGCCCTCCCCCAGGGTGAACGCCTTGGCGTCGTTGTCCACGCTCACGCGGAGCCCTGTCAGACACGCCAACCGCTCGCGGAGCGGGAAGTCTCGCCAGGCCGGGATGTTGAGCGGAGACACCGTTCCCTCCGTCAAAGACATCGGACCCCCACAGCCGACCCCGCACAACACGACCGGGCTCTTACGCCCCGGTCGTGCAGGCTGACGGTCCCCCTCGAGCACCCCGAACACCAGCTCCGCCAGGGCTCCGAAGACAGCCTCCGGGTCCTCGGTGCGAGGGGTCGGAACCCGAGCGTCACGAACCACCCGCCCGTCCCCCGACACCAGCCCGGCCGCCATCTTGGTCCCACCGACGTCAATGGCCAGGCACAACTCCACGACGCGGCACCATAACCGCGACTCGGGGCGCTGTTATCGGTCGCGGCGGAAACGATCCCGAAGCCAGCTGCGGGTGTCGTTCACGGCGTGGCCGATCCCCTCCCCACGCAAGGAGCGGCCGATGTCCTCCCATCCCGCCTTGCCCATACGGCGCAGGTTGGTCCAGAACAAGACCAGAGAGGCGAACATTATCAAGACACCGACAAAACCCACGGCTACCGAGGTGGTGAAGAAGACCAGCATGACCGTCAGGCCGACGGCGAACCCGAGAACCGACCACTTCAGGTAGCGACCCGCGTAGCGGTAGACGTTCTCGGAGCGAACGCGGTCCGCGAAAGCCGGGTCCTGCTCGACAAGTGCCTGCTCCAGTTGCTGTAGGACCTGCTGCTCGTGCTCCGAGAGCGGCAACCTCGGCTCCCTTCCACCCATGCCCGTGCGTATTCGGCAGCTAGATCAATCTTCGCGCAGCCGCTTAGACAGGACAACGGCCCCCCCCTTTCGAAGACTCGCCGGGTCCCCATCGCGCGTCTCCCAAGCGCTTCACCGAGATTCCGTCCGGCCCGACAAGAGCAGCCGAGGAGACCGCCGACCGGCCGTAGCGAACGCGGATCTGCGCAACCGCTGCCTCCACCTCCTCCCACGCCGCCTCGCGTCCGGGCAGTGCGTCACGGTCATCGCCGGATAGCAAGCTTGGCGCGCGCCCGTTGCTCAGAGCCCCTTCCGAAGCCTTCTCGAAGCCCGTGTCGAGTCCCGTGTCGGATCCCGTGTTGAAGGACAGCTGGCGGCTCGTTGCTCCGCCTCGCACCAGCGCCGACAACGACACGCCGAGAAGCCGCACACCACGGGTGACGTCGACGGAGCAAAGCAACGCCCCGGCGACCACGGCAATGCCACGTGCGGAGCTCGTCGGTGTCGGAAGCGTCTGAGAGCGCGTGATCGTTCTGCGGTCGGGGTGGCGGACCTTCAAGGTGATCGTGCGCCCCCGCAGGTCCGCCTCACGAAGACGACTTGCGACGGCGTCGGCAATCCGCATGACGTGGCGATGAAGACTTTCGGAATCCCCCAGATCCAAGGCGAAGGTCTCCTCGTGGCCCACGGACTTCGTCTCCCGGAGACGCTCCACCGGCCGGTCGTCTTCGCCCCTTGCCAAAGCGGCCAGGCGGCGGCCGTTGGCGCTGCCCAACAGACTGCGAAGAGCCCCGTCGGGAACGGCGGCGAGATCACCGACGGTAGTAACACCGAGCTCCTCGAGGCGCCGAGCGGTGGCGGGGCCCACGCCCCACAGGGCCCTGATGGGCAGTGGGTGCAAGAAGCGGAGCTCGCCGCCCGGAGGCACCACCACCACGCCGGGACCTGGACGACTTCCACGCAGGGCCGGGACCGGCTTAGCGGCGCGCGACGCCATTTTCGCCAACAGCTTCGTACGAGCCACCCCTACGCAGCAGCTCAGGCCCAACTCCTCGAAAACCGTTCCTCGGATGCGCTCGGCGATAGCGCGTGGTGATCCGATCGAGCGGTGTGCTCCTGATACGTCGAGAAAAGCCTCGTCGAGGGCGATCGGTTCGATCAGAGGGGTGAACCGGCGCAGAACGGAATGAAGACGCTCGCTGGTCTGCGCGTACCGGTTGTAGCGACCCTCCACGAACACGGCATGGGGACAGCGACGACGTGCCTCGTAAGACGACATCGCCGAGTGGATACCGTACGCACGTGCTTCGTACGTGCACGACGCCACGACACCCCGGGCGCCCGAGCCCCCCACCACCACAGGCTTCCCGGCGAGGCTCGGGGCATCGAGCACCTCGACCGAGGCGAAGAAAGCGTCCATGTCGACGTGCAAGATGTTGCAAGCGTCGGTACCGTCCGGCGCTCGGGGCGCATCGGGTGTCGAATCCCGCTCAGGCACCGAGCCGCAGCCGCCGGAAGCCCTCGGCGAAGGCCACACCTGCCCGGCGCCCGTCCTCCTCGGCTCGCAGCCGCACGGCTCGCCTCGCCCACTCGCCGCCGTCCGCGAACTGGCTGCGGTGACACGACACGGCGTCCACCTTCTCTTCTATCGTGCCTGTCACATCCACCCACACGCTGGGCTCCAGGGTCCCCGACATCAGCACCGTCTCCACCTGATGAGCGGCTCCGGCCTCGGGGAAGTAGTGCGGCAGAGCCGCCGCGGGCGACAAAGCGTCCAGAACGGCGAACCCGACGACGCGATGGTCGCGGTGGTTGAAGTAGTCCTCACCGAAGAACACGGCCGTCGGGTCGGGGCAAAGCACGGTGACGGGGCGCAGCTGTCTGATCGTGGCCACGAGCCGAGCGCGCAGAGCGTGGTCGTCGACGAGCTCGCCGTCCGGGTAGCCGAGGACCTGCTGTCCTGTCACCCCGAGCAGATCTGCGGCCTTCGCCGCCTCGGCTAATCGACGTCGGGCGAGCGCTATCGGGTCCGCCGCAGGATCCGAGGTGCCTTTGTCTCCGTTGGTGCAGATGACAACGTGCACCTCGGCCCCGCCTCGTGCCCACCGGGCCAGCGTTCCCCCGCACGAGACATCGGGGTCGTCGGGATGGGCGTATACGGCGAGCACCCGAGCGGGTACGCCTTCGACTAGCTCGGGCACCGCCCGTCAGCCCCTGCGCTTCGGCTCTGTGGTCTTCGTGAGGAGGCCGACTTCGCGCTGGAAGTCGCCGACGTCCTCGAAACCCTTATACACGGACGCAAAACGCAGGTAGGCCACATCGTCGACCTCGCGAAGGCGCTCGAGTACGGCGACCCCGATCTGCTGGCTCGCGACGACCGCGCCTTGGCCCCGCAAGGACTCCTCGACTTGTTGGGCGAGCTCCTCGAGCGCGACGTCGGTGACCGGGCGGTTCTTCGTCGCCGCCCTCATGCCCGCCACGAGCTTGGAACGGTCGAAAGGCTCGCGCTGGCCGGAGCGCTTCTCCACCCATAGCGGCGCCTCCTCCAGCCGCTCGTAGGTGGTGAAACGGCGTCCGCACGACAGACATTCGCGCCGCCGCCGGATTGCGGCTCCGTCCTCGGCAAGACGCGAGTCCACCACCTTGTCGTCAAGCCCGCGACACCACGGACACTGCACACCGGCCACCGTACCGCTGGTGAGCGAGCGGTTCGAGAGCGATGACCACGGACCCACCACGGCACGATCGGGTCAGGGAAGAACCACGCGCTCACCGGGAACGATCGTCTCGCTGCCGACCTGGGCGGCGAGACGAGCCTCGACCGGACGCGGATCGGCTCCCGGAACGAGGCGCTGCGCGATCGTCCACAGCGTGTCGCCGGGCTGCACGACGTAAAGAGCGTGCGAGGACAACGGGCGCCCGACCTGGGCGGGACCGGGGGTGGCGAGGGGGCGCCCCCCGGTTCCGCCCCAAGGCAGGGCGAGCGCGACGACGAGTGCCGTCGCCACGACCGCGAGGAGAAACCGAACACGGCCCTCGGCGGCGCCACGAGCCGGCGGCGCCCTGCGTGCTGGGGTGTCGCTCCTCGCCGCTGCGGCGTCCTGGCAGCTGGCCGAACAGGTGTTCGTCACCGCGTCATCAGAACACGAACACGTGTTCGTGTCAAGGGTCGGGGGATGTGTGCGGTGACAAAACGGGGGTCGTCAGGGCTCCATACGGGCAACGACCCCCGTACCGGAGGGAACAGGGGTCGTCACTTGGGTTGAAGGGGAATTGCACCTACACCCCCCCTTATCGGTAGGTCGGGTGCCGACCTTTAGCCCTGTCGTGAAAAAATCTCAGAGAGGCGAGGATTACGGGATCGGGCCAAATCCGATTCCCGCCATCGGGCTAACCCCCCGCCCCACTCACTCCTGAGGAGGCTCCTTCCCCAGCTCCTCCGGGTCGGACTCCAGGAGTGCCCGAGGGTTCTCCTCGACCCCAGGCCATCCCCACCGAAACCACCGCCCGAGACCCCGCCCTAGAAACTTCTTGAGGTTCTTTCCGAAGTCGCCAGGAGTCGAGAACCACTCCTCGTCTTCTGGACCGGGCATAGGCCGCCTCCTGGGTCACCCTCAGCGTACAGGGGGGTCAACTCAGGCCCCTGACCCGGGGTTGTTGGGTCCACCAGATAGACAGTCCCCTTAGGCCAGCTCCTCGTCTGAGTCCTGTCGATGCTCCCTTTTTGGTGCAGAAGTCCGACTTTTGGTGCAGAGGGGGGATTGGGTGCAAAGCCTCGGACAAGTCGGACAAGTTCGGACAGGGGTCGGACCGTCGGACACTTCGGAGCGCGAAGCCGGTGGCGAACAGATGTTTGCCTTAGGCCCTGGCGACGTATATGATGGACGAACTGGTGTTCGGGCCGTCGGCCAGGGAGAACCTCCCCAGCACAGGAGCTGGTCCGAACAGCAGCAGGGGGGTCTCAGGTGCCGGCCGCCAGGACGATGCCCGAGGGGGAACGCCCCGAGAACCCAGCGAGGGAGACATGGCCGAGGCGCTCACAGGCAAACGCCATGAGATCATGGAGTACATAGCTCGGAGCCTGCGTGAGAGGGGTTACCCCCCGTCGGTGCGCGAGATCGGTGCGGCGGTGGGCTTGGCGTCCTCCTCGACCGTGCACGCCCACCTGGCCCTTCTCCAACGCGAGGGGTACCTGCGGCGTGACCCCACCAAGCCGCGGGCGATCGAGGTGCGTTACGACCCCTCGTCCAAGGCGCCGATGGCGGCGAGGCCTGTCCGACACGTGCCGCTCGTGGGCGACGTCGCCGCCGGCACCGGGGTGCTGGCGATTGAGAACGTCGAGGAGTTACTGCCTCTCCCCGAGGACTTCACCGGCACGGGTTCGTTGT
This sequence comes from Acidimicrobiales bacterium, assembly GCA_050011255.1. Lineage (GTDB taxonomy): Bacteria > Actinomycetota > Acidimicrobiia > Acidimicrobiales > UBA8190 > Bog-564. The sequence continues at coordinate 104,662 of JBEKJK010000004.1, forward strand.
TCATGCTCAGGGTCCGGGGCGACTCGATGATCGAAGCGGGGATCCTCGACGGCGACTTCGTGGTCGTCAGACAACAGCCCGACGCCGAGAACGGGGATGTCGTCGTAGCGGGCATCCCCGACGACGAGGCCACGGTGAAGACTTTCGCTCGTCGTCACGACAAGATCGTTCTCACACCTGCGAACCCGGCGCTCTCGCCCATCGAGTTAGACCCGGCGGACGTGAGCATCTACGGAACGGTGGTCACCGTCCTCCGCCGCCTTTGACGGTCGTACGGCGAGGGCCGTTCGGCCCTCGCGCTCCACGGCTCAGGCACTTGACAAGAAACGCTGCAACACGTCACGCGCCCGTGTCAGCTCGGCAGCCGCCACGTGCTCGTCGGGAGCGTGGGCCAGCGACGGGTCACCGGGGCCGAAATTCGCTGCCGGCACGCCGAGTCCGAAGAACGTAGCCACGTCGGTCCATCCGACCTTCGCCCGTGGCGCTCGCCCGGTAGCGCTCACCAACCCGGCAAGAAGCACGTCGTCGAGCGCCGGCGGCGCACCGGGTGCCGCGTCGACGATCTCCACGCTGTCGCCGCGCGCCTCGTCGAGCCCGCAAGCCAGCAACCCACGTAGCGCGGCCTCAGCCGCAAGGACGTCGCGATCAGGCGCGAAGCGGAAGTTCACGGTCACGCTCGCGCGGTCCGGCACCAGGTTGCCCGCAACCCCGCCGGCGACCCCCACACCCTGCAATTGCTCTGTGTACCTGCACCCGTCGAGGACGAGCTCCCTCGGTTCGTACTCTGCGAGGACCCGCAGCAACGGCTCCAGGCGGTGCACCGCGTTGACGCCCATCTGAGGCCTCGCGCTGTGAGCACGCCGACCCACGACCGTGGCCAATGCACGCATCGTGCCCTGGCAACCTGCCTCGACCACACACGCGGTGGGCTCGACGAGGACAGCGGCCTCGGCCTCCAACAGGTCCGGGCGTTCGCGGGCCAAACTGCCCAGCCCGCTCGCGCTGCGCTCGATCTCCTCACAGGCGTAGAAGACGAACGTCACGTCCACGGGAATGTGCTCGAGCTCGGCTGAAAGATCGAGCATCACTGCGAGACCACCTTTCATGTCCACCGCGCCGAGGCCCCATAGGGTGCTCCTCTCCATCCGGGGAGCGCTGTCGTCGAAGGGCGGGACCGTGTCAAGGTGGCCGGCCAGGATCACTCGGCGCTGCCGACCGAACAAGGAGCGGGCGACCACGTTGTCGCCTATCCGCTCCACCGTCACATCCGGGCAACGCCGCAGCTGCTGTTCGACGCGTGTTGCGAGCGCCGCCTCGGCGCGGCTGACCGATGTGATACCCACGAGCTCGAAAGCCAAAGCCAGCAGATCACTCACCGTGTCACCACGAGGTATCAGGTGGCGACGCCGTGGTCACGCAACACCGCCTCGAGCTCTCTGTGACGCTGTCCAGGTTCGAGGCGCCTGATCACCAAGACGCAGGGCAGGAAGAACTCGCCTCCCGCGAACTCTCGACGGCGCGCGGCGCTCACGGCGACGCACCACGGTGGAACGACGCCCCGTGCTATCTCCTCACCGGTCTCGGCGTCGATCACCGGAATGCCCGGGTTCAAGATGACCCCCTCGCCCAGCACCGCTCCCTCCCCGACGCAAGCGCCCTGGGTCACCATCGAACGACTGCCGATCAGTGCGTCGTCTCCCACCATGACCGGCCTCGCGTTCGGAGGCTCCAGCACGCCACCGATGCCTACGCCGCCCGACAGGTGCACACGGGCGCCTATCTGCGCGCACGAGCCGACCGTCGCCCATGTGTCGACCATCGTCCCGGCACCCACGCGTGCCCCGATGTTCACGTAGCTGGGCATGAGGATGACCCCTCGGTCGAGGAACGATCCCCAACGCGCGGACGCACCGGGCACGACCCTCACTCCCGCGGCCTCGTATCCGGACTTGAGTGGCAGTCTGTCCGCGTACTCGAACGGACCGAGCTCGGTGGTCGCGATCGCCCGCAGCCGGAACAGCAACAAGATGGCCTGCTTCAGCCAGACGTGGACGACCACTTCCCCGCTGCATCGGTCCATCTCCGCCACACGGGCCTCGCCTGCATCGAGGAGCTCGATGGCCTTTGTCACCGGTACCAGTGCGTCGGTGTTCGCCGGCGTCAGCTCGTCGGCACGAGCCCACAGCTCCTCTATCTGCGACGCCAGGTCGGACATCACCCGAGGCTACAAGCTGTCGCTCGGGTGACGAGGCGATGCCTTTCGGGCTGACTCGGCGTCGGAACGGGCGGAACAACCCACCTTCGCGCCCGCCTTCGAACGCATCCTCGCCTGGCCGCCGAGATGGGGATGCGACGAGCGCGACAGGCGTTCGCCCACCAACTCGATGCGGTCGTCGGGCTGTACGGCCGCCACCCGCACGAACCCCGAACCAGCCTCCCCGTAGAGGTCGCCCGGGCTCACGAGCACACCGGCTGCCTCGGCCAGCGCTTGGGCGAGCACCCACGCGCCCGACCGCTTGTCACGGTCGTCGGCGGCCGTCGCCCAGCCCGGCACGGGAACCCACAGGTAGAAGCCCCCCGCCGGAAGGCGGGCGTCGAGCCCCCCTTCACACAAAAGCGAGCACAGTCGCTCGAGACGACGCCGGTAGCGCCGGCGTTGGGCCACGACGTGCTCGTCATCTTCCAGCGCGACGACGGCCGCTGCTTGCACGGGACCGGGAACCATGAGCCCGGCGTGCTGGCGAAGCGCGCTGAGATAGCCGACGATCTCCGGGTCGCCGGCGTAGAACCCCACTCGCGTCCCGGCCATGTTCGACCTCTTCGACAACGAGTGCACCGCCACCACGCCGTCGGAACCAGCCTGCAGGACCGTGGACGCTCGTGGGCGGTCCCAGGTGAACTCCGCGTAGCACTCGTCGGAGAAGACGGGCACGCCCCGGGCCCTGCCCCAGCTGGCAGCCGCCTCGAGATCCGTCAGATTTCCCGTCGGGTTCGAAGGGCTGTTCAGCCAGACCATGACCGCGCGCCTCGAGAGCTCGTGGGGCACCGATCGAAGATCGACACCCCCGTCGGGCGACTCGTCCACCTCCACCACATTGCAACCTGCGAGCTGCGCGCCCATGGCGTATGTCGGGTAGGCGACAGCGGGAGCGATCACCGTGTCACGCGTCGGATCGCGCAGGCGCAAGAACCACGCCGCGCTGGCCACGAACTCCTTCGTGCCTACGCAGGCAGCGACGTTCGTGGCGTCGACGTTCACCTCGAAGCGACGTCCCATCCACCGCGCCGCCTCTCGTCGCATGGCCTCGCTCCCGACCGATGACGGATAGCCGCGTTCGGAGCCCGAGCTCCCGAGCGCCACCACCACCGTCGAGGGAGGCGGGTCGCACGGCGTGCCGACCGAGAGGTCGACCATTCCGCCTTCGTGACGGCCGGCGACATCGGCAAGCCGACCGAGGCGCGCGTAGGGGTACTCGGGCGGCTCGAAGCCCCGTCCCGCTCTCACGGCCTCAGGCCGGGGCACGCGCGTGCATGACCACGCCTAGCATCTCGCACCTAGCCGCACACGCACCCCCCGTCACGACGCCGCGAACTCACCGAAGCGCGCCCGCCCCGCCTCGTCTAGGACGACGCGTACGACGGTCGCGGCCTCCCCGTGGGACTCGCCCACCACCTCGCCCTCGCGATGGACCGCCGCCAGCACGTCGCCACGGTCGAAGGGCACCACGAGCTCTACCAGACGGTCGGCTGCACGCAGACGGTCGCCGATCGCCCGCAGGAGGTCCTCCAGACCCTCACCGGTGAGAGCCGACACCACCACCGCTCCCGGATGGCGCTCGGCGAACCTGCGTGGTGAGCAAGAGCGGTCGACTTTGTTCACGGCGAGCAGCTCGGGCACCTCTGTCGCCCCTATCTCCTCGAGCACCAAGCGCACCGCCTCCATCTGGGCCTCGGGCTCGGGAGCCGACCCGTCCACCACGTGCAGCAGGAGATCCGCCTCGCGCACCTCCTCGAGCGTCGACCGGAAAGCCTCGACCAGCTGGTGGGGCAGCTTTCGGACGAAGCCGACCGTGTCGGAGACGAGCACGGTCTCCCCCCCGGGTAGCGCCAGGCGCCTGGTGCGCGGGTCCAGCGTCGAGAACAGGTGGTTCTCGACCATGACGCCCGCACCGGTAAGACGGTTGAGCAACGTGGACTTCCCCGCGTTGGTGTATCCGACCAACGAGACCGAGTGCTGGCGAGAACGCTGTCGCGCCCGGCGCTGGTTTCGACGGGTGGCCTCCAACCTGCGCAGATCCGTCTCCAAGCGGCCGACCCGGTGCAACAGGCGCCGCCTGTCCACCTCCAGCTGAGTTTCTCCTGGTCCCCTCGTCCCGATGCCACCTGCCTGCTGGGAGAGCGAGCGCCCTCTGCCTCGCAATCGCGGAAGCCGGTAGCGAAGCAACGCCAGCTCCACCTGGGTCTTTCCTTCTTGGGTGCGCGCGTTCTGGGCGAAGATGTCGAGTATCACGGCCGTGCGGTCGATGGCGGTGCGCCCCAGGATCTGCTCGAGGTTCCGCTGCTGAGCCGGCGAGAGTTCGTCGTCGAACACCACGGTGTCGGCGTCGTTCGCCTCCGAGAGCTCTCTCAGCTCTTGCGCCTTTCCCCTACCCAAGTAAGTCGCCGGATCGGGCTGGTCACGTCGTTGCGTCACGCGCGCGACGACGTCGGCACCCGCTGTGCTCACAAGTTCCGCGAGCTCGTCGAGATCGGCCTCCACCACCGGCAGCGAACTCCACGCGAACACCACCCCCACGAGCACAATTCGCTCGCGGAAGGTTCGTTCGATCAGCGTCACCGACGCCCCACCGCCTCGCTCGGCATACCTGTGGAGTTCCTCGAGGTCTGCCTCGCAACGAGCTCGTCGACCAGTCTTGCGAGACCCGACTCGCGAATTGCTACGTCGGCCACCTTGCGGGTGGGTCCCCGCAGGATCACCGAAGCCGTGCCGATCTCGACGTCCAGCTTTCCACCGGGGAGGAGGACCTCGACACGGTCCCCCACCAACTCCCAAGAACGCGCGGCGGCGACGGCTGCGCACGCGCCCGTGCCACAGGCGAGCGTCTCACCCACCCCCCGTTCGAACACCCGCAGGTTGAGCGCCTCGGTCCCAACATCGATCCAGGCGAACTCGACGTTCGTCCCCCCGGGAACCGACCGCGCGAGGCGCTCTCCTGCGATCCTCACCACCTCGTCGCCGACGCGAGAGCACATGAGCACGATGTGAGGGTTGCCCATGTCCACCGAGCGCGCCCGTTCCACTCCGGCGAGCTCCTCCACTGCGACTGCGAGCTCGGGGCCGAGTGCCACAGGGCCCATGTCCACCGAAGCACGACCGAACCCGGGCTCGACGGTTTCGAAGTCGACCTCGCACAGGCCGGCGTCGGTCATCACCCCCACTAGCCCCTCTGCCACTGCACCTGCTTCGATCGCAGCCTGAACGAGGCATCGGATGCCGTTGCCGCTCATCTCCGCGAAGCTCCCGTCGGCGTTTCGCAGCTCCATGGACACAGAGGCACCGCTGCCTCCGGCCAGGACACGCATGATCCCGTCCGCGCCGACTCCGAAGTGGCGGTCGCACAGCGCACGTACCTCGGTTGCCGAGAACGGGCGGCGGTTCGCAAGGTCCATGAAGACGAGGAAGTCGTTCCCGGCCCCGTGGTGCTTCGAGAGGCGAAGCTCGCCGACCTCGGACATCGCCCTCAGTCTCCCACCGCTCCCCCCTACGCCGTGTCCCACAGCTCCAGCAGCTGTGGGAGCGGGTCGCGAGAGGGGTCCAGCCAACAGATGCGTGGATCGCGCCGGAACCAGGCCCATTGGTGGCGCGCGAACGCCTTCGTGCGCGCGATCGCCTCCGAGACGGCCTCCTCGAGCGGGACGCCGTCTTCGAGGTGGGCGAGCAACTCGCGGTAACCGAGAGCCTGGCGGGCAGTGCGCGAGATCCCACCCGGACGCGCCGCCAACGCGCGCACCTCGTCCAGCAGCCCCGCACCGAGCATCGACTCGAAGCGCTTCTCGATACGCACGCCGTGCAGCCCGGGATCGAACGTCAAGCCCACGAGCACGAACCGAGTCGGCGGGTAGGAACCAAGTCCGGGCCCGAACGACGAGAAGCGGCGACCCGAGCCGATCGTGACCTCGAGAGCCCGCACGATTCGACGCCTGTTCGCCGGTTCGATCCGCGTCGCGGCCTGAGGGTCGAGGCAACAGAGGCGTGAATAGAGCCGCTCGAGCCCCCCGGGGAGATCGGCTTCACTTTCGAGGGCGCGTGCCACCTCGGGCCACCGACCGGGAAGTTCGAGGTCGTCCACCACCGCACGCAGGTACAGGCCCGTGCCCGCCACCAGCAACGCCCGGTGTCCGCGCTCTTCTATCCGTCCGAGCGCCTTGCCCGCCGCCTCTTGGAACTGGCGCACCGTGAACTCCTCGTCGGGCTCTGCGAGGTCCAGAAGATGGTGAGGCACTCGGGCGCGCTGCTCGGGCGGAGGTTTGGCGGTCCCGACGTCCATGTGGCGGTAGACGCTCATGGAGTCGACATACACCAGCTCGGCCTCCGCTCGTCGGCTCGCGAGTGCCAGGGCGAGCTCGGACTTCCCCGATGCCGTGGGACCCACCAGAGCCACGTGCCACCGCCCCGGCTCAACGTGTCCTTCCACGCGCTATCCGGCGGAGACCGCCAAGAGCCTGCGGTACCGCCGTGGGCCTTTCGAGAACGACCGTGGCTCTGTCGCGCCCAGCAGCTCGCCGCGCAAGTGGTGCGGTGCCGCGTCGGTGATCCTCACCGTCGCGTACGAGCCGGCCGAGGCAGGACCCGAGACACGCGCTACGGCCACGTGCGGCGAGAAGTGCACCAGCTTGTTCTGGCGGGTACGAGCGCTCAGCATGGAGGCGTCACGCTTGCTCGGCCCCTCCACGAGTACCTCCTCTATCTTGCCGACTCGTGCAGCGTGGTGGGCGAGAGCCGAGCGCTCCACCACGACCCGAAGACGTTCGAAGCGTTCGGCGACGACGTCGCCGGGGACGAACAACTCCTTCATCGATGCCGCGCGTGTGCCAGGGCGTGGCGAGAACACGAACGTGTAGGCGCTGTCGTACTCCGCCTCCGCCACCACCTCGAGCGTGCGCTCGAAGTCGTCGTCGGTCTCGCCGGGGAAACCGACGATCAGGTCGGTCGTGACGGCGAGGTCGTCGACGGCAGCACGCGCCGCTCCCAGACGAGACAGATATCGCTCGGCGGTGTAGCCGCGGCGCATCGCGACGAGCGTCCGGTCGCTGCCGGACTGCAACGGCAGGTGCAGATGCTCGCAAACCGCCTCTGTCTCGGCCATGGCCGCGATCGTCTCGGGACGCAGGTCCTTCGGGTGCGGACTCGTAAAGCGCACCCGCTTGATCCCCGCTACGGCGCCCAGCGCGCGGAGCAGCTCGGCGAAGAGGGGACGGCGACGTGTGACATCACGTCCGTAAGAGTTGACGTTCTGGCCCAGAAGCGTGATCTCGCTCACTCCTCGCGAGGCCAGGGCCTCGACCTCGGCAACCAGTTCGTCGAAGGGACGGCTCACCTCGCGTCCTCGTACCTGCGGGACTATGCAGAACGCGCACGAATTGTCACAACCGGTCTGGATCGTCACCCAGGCCGAGCACGAGGACTCGCGAACCGCCTCGAGACCACGCACCTCGGCAGGGTCGCCGCGCGGTATGGGAGCGTCTACCACCTCGACGACCGGACCGCTCTTGGCCGCTTCTCTGAGCAGCGCAGGCGCACGAGCCAGGTTGTGGGTCCCGAACACGACGTCCACGTGGCTCGCACGCTCGCGAACGATCTCCCGGTCCTTCTGCGCCAGGCAGCCTCCGACCGCTATCTGCATCCCCGGTCGCTCCTCAGCGAGCGCTTTCAACGCTCCGAGATGTCCGTAGAGGCGGTCATCCGCATTCTGCCGTACGCAGCACGTATTGAGCACGACGACATCTGCCTGGGACACGTCGTCGACGGGCTCGAGCCCGTCAGCCGTCAAGAGCGCGGCGATCCGCTCTGAGTCGTGCTCGTTCATCTGACATCCGAAGGTGCGGATGTGGAACGTGCGGGGCATGGCGTCAGTGTAAGGGGGCAGCGATACCCCTACGCCGGAGGATCTTCACTTGCCGTGCACGATGAGCCCGTCGAGATCCGCGCGAAGCAGAAGGGCACGTCCTTGGATCCCGACGTTTTCCATTACGGCCTCGGCCGCGCTTCGAACCTTCTCACCGTCGGAGGCCTCACAGATTCCGATCACACTGGGCCCCGCGCCCGACCAGCACGTGGCGAGGGCCCCCGCCTGGAGGAGCTGGCTCAGAAGCTGCGGGGCCTCGGGGAACAGCGGGATTCGGTAATCCTGGTGCAGCCGATCCTCGGTCGCCTCGCGGATGAGCAGCGAGCGATCGGCGAGACCGGCGAGCAGCAGGGCCATGCGGCCGAGGTTGAACGTCGCGTCGACGCGCCCGACCTCGCGCGGGAGGGCCTGGCGCGCCTTTGCCGTGACGAGCGCGCGATCGGGCACGAGCGCCACGAACACCAAGCCACTGTCGAGGGGCATCCGCACGGCGCGGACAGCGCCCCTCACCAGCGCCGCGGCAACGAGGCCTCCCACGACGGAGGCAGCGGCGTTGTCGGGATGCCCGTCGACACGCGCTGCGACGCCCAGGGGATCCTTCGAGCCGGCGGCCGCGGCGGCCGCGGCCGCAAGAGCGGCGCTCGACCCGAGGCCCCGAGCCACCGGGATCTCGGAGCGGATCGTGATGGCCAGCCTGTCGTGCCCTGCGACGTCGATCGCCACGCTGGCGGCGAGATGTCCCGCCTCCTCCTCGAGCTCGGCTCCCTCCCCCTCGGCCCGCACGATCAATTTCGACGCCGGCTCCACATCCACCTCGACGTAGAGCTGGAGCGCCAAGGCCAGCGTGTCGAAGCCTGGACCCAGGTTCGCGGTCGATGCGGGGGCGCGTGCTCGCACATCGCCAGGGTAGCTTCACGTCGAGCGTTCGGCCCGAGTGGCGCCAGCCACCAGGTGCGCCGATCCTCTGCGGGTCGAGGAGCTCGGGAGGAGCGGTCGCAGGACAGAGCCGGGCTCAGAAGCGCCAGAGGCGCCAGAGCAGAGACGGGCCGGGGATCGGGCTCTCGCTTCGGACGGGCACCTCGAGGCGCTCCGAACCTACTGTGACCTCCATCGTCCCCAGCCTGGTTCCCGCCGGGGCACCACCTCTGAGCTGGGCCCATCTCATCGAGCGGCGCACCGTGTCGCCTGGCCACACGACCATGCTCGGCGTGCTCGTCGGCGTTCCTGCGACGACCGTGGAGCTCCATGGTGTGGTTACCGTGGCTACGCGCCTGCTGCGGGGCGTCACAGGCACAGACCTGAGCGAAACCACCGTGGCGCCGATCAGCGGCAGCGTGGCTCGTGCGGCGGCATCCAGCGGATGCAAGCCGGGCTGGCCGGTCACCGCCGCCATGACCTCGACCCTGTGGCCTCCGATCCTGCGCTGGGCGGCGAGGACCAGGCACCCCATGGCGGCCTGGGTGAACCCGGACTTCACACCGACTACGCCGTCGGAGCCCACCTGGCCGACGTAGTTCATCAAGGTCCCCGCGACGGGCAAGGTGATCTTCGGCTGCGCCACCACCGCGGCGAACGTCGGGATGGACATCGCCGCGGTCGCGACGCGCAGCTCGTCCAAGGCGGTGCTCACCGAACGCGGGTCGATCCCACCCGAGTCGGCGTAGTGCGTCTCGCTCATGCCGAGCGACGCGGCAGCAGCATTCATCTTCGCGACGAACACCCCGACGCTTCCCGCGTCCCAGCGCGCCAGCACGTCACCGAAGTTGTTCGCCGAGTGGACCAGAAGACCGTCGAGGAGCTGGCGCTCGCTCAGCACCTCGCCCACCTGGACCGGTATGGACGAGTCGTTGGCATCGACCTCCTCATAGGTTTCCGTCTGATCAGAAGCGTTGATCACAACTGCCGGTCCCTGGGCGCCGGGTGCCAGCGGGTGGTCGCGCAACACGATGTAGGCGGTCATGATCTTGGTAAGGCTTGCAACGGGCACCGGCTGCTCGGCGCCGGAGGCGAGAACCATCCCCAAGGCGGGAACGGCGACCGCTCCCTGGCCCTGAGCGGGCCATGGGATCGGGGAGATCACGCCCGGAATCGTCGACGATCGCGCCAGGACCGTGCGCGCGAGGGGCACAGGAAGAGGACGGGCAAGCTGAAGGGTGCCGACGAGCACAAGCACCACAACGACCAACAGCGCCACGAGAGCCGAGCGGGACCATCTCGCGCGCTTTGCATGTCGCGCCCTGGGCGTGGAGGGCGACGCAGGACGCCTGCCCTGCGGGCGCAGCCACGGCCCGGAGAGTTGTGTCGTCGGGGAACGTCGGGGGGCGCGAAGCGATGCGGCGCCGGCCACGCGGCGCGCCATGGACGGCTACCGCCTGGAGGTCTGCTCGAGCTCCTCTGGGGTCATGAGCACCGCACGGGCCTTCGAACCCTCCGACGGTCCCACGATCCCTCGTCTTTCTAGGAGGTCCATCAGGCGACCCGCACGAGAGAACCCCACGCGGAGCTTCCTCTGAAGCATGGACGTGGACCCTAGCTGAGACCGGACCACCAGCTCCATGGCCGCCGCCAGAAGTTCCTCGTCTTCGTCGTCGATCACTTTGCCTCCTCCGAGGCTTGCCTCGGAGGAGGCTGCGACACCCTCGATGTAGTCGGGCTGGCGCTGACGACGCCAGTGAGCCACGACCGCTCGCACCTCGGCCTGGGTCACCCACGGGCCTTGGATCCGTCTCGGTACCGACGAAGACGCGCCCAGGAGCAGCATGTCTCCCTTGCCGATGAGACGCTCCGCTCCCGGTTGGTCCAAGATGACCCGGCTGTCGGCAAGCGATGACACCGAGAAGGCCAGGCGCGAGGGGATGTTCGCCTTGATGAGCCCTGTGATCACGTCCACCGACGGACGCTGAGTGGCGAGCACGAGGTGTATGCCGACCGCTCTGGCCATCTGCGCGATACGGCACACCGACTCCTCGACGTCGCGCGCCGCCACCATCATGAGGTCGTTGAGCTCGTCGACCACGACCAGCACGTAGGGCAGGTGGCGATGACGGCGCGCGGGCTCCATCGACACTCTCGGTGCCGCGGCCCCGCTACTTGCGTCCTCTGCTGTGCTGATCTCCTCGGCGGAGCCCGACCACACCACGGGCCCGGGCACCGACGAGGCGAAGCCGTCCTCGAACGTCGCGCTCGGAGGGTGCCCGCCGGTGTCGCCGTCGGCAACGGTGAGCGAGTCACCGCCGGCAAGCGCGTCGGTATCGAGGCCGGCATCGACGAGTACTCCGGCGTCGGCGTCGGCGTCGGCGTTGGCGTCGGCGAGTGAGCCGGCATCTGCAAGAGCGCCTCCGTCTCCCAGCTCGCCACGGCCTATCGCTTCGTTGTATCCGGTGATGTCGCGCATGCCGGCCTCGGCGAGGATGTCGTAGCGCCGCTCCATCTCCGCGACCGCCCAGGCCAGAGCGTTGGCCGCCTTCTTCGGGTCCACCACGACCTGGGTCAGTAGGTGGGGAAGGCCGTTGTACTGGCCCAGCTCCACACGCTTGGGGTCCACCAATATCATGCGAACCTCCTCGGGGGTGGCACGCATGAGAACGGATGTGACCAACGAGTTGATGCACGACGACTTGCCTGCGCCGGTGGCTCCCGAGATGAGTATGTGCGGCATGTCGGCGAGGTTGGTCATGACCGGCCTGCCGGCGACGTCGCGTCCGAGAGCCACCTCGAGGGGATGCCTGGCACGGCGCGCCTCTTCGGAGCTTAGGACGTCCCCGAGCGTGACGAGCTGACGGCGGCGGTTCGGTACTTCGACCCCGATCGCAGATCTCCCGGGTATCGGGGCGAGGATTCGTACGTCGGGCGAGGCCATCGAGTACGCGATGTCCTTGGCGAGGCTGGTGACGCGCGCGACCTTCACTCCGGATCCGAGCTCGAGCTCGAAGCGGGTGACCGTGGGCCCCACCGTGTAGCCAACCAGACGAGTGTCGACGCCATGGACGGCCAGCGCGGCCACGAGGGCGGTCCCTGCTGCGACGACCTCGGAACGATCCAGCTGCTGGGGCCGTGAACGCGACAGCAGCTTCGCGGGCGGAAGGCGCCACTCCCCTGCCGGCACACCGAGGTCGAGCTCGAGTTGACGGGCGCCGGGGGCAGCGGACACCGGCGCCACAGCTGGCCCGCCCGACGTGAGAGCCCGGACCGGTTCTCTCTCGTCGGGCTCGCCCGTCCGAGGTGAGGCCCCGAGGACGCTCCCTGGCGTCCCGGCAGCTGTCGGAGCCGGTTCGGTTTCGAACGCCGCTGGGCCCAAAGCGCCGCGCACGTCCTGCTCCGCCGCCTCGGCCACGACACGTGCGCCCGTCTCAGCGGTCCCGGTGGCTGCGCCGGCCTCACGGCCGGTGGGCGTCTCCTCGTTCGACTCCTCCGGCGACTCGGTCTGTCTCCGGTCGCTGCGAAACAACCGGGCCACCGTGCGGCTCGACACGGCCACGGCACGTGCGCCCTCTCGCACACTCACCCCTGTGAACACCACGAGCGCCACGACGAGCACCGCCACCAGGACGACAGCGGTCCCCCAGTCTCCGATCGCATCCTCGAGCGGTCGGCCCACGGCGGCACCGACCCACCCTCCGGCGCCTGCCAGCCGCGACGGCGTCGCTCCGAGCGCCGGCGAGCCACCAGCGAGCTCGGCCAACCCGCCCACGCCGACAAGGGTCAGCGCGAGCCCCAACCCCACGCGGGCAAGCTCGTGTTCAGAGCGTTCTCGCCACGACCTTCCGGTGAAGAGCAAGATCCCCGCCGCCGTTAGGGCAGGGGGCAGAACGAACCTGCCGAACCCGAGGAGCGAGCCCAAGTCGGTTCGGATGCCGTGACCAGCGGGGCCGAGCGCGTCCGCGTAGATCGCCATGGCCCCGAGGACGGCTGCCGTGAGGAGCGCGATCCCCCAGAGGTCCTCGACATGGGCTCCCAGAACCGACCTCACGGCGCTCCAGAGGCTCGGCCGAGAGCCGCTCCTGCGCGCGACCGAACGGTCGCGCGCAGAGCTTCTCCCTGGACGCGAGCTCGGCACTCCTCGGCGCGACCGCCCGGACCGGCCGCCTGCCGAAGCTCTCCGCCGGCGAGAGCGAAGTTGACGGCGCGTTGTGGTCACCACAGTGGCCACAACGCTAACAGCAGTCTCATCAACAACGACGTACCGGGGGCATCTGGCGCGACGTCGGCGCCGGCATCCGGTGCGGCGCCGTCGGACCTCTAGACGGTGACCACCACGGGCACGATCATCGGTCGGCGCCTCGTCCGCTCCCCCACCAGCCGACCCAGCGCCTTGCGTGCGTGGCGCCGCAAGGCTTCGTGGTCGCCCGCTCCGTCAGCCAGCGCCTTCTCCAGTGCGACACGGACCACTTCGCTGGCCTCGTCCAGAAGCTCCTCGGCCTCAGGTGCGTGCACCCATCCCCGGGTGACGATCTCGGGCGGGCTCACCACCTCGCGCGCATGGAGGTCCACCGTGGCGACTACCACCACCACCCCCTCCTCGGCCAGGAACCGCCTGTCACGAAGGACCCCGTGGCTCACGTCACCCACCGTTCCGTCCACGTAGACGAAGCCCGCGGGAACCGGCTCGGAGCGACTGATGCCATCGTCGTCGAGCACGAGGGAATCTCCGTCCTCGCAGATGACGACCTTGCCCGCCTCGACTCCCGTGGCTTGCGCCAGGCTTGCGTGGTTCACCATGTGGCGGTACTCGCCGTGGACCGGCACGAACCACTCGGGGCGCACGAGCGACAACAGGGTCTGAAGCTCACCTTGCCTGGCGTGCCCCGAGACGTGGACTGGCTCGACGCCGGTGTGGACCACTTGCGCTCCTCGCCGGTGAAGGGCATCGATCACACGCCCGACGGCCCATTCGTTGCCGGGGATCGGGTGCGCGCTGATCACCACCACGTCCCCGGCGCGCAACTGCAGCCATCTGTTCTCGCCGGCCGCCATGAGCGACAGCGCGGAAAGTGGTTCTCCCTGCGAGCCGGTGGAGATCACACAGACACCGCCCGGGTCCATCTGCTCGACCTGTTCCACGTCGACGAAGCAATCGTCGCTGACGTCGAGCAGGCCGAGCCGACGAGCCAGCTCGACGTTCTTGTCCATCGAACGGCCCAACGTCGCCACCTTCCTGCCCGTGGCGAGTGCCGCGTCCACGACTTGCCGGACACGGTGAATGTGGCTCGCGAAACAGGCCACCACCACGCGCCGCCCTGTCCACGACTCGAACAGGCGCAGAAGCGTCACGCCTACGGTTCGTTCCGAGGCTGTGAAACCGGGCTCTTCGGCGTTGGTGGAATCCGCCATGAGCAAGCGAACGCCTGAATTGCTCGCCAGCGCCCCGAGCCGGGCCAGATCCGTGAGACGACCGTCCACGGGCGTCAGGTCGATCTTGAAGTCGCCCGAGTGGAGGATGACGCCCTGTGGCGTGTGGAACGCCGTCGCGAAACCATGGGGCACGGAGTGCGTGACGGGAATGAACTCCACGTCGAAGGGCCCGACCTGCCTGCGTTCTCCGTCTCGAACCTCGACGAAGGTCGCCCGGTCGCCGAGCCCCGCCTCCTCCACGCGATCTCGAGCCAATCCCAAAGTGACGTCGGACCCGAACACCGGAGCCGTCAAGTCACGAAGGAGATAGGCGAGGCCCCCCACGTGGTCCTCATGGCCGTGGGTGAGCACGACGGCCTCCACATCCGCTGCGCGACTTGCGAGATAGGCGAGGTCGGGCAGCACGAGGTCGATGCCGGGCATGTCGGGATCGGGAAACATCACCCCGCAATCGAGAACGACGAGCTTCCCGTCGAGCTCTATCAACGCGCAGTTCCGCCCGATCTCCCCGAGCCCACCGAGGAAGCTGATGCGGACAGGCTTAGGCAAGCGCCCCGCCGGCGCTCCGCTCGCCGGCCCCGCCCGAAGGAGCATTCAGTCCCTCGAGCACTCGAGCGGCTCGCTCGTCGAGCCCGGGCGGCGCCACGCCCAGCGGCAGGCGGCACTGTCCGACCGGCAGCCCGAGCGCCCGGCACGCGGCCTTGGCCGGCAGCGGGTTCGGACAGCTCTCGGACGACTCGAACTCGTAGGACTCCATCAACCTGGCGTTTGCAACCCTGGCCGCACGCAGGTCCCCCTTCGCGAAGGCGCTGATCATCTCACCCATCTCCGCGGGGGCCCAGTTCGAGGCCACGCTCACCACGCCGACCGCTCCTACCGCCAACAACGCCAAGGTGAGCGCGTCGTCGCCGCTGTAGATCTCGAAGCCGGCAGGAGCCTCCACCGCCAGGCGTGCAGAGGAGGCGACGTCACCGGCAGCATCCTTCACCCCGACGATGTTCGGCACCTCGCGCGCCAGACGGAGGATCGTCTCGCGGGCGATCTTGCGACCTGTGCGCACGGGGATGTCATAGAGGATCACAGGCAATTCGGTCGCACCCGCGACGACCTCGAAGTGCGCAGCAAGCCCTGCCTGGGAAGGCCGGTTGTAATAGGGCGTGACGACCATGACCCCGTCGACGCCTGCGCCATCGGCTGTCCTGGTCCGCGCGACCGAATGACGGGTGTCGTTCGTCCCCGTCGCGGCAAGCACCGGAACAGTCACGGCCTCGCACACGGACCGGCACAGATCCGCCAGCTCCGCGTCTGACAGCACCGGGCCCTCGCCCGTGGTGGCGCCCACGACGAGCGCGTCACTTCCGTGCGACGCCAGCCAACGACCCAGCTTCGCGGCACCATCTGCGTCCAACGCCCCAGCTTCGTCGAACGGTGTCACCATCGCCGTCATCACCGCGCCGAAGCGCCCTGCGTCGTCCATCGCCACGCCCTCAGGTTAGAGCACGCGTGCTCGGACGGGCGCCTCGGACAGCGGGCGGTGGGACCCTCGCTGCCGAGGCCGCTTGCTCAGAAGCCGAGCAGCGAGTCCAGTCCGATGGTGAGACCCGGCAGTTCCGTCACCGACTTGATTGCAAGCAGCACGCCCGGCACGAAGCACGTGCGGTCGTAGGCATCGTGGCGGAGGGTCAGGCTCTGGCCGAGGCTGCCCAGCACCACTTCCTGATGGGCCACGAGCCCGGGCAGGCGCACCGAGTGGATCCGCACCCCTCCAGGACCCTCCCCCCCGCGGGTTCCTGGGATCACCGAGGAAGTCGTGCGGTCGGCGGGCCACGGGGCACAGCCGGCGCGTTGTCGGGACGCTTCGAGGCGCTCTGCGCTTGCCAGCGCGGTGCCCGAGGGGGCGTCGAGCTTGCCGTCGTGGTGGAGCTCGATGATCTCCGCTCCGTCCATGAACGGCGCGGCCATCTCCGCGAAGCGCATCATCAGAACCGCTGAAATGGCGAAGTTGGTAGCAAGCACGCAATTGGCTTTGGAAGACTCGAAAAGACTCTCCATCTCCGAAAGTGACGACCGTGCGATGCCGGTGGTCCCCACGACAGCATGTACAGCGTTCGCCGCGCACCATCGCATCGTCTCGATGGCCACGTCGGCAACGGTGAAGTCGACCGCCACCTCTGCGCCGGCGCGGCCGAGCTCGTCGACGCTGCCTCCCACCTGAAGCCCGGCCACGTCCGACCCCGTCACCTGACGCAGGTCTATCCCCACCAGGCGCGGGTCGACGGCGGCCACCAGGTCCAGCTCGGGGTCGTCCGAGACGGCTCGGCAGACCTCGCGTCCCATCTTCCCGCCTGCACCGAGCACACCGACGCGCACCACCGTCAAACCCTACGCCCTGTTCTCGGCCGTCAGCCGCCGAAGTCCGCTGCGTCGAACGGACCCACCACGGACAGCGTGCGTGGTTCGTCTGCCAGTCTCGCTGCCAGGTCGGCCACCGCTTCGAGGGTGACGCCCTCGATCTTTGCGAGCAGCTCGTCCACCTCGAGCACCCGTCCGTGCAAGAGCAGGCTCGAGCCTATGCGGCTCATTCGCGCGCCGGAGTCCTCGAGCGACAGCAACATCTCCGCCCTCAGGTGACTCTTGGCGACGGACAGCTCGCGTTCGGTGATGCCGGCGTGTGCTAGACGGTCCAGCTCGCCGTTCACGACCTCCAGGACCTCGCGCGCGTGAGACGGAGCCGTGCCCACGCTGACCGTCAAAGAGCCCGTGTCGTCGTAATGCGTCCGCTCCGACCAGATCGAGTACGCCAGGCCCCGGCGCTCACGGACCTCCTGGAACAGGCGGCTGGACATCCCACCGCCGAGCACATGGTTCAGCACCGCCAACGGCCAGCGGTCCTCGGAGTGTCGGCTGGCGGCGCGCATCGCGAGGACCAGGTGAACCTGCTCGGTGGGGCGGCGGGTGACCACCAGCCCGAGTGACGGCGAATCGGGACCGTTCCTCGTCGGCGGGCGGCCTCCGAGACGAGCGGCGAAACGCCGCTCGACCTCGGAAGCCACGAGCCCGTGGTCGACGTCCCCCGCCGCGGCGATGACGAGGTTGTTCGTGCGGTAGTGCACGTCGAAGAAACGCCGGATCTCCGACGTCTCGAGCGTCTTGACGCTTCGCGTCGTGCCCAGCACCTCACGCCCGAGGGGATGGCCGGGGAACAGAGCACCGATGCACTGCTCGGCTACCAGGTCGGCCGCCTCGTCTGCGTGCATCAGGATCTCGTCCAGGATCACCTGGCGCTCGGCTTCGATGTCCTCGGGACGCAAAGCCGGGTCCGTGATGATGGCGCCGAGCACGTCCAGACCGAGATTCAGGTGCTCGGAGAGCAGTCGGATGTAGAAGGCCGTGTACTCCTTGGTGGTGAAGGCGTTCATGTCGCCTCCCACCTCGTCTACCGCCTCGGCGATCTCGGCCGCCCCCCAACTCGGCGTGCCCTTGAAGAGCAGGTGTTCCATGAAGTGAGAGGCTCCCGCCCTGTCGTCCTCCTCGTCCCTCGATCCCGTACCGACCCACACCCCGATCGTCACCGAACGCGCGTCGACCATGCGTTCGGTTACGAGGCGAGCGCCGCAGTCGAGAGCCTCGACGTCGATCACGGGCGGAACTGTCGTAGACGAATCGGTGCAACCGCGTGGTCTCGGCGCGTCCTCACCGCCGCCGCGGCCCTCGTCGTCCGCCGCGCTCTCGACGATCGCGCTCGGCACGCTCGCCACGGCCGTGCTCGGAGGTCGGCCTCGGCCCGAGGTCACCGAGCTCTCCGGCCAGCTCCGCTTCGAACGTTGCCTCGAAGGACGCAGCCCGCACAGGGCCCGATCCGCTCTCGCGGGAGCCATGGCGGTCGGAAGGTTCCGAAGCCGCGTCGTCGGCCCCGACCGCTGCAGGCGGCTCCGCGGCCAGCGACAACGACACCTTGCCTTGCGGGTCGATGTCGTCCACGCGGACCTCGAGCTCCTGACCGAGGGACAGGACGTCCTCTACGCGCTCAACTCGGTTCTTGCCCCTGAGCTTCGATATGTGCAGCAGTCCGTCACGACCGGGAAGGATGTTCACGAAAGCACCGAATTTGGTGATGTTCACCACCTTGCCGAGATACGTAGCACCGACGTCCGCGTCCGGAGGCTCGACGATGAGGAATATGCGGCGCCGGGCCTCTGCCACCGCTCCTCCGTCTTTCGCTCCGATGGTGACGGTCCCGAACAGACCGTCGTCCTCCACGGCGATGTCGGTCCCGGTCTCGGCCTGCAGAGCGTTTATCACCTTGCCCTTGGGACCGATCACCTCGCCGATCCGGTCGATGGGGATCTCGAACGACACGATCTTGGGCGCATTTTCCGATACCTCGGCTCTCGGCTCGGCGATCGCCTCCTGCATCACGTCGAGGATCTTCAGTCGCGCGTCGCGAGCCTGGCCGAGCGCCCGTGCCAGCACGTCCGCCGGCAGCCCGTCGATCTTCGTGTCGAGTTGGAGCGCTGTCACGGCATCGCGGGTGCCGGCCACCTTGAAGTCCATGTCACCAAATGCGTCCTCGGCACCCAGGATGTCCGTGAGCGTCACGTACGAGTCCTGGTCGTAGACCAAGCCCATCGCGATGCCCGCGACAGGCGCCTTGATCGGCACGCCGGCGTCCATCAAGGACAAGCTCGACCCGCAGACCGACGCCATAGAGGTC
The DNA here is from genome assembly GCA_050011255.1 of Acidimicrobiales bacterium. Classification (GTDB taxonomy): domain Bacteria; phylum Actinomycetota; class Acidimicrobiia; order Acidimicrobiales; family UBA8190; genus Bog-564. Next base: position 123,853 of record JBEKJK010000004.1, read on the forward strand.
GAACCGTTCGAAGACAGCACCTCTGATACCAGGCGCAGCGTGTAGGGGAACTCGTCCTCGCCGGGTATGACCGGAAGCAAGGCCCGCTCCGCGAGCAATCCGTGGCCGATCTCGCGTCGTTTCGGTCCGCGCATGAAACCCGTCTCGCCGGTGGAGAACGGCGGGAAGTTGTAATGGTGCATGTACCTCTTGGACTCATCGACGCCGATGGTGTCCAAGGTCTGGCTCATCCGGGGCATGCCGAGTGTCGTGATGTTCAGAACCTGGGTCTCACCACGCTGGAACAGCCCTGAGCCGTGGGCGGTAGGTATGAGCCCGACCTCGGCCGACAGGGGTCGGATCTCGGTGACTCCACGGCCGTCGATGCGAACGCCCTCCTCCACGATGCGCTTTCTCACGAGCTTCTTCGTGAGCGAGCGCACGGCCGACTTGATCTCACGCTCGCGGTCGGGGAACTCCGGCGACAACTCCGACAGGATCGACTCAGTGGCCTCGCCGAGCGCGGCATTGCGCTCGGCCTTCTGGTTGATCGAATTGGCCTTCACCACGACCTCGGTGCCTACGGCCTCCACTCTTGCGTAGACGTCGTCTGCGTAGTCGCAGAACAGCTCGTACGGGATCATCGGCTTCTTGCCGGCCCGGGCCACGAGCTGACGCTGGAGATCGATCGACTCACGGATCCAAGTCGCCGCAGCGACCAGTCCATCGCTCAGGACGTCCTCGGTGACCTTCGGGGCACCGGCCTCGTAGAACTTCCACGAGTCCTCGGTGCCCCCTGCCTCTACCATCATGATCGCGATCTCAGCCCCGGGGTCCTCGCCGAGTGCGCGACCCGCGACCACGAGCTCGAAGCACGAGGCCTTGCATTCTTGGTAGGTGGCATGCGGGATCCAGGTGCCTTCGGTCGACCACGTCACTCGTACCGCTCCGATGGGCCCGTCGAAGGGGATCCCCGACACCATCAGGGCCGCCGAGGCGCTGTTGATGGCGAGCACGTCGTGCGGATTGACGAGGTCGGCCCCGAGCACCGTCCCGACGATGTGGACGTCGTTGCGGAACCCGGCCGGGAACGAGGGCCTGAGCGGCCGGTCGATGAGGCGGTCGGTCAGGATGGCCTGGTCGGTGGATCGGCCCTCGCGTCGGAAGAACGAACCAGGGATCTTTCCCGCCGCGTACATACGTTCCTCGACGTCGACGGTGAGGGGGAAGAAGTCGGTGCCCTCGCGCACTGTGCGTGTCGCTGTCGCTGTCACCAGGATCATGGTGTCGCCGATGCGACCGACCACAGCGCCGTCGGCTTGACCGGCGAGCTTTCCCGTCTCGAAGCTGAGGGTGCGGTCCGTACTGCTGATCGCGCCCGATACCGCTATGGCGTCAGCCATGGTGGGTCTCCTCACTCATAGAGCGGGCACCCTGCCAGGTCAGTTCCCAGTTGGCGGCCACCTCCCCGCCGGGGGCTCGCGTGCAGTGCAAGCCCCTCGAAGCCCTTCGCGCACCGCTCGGGTGCACGCACGGCCGAGGTGATCGGCAACTGGCAGCTGACTGCTGGCCCAGTGCCCAGTTCAACTGTCCCGGGCGGTCCATCCGAGCCCCGGTGGGTAGGTCCCCTCCCGGTTCTCTCCGCTCGAGCTCCCGCGCCCGCGCAGAGCGGGCCCGGTACCTGCCGCCTACCGGCGGATTCCGAGCCTCCCGATGATGGAGCGGTATCGCTCGACGTCGTTGTCCCGGACATAGTCGAGGAGCCGGCGGCGTCGACCGATCAGTCTCATCAGCCCGCGCCGGGTGTGGTGATCGCCCTGATGGGCCTTCAGGTGCTCGGTCAGGTGAGAGATGCGCTCCGTGAGAAGAGCGATCTGGACCTCCGGCGACCCGGTGTCGGTTTCGTGGAGGCGGTACTGGGCAATCACCGCGGGCTTGTCTGGCATGTCTGGTGCGAACGACCTCGGAGGTTCTAGGAGATACCACGAAGCGCTCGGGCCATGTGCTCATAGCGCTCCATCCGGATCCACCGGGACTGCGCCCGGCTGGCGAGTCACTCTAGCAGGGCAGGTGTCCGAGCGGGCCGGGCTCGGTCTCCGTCAACAGGGCGCGTGTCCGCTCGACATCGTCGTCCATGGCTACCACCAGGTCGGAAACGCTCTCGAAGCGACGCTCTTCCCTCAGCCGTTCCACGAACGACACCCCGGCGGCCTCGCCGTAGAGGTCCCCGTCGAAGTCGAGCAGGAACGCTTCCAACACCGGGACACCGAAGGGACCGGCCGTCTCGGAGGTGCCTTCGGCGTGGGTCGGCTCCTGTCCCCGCAGGTTCCCCTGACCGAGCGTCGGGTGGTTCTGCTGTGGGAACGTCGGGTGGTTCTGCTGTGGGAACGTCGGGCGGTGGCCGAGGGACACGGCGGCACGATGCACCGACCCGGTAGCTCGCTCGTAGAAGCAGGCGTAGATGCCTACGCCTGGGAGCGCCATCTCGGTCGGAACGTCGATGTTCGCGGTCGGAAAGCCGAGCTGAGTGCCGCCACGACCGTCCCCGTGGACCACGACCCCGCGTACCTGGTGGTGACGTCCCAACAGGCGTGCAGCCTCGCGCACCTCACCAGCCGCCAGGGCACGGCGAATGCGCGTCGAGGAAACGGCCTCCCCCTCGGCGTTGGACTCTAGCTGCAGCCCCACGACGTCGAACCCGTGAACCGCGCCCAGTTCCGACAACAGCGCCACATTGCCCTTGCGACGGTGCCCGAAGTGGAAATCCTCGCCGACCACCACGAGTCGTACACCGAGGGCACCCACGAGGACCTCGAGCGTGAAGTCCTCGGCTGTCTCGTGCGCGCGCGCTTCGTCGAAGGCGACCACCACGGTCTCGTCGACACCGGTGGAGGCGAGGAGTTCGAGTTTCTGGTCGAGGTCACATAACAGCGACGGGGCCGAATCCGGACGCACGACGCTTGCGGGATGGCGGTCGAAGGTAACGACCGCCGTTCGCAGTCCCTTGCGTGCGGCCATGCGTCGGAGCTCACCGATGAGATAACGATGGCCCAGGTGGACGCCGTCGTAGGCGCCGATCGTGACGGCCGAGCCCTCCGCGCTCGCCACGTAGTGCTCAGGCCCCAGGACTACCTTCATCGGCCCGAGGTTACTTGGGGTCCTCGTTCACCCGACCGGGGTGAGAACACACGCCGCCACGATGCGATCGGTGTCGGTGCCCTCGTAGACCGCCAGGACCTGTCCGGTGCTGTCGAGCAGTGCCCAAGGACCGTCGCCGCTCGCCCCCAGAGCCACCCTGTCGAGGGCGTGGCCGTGATGGACGAGGAGCGACGTCTCTGTGTCGACCTCCACCTGGACCAGGTCGCGCAACGCCTGGGCGGGTGAAAGAACACAGGCTTCGCTCACGGAATTCACACGATGCGTCTCCGCGAGCCCGAACGACCCCACACGCGTACGACGCAGCCTCCGTAGATGGGCGCCGCCACCGAGGGCCTCACCTAGGTCGGCCGCCAGCGTCCGGATGTAAGTACCTGTCGAGCAGTCGACAGATATCCGATAGACGCCGGCTTCGTCGGCGGGCTCGACCTCGAAACGTTCGACCGTCACCTGCCGCGCGGGGCGGTCGACCTCCACTCCCGCGCGCGCCAACTCGTGCAGGCGCCGACCCCCCACCTTCAGGGCCGAGACCATCGGTGGGACCTGCTTGATCACGCCTCTGAGCGAGGCCGCCGCCTCGCGCACCTCCTCGGGTACGACTCCCGACATGTCCCATGTGCCGATCACCTCGCCCGAGGCGTCCAAGGTAGAGGTGGCGGTGCCCAGGACGACCTCACCCTCGTAGGACTTGGGCGACATGGCGAGGAAGCGAAGCATGCGGGTGAAACGGCCGACACCCACGAGCAGCACACCCGTGGCGTCAGGGTCCAGGGCTCCCGCGTGGCCGACACGCCGTTGCCCGAGAAGGCTCCGGCACCGCGCCACCACGTCGTGCGAGGTCCATCCCGGGTCTTTGTCGACCACCACCAGGCCCATGCGAGCGATCGGGCAGGGGCCTCTGCGCTCAGCCACCGCGCCATTCGCTCTTCGGATCCCTCTCAGAGTCGGCATGCCCGTCTTCTTCGTCGCGGGGGTGACCCTCGTGCATCCGGCGCAGGATCTCGTCCACGCGCATGCCATGGGCCACCGCAGGATCTTCGGCGAAGTGCAGACGCGGTGTCCTCTTCATTCGGACCTGGCGGCCGATGCCTCGCTGCAGCTCGGGCCGCAGCTCCTCGAGAGCCTCGGCTGTCTGTTCGTCCAACGCGCTCAGGTACACCTCAGCGTGGCTCAGGTCCGAAGCGATGTCCACCCCTGTCACGGTCACGAGGCGCAGACGCTCGTCGACATCGGTAAGCCGCTCCAGCGCGTCCGCCACCACCTCACGCAACACTTGGTTGAGGCGCGCGGTGCGTGGATACGGTGCGTGCGCGCCATGCTCGTTCGTTCTTCGCCTCACGGCTCGTGCGTGCACGACGGCCTCAGGTGCGAGGGACCTCGCGCTCCTCGAATGTCTCGATCACGTCGCCTTCCTTCAGGTCCTGGAAGTCCGACAACCCGATCCCGCACTCGAAGCCGCTCTGGACCTCGCGCACGTCATCCTTGAAGCGCCGCAGAGAGACGATCGAGCCCTTCCAGATCACCACACCGTCGCGCAAGAACCGTACCTTCGAGCCCCGCGTGATCACCCCGTCGCGTACGTAACATCCCGCAACGGCACCCACTCGGGGTACGCGGAACACGGCGCGCACCTCCGCCTCGCCGGTGACCACCTCGGTGACCTCAGGCGCGAGCATGCCCACCATCGCTGCTTCTATGTCCTCGAGAAGCTTGTAGATGATCTCGTAGGTGCGGATCTCCACGTCACGCTCGTCGGCAAGCTCCCGGGAACGCCGGTCGGGACGGACGTTGAACCCGATGATGCTCGCGTTGGAGGCCACTGCCAACTGCACGTCGTTCTCTGTGATCCCACCGACTCCGCGGTGGACGAAGCTCAGCTTCACCTCGGGTCGTTCGAGCTTGCGCAAGCTGTCGCTTATGGCCTCAAGAGTTCCCTGGACATCGGCCTTCACGATGAGGTTGAGCGTCGTCTCCTCACCGCGCTGGATCTGCTCGAACAGGTCCTCGAGCTTCGCCCCCGGCGTGGTCGGCGACGCGGCGTGACCCGCCACCCGGTAACGCCGCTCTCGAGCCTCACCGATGGTGCGAGCGGTGGTCTGGCCCGCTGTCACCCTGAACTCCTCCCCGGCGGACGGCGGCTCCGAGAAGCCCAGGACCTGTACAGGGGCTGAGGGCGGCGCCTCTTTGACCTGCTCGCCCGTGTCGTCGACGAGCGCCTTCACCTTTCCCCACGCGGCACCTGCAACGACACTGTCGCCGATTCGCAACGTGCCGCTCGTCACCACGACGGAGGCGACCGGACCACGACCCACCTCGAGGTTGGCCTCCAAGATGGCTCCGCGCGCTCGCCCCTCGGGACTCGCGCGCAGCTCCTCCAGCTCGGCGACCAACACGATGTGCTCGAGCAGCTCGTCGATCCCAGTGTCTTCGAGAGCCGACACCTCGCACACGATCGTGTCGCCTCCCCACGACTCGGGTACCAGACCCCGCTCCGACAGCTGCTGAAGCACCCTGTTCACGTCGGCGTCCGGACGGTCGATCTTGTTGACCGCCACGACGATCGGAACGTTCGCAGCGCGCGCGTGATCGATCGCCTCCACCGTCTGGGGCATGACGCCGTCGTCTGCTGCAACCACCAGAACCACGATGTCTGTGACCTCAGCTCCGCGCGCACGCATAGCGGTGAACGCCTCGTGCCCGGGAGTGTCGATAAACGTGATCGACCGTCCGCCCGCGTCGACCTGGTACGCGCCTATGTGTTGGGTGATCCCACCCGCTTCATCCTCCACCAAGTTGCTGGAGCGGATTCGGTCGAGCAAGAGGGTCTTGCCGTGGTCGACATGCCCCATCACGGTCACCACTGGAGGCCTCGGTCGCAGATCCTCCTCACGCTCCTCGTCCTCGTCCTCGAAGTACTTGGCCTGCAGCTCGGCCTCCTGCTCCTCACCGGGATCGACCAGACGGACCTGGGCACCGAGCTCGGCGGCGAAGAGCTCGATCATGTCGTCGGTGAGCGACTGCGTGGCCGTGACCACCTCGCCTTGAAGGAACAGGAACCGGATGATGTCGCCTGCGGAGCGGTTCAGCTTCGGTCCCAGCTCACGCGGCGTGAGCCCACGTTCGACTATGACCTCGCTGTCGGGAACCGGGGCGTTGGACGGCGTGTACGTGGTGAGCTGAGTGGGCTCGAGCTCCTCGAGGTTGCGGCGGCGCCGGCGCGGTCTGCGAAGTGGAGGACGCCCTCGTGCGCCGGGACCACCCCGAAATCCCGGAGGGGCACTGCCTCCACCGGGGCGCCCGCCGTACCCACCGGTACCCGTGCCCGAGGACCCTCGGCCGCCGAAGCCGCCACCCACACCGCTTCGAACCGCACGTCCGCCTCCTGGGCGTACGCCGGTCGACGGCCGCGCGACCCCTCCCCCTGTACCACCGGGGCGTGCTCCCGTCGGGGCCCTTCGTCCAGATGACGGGGTCATCGGGCGCCCCGGTCCCGAACGCGGGGGCCCCGGCGGGGGTGGGATCGGTCGTCCGGAGGTGCTCAAAGGGGGACGAGGCCGGGCCCCCGGTGGCACGGAGGAACCTGGTGCGAACGGAGGGGCTTGCCTGTCCGGGGCTTGCCTGTCCGGGGCTTGCCTGTCCGGGGCTTGCCTGTCCGGGGCTTGCCGTTCTGGAGCAACAGACCGTTCAGGAGTGACAGACGCAGTCGAGGCAGCCTCCTGCGTCGGAGCGGGTGCAGCCACAGGTCGCCGGCCGCCAGCAGCCGGTGCTGCAGGTGCCGGGGGAGCCGACGCGGCAGGTGCCGTGACGGCCGGCCGGGATGGCGTACGTGGCGGGGGCGTCGCCGCTGGCGTCGTACCCACCTCGCTAGCGGGACGGCTCGTGACCAGACCCGCCCTCGCGGAGCGAGCCGGTTCTACAGACGGACGAACCGCCACGGCAGGTGCAGGGATCTTCCCTGGCTCCTCGGCAGGGGTCTGTTGAGTCCCGGCGTCAGCTGGCATGGGACTCGTCGTCTCAGAAGGTGGGGTTCCGGCTCTTGCCTCGGCCGGTTCTTGGACCGCGACCGGACGCCGCAGGCTCTCGCGGTCGGCCTTGCGGCGGACTCGGTCGGCTTGAGCGTCTTCGATCGAAGACGAGTGGCTCTTGACGCCGATCCCCAGGGAGAGCGCCAGCTCGAGCGCCTCCTTGTTCGTCAAGCCCAGTTCTCGCGCCAGCTCGTAGAGGCGGATCTTCTTCGGCAACGTCTCCTACGATCCCTCTCTGTCTCTTCTCTTGTTGATCCCACCCGGACCTGCTAGCAGGTCCGGGGCACCATCCTCGCACACGGCGCTCGCCTCTCTTCGAGCGTCTGGCTCGAAGAGCAGCTTCTGCAGGTGTTCCACCGCCTCGTCCGCGACGGGAGCGCGAAGTGCACGACTGAAAGCCCGGCGGCGCTTAGCTCGCTCCACGCACGTTCTCGAACCCCGACACAGCCACGCTCCGCGCCCGAAGGACCCGATCCGTAACGTGCCACCCGGCGCGAATGTCACCCTGACGAGCTTCGACGGGGCGGCTCGCCGCCCACAACCGATGCAGGTTCGAAGGGGTGCGCCGGAAGTTATCGAGAGCCCTCCGCAGCGTCGGTCTGCCGTTCCCCACCACTATCGCCCCGCTCCACCATTGGACCCTCCCCCCCAGGTTCCGTGCTTGATCCCTCGGTCGGTTCTCGGGGCGCGGTCTCGGCGGCCTTCTCGGCCCCCACCTCCTCGAACCTGTCTGTTCGACTCACAATCCACGACTGTTCGACCTCGGCGTCAGGCTCTTTGCCCGCGTCAGGCTCTTTGCCCGCGTCAGGCTCTTTGCCGATGGTGGCGGCCGTGCCTGAGGCCACGCGTGACCACTCGGCGGCGGAAACCGCCTCTCCTCCCTCGGCCGGATGCCAGACCATCTCCCCAACCTCGTTCTCCACCCACTCGCCCTCGGCCCATTGTCCGTCGTAGGCCGCTTCCTCTTCGAGAAGCTGCGTCTCGCTCTTGACGTCGACGCGCCAACCAGTTAGGCGGGCAGCGAGGCGGGCGTTCTGACCCTCTTTGCCGATCGCCAGCGACAGCTGGTAGTCGCTCACGACGACCGTGGCCGTGCCAGTCTCCTCGTCGAGCCTCACCTCGCGTACCCGGGCCGGCTGTAGGGCTGCCTGGATGAAGTCGACCGGATCGTCGGCAAAGGGCACGACGTCGATGCGCTCCCCGCGAAGCTCGTTGGTGACCATCCTTACTCGAGATCCGCGCGCGCCCACGCAGGCCCCGACCGGGTCGACGTTCGGATCGTTCGACCAAACCGCGATCTTCGTCCGGTGCCCAGGCTCGCGAGCAGCCGCACGGATCTCCACCACTCCGGAGGAGATCTCTGGGACCTCGAGCTCGAACAGACGCTTAACGAGGCCGGGGTGGCTTCGGCTGACTACGATCTGCGGCCCCTTCGTCGTCTTTCGGACCTCGACGATGTAGGCCTTCAATCGTGAGCCATGCTCGTAGCGCTCGTAGGGCACCTGTTCTGCCTGGGGCAGCAACGCCTCGACCTTGCCCAGGTCGAGCAGGGTGTAGCGGTTGTCTGTCTGCTGCACGATGCCTGTCACGATGTCGCCCTCGCGCCCCGCGTACTCCTCGTATTTGAGGTCGCGCTCCGCTTCGCGAATGCGCTGGAGGACGACCTGCTTGGCGGTCTGCGCGGCGATCCGACCGAAGTCATGGGGAGTATCGTCCCACTCGCGCACTACGTTGCCGTCCTCGTCGAGCTCCTGTCCGTAGACGCGGATCTCGCCTGACTCGGGATCGATCGTGACGACAGCCTCTTCTGCTGCTCCCGGACGACGCTTGTAAGCTGCAACCAGCGCGTTCGCAAGGGCGTCGAGGAGGGTCTCCACCGATATCCCCCTGTCCCGGGCGATCTGAGCGAGCGCGTCGAGGAATTCGAAGTTCGTCTTGCTCATCGCGTCGTCACTCTCTCCGCGCTCTTCACCAGGCCGGAAGCAACGCTCGGACCCCGGCTGGTTCCTTCTTGACGACCCGTTCTACCCTGCCGCCTCGTTTCACCGTGACGACCCGTTCCACCCCGACGGGTCCCCTCAGGACGCGTGGTGGCTGGCCATTCGAAGACAGTCCGGGCGCGCTCGACCTCCGAGTAGGCGAAGTGCCGTCCGTCGCCTCTGAGGCTCTGGTCCTCGATCACGAACCCGTCTTCGTCGGCGAAGGCCAGTCTTCCCGTCACCCGGCGCTCGCCCTGGCCGCCCGCCGTCGTCCGCACCGTGACGACCTCTCCGACAGCCCTGATGAAATGCCGTGGAGTGCGAAGCGGGCGCTCCACACCGGGGCTCGACACCTCCAAGGTGTAACGCCGACCAGGCAGGGGGTCGTGGCTATCCAGAACACCCGAGACGGCACGGGTGGCGTCGGCTATGACGTCCACATCGGCAGCATCGCCCGTGCGGTCGACGACCACCCGGACAAGCCCGGCACGTACCTCGGCGTCCACGAGTTCCAATCCGAGCGCGCCGACCGTGGACGTGAGCAGCTCGAGTAGCTCGTCGTCCACCGTGGTCCACCTCCTCGTCGGTCCTGCCGGTCGTCTCACCTGTCCGATCTCGCGCAAACCGGGAGGAGAGGTGCATAAGAGAAGCGTGGGCGCCCGCCCACGCTTCGTCACACCACTCCACCCAGTTCGAACGGCGTGACCAGCATACCAGTCGACCCTCGGCGGCGACCGGGCGATTGTCCACCGCAGGAACCGAACAATCCGCGAGACCGGGTCCACGCACTTGTGCCCACCGGCACGGCTTACAGCCGCATCATTCGGGACCTTGGCCCCTAGGAGTCACGGGCTCCTTCGGCGACGCTGGGCATATGCTCTCGGAATACGAGGGGGTGGCGGTCCTCGAGCACGCCGAGTGCCTGGAGCTGCTCCGCCGGTCCTCGATCGGCCGTGTGGGCGTGTCCATAGGTGCGGTGCCCGCGGTCTTCCCGGTCAATTTCGCGGTGCTGGACCAGACCATCGTCTTCTGGGCCTCAACCGGTACCAAGCTCGACGCCGCGACACGCAACGCCGTGGTCGCTTTCGAGGTCGACGACGTCGACTCGCTGTACCACGAGGGATCAAGCGTGCTCGTCGTGGGCATCGCCGACGAGCTGCACGACCCGGTGCTCATCGAGCATGCCAAGCGTCTTCCCCTCGCACCCTGGGCGGAAGGCCCTCACGAGCACATGGTCGCCATCAGACCGGAGTTCATCTCGGGGCGCCGGATCGTCCGTCGCTCGAAGTTGGCGGCAGCCAAGGTCGAAGGAAGCGCTTACTAGCACCTACCATCGTCCTTTATGGCCAATACCGGCGTTCTCACCTCCCAGGCACAGGACTTCCCCGGTTGGTACCAGGACGTGCTGGCCAAGGCCGAGCTCGCCGACAACGGCCCGGTTCGCGGCACCATGGTCATCCGTCCTTACGGCTACGCGATCTGGGAGCGGATGCAGGCGGAGCTCGACAGCCGCATCAAGGCGGCAGGGGTGGCCAACGCGTACTTCCCCCTCTTGATCCCCGAAAGCTATCTGCAGCGCGAAGCCGTGCACGTCGAGGGCTTCAGCCCCGAGCTGGCTGTCGTGACACATGGCGGGGGCAAACAACTCGAGGAGCCTGTCGTAGTTCGCCCCACCAGCGAGACGATCATCCACTCGTTCTTCGCCAAGTGGATACAGAGCTATCGCGATCTCCCCATGCTCCTCAACCAATGGTGCAACGTGGTTCGTTGGGAGATGCGACCTCGACTCTTCCTGCGGACGACTGAGTTCCTGTGGCAAGAGGGCCACACCGCGCACGCAACCGAGTCCGACGCCCGACAATTCGCGTTGCACGTGCTACACGAGATTTACGAGGACTTCATGTTGAACGTGCTGGCGATCCCGGTGCTGACTGGCAGCAAGACCGAGAGCGAGCGTTTCCCGGGCGCCATCACGACGTGGACCTGCGAGGCGATGATGCGAGATGGCAAGGCTCTTCAGATGTGCACGAGCCACGAGCTAGGACAAAATTTCGCGCGCGCTTTCGACATCACCTATCTGAGCAGGTCCGGGACCGTGGAGCATGTGTGGCAGACCTCGTGGGGCGCGGCCACGCGGTTGGTGGGTGCCCTCGTCATGGCCCACGGGGACGACGCCGGCCTCCGGCTGCCACCGAAGCTTGCCCCCGTCCAGATAGTGGTGCTGCTCGTGCGTGACAAGGACGGGGCAGGCGAGACGGCCCGCAATCTCGTCGCCGAGCTGCGGGACAAGGGTCTGCGAGTCGAGCTCGACGCGCGCACCGACACCTCCTTCGGGCGCCGTGTGGTCGACTGGGAGCTGAAGGGCGTGCCACTTCGGATCGAGGTCGGGCCACGCGACTTGAAGGCTCGGACCGTCGTCCTGTGTCGGCGTGACACCACGACGAAGACGTCCGTTCCTCTCGGTGAGGTCTCTGCCCGTGTCGATGAAAGCCTTGCGGCGGCGCAGGGCGCCTTGCTCGAAGAGGCGACGGAGTTCCTCCGTCGTCGTACGGTCGAAGTTGACGGTCTCGCTGACGCGGAACGGGCCGCGCACGACGGCTTCGCCGTGGTGCGGGCGTCGGTGCTCGAAGACGGCGGGGAGGCCAAGCTGAACGAGGCGGGCGTGTCGGTGCGCTGCCTGCAAGGTCCCGAAGAAGGGCTGGCCCCTTCGAACGACGGCGTGAACAACGAGCTCGTGGCCGTCGTGGGCCGTGCCTACTGAAATATCGGACCTACCGAGGACCGGCCCTAGTCAGGCTTGTGGACGGTCCTTCGGATGAGCTCCACCTTCTCGCCGCTGTGGTTGGCGACCGCACCCCTGACCTCGAACAACGCCTTTCGGTCGGCCTCGGCCTCTTGCTCCGCACCGGCTTCCGCGGCCGCAAGGCGAGCCTCGACACCTTCGGCCACGATCCTCTCCGCCTCGAAGACCAGGGCGTCGACCATCTCGTCCTCGGGCACCACCCGGACGATCTTCCCTCTTATGAACAGATGTCCCCTGTGGCGGCCTGCTGCTATGCCGAGGTCCGCCTCGCGTGCCTCGCCGGGGCCGTTCACCACGCAACCCATGACGGCGACTTGGATCGGCAGCTTTCGCGTCTCGAGGGCGCGTTGGACCTGCTGAGCGACCCCGATCACGTCGATCTCGGCGCGCCCGCAGCTAGGGCAGGCGATGAGGTCCAGACCCTTGCGCTCTCGCAAACCTAGGTACTCGAGGAGCTGGCGGCCGGCTCTTGCCTCCTCGACCGGATCGGCAGTGAGCGAGTAACGGATCGTGTCGCCGATCCCCTCCGCCAGCAACGTACCGATACCCGCGCTGGACTTGATGAGACCTGCCGGCGGAGGACCGGCTTCGGTGACCCCCAGGTGCAGCGGGTGGTCGAAGGTCTCCGAAGCGAGCCGGTATGCCGCGATCATGAGAGGCACCGACGACGCCTTGACCGAGATCTTCACGTCCTCGAACCCGACGTCGGCGAAGTACGCGATCTCGACGCGCGCCGACTCCACCAAAGCTTCGGGGGTGGCGCCCCCGTAGCGCTTGTAGAGCTCGGGATGCAAGGACCCTGCGTTCACCCCGACGCGTATAGGCACTCCGCGCTCTCGCGCTTCAGATGCCACTTGCTTGATCTCGGCCTCCTTGCGGAGGTTCCCGGGATTGAGGCGCAGTCCCGACACACCGGCCTCGAGAGCTGCCAACGCCATCTCGTGGTGGAAGTGGACGTCCGCCACGATCGGCACCGGTGAGCGCGGCACGATGTCAGCCAGGCCCTCGGCCGCCTCTTGCTCGTTGCAGGTGCAGCGCACGATGTCGGCTCCGGCGCCGGCGAGCGCGTAGACCTGAGCGAGGGTCCCCTCGACGTCTGCCGTCTTCGTCGTTGTCATCGACTGCACCGAGACCGGCGCCCCGCCGCCGACGGCGACTCCGCCGACGTTGATCTGGCGGGTCCGGCGACGCTCGGACAGCACCGGAACGAGTCGGCTCATACCTCCACACTACGGCTCGCCGCTGGCGGTGAAGTCACGACGCCACACTGGCCGGCGGTGGCGAGCCTGTCTGTGAACCCGTCTACTGGAACGGGTTCGCGACCGGGTGGGTGATGTCGAGGTAGAGGGAGCTGACGACGATGAACCCGAGGAAGAGCACGAACGCGTAGGCCACCGGCGTCAGCTTGGTCACGTCAGCGTGGTAACGGCGCCCACGCCGGGAACGGATCCGTTCGTACACCGCGACCGCCACGTGCCCGCCGTCGAGAGGCAGCATCGGAAGAAGGTTCAGCATCCCGACGAAGACGTTGATGGCGACCAGCACCGCCACCAGGTCTCCCGCACCCGCTCGGGCGCCCTGGGTAGCGGTCCGCACGGCTCCGTATATCGACTGGATCCGCTTGCCGCTTCTGGCGGCCTGGTTGGCGGCCGCGGGATTCGTGAGGTCGTGCAGGTAGCTCGAGATCCCGTTGGGTGAGAAGACCTGCCCCAGCGCGGTCACCGAGGCGCCGATCGTGCGACCAAGGTCGACTGTCGAGCGCCCGAGAGCCACCAGCGGTCCCGACCGCTCGACGGGTCCGCCGATCTCCACTCCTATGCGCGCGTTCTCACCGGACGCCTCTTTCGAAGAAGGCACCTTCGACGTCGAGGAGGAAAGCGTCGAGGAGGAAGACGTCGAGGACTTGCGTGGGGCAGACGTCGCCGACGAACCGGTCGTCGCCTGTGGGGTGACGACCAACGTGCGCAGGTGCCCGCCCCGCTTCACCACGATTGTGACCGCCTGCCCGGCCCTGTCGGACACGGCCTTGCTCAGCTGGTCCTGCGAGGTGATCTTCTTCCCGTCCACACGCTCGACGACGTCGCCCACCCGCAACCCGGCTGCTCGCGCGGGGTCCGATCCGTGCGCCAGGGGGGAGAAGCCGACGATGGCGACCACGTTGGACGCCGGCGCGCCCATGAAGACCAGCAGACCCCAGATCAGGACGAACGCCATGACCGCGTGCATGGCCGAACCCGCCACGGCAACCAGCAGGCGGTTGTGGAATGGCTGCTCGCGATACGTGCGGGGCTCGTCGGCCGGGTCGACCTCCTCGACGTTGCTCATCCCGACGATCTTCACGTAGCCACCCGCTGGGATCGCCTTGATGCCGTACTCGGTCTCGCCCTTTCGCACGGACCACAGGCGAGGACCGAAGCCCAAGAAGTACTCGGTCACCTTCATGTGGCTCCACTTGGCGGTCGCGAAGTGACCGAACTCGTGCAGCATCACCATGATCACAAGAGCCACGATCACGACCAGGAGGTCGGTGGTGTGGGTCGCCATCGCGGCAAGGACGACGAGCGCGACGACGAGCGCCAGTTGCGCCAACGCCCTTCCGGACCCTTGCGGCTCCGTCCTCGGCGCCTGTGCATCCGTTCGAGGCGCCTGTGGCTCGGTCCGCCGAGCCGTCGAGGGCCCCCCGTAGTCCGTCACTTGGAGCGTTCCCGGTGCTGTACTGCTCGTTCCGCGTAAAGGCGTGCCCGGCGATCGGCTTCGATCACGTCGGCAGCCTCGCAGACCGCTGCATGGTCGAAGGATTCGAGGGTGTCTGCCACCACCTCCGCGATCGCCGCCCATGAGATCCGCCCCGCGAGGAACGCCGTCACCGCGACCTCGTTGCCCGCGTTCAGCCATGCCGGCGCCAGACCGCCCTCGCGCCCCGCCTGCTCTGCGAGGCCAAGACAAGCAAAGACCTCCCGGTCGGGCAGCTCGAAATCGAGGTGGCGCATCGTGCTCCAGTCAATCGCACCGAACGCACGTCGTAGGCGTCGCGGGTAACCGAGCGCGTAACCGATCGGCAGTCGCATGTCGGGCTCCGATAGCTGCGCCAGGACCGCGCCGTCGGAGAATTCGACCATCGAGTGCACGACGGACTGCGGATGGACGATCACCTCGATCCGGTCGTAGTCGACGCCGAAGAGCTCGTGGGCCTCGATCACCTCGAGCCCTTTGTTCATGAGCGTGGACGAGTCGATCGTGACCTTCGGGCCCATAATCCAGGTCGGATGGGCGAGAGCTTCGGAGACGGTCACCGCCTCGAGCTCACCTCGGGCGCGGCCTCTGAACGGTCCCCCGCTCGACGTGAGAACGAGGTGCGCCACCTCGTCCGGCCCGCGACCTGCGCGCATGCACTGATGGAGGGCGCAGTGCTCCGAGTCGACCGGCACGATCTGCGCCCCTTGGGTTCGCCTCGCGCGTTGGACGACGGGAGCGCCGGCGATCAGTGATTCCTTGTTTGCCAGCGCCAGGCGCTTTCCGGCGTGCAGGGCTGCGAGGGTGACCGGCAAGCCCGCGAAGCCCACCACGGCGTTCAGCACCACGTCGCCGATCTGCGCCGCCTGCTCCAGGCCCTCGGTGCCGGCGAGCACTTCGGTGCCAGGCGGCACGTTGCGCGCCAGGGTCGTCGCGAGGGAGCTGTCGGCGACCACTACCGCCTTCGGGTGGAACTCCCGCGCCTGCGCGCAAAGCATGTCCACCGAGCTCGCCGCCCCGAGCACTGCCACCTCGAAACGCTCGGGCTGGCTGCGGATCACATCGAGGGTCTGGGTCCCGACAGAACCGGTCGAACCGAGCAGGCACACTGCGACCACGGACCGCTCACCGGGTTCCGGCGTCCTCGGACCCACCTCCCGACTCACCCGAGGTGTAGTACCCGCACTAGGTAGTAAGTCGCGGGGAGCACGAACAGCAATGCATCCACCCGGTCGAGCACACCCCCGTGGCCCGGTAGGAGGGAGCCCATGTCCTTGAACCCCAGATCGCGTTTGATGAGCGACTCGCACAGGTCCCCGACGGGGGCGATCACGGCAACCACCAGCCCCAACACTGCCGCCTTTGCAGGGGTCCACGGGTAGACCTGACCGGTGATCGCGGCAGAGGCTGCAATGGCGAGGATGCCCCCCCCGACGAGGCCCTCCCACGTCTTTCGTGGGCTCACCCGCGGGGCCAGGGGGCGGCGACCCAGCCACCCGCCGAGCACAAGAGCGCCCACGTCCTCAGCGACGGTAGCGACGATCGCACCCAACATGAAGGCCACCCCGTGTCGGTGCGGGTACTGGCTGGGCGCCAGCATCAGCGCGGCGAACGAGCCGAGCATGCCCACCCAGACGAACCCGAAAACGGTGGTGGCGATGCCTTCGACCGGCGAGCCCTTCTCCGTCCCTACCAGGTACCAGATCATCGACGCCACGACCACCAATACCAACAACAGGGGAAGGGCCGCGACACCCTTCGCATAGACACTCAGCATCACGCCCACCGTCGCCACCAGGCCGAGCAACGTGGCCGGCCTGCGTCCCGCGCGACGAAGCCCTGCGTAGTACTCGGCGGCGGCAAAGGTCACTACGACCGTGGACAGCGCCAACGTGGCTACGGACCCGAGAGCGAAGCAGCCGAGAGCCAGCAGGGCGATCCCCAGCCCGGTGATGATGGCCACCGGGACGTCGCGACCTGCTCCTCCTCCGGCAGGTTCGGCCGGGTGAGACGGACGCCCCCGATGAGGACGACGGTTGGCGCTCGACCCCGGGCCCGCGCCGGTTGAGGTGTTTCTGAGCGGAGAAGAGCTGATGGAGGCCACGAACGGGTCTTCGGATACCTCCGCTCCACTCTCCGAGCCGGCAGCGACCTCGCCTACTCGGGCGCTGATGTGGTGCCCGACGCCACTGTCGGTGTCGAACGCGGGACCCTCGAGGCGGTCGTCCTCCCATAATGTCGGAGCGACATGACCCTCCTCGTGTCGGCCACGGTCGTCTTCCCCACCGTCTTCTTCCTCGAACTCCCAGGGACGGCGCTCTGAGAGCGGCGTCTCGTCGAGAGCACCGAGCCGGGTGTCTTCGTCGCCCAGCAGCGATGGCTCGAAACCACCTTCGTCCCATTCATGATCGTGCTCGCGCCAGGACGGACCACCTGACGACGCCCACGGCTCGGAGCGGTCGTCCTCGTCGTGGCGGGCGACCACTGCTGGCACCTGCCCGGTCGGTGGGTCGGTCCAGTGCTGCAACAGCGGAACTGGACCGCTCGGCTCCTCGGACGGGTGGCCAGGCGCTTCGCCGATCGAAGCGACCGCCGGGCCGTCTTCGCGCGGCAGGATGTCCTCGGGCGGCCGGCGCTCGGAGTCGCCTGCGGCCTGCATCTGCGAGGATCCCGCGGAACGCTCCTCGAGCGAGCTTCTGGCCTTCTCTTCGATCGTATCGTCGGTCGGCTCGGCGGAGCCTCGCTGGCCCGCCAGGGCGCCCGCTGCCTCGGCACCGTAGATGCGCACGCGTTCTGTGACGGGCTCGGAAGGTGCCTCCGTCTCAGGCCCGAGCTCGCCAGGTTCGTCCACATCGCCTCCCCGCATGACGGCTCAAATCTCCAACAGCTCTTGCTCCTTGTGGACAAGGAGCTTGTCGATGGCCGCCACCATGTCGTGCGTGAGCTTCTCGACCTCGCGCTCGGTGCGCTCGAAGGTGTCCGAGGACAGCTTTCCCTCGTGTTCCAGGGACTCGAGCTCGTGACGGGTGGACCTACGAACATTGCGGACGGCCACTCGTCCCTCCTCGGCCTTGTGCCTCACGACCTTCACTAGCTCTTTGCGGCGCTCCTCGGTGAGAGGAGGAAAAACGAGCCGTATGGCGGCACCGTCGTTGGAAGGGGTGATCCCCAGGTCCGAAGCCAAGATGGCTTTCTCGACGACCCCCAGTGTCGAACGGTCGTAAGGGGAGATCACGAGGAGTCGCGCCTCTGGGATACTCAGTCCGGCGATCTGGCGAAGCTCCATCTCGGTCCCGTACACATCGACCAACAGGTGCTCGACAAGACCTGTGGTGGCGCGCCCGGTACGTACCGTGCCGAAGTCCGCCTGGGTGTGGGAGACCGCCTTCTCCATTCGGTCTCGGGCTTCGTCCAGCGCCACCTGGGACAGCTCGTCGTTCATCACCTGATCAGCGTTCCGATCTCCTCGCCGGCGAGCGCACGACGAAGGTTACCAGGGCCCATCAGGTCGAACACGTGTACCGGCAGGTGGTTGTCCCTGCAGAAAGTGACAGCCGTGAGGTCCATTACTCTCAGGTCCTGGTTCACCACCTCCATGAACGTGAGCTCGTCGAAGCGCTTCGCCGACGGATCGAGCTTGGGATCGGCGCTGTAGACCCCGTCCACACCCGAGTGCGTGCCCTTCAGCAGCACCTGCGCCTCGATCTCGGCTGCCCGCAGCGCGGCGGAGGTATCGGTCGTGAAATAGGGATTGCCCATTCCTGCAGCGAGGATGACGACTCTCCCCTTCTGCAGGTGGCGGATGGCCCTTCTGCGGATATAGGGCTCGGCCACCTCCGCCATTTGGATGGCGCAGAGGACCCTCGTGGGCTGACCGAGCCGCTCGAGGGCGTCCTGAAGAGCCAGCGAATTGACGACCGTGCCGAGCATGCCCATCGTGTCCGAGGTCGCTCGGTCGAGCCCTTGACCGGCCCCGGTGGTACCCCGCCAGATGTTCCCTCCGCCGACCATGACCGCCAATTCCAGGTCGAGGTCGGCCCGGGCACCGGCGATCTCTCCCGCGAGACGCCTGACGACCACCGCGTCGATCGTCTCGTCCGAAGCGGAAGAGGCGAGCGCCTCGCCGGACATCTTGAGGACGATCCGGCGCCGGCGTGGGCTATCTGGGTACTGTTCGCCTGCTGTCACCCCTCGCCCCCGACGTCGAATCAGCCGCCCACGACGACCTGGGCGAAGCGCACCACCTTCGCATCACCGATCAATTGTGCGATGGTGCGCTTCTCGTCCCGGGCGTACTTCTGATCGAGAAGGACGTGCTCCGTGAACCACCCGTTCAGCCTGCCTTCCACGATCTTCTCGAGGGCCGCCTCCGGCTTCCCCTCGTTGCGGCAGATCTTCTCCAGCGTGGCCCGCTCGGACGCGATCTCCTCAGCCGGGACGTCTTCTCGGCGCAGGTACACGGGACGGGCGAACGCGATGTGGACCGCCACGTTATGGGCGAGCCCCTCCGACCCACCCTGCATCTCGACGAGCACCGCGTTCACCCCGCGTCCCGACTGGACGTGGAGGTAGTTACCGACCGTTGCGTCCGCCGCGAGCTCGAAGCGCACGACCTGACCTATGGAGATGTTCTCCTTGAGCGTCGTCCTCAGATCGTTGACCGCCTCCGACCTCTCGGCGGTGGCGTCTTCCCCCTTGGATGCGACGAGCTGAGCGAGCTCGTCTGTGAGAGAGACGAACGAGTCGGCTTTCGCTACGAAGTCCGTCTCGCAGCGAAGCTCCACGATCGCCGCGTTCTGGCCAGACACTGCGAGGGCCACCGCTCCTTGCGATGCTTCTCGTCCCGCCAGCTTGGCTGCGCCGGCCAGTCCCTTCTCACGAAGCCGGCGACGGGCGGCTTCCATGTCGCCGCCGGTCTCTTCGAGGGCGCTCTTGCAGTCGAGTATCCCGGCACCAGTCAGGCGACGGAGGGCCTGGACGTCCTTCGTAGAGAAGCTGGCCACGACTCCTCAACTCTCTTCTGTCGGCTCGGCTGTCGGAGAATGATCGGTCGCCGGGACCGGTTCAGCTTTCGGGAGAGGCTCGGCCGTCGGGAAAGGCTCGGCCGTCGGGAAAGGCTCGGCCGTCGGGAAAGGCTCGGCCGTCGGGAAAGGCTGGCCGGGCGCCTTCGCGCCCTCGGAAGCCGCCTCACCGGAGGTAGATGAACCGGCGTTGGGATCACGTGTAGCAGCCGTCTCGAACGCGCCCAGCGCACCCGGCGCAGGCGGGCTCTCGACGACAGGCGGGCTCTCGGTGGCAGGCGGGCTCTCGGTGGCAACCGACGGCGGAGTCTCTGGCGCGCTTTGCGCGGTCTCTGCTCCTGATGGCGGAGTCGGTGGTGCAGCTACGGGCTCTGCGACGTCGCGTGCCGGACGCGCCGCTGGTGCTGGCGCGCTCCTCGCCGCGTTGCGGTGCTCGACCATCCAGCGCCCCTCCACCACCGCTTCGGCCATGACCCGGCACATCAAAGCTCCAGATCGGATGGCATCGTCGTTGCCCGGGATCACATACGTGATCACGTCAGGATCACAATTCGTGTCCACCACGGCGACGACCGGCATGTTCAGCTTGTTCGCCTCGGTGACCGCGATGTGCTCCTTCTTCGTGTCGATCACGAAGATGGCGTCCGGCAGGCGGTCGAGGTCGCGGATACCTCCAAGGTTACGCCGGAGCTTCTCCAGTTCACGGCGATGACGAAGGCCCTCTTTCTTGGGCATGGCGTCGAAGTCCCCGGCACGCTCCATCCCCTCGAACTCGCGCAGCTTCCCGACACGCGAGGAGATCGTGGCGAAATTGGTGAGCATGCCGCCCAACCATCGTTCGTTCACGTACGGCATGCTGCAAGCGCGGGCGTATGTGGCCACGGGTCCCTGCGTCTGCTTCTTGGTGCCGACGAAGAGCAGGACGCCCCCCCGGGCAACGAGGTCACGGACGTACGAGTACGCCTCGGAGAGCCCGTCGAGGGTCTTGCGGAGGTCGATGATGTAGATCCCGTTGCGCTCACCCAGGATGTAGCGGCGCATCTTCGGGTTCCACCGGCGTGTCTGGTGGCCGAAATGCATGCCGGCCTCCAGCAGCTGCCGTGTCGTTACGACGGCCACGGGTGGTCCTCCCATCGGTTCTTCTTCCCCTGACGCTGCGCCGTGAGGCGACCGTGGACGCGTCCGAGTGTTCCGGTCGTAAATGCGATCCTTGCCGAACAGCAAGGTCGCCAGATCCTAGCCTGACGCGCACCTGTCCCGAATGACGGGTGGCGAGTCAGTCAGCGCTAGCCCCTACGACCGGCTCTTTCCCGGTCACGGGCCTCGTTCCTGTCGGAGGTCCGGTTGCTCAGCCTCGCCCTCAGCTGGAGTACGGCCTTCGTGTGGATCTGGCACACCCGACTTTCGGTGACGCCCAAGACCTCTCCGATCTCTGCCAGGGTGAGGCCCTCGTAGTAGTACAGCGAGAGAACCATGCGCTCGCGATCTGCGAGATGCATGATGGCCTGGCCGAGGATCTCCTTGGACTCCTTCTCGTCGAAGAGGGCGGCGGGCCCAGGAGTGGCGTCGGCAATGGTGTCCCCCAAGGTGGCGCTCTGGCCGCGAGTGCTTCTCGCAGGAAAGACTTCGTCGAGCGCGGCGACCCCGACAAAGGAAAGCTGGCGGAGCACGTCCTGAAGCTCTTTCTCGGAGATGTCCAGCTGAGCGGCGAGCTCGACGTCGGTCGGGGTACGAAGCAGGGTCGCCTCCAAGGTGGCATATGCCTGCTCGAGCGCCCGCGCCTTGGCACGCACCGAACGTGGCACCCAGTCGATCGCCCGTAGCTCGTCGATGATGGCTCCCCGGATGCGCGGGATGGCGTACGTCTCGAACTTCACCTGGCGCACGGGATCGAAACGGTCGATAGCGTCGATGAGGCCTATAATCCCGTAGCTGACCAGGTCCGCCGTGTCAACGTGCTGAGGGAGCCCGATGGCCACCCGGGCGGCCACATACTTGACCAGCGGTGAGTACAGCACGATCAGCTGATCGCGCATCAGACGGTCACCACTTTGCTTGTACTCCGCCCACAACCGCGTCGTGGAGCCGTCGTCGCCCGTCGTCACCGTCTCCCCCTATGCCCGGGGATGGGTCGCTCCGTACACAGTGACCAGCCTCTCTTTGCTCACGTGAGTGTAGACCTGCGTCGTCTGCAAGCTCGCGTGGCCGAGGAGCTCCTGGACAACCCGCAGGTCCGCGCCACCGTCGAGCAGATGGGTGGCGAAGCTGTGGCGCAGGGCATGAGGGTGTGTGGGTACCGACGACCGGCGGTCGATTATCCGTCGCACGTCTCGTGGGCCCAGGCGGACAGCAGACCGGTTGAAGAACACGGCACCCGTCCCACGATCGGGCCCGGCAACGACCCACCTGCCATCTCGCAGCCATAGTGCGAGCGCCCGGGCGCACAAATCGTGCATCGGAACCCGCCGTTCGCGCCCCCCTTTGCCCCGAACCGTGACACTGCGCCCCCCGAGGTCCAGATCGCTCTGGTCGAGCCCGCAAAGCTCGGCGACGCGCAAGCCGCAGCCGTAGAGCAGCTCCAGAACAGCGTCGTCGCGAAGCCGCATGGCATCCTCGAGGTGTTCGGCACCGCCGCGCCCGACGGGGCGTACGGTCCTGACGGGCGCGTCGAGCAAGGTGTCCAGCTCGCGCCGGTCGAGGACACGAGGTAGACGCGATCCGCCTCCGGGGGCACACAGGCGCCGGGCGGGGTCCGCCACGATCGCCCCGCGACGGTACGACCATGCGAAGTACGAGCGCATGGCCGCCGCCTTGCGGGCCACGCTCGTACGGGCGTAGCGGCGGGTCGAGAGGAACGCTAGGTACCGTCGAAGCAGGAGACGGTCCACCTCGGCAGGTGCCGTGACCCCACCTCGCTCGGCCCAGGTTGTAAACGCGCGGACGTCACCCGTATATGCCCGCTTGGTCGCCGACGCGTGCCCGCTGAGCGACCGGGAGAACGCATCGACGTCCCAGGCCACGAGCACAACGCTACTGCCACGGTCCCCGTTGGGCACCCTTTGTGTCGAATCCGGTGATCCGGTCGGTGAGATGCTCCTGTGGGTCTTGGCAGCAGGGGCTTTCCATGCGCCTCTCGCGAAGGGTCTCAGCCGTCGCTCGCCGTCGCTCGGCCGTCGCTCGGCCATCGCTGCGATGATGAAGGTCTGGGTCTCGAGGGCGCCAACAGACACGGAGCGAACTGCCATGAGCGCACGGCGATGAGCAGCCGAATCCTGCTAGTGGAGGACGACGAGCGAATCCGGGCCTCGACCCGCCTGGCCCTGGAGGACGAGGGCTACGAGGTGGAGGAGGCCGGCTCCGGCGAGGTAGCTCTCAACCGGTTCTCTGAACAGGCCGCCGACGTGGTGCTCCTGGACCTCATGCTGCCGGGCATCGACGGCTTCGAGTGCTGCCGCTTGTTACGCCGCACGAGCGCGGTGCCCGTCATCATGGTCACCGCGCGCACCGACACTCATGACGTTATCGCCGGCCTCGAGGCCGGGGCAGACGACTACGTGACGAAGCCATTCGTCGCCAAGGAACTGACGGCTCGCATCAAGGCCCTGCTTCGGCGGGCACGATCCACAGGTGGGCCGAGCGCGTTGAGCTTCGGCGACATCGAGGTCCGTCCCGACGAGGGAACGGTGCTTCGGAAAGGGAACGAAGTGCACTGCACCCGCACGGAATTCCGCCTGCTCTGCGAGCTGGCTGCCAATGCAGGGAAAGTGCTCAGCCGTGAGCAACTGCTCGACCGGGTGTGGGGTTACGACTACTTCGGCGACGGCCGGCTGGTAGACGTCCACGTACGGCGCCTTCGCACGAAGATCGAGGCGGACCCAGGGAATCCTCGCCATGTGATGACCGTACGCGGCATGGGATACAAGCTGGCGATTTGAGAGACCGAATGCTCCGGCACGGCTGGAGGCCATGGCGACGGCTCGGCCTGCGCTCGCGGGTGACCGTCGCCTTCGCCCTGGGCGCCCTGGCGTTGTCGGCGACGATGGCCACTCTCACCTACTTCACGGCTCGTCAGTTCATCCTCCACGAGCGCGAGACCGCGATCTTGCGCCAGGCGTACGTAAATGCTTCCCTGGCCCGCTCGTCCCTGCTGCGGTCGCACTCCCCGGACATCACCCAGCTCTTCAGCTCCCTGGACACCGTCCCGGGGTCCATGTCAGTCCTCGAACGACACGGCACGTGGTATGCCACGTCGTTCTCGGTGGGTGAAAACAGCATTCCCGCCTCGCTACGCAGGCTCGTCCTTCATGGCACGCCCGCTACCCAGCACTTCGCCCTCGACGGGTCCGCGCAGATGGTCGTCGGCGTCCCTCTCCCCGCGGCAGATGCCGCCTACTTCGAGGTGTTCTCCCTGGCCGAGCTGGCACGTACCCTTCAGATCCTCGCCCTCGCCCTGACCGGCGCGGCTCTCGTCACCACGGCTGCGGGAGCAGTGACAGGACGTTGGGCGAGCAGCCGCGCCTTGCGCCCCTTGGGGGAGGTCTCAAAGGCGGCCGAGACGATCGCAGGAGGGAAGTTGGAAACAAGGTTGCTCACTGCCGACGACCCAGACCTCTCCGCACTCGCGGCATCCTTCAACAGGATGTCCGACGCATTGCTCGAACGGATCAGCCGCGAAGTGCGCTTCACCTCAGACGTCAGCCACGAACTCAGGTCGCCGCTCACCACGCTTGCGACATCACTCGGGGTACTCGAGGCCCACCACGACGAGCTCCCCCCGCGCAGCAGGCGCGCCCTCGACCTGCTCACCGCCGAGATCCGGAAATTCCAACGCACTTTGGACGACCTGTTGGAGATCAGCAGGATGGACACCGGTTCTGCGGAGCTGCTGCTCGACGACGTGGACGTGGGAGAGCTGGCCCGCCACGCCGCGGATGCTGCGGGCGCCACGCGCATACCGGTCGACGTCGACCCGGCGGTGGCAGGGTTACGCCTGTCGCTCGACAAACGGCGAATCGAACGCGTCGTCGCGAACCTCGTGACCAACGCAGCCCAATACGCAGGAGGCGTGACCCGTTTCGCCGTCGAACCGGCCCCTGGTGCCGTCCGGCTGGTGGTTGCCGACTGCGGTCCGGGCGTGCCCGTGGCGGAGCGTGAACGGATCTTCGAGCGCTTCTACAGAGGGCAGGCTGCCGGCGACCGGGGCGCGACCGACGGCTCGGGCCTGGGCCTGTCGCTCGTAGCCGAGCACGTCAGGCTCCACGGCGGCCGTGTGTGGGTGGAGGACGGGCACGGGGGCGAGAATCGTTTCGTCGTCGAGCTGCCATACGAGACGCGCGAGACGCACGAAACGCACGAAACGCCGTCACCGGCCAGGACGAACGGCAGCCGTGATCGGCCATTCACCGCCACGGACGTTTCGTTCGAGACCGAGACACCGCAGGGGGCAGGATGACAACCAGAGTTCGCGAGGGCGTACTTGCGCTCGGCGTGATGCTCGCTTTCGGGGTGATCGGCGGATGCGGAGTGCCGGTCGACAGGGGCCCGACAGCTCTGCCTCGCGCAGGGGTGCCGTTCGGCCTCCTCGCTCCGTCGCCTTCTCGAACGACCTCGACGACCGGCGCCTCGCCGGTGGCGGTTCCCATCGAGGTCTACCTCCTGGGTCCCTCCGACCGCCTCGTCGCGGTGTCCAGAGCGGTACCCGCAGCCCAGGAGTCGCTGGCCGTGGCGCTCGGTACACTCATCGATGGGCCCACCGCAGCCGAGACAGCGGCGGGGCTTCAGAGCGCCATTCCCCCTCAGACCTCTGTGATGGGAGCGAGCATCGCTTCAGGAGGGTTGGCGACGGTCAACCTCGCCGGCACCTTCGGGCAGCTCGTGGGCCAGGCCCAGATCGAAGCAGTGGCGCAGATCGTCTACACCGCCAGCAACCTTTCGGGTGTGAACGTGACGGGTATCACGTTCCAACTCGCGGGCCAGCCGGTCGAGGTGCCTGTGGCAAGCGGCGCTCAGGTGCAGGTGGCGAGCCAGAGCGAGTTCGCGCCGTTCGCCCCTCAACCTTCTGGCGGAGGCGCCGCCCCCTGAGTGGGATCGTGGTCTTCCCAAGCGACGCGAGGCGCGTCGCCCCAGAGTCGCTCCAGGTCGTAGTAGCTCCGGGTCTCTTCATGGAAGACGTGGACGACGAAGTCGCCATAGTCCATCAAGACCCACTGCAGATCGTGCAGGCCCTCGACGCTGTACGGCGCGCGACCTGTCACCTCCTTCACCTGCCGTTCGACCTCGTCGACAAGGGTGCGTACCTGACGCGGGTTGCGACCGCTGGTCACGACGAAGGCATCAGTGACTGCAAGCAAGTCACCCATCGCCATTATCACCGTCTGCGAACCGAGCTTGTCGGCTGCGGCGCGTGCCGCGGTCGTCGCAGCATCAGGTACACGCTGACCATCGCTCCCCACCACCACCTGCTGGGCCGGGTAGCTCATGCTCCGGCGGCGCTGCTCATCCACTGACAGAGTACAGACCCAGGCGCTGGATGCAACTGACCGCACGTTCTGGTATGAGGAATTCCACGCTTTGACCTCGCCTTAGGCGATCGCGCAACTCGCTGCTCGAGATCTCGATGGCCGGTATCCGCAGGTGACGGACGGACTCGGCACCCCCCCACCTCTCGTGCGAAGCACCTTGGGGGACCGTCCCGCCGCGGTCCACGACGACGAGAGTGACCAGGCTCTTGATCTCTTCGAAGCGGTGCCAGGTCCCAAGCTCGGCCGCGACGTCGGATCCCATTGCGAGGAAGAGCTCAGCCCCTGGGTGGGCCAAGCGCAACTCGTGGACGGTGTCGGCGGTGTAGCTCGGTCCTCCCCGCTCGATCTCGATGTGGCTTGCCTGGAGTCCGTCGACACCCTCAACGGCGGCCGCCACGACTGCGAACCGGTCCTCGGCCGCCGTGAGCTCACGTGTGCCCGTCTTCTGCCAAGGCTCGTTCGCGACCACCAACAACACGCGGTCCAACTCGAGGGTATCCCGACACCAACAAGCGGCTACCAGGTGACCCACGTGAACCGGGTCGAACGTCCCGCCGAAGATTCCGATCCGCTCCACCTCGCGAGCCTAAGAGGTCGCGCGGATAGGCGCTAGCGAAGACCATCCACCGGTCGTCGTCTTGTCCCGGCTGAGATGCCGGGTGCAACCCAAGTACCGACGACCAAGTGGAGGTCCCCTTTCATCATGCGCGCGC
>JBEKJK010000005.1:0-141712 GCA_050011255.1 Acidimicrobiales bacterium
TCGCGAGGCGCGGATGGGGTGTCGCAGACCTACCGAAGCCAGTGTCGCACACCTACCGAGGCCGCGTCCGAAAAGTGTCGCAGGGGAACCGAGGCCAGGGTGTCGCAGACCTACCGAGACTTCACACGCCGAACTATACGATTTGGTGGAGACGAGCGGACTCGAACCGCCGACCCCCTGCTTGCAAAGCAGGTGCTCTTCCGACTGAGCTACGTCCCCGGTGGGCGAGAATAGAGCGGCTCTTTCGCACCGCTCGGTCTCACCGGTCAATCGTAGGCCCTCAGGATCTGCACGCGCATCCGAACGCGCGGGCCTAGCGTGTCACCTCGTCGATTCGCTGCATCACCGCGTCGTCGAGGAGGTCGACCACTTCGATGGCCCTCATGTTCTCCTCTACCTGCTCCACCCGGCTGGCTCCCGTCATGACGGTGGACACGTGCGGGTTCTTGACGCACCAGGCGAGCGACATCTGGGCCAAGGTGCATCCCAGCTCGTCTGAGATCGCCTTCAGCGCCCGCACCTTCTCGTTGCTCGTCGGGTCGGTGAGCATTCCGCGCAGCCACTCGTACCCCGGCAGCGACGCCCGGCTCCCCTCGGGGACCCCGTCGATGTACTTGCCTGTGAGAACACCGGACCCGAGCGGGCTCCAGGTGGTGAGGCCGAGCCCGATGTCCTCGTACAACCGGGCGTACTCTCGCTCGACCCTCTCGCGCCACAGCAGGTTGTACTGGGGCTGCTCCACCACGGGCCGGTGCAGATGGTGGCGCTCGGCTATATCCCACGCCGCCCGAATCTCGTCCGCCGCCCATTCCGAGGTGCCCCAATAGAGCGCTTTCCCGCCGCTGACCATGTCCGACATCGCCCAAACCGTCTCCTCGATCGGTGTCTCGGGATCGGCTCGATGGCAGAACACGATGTCCACGAAGTCCAGGCCGAAACGCTCGAGGGATCCGTCGATGGCCTGCATCAGGTACTTGCGGTTCAGCGTGTTTCGCATGTTGACGGTGTCGTGGAGGCCCCAGTAGAGCTTGGTGGAGACGACGTAGCTGTGCCGTGGCCACTTCAGCTGGGCGAACGCCTTGCCCATGATCCTCTCGGACTCGCCTCCCGAGTAGACCTCGGCGTTGTCGAAGAAATTCACCCCGCTCTCGCCGGCCGCGGCTATGCAATCTGTCGCAAGCGCCGTGTCCAGCTGAGGACCGAAGGTGACCCACGAGCCGAACGACAGCACGCTCACCTTCAGCCCCGAGCGGCCCAGCCGCCTGTAGAACATCTCCTTCGCCATGGCGCGCCCCCGTAGGTATGGGAAGCCGGTGGAGAAAGCGAGCTTAGGGGGATCCGCGCAGACACATCCCAGCTGCGCCCCGTGCAGGCACCTTCACCGAGTCCGGCGGACGGCCCGAGGTCACCCCTGGGCTACGGGCGTCCGGCGCCTACCAGCCCGTTGTCCCAGATCGGCTGGACGTGGACGGTCTCACCTGTCTGGGGGGCGTCGACCACGTCCCCTCCGCCGACGTACATGCCGACGTGGTAGATGTCGCCGGTCCCGTCTCCCCAGAAGACGAGGTCTCCGGGCTGGAGGGCTCCGAGCGAGACATGGGCGATGGCGTCGTACTGGGCCTGGGCGGTGCGCGGGATGCCCACACCGGCCTGGCGCCACGACCACTGGGTGAGCCCCGAGCAGTCGAAGCCGACCCCGGGGGTCTCTCCGCCCCACACGTAGGGGACGCCGATCTGACTCTCAGCCGCGGCGACCGCGGTCGAAGCCCCCCCGGCTGCGGGCAGGTTCGGCAGGTTGGCGGAGCCGACGCGGGCGACGAACTTCGCGTGCTGGACTGCCTGCTCGGCCGCCTGCTGCTGGGTGACGAGTGCGGCTATCTGGCCCTTTACCTGCGACAGGGTGGCTTCTTGTGAGGCCACCACCGCCTCGGCGGCCTGTTGCGACGCTGCGACCTGGTTCAGCGCGGCTTGAGCCTGAGCCTGCGCCGCCTGCAGCTGCTGTTGCTGGGCGGCCAAGGCCTTTTGTGCGACGTTCAGTTGGTCGATGGAGTTGGAGATGTTCCCGCTCGCTTCCGAGCGGTACTCGCTGGAGAGGGCCGCATTTTCCCCGCCGGCCGCGAACAGCGACTCGATCCCGATGTCGTTGCCGCTCGACATGTAGGCGTTGACGGCCTCCCGGCGCAGGTTCGTCTTGTCGGTCTGTACCTGCGCCTGGTCCGCGGTGATCGTGCTGCGGATCTGCCCGATCTGATTGTCGAGCGACTGCACGTTCGCCTGCGCCGCCTCGTATTGCTGTGAGAGCACGTCGACACGCGCAGCGTCGGCTTGGAGCTGCGCGGTGATCTGAGAGGCCTGCGCGCGTGCGCTCGAGAGTGGGTCGCCCGCCGCCGGACGCGACGCCACCAGGAGCGCAGAGGATAGGAGTGTGACGACGACCCCGGCGAGCGCGGCCGAATATGTCACCGACCTTCGAAACGACCCGCCTGGCGGTGCCGTCGAGTGTGTCTCGACGTCAGCCACGATGTGAATTGCTTAGCAAGTGGCTCCACGCGTAGCAAGCCAAGTTCTTGCCCCCGTCATCGATAGAGCTCGTCACCTGGGAATATGTCGACCCGTTTGCAGCCACTCACCGGGTCGGACGGCGCAGAGCTACACACCCGCGTCCTGCGTGGGGCATCTACACTCCGAGGCTGTCCGAGGAGTCGAAGGTCCCACCTGCGGCCCTTCGTGTCGTGGGGGGACCGCAGGTGGGACTCGTTCGAGTGCGCCTAACTTCGAAGAGCGTCTGATCTGTTACCTACGTCGCAGCTACTACGTGGCGGCTTCCCCGCGCAGGCGAGCGATCTCCTTCGTCACGAACTCGTCGTGTTCACGCTGATCCTGACGAGCCTTGCGCGGGCTCCAACGGCCCTTCATCAAGAACACGAAGGGGATGAAGAACGCTGTGCAGGCGAAGCAGACCCATAGCCAGTGCTGCCACTCACGCGGCGCGACCGTTCGGGTGGTTGTCAATTTCGTGAGCTGGGACTGGTACCTGCTCAGGAACTGCAGGTCGGGCGAGATCTTCTGGATGTCCTGAAGCGTTGTGACGCTCCCGTGGGCGTCTTTGAGGACCCGGTTGAAGAGCTGTGGATTCGCAGTGGCGATGGTCGTCCCTGGGTACTTCGCCGCCTGCGCGAACGCGGTCGGATCGGATTGCACCACCGCCACGAGCTTGGGGTACGTGTTCTGGATGATGCTGCCCGGCGGTGAGACATTTGCGATCTCCGTGTTGGGACCTGTGGCGTTCACGTCGGCAAGCTTCGGCATCTTGCCGGCCACGATGTCGTTGATGGCATAAGTGACACGCACCGGCATCGCGTTGTACGCGTAGTTGGCGGCCGTACCCGCTGAGGTGATCAGGAAAGGAATGATGATATAGATGATCACCGGCACCAGGCGAGTCAGCCCACCCCAGATGGACAGCCCGGTGGCTATGAGAGCGGGGTTGTGCGCCTCGCACGTCTCGGTGTAACTAGCCATCCACGTCGAGTAGGCCATGGCCTGGAAGAAGAAGATCACCGAGGTGACCCACACGAGGGTGAAGCCGGAGATCACAGAGGCGCTTCCCGCGTAGGCCTGATGTCCTGAGTAGGAGATAAGGATCGGGATGAAGACGAGCATCCCGATGCCTCCTGCGATCATGAAGGGCTTTCGGACCCGCAGGATGTCGCTCAGGATCCCGCACAGCACAAGGCCTATGCAGTCGAACAGCCAGAACCAGGTGGCGAGATCGTTGGCCTTGGGCAGAGAGGACCAGTTCGTCGCCTTGTCGAACACTGTCGTGAAGAACGCGCCGGGGAAGAGACCCGCGGCAGTGTAGAAAAGGATGAGCATCACGACGATTGCCACGGCTGAGAGGACGACGTCCGGGCGCGCCATCTGGCGCCAAGGCTTCTTCAGCGCGGACTGGACGTCGATGCCTTTCGCCTTGAGTTCCACGAGGACGCGGTCGCGCTGGTTGACCATGAGCTGGTCGCGAATCTGCGGCGTCAGCTCCCGCAGGAAGAAAAGGACGATGACGAACACGACTATCCCGATGATTCCCGAGACGATGAACTCCCGCTGCCAGTCACCCGAGGTGGCACCCATCGTGTGCGCAGCGAACTCGGTGGCAACCAGCAGACCGGCTACCGGTCCGAGCGTCCAGAACCCCATGGCCGACGCCCGGCCCATCTGGGGAGTGAAGTCACGCACCAAGGCGGGCGTCGCCACGAGCATGAGCCCCTCGAAGAATCCGATGAGCGTGATCACGATCGCGTACTCGGCCTTGGTGGTGCAATTGGGGACGGCAAAGAGCTGGAACAGGGCAACGACCCCCACGGCACCGATCACCACCCAGCACCGCCCTATCCGGTCGGTGATCTGGCCCAATACGGCGGCGATCACGCCGGCCGCGTTGCCTAGGACAAAGGTGAAGATGAAGAAGCGGAAGGACATGTGGAACTTCACGAGCAGGATCTGGATCAAGCTCGGCGGGACGAAGTACTGATACCAGAGGGTGATCGAGGCGATGACAATGATCGCCAGGTAGAAGTACCGTGCGCCCGGTTTCGGGTAGTGAGGCAGCTCGCGTTTCACGATCCAGGACCCGAACCCGCGCGCTGCACCCCCGGAAGCGGGCAACGAGCCTGCGCTTGTAGGTCGGTCGGTTGGTTGCGTCTGAATGCTCACGGCCTCACCTCGCTCTTGCGTGGATCGGGCAGTGTCGCGGTCGCCCCCGGCGAAAGCGTTGCGCAGCCCGCCAAAGGCCTGGAGCTACGCGCGGTGCCGTGGCCACTGCACCCCCCGTCCTCGTACTGGTCTCCTGAGCCTGTCTCCAGCCACCCCCAGAGCCAACCCCTCCATCAATCTCTCACTCGGCGGGACCGATAGGCAAGCTAACGACCGCTTGCGCGACCAGCGCTGCGGTCGTCGTCGCGTCGACTCGGCCGTGAGGTCAAGAAGGGCCTCGACGATCGGTGAGCCTCCAGATGAGCGAGGACCGTGCTGATGATCGGTGGGTAACTCCTTTGACCGAGGCCGGGCGCGCGCATGGTTGTGGAGCGAGGACCGGGGGCGCGTCGCGTCAACCGTCGGATGCCCCAGGCTGTCCGATCTACCCGGCTTGTCCGACCTACTCCGATCTACATGGCATGCGGCGTCTTCGTGAACCCGAAGAGTGAGCACTTCGTCTCCCTTCGCATCGCCTGCCGTCCCGGTCGAGCTCGAGAGCCTTGCCATTGAGGCTGAAGGAGAGGATGCTGGCGGTAGCAGCGAAGATCGCTCCCGGGACCGAAACGATGACCACTGACCCCGAGCCCGACCCCGAGTTCGAACTCGACGAGGGGGCAGCCCCCCACGTACACCTCATTGATATGGCGCACGAGCTGCCCGCCATTGCCAACAAGGGCGACCACGTGCGTCTGAGCCTGGCGGCGTCCTCGTTGCTCGAGGCGTTCGTCCGCCACGCCGAGGACGAGCGGTCCCTGGTGCTGCGTCTGCCGCCCATCACCGCACGGCTCGTGGAGAACGGCCAGCAACGCGTGGTGGACCACCTGGTGTCGCTGGTGCTCGAGGCGGATCTGGCCGAAGAACCATGCAGGTGCGCCTTGCTGGCGGACGAGGTCGCCTCGCTGATCGAGGTCCAGATCATGTCCGAGGAGTGGGACCAGACCGACCGCTGAGGGGCGCCCGGCGATCCGCGAGCAGCGATCGGTCCCAAGGACCAGCCGGACAACGTGGGCGTCGTGGGCCGCCCGGGTCTCGAACCAGGCACCTAGGGATGTGCCGCGGCATGCCCGAGCCAGCGTGTCTCGTGGGTTCGGGCATTGAGCGTCCCGTCGGATTGGTCGTCGACGGGACGTTCGCCATGTGAAGAAGGGCACTTGGACCCTAAGAGGGACATCCGGTCACGCGTAACGTGCAAGATATGCAGGAGATGCATTCAGCCATGCAGGAAGCGCAGGGCATGCATCGGGTGCAGAGACTCCTGCGGGCCGAGCAAGTCGGAAAGATGCTCGGAATCGACCGCTCGACCGTTTACCGGATGTCGGAGAACGGGCAGCTGCCCGCACTGAAGATAGGGCGACAGTGGCGGTTCCCGGCCGAGCAGATAGAACGGCTGCTCGAGGCGCACAGCGGCGATCTCGCGGCGCAGGCGACGCAGACAGAGTCCGGCCGACGGGCCCTGTTGATGTCCGTCGGGGACGCCATGCCGCTCATCGAGCTCTCGGCGCAGATCCTCGGAGTGATGGTGGTCGTCACCGACATGGACGGCGAGCCGGTGACCGAGGTGGTCAACCCGTGCGCCTGGTTCAGCGAGCAGTCAGGCGACCCCGAGCTGCTGGCGGAGTGCCTGTCGGACTGGAAACAGCTCGCGGACGACCCGGACTTCGACATGCGGTTCCGCACCGGGCCGCGGAATTTCGACTGTGCCAGGGCCTTCATTCGGCTCGGTTCCCAGCTGATCGGAATGCTGCTCGTCGGCGGGATCGCTGCCACCGAAGATGATCCGCGCGCTCTCTATCGACTGAGCGCGGAGGGGCGGGCTCGGGTGCTGTCTTCCCTCCCGGTGATCGCCGCGAGGGTCTCGCGCCTCGTCGCGGGCCTGGCGTCTGATGTGAGCGTGCTTTCAAGCAAGTCAAACGAGGAGTGAGGTTATGAAATCGACCGCCCGGATCTTCCACTGGCCCGTGCTCGTCATCGGCATCGCTCTGATCGTGGCACCGTTCGCGATCTCCCTGCCGAGCAAGGCGAGCGCAGGGCAGGCCATGCTGAACGGCTTTCACCCGATCATGCAGCCGGCCAGCGTGCGCACGACGGCCAACTACTACTACGACACGTTCACGAAGCTGCGGCCGGTGGCCGTCGGGGGCGTGCAGGCCGCCGCCGAGACCCCGCAGATGATCGCGGCGCTTGCCATACAGCTGCACATGACGCCGGCCCAAGTCCAGCAGTTCCTGGG
Organism: Acidimicrobiales bacterium; assembly: GCA_050011255.1. Lineage (GTDB taxonomy): Bacteria > Actinomycetota > Acidimicrobiia > Acidimicrobiales > UBA8190 > Bog-564. Next base: position 6,986 of record JBEKJK010000005.1, read on the forward strand.
GACCTCCTTCCCGGCGATGGGCAACCTGCTCGGGAGCTTCCCGCAGCTGGTGCCGGTCTTCGAGAACGTGCCGCCGGGGCTCGATCACTACAAGCCGCTCGTGGACACGATGCAGGCCAACGTGAACAACTACAGGCAGATCGACAGCCTTCCGAACTTCAACCTCTTCACCTGGTTCTTCGTCATACCCGGCATCCTGCTCGTGCTGCTCGGCGGCCTGCCGTTGCTCCTGTCGCTTCGCCGGCGTACCGCAGTCGCCGCAGAAGTTCGGGCTGGGTCACCTTCGCAGGTCGTCGGGGCTGGAAGGGGTGCAGGAGGTGGTTGAGACGCAGCGAATCTCGAACCATGCCGTCGAGCGGGAGGACGTGCCCGGCGCGCTGACCGAGGAAGACGTCCGCCGGATCCTGCGGTCCGAGCTCGAGCGTGCCTCCACGAGCGACGCGGGGACGAAGGCGGCCACGTTCATCGCCTCGAAGGGAACGCTCGACTGGGCTTATCCGCCGCTCATCCTCGCCACGACGGCGGCCGCCTCCGGGATGGAGACGTCCATCTTCTTCACGTTCTACGGCCTGAACATCATCCACAAGGACTTCGAGCGGTTGCTCAAGGTCTCACCGCTCGGGAACCCGGCGATGCCGATGCCGGTGCCGATGCCGAACCTCGTCCTCGGGCTGCCGGGGATGGGGCCGATGGCCACGAAGATGATGAAGTCGAAGTTCCAGCACAGGAACGTAGCGACCATCCGCGAGCTGCTCGACTCGGCGCGGGAGTTCGATGTCCGCCTGATCGCCTGCCAGATGACGATGGACGTCTTCGGCTACGCGCCCGAGGACTTCATCGAGGGCGTCACCTTCGCCGGCGCGGCCGCTTTCCTGGCAGAGGCACGACGCGCCCACCTGACCCTCTTCATATGACTCTTTTCCTTCATATGACTCTTTTCACACGATCAACGTCACGCGTGCCTCTCCACATGGGGAGTTTGCAAAAGGACGCACCATGACCGAGAGCAACATTCAGGCGAACACGGTGCTCGACGCGCGCGGGTTGCTGTGCCCGATGCCCGTGGTAAAGACGGCGAAGGCGATCAAAGAGCTGGAGCCCGGGCAAGTGCTCAAGCTGATCGCGACCGATCGCGGGTCGATCGCCGACATCCCCGCCTGGGCGCAGACCACCGGGAACGAGCTGCTCGAGCAGCACGAGGAGGGCGACGACCTCGTCTTCTTCGTTCGCAAGGCACAAGAGGCGTAGCGTCATGACCGAGAAGCTCGTGATCATGGTCACGCACGGCCCTGGCGAGCCGGAGCTTGCGACGCTTCCGTTCGTGATGGCGGCCGCGGGCGTCGCTTCGGACATAGACGTCGTGATGGGCTTTCAAGGTGCCGGGTGCGAGCTGGTGAAGAAAGGCGTCGCCGAGACCGTGAAGGTCCCCGAGCTCACGCCGATCGACGACCTGTTGCCGATGATCCAGGAGCTCGGCGGGAAGCTGCTCGTGTGCTGGCCGTCCCTCAAGAGCCGCGGCCTCGCCGAGGAAGACCTGGTCGAGGGAGCAGAGATAGTGGCTGCGGCTCGGCTCGTGGCGGAGGCCACGTCCGCGACCAGCAGTCTCGTGTATTGAGGTCGACGCAGATGACACAAGTCGAAGGAGGACACAAATGACCATGACGTTGAGCGAGACAGAAGCCTCAGCGTTGAGTGCCGCGAAGATCGTTGACGCGCGCGGGGCTGCCTGTCCCGGGCCACTGCTGGAGGCCAAGAAGGCGATGGGCGGCGTGCCGATCGGCGAAGTGCTCGAGCTCTGGTCGAGCGACTCGCAGACGAAGAACGACGTAGCGGCGTGGGCCGGCAAGGTCGGCCACGGTTTCCTCGGCTCCGCACCGGCACAGGGCTACGAGCGCGTGTTCATCCGCCGGGAGAAGTGAGCCCGGAGGTCAGGACCGGGTTGGAGGCTTCATATGAGCCAGACGCTTGAGGCCCCGACGGAGGCGGCCCGAAGGTACGCGCCGCGGGTCCTCGTCTTCTCGACGAACGCGATCTCCGATCCAGGCATCGACCTTGCCGGCAGCTCCCACATGCACTACTCGCCCGAGGTCGTCGTGATCAGCCTCCCCTGTACGAGCGGGATCAAGCCGGGGTGGATCTTGTACGCGCTCGAGCGAAGCTTCGACGGAGTGTTCATCGCCTCGGACGGAGACGAGTGCGGGTACCTGCCGGACTGCAGCCAGCGCTCGTCGCGCATCGTCCAAGAGGCCCAGACCCTGCTGGCCGAGCGCGGCATCGACGGGGGTCGGCTGAAGATGGCCGCTATCTGCTCGGTGTGCGCCGAGCCGTTCGCCAAGCACATCCGCGAGTTCTCCGAGGCGCTCGTCGGGCTGGGGGTCTGATGGACTACGACGTCCTCGTGGTGGGCAGCGGGATCGGCGGGATGGAGTCGGCCCTGAAGCTCGGAGACATGGGATACAAGGTGCTCGTCGTCGAGAAGGAGCCGAGCATCGGCGGCAAGATGATTCTGCTCAGCAAGGTATTCCCCACCCTCGACTGTGCGAGCTGCATCTCGACCCCGAAGATGGCGGCGACCGCGCACCACCCGAACGTGACCGTGCTCACCACTTCGGAGGTCGCCCGTATAGGACGCGACGAGAGAGGCGGCTTCCACGCGACGCTGCACCGCAAGCCCCGCTTCGTCGACGAGTCGTTGTGCACCGGCTGCCGCCAGTGCGAGGAGGCCTGCACGGTCGCCGTCCCCGACCAGTTCAACGGAGACATGGTCTCGAGGCGCGCGGCCTACATCCCCTTCCCCCAGGCGTTGCCCCAGAAGGCACTCGTCGAGCGAGCCGGCACCTCTCCCTGCTCGTTCAACTGCCCGGCTGGGATCAAGGCGCACGGGTACGTCTCGCTCGTCCGAAGCGGCGAGTACGAGAAGGCGTTCGCGCTCGTGGCAGAGACCACGCCGCTCGCCGGCAGCCTCGGACGTGCCTGCTACGCGCCGTGCGAGACCGAGTGCACCCGTGGCAGCCTCGAAGGCCCGCTGCCCATCCGCCGGCTGAAGCGGTTCGTGGCCGACATGCACCATGCGCTGCCCGAGCGGGCCGTCGTCGACCGCCCGGCGCCGAACGGCATGCGGGTCGCCGTCGTCGGCTCCGGTCCGGCGGGCCTTACCGCCGCCTGGCAGTTGGCGCGCAAGGGCTACGGGGTGAAGATCTTCGAGGCGGCGCCCGAGCCGGGCGGCGCGCTCCGCCTCGCCATCCCCTCCTACCGCCTGCCCGCCGAGGTCGTCGAGCGCGACGTCGCCAACGTGACCGATCTGGGCGTCGAGATCGTGACCGAGACGCGTGTCGAGGATCTCGAGCAGCTGAGACGTGACGGATTCGACGCCGTGCTCGTAGCCACCGGCACGCCCAACGCCGCCAGGCTGGGTGTCCCCGGCGAGGAAGAGCTCGACGGCGTGCGCAGTGCTCTCGGCTTCCTGCGTGACATCAAGCTCGGCGAGGCGCCGGACCTGCACGGCAAGGTGGTAGCGGTGGTCGGGGGCGGCAACGTCGCGATCGACACGGCGCGCAGCGCCCGCCGGCTGGGCGCCGCCGCGGTGCACATGGTCTGCCTCGAGCCACGTGCCGGGATGCCGGCCTACGCGTGGGAGGTCGACGAGGCACTCGAGGAGTGTGTCGAGCTCCACGACGGATGGGGCATCGCCGGTTTTCGCGGCGACCGCGAGGTCGATTCCGTCCAGATGAGGCGCTGCACCTCAGTCTTCGACGAGAACGGCAGGTTCAGCCCCAGCTACGACGACTCCGTGAGCGCCGAGCTCCCCTGCGATCTGGCGATCGTCGCCGTCGGGATGAGCGCGGACGCGTCGGCTTTCCCCGAGCTGGCTCCCGAGGGGTCACGGTCGATCCAGGCGGACCCGGCGACGCTGCAGACCTCGGTGCCGTGGATCTTCTCCGCCGGCGACGCGGTGACGGGGCCGACGACGATCGCCGAGGCGGTCGGTGACGGCCGCAAGGCCGCGTTCATGATGGACCGCTGGCTGTTGGGGTCCGAGATGGCGGGGTTCGACGAGGCGCTGCCGCTGGTCGACAAGGCCGAGGTTCTCGCGCGACAACACAGCCACAGCCGCCGGGAGCCACTCGTCGCGGGCGTTCGCGTCGGCGGAGCGCCGGCGAGCTTCGCCGAGCTCGAGGGTCCGCTCACCGAAGCCGAGGCGCGTGCTGCCGCCGGCCGCTGCCTCGACTGCGGTGTCTGTTCGGAGTGCCACGAGTGCATCGCCGCGTGTCCCGCAGACGCGATCAACCTCGACATGCGCCCCGAGGACGTCGAGATCGACGTCGGCGCCGTCATAGTGTCGACGGGTTACAAGCTGTTCGCGGCCGACCTGAAGCCGCAGTACGGCTACGGCAGTTTCCAGAACGTGATCACGGGCACGCAGATGGAGCGCCTTCTCGCCCCCACCCGTCCGTACAACACGGTGCTGCGACCCAGCGACGGCAAGGTGCCCGAGCGGATCGCGTACGTCATGTGCACGGGCTCGCGCGACCAGACCGTCGGCAACCCGCTGTGCTCGAAGTTCTGCTGCATGTACTCGATCAAGCAGAACCAGCTGATCATGGGGGTGCTGCCACTCGCGGACGTGACCGTCTACTACATCGACATCCGGGCCGTCGGCAAGGCCTACGACGAGTTCTTCGAACAGGCGAAGATGATGGGGACGAACTTCGTGAAGGGCCGCGTCGCCTCGATCTCGGAGAAGGAGAACGGCGACCTGGTACTGCGCTTCGAGGACATCGACAACGGCGGCGTCCTGGCGGAGGCCGAGTACGACCTGGTCGTGCTCGCGGTGGGTGTGCAGCCCAACGCCGATGCCTCCCACCTGTTCGCCCCCGGCGAGCTGGCGCTCGACGAGTACGCCTACGTCGACGAAATCGCCGAAGATCTCAATCCGGCGGCGACGAGCATCCCCGGCGTCTTCGTCGCCGGCGCGGCCTCCGGCCCGAGGGACATCCCCGAGTCGATCTTGCACGCCGGCGCCGCGGTCTCGCAGGCGGCCGCCCACCTCGAGCGGATGAAGGTGCCGGCATGAGCGGGCGGAGGATCGGTGTCTACGTCTGCCATTGCGGCGGGAACATCTCCGACTACGTCGACGTCGAGCAGGTCGTCGAGGCGGTCAAGGACAACGCCGACGTTGTCGTCGTACGCGATGCCATGTTCACCTGTTCGGACGCGACGCAGCAGGAGATCGCCACGGACATCGCCGACCAGCAGCTAGACGGTCTCGTCGTAGCTTCCTGCTCGCCGAAGCTGCACACGTTCACCTTCCGCGACGTGGCGCGCCGAGCGGGTCTCAACCCCTACGAGTACACGCAGGTGAACATCCGTGAGCAGTGCTCGTGGACGCACACCGACGACCGCGACGGGGCGACACGCAAGGCCGTCAAGCTGGTCCGCGCGGGGATCGCGCGTACCAGCCTGAGCGAGCCCCTCGAGCCTCTCGAGGTTGAGACGATGCCGAGGGTGCTCGTGATCGGCGGCGGTATCGCCGGCATGCGCGCGGCGATCGGGTTGGCCGACATAGGCCTTTGGGTCTTCCTCGTCGAGCGCGAGCCGGAGCTCGGCGGCTGGGTCGGTGGCTTCGGCGAGATGTTCCCGCACGCAAAGAACGGGCGCGCGCTGATCGACGAGCTGGCAGAGCAGATCGAGCGGCGGCCGGCGATCACCGTGTTCACCGAGGCGGAGCTGACCGCCAAGTCCGGTACCTACGGCAACTACCGCGCCGTCGTACGCACCCACGGCGAGTCGATCGAGCTCGAGGTAGGCCAGATCGTCGTGACCACGGGCTTCGACAGCTACGAGCCCGAAGCGGGCCAGTACGGATATGGCATCGACGGCGTCCTGACGCTGCCCGAGTTCAAGCGGCTCCTCGACGAGACCGACGGGCCGCTCCTACGCGAGGGCAAGCCCGTAAGGGACATCGTCTACGTCTACTGCGTAGGCAGTCGCGACGCCGACCGCCCGTACTGCTCACGTTTTTGCTGCAGCGCCGCCGTGCACGCCTCGCTCCTAGCAGCCGACCGCGGAGCGGGCATCCACCAGTACCACCTCTACCGTGACATGCGCACCTACGGCAAGAACGAGCTCATGTTCAACGAGTCGCGCGAGCGAGGATCGCTCTATCTCAAGTTCGCCGACGACGACCCGCCGAAGGTGGTGCGCGACGGCGCCGGCTTGAACGTGACGGTGCGCGACCTGCTGACCGCCGGTGAGCAGATCACGATCGCCGCCGACCTCGTCGTGCTGGTGACAGGGATGGTGCCACGCAAGAACGAGGAGCTGGTGCGCGCGCTCAAGCTGCCGGTCGGCCGGGACGGGTTCTTCAACGAGATCCACCCGAAGCTGCGACCGGTCGAGACCGTCGTCGACGGGGTGACCATCGCAGGTGCCTGCCAGGGGCCGAAGACCTCGGCGGAGAGCGTCGCCTCCGGTCTTGCCGCAGTCGCCCAGGCAGCGGCCGTGCTCAAGCGCGGTGTAGCCGAGCTCGACCCGCAGGTCGCCGTCGTAAACGCCGGTGCCTGCACGAGCTGCGGCAAGTGCGTGGCAGCCTGTCCGTTCGGGGCGATCTCACTGGTCGCGAGCAACGGCAGCGAGGACACCGGCGCGGCTGTGATCGACGCGGCCGCCTGCAAGGGCTGTGGCGGATGCGTGCCCGTGTGCCACGAGGACGCGATCGACCTCAAGGGCTACACGGACGCGCAGGTGCGGGCGATGATCGACGGACTGCTCGTGGGGGCAGGGACATGAGCCGTGACATCCGCGAAGTCATAAGAGACGAGCCGCTCGTGCGCGGCCGCCTGCTCGGGTTGCTCGCCGGCGGTCCCCTGACCGTGCCGGAGCTCGCCGCGTCCTCGGGCCTCGAGGAGGCCGAGGTGATGGTCTGGATGATGGGTATGCGCAAGTACGGGTATGTCGCAGAGGAGAAGGACACCGTCGGTGACGGTTACTACCGTTACGCCGCACTGAGGCGCTCGTGAGCACGCTACTGTCCCGCGCTCTGGTAGACGAGCTGCACCAGCTCGGAGAGTTCGACGCCGAGGCCTGCTTGAACTGCGGGATCTGCAGCGCGACCTGTCCGCTCGGAATCGACCTGCTGCCGCGCCGGCTGTTCCGCTACGTGGTTCTCGGGCTCGGCTCACGCGTGCGCGAGCAGAGCGAGGCTGTCTTCTCCTGCCTGCTCTGCCGGGCGTGCGAGGCGAGCTGCCCCGCAGGCGTGCACATCACCGAGAACGTGCGCCTGCTGCGCCGATGGCTGTTGGAGGGGGGACCCTGATGGCTCTTGCGACCCGAGACGCCATCGGCATCCTCGCGGACAACCTGCACAAGCGCGGCTCGGTGCTGCCGATCTCCGCCCGGAGGGCAACGCAGTGGGCGCGCGAGCTGAACCTGCCACGCGGTGGCGAGACCGTGCTCTACACCGGGATGATGTACCAGCTGATCCCCTACATCGAGCGGCTCGTCAGCCTCGAGGAGCGCTTGGGCGACTCGTCGCTCGCGCGCTTGGGCGGGCTGGCCCGCCGGGTCAACCGGCTGGTGAACGGGATCGCCTTGGTCGCACGACCACCGGCCGGCGAGCGCGCGGAGTACGACCGTGTCCCGGCGAACGTGGCGCGATTGCTCCAGCAGGCCGGCGTCGAATTCGGCTACCTGTACGAGGACGACCTCTACGCAGGCGCGCTCACATACGACCTGGGCGCGCAAGAGGCGGTCGCCGCGCATGCCCGCCGGGTGGCCGGCGTCTTCGGCGAGCACGGCGTTCGCGAGGTGATCACGATCGATCCCCATACGACGACGATGCTTCGGAGCGTGTACCCGAAGCTCCTCGACGGATTTGACGTGCGGGTGCGCAGCTACCTCGAGGTCCTCGCCGAGCGTGATCTGCCGCTGGACGCGCCCCTCGCGGGTGAGGTGGTGGTGCACGACTCGTGTGTCTACGCCCGGTACGAGAACGTCATCGAGGAGCCTCGGCAGCTGCTGGCTGCGGCGGGTCTCACGGTGCGTGAGCCGGCTAACGCGCGCACGTCGACCTGGTGTTGTGGTGGTCCAGCGGAGTCTCTCTACCCCGCCAAAGCGGCGGCCGTCGCCGCGAAACGAGTCGAGCAGCTGCGCGCTGTGGCACCCGACTGCGTGACGATGTGCCCGATCTGTCTCGTCAACCTCCGCAAGGCAGCGAACGGGACGGTACGCTTCCGTGACATCTCGGAGTACCTGACCGAGGCGCTCGTGAGAGAGCAGGTCCCGTGGGTAAAGGCTGGCGACACGAGACCGTGAGCTGCGCGAGACGCGCTCCAGCCGGGGTCCGGTCGGCGCCGGGATCGCGCTGACCAGCCGGCCGGACTGATGCTCGGAGGTGCCCGATGGTGGTGTGCGTACCCGTGACCGAAGAAGGTTGGATCGACCCGCGGTGGGGGCGTGCCCGGCGACTGGCGATAGCGCAAGTCGAAGCCGGGACGATCACCCGATGGGAGGAGCTTGACGTCGGGTGGGGCGACGCGCGCAACACCGGTAGCGAGCGCGCCCACCATGCGCGGGTCGCACGGTTCATCAAGGAGCACCATGTGGAGACCGTGCTGGTCGATCACATGGGTGACGACATGCTCCGCATACTCGCGAGGATGGGTGTGACCGTTCATCTCGGCGCCTCCGGTGACGCGCGGCAGGCCGTGGAGCTGATCGCCGGGGAGAGTGGTAGGAGGGAACCCGTCCAGGGCGTCAGCGACCAGGCGGACCGCATTTCCGACGGGTGAGTGGCGCCGTATACCCGCTAGGGCATCAGGGGGCGCCTCTGCTAAACGTGGGACGGGCTCGCGTCCCTGAAGGCTCTTCACGAGGATCGTGTCGCTTGTCTGACTTCGTGCCACCGGGAGCCGGGCTGCGCCGGTAAGCGCACGGCTGTTCGCGCCGGCAGTTCTTGCCCGTGGTCTCACCCGGGTGAGAGATTGATGGAGCCGTCGGCTCCGATGGGTGGCCAGACAGCCTTCGGAGAGCAGGCTGAGGACGAGGGGTGTCGTGGCCATTGCATTACGTGCAGCTCGAATCGCCAGTGGACCAAGCGCTGCTCGGCGCGCAACCGTTTCGCTGCTCAGCTCGTCGAGGAGCGAGGTAGAGCCGTGAGCATACGGATGCAACCAACCGACCGACCTCCGAGCACCGGCTCGGCGCCCGCGCTCACAGGATCGACGCGGGGGTTCGGGTCGTGGCTGGCAAACCGCGAGCTTCCCCACTACCCCAGGCCGGTCCCACGCTACTGCTACCTGGCGATCGTGATCGTCGCCTCGATCGTCCTGTGGTACCAGTACTTCGTCCCGGGGTCGGTGTCGCCGCTCGTGCTCGTCAAGTTCCACATGACGTTTCGCTTCTTCATGCTCCTTGCCGTCTTGTCCCTGTTGGGCGGTGTGGTCTCCGCCGCCGTCGGGCAGGTCACCGACCGCCGCGGCCGCGCGTGGGTGTTGATTGGCGGCCTCGGGCTGGTCGCGCTGCTCCAGCTCTTCGCCGTCCCCAACGCCAACGTCAAGTTGGCCTACATCACTGCGATCGTCGCCGTCGGCTTCGTCGAAGGGATCATGGTGGTGGTAACCGCGGCGCTAGTGCGCGATTTCACGCCCCAGCTAGGGCGAGCCTCCGCCATGGGCTTCTGGACCCTGGGGCCCGTGGCCGGCCTGCTGATGGGCACCGAGCTCGGCTCCCACACGCTCGGCGCCACTTCCGGTGACTGGCAGCGCGAGTTCATCATCTCGGGCGTGATCGGCCTCGTCGTGTTCGGGATCGCCCTGCTGTTCCTGCGCGAGCTGGCACCGTCGATCCGTGACCAGCTGATGGTCACCCAGCACGACCGCGTACTGGTCGAGCTCAAAGCCAGGAAGCTCGACGTCGAGTCGGCGATCACCAGACCCTGGGGCCAGATGCTGCACTTCGACGTCGTGGTCTCCGCGATCGCCGTGAACGTGATGCTCCTCCTCTGGTACACCGCCTCGTTGCTCTTCCCGATCTTCTTGGTGACAACGTTCCTGAAGGCGACCAACTGGGGTTCGATACCCCAGGCCGACGCCATCCTCAACTGGATGTGGGCCGCTGACTGCATCGGCCTCGTCGTCTTCGGGATCCTGAGCGACATAGCGCGCGTGCGCAAACCCTTCATGATCGTCGGCGCGATCGGCATGCTGGTCTTCATACCGCTGCTGATCTCGCACGTGGGCCACCAGACCGCCGGCTACTACACGATCGCGTGGGTCACAGCGGGCGTCTTCGTCTTCCAGGCCATGTCGTACTCGACCTGGATGGCGAGCTTCACCGAGACGTGCGAGGCGCGCAATCCGGCGCTCATCGCCACCGGGTTGTCCATCTGGGGGAGCATGGCTCGTTTCGTGGCCATGCTGGGCTTTATCGCCATACCGTTCGTGGTGGTCTCGGCCGGCACGGCGTCCAACAACTCCTACGTCGCGATGTCACCGGCTACGGCCAATGCCGTCGCGACGATCGAAGCAGGCAAGACACCCACGAACTGGAACCCTTACGCGACAAGCCACCTTACGGAGATCGTCAACATCATGCCGGCGGCGGGGGCCATCAGGCAGCAGTACCCGCACCTCGTGTCCATCGTCCAGGCCCACGCGAAGGATTTCAGCGAGGACGGGCCCCTCACCGAGGCGCAGCTGTTGAGCCCCGAGCACGCTGCGCTCTACCAGAAGCTCGTGGCCGACGTGCACGGGAACCTCAACACCCTGCTGGCGATGAACAGCATCAAGCCCGACCTCCAATTCCTCGCGAAGTACCAGGGCCGGATTGAGCTTGTGCTGGCGAACGTCGGCCCCACCGCTGCACCCCGCCAGTGGCAGCATTGGTTCTGGGTCTGCTTGGCCGGCGTGATCTTCTTCATCCCGCTCGTGTTCGTGATGAAGGGACGCTGGAGCCCTCGCCGTGCCCGCCAGGACGAGCGCGAGCACGAGGCGTTCGTGATGACGGAGCTGGCGAAACTCCGCGGTGAGACGCTACCCAGCGGGGCGTGAGGCTTTCCCGTCTGTCATGGGCCTGGGTGGGCCGCCCGGGGCTCGAACCCGGCACCTTGGGATTAAAAGTCCCCTGCTCTGCCTGATGAGCTAGCGGCCCCGAAGACGCGAGCGTAACCGTTCCGTTTCTGCTCACACCGCTCGAGCTCGTCGGCGTGCGTCGCCATCAGGGACCTCGATGGTACCGAGATCAGCTTCACTTGGGTCGCTCAGGCCGAAGTGCTCGTAGGCCAGATGATCTTGGAACGCCGTCGCGCGCTCACGTACCCGTTCTCGACGAACCACCGCGCTGAATCGGTGATCGCCTCGGCGGCCGGTCGGGGTGAGTACCCGATCTCGCTGCGTGCTCTGTCGTCGTCGAAGGCCATCTGGGTGGTGGACATGCGCGCGGCTTCCAAGGGGACCGCCGGATGGCGGTGTAGAAGGCGACCTTCGAGCGTGTCCGAGAACCACGCGACCGCGAGGGACGCGGGCCGCGGTACCCGCAAGGTCGGCTTTCTCAGCCCGGTGGCGGCGGCCAGTTCCGACAGCAGTCGTTTTAATGAGAAGTTCTCTCCGCCCAGGATGTAACTGCGTCCGACTGCGCCGCGTTCGAGGGCGAGGACGTGGCCGCGCGCCACGTCGTCCACGTGCACCACGTTGAGCACGGTGTCGACGTACCCTGGGACCCGGCCGTTCAGGAAGTCGAGCACCAGGCGACCGGAGGGCGTCGGCGCCCGATCTCGGGGGCCGAGCGGGAGCGTGGGAAGCACGAGAGACACGGGCAGGCCCTCGGCGGCGGCACGAAGAACTTCGTGTTCGGCGACGTACTTGGAGCGCTTGTAGGAGCCGAAGAGGTGGCCGACATCGGGGTAGCAGCTCTCGTCGGCGCCTCTCGTTTCGCTGACCCCGTCGAGCCCCAAGGTCCCGACCGTGCTCGTGTACACGACGCGCTCGGTCCCCGCCTTTCGCGCCGCCTCGAGAATGTTTCGCGTGCCGCCCACGTTGATGTCGTAGAAGTCACGAGGGTCGCGCGCCCAGAACCGGTAGAGCGCGGCAACGTGGAATACCGCCCGGCAGCCGTCGACGGCCTCTTCCACGCTGGTAGCGTCGCGTACGTCGCCCGTGATCTGTTCGACATCGAGCCCGTCGAGGTTGCGAAGGTCCGCCCCGGGCTCGAGGAACGCCACTACATGCTGCCCGTCGTGCACGAGGGCACGGGCCAGCGCGGAGCCGATGAAGCCGCTGGCACCTGTGACGAGCGCCCTGTCGCCTGACCCGAGCATCACGAGCGCGAACGGTGTAGGGAGCCCTTGGCGAGCACCTTGGTGAATTCGAAGAAGAGCGCGGAGCCCTTCTGGACGGCCGAGAGCACGTCATCGAGGGCGTCGACGAAGTACTCCACCTCCTCCTCACCGGCGACGAGTGGCGGAAGCAGCTTCACCACGTTCATGTTGTCCGCGGCGACCTGGGTGAGGATCCGGTGTCTGTGAAAGAGCGGCACCACGATCAGTTGCGAGAACAATGCCGTGCGCATCGCCTCGATGGCTTTCCAACGGAGACGCAGCGCTCGGGAGGTTGGCTCGCCGAACACGAGCCCGATCATGAGGCCCTTCCCCCGCACCTCGTGCAGGTACTCGTAGCGCTCCGCCAGGGGGGCGAGAGCCTTGGCGAACGCCTCACCTGTCCGGCGAGCTCGGTCGACGATGTCCTCCTCCGCGAACGCCTGCAAGGTGGCCAACCCCGCCACCATGGCGAGCTGGTTCGTGGCGAACGTGGAGGAATGGACGACTGCTCTGTCCATCGAGCTGAAGACGCTGTCGGACACCTTGGCCGAGCACATCATCGCGCCCACCGGGACGTAACCGCCGGAGAGGGCTTTGGAGACCGTGACGATGTCGGGTCGCAGGTCCCAGTGCTCGTGGCAGAGGAACTTGCCGGTCCGTCCCATCCCGGTCTGCACCTCGTCGGTCACGAGAAGCGTCTTGTGCCGCCTGCACAGCTCCTGGGCTGTCGGCCAGTATTCGTCGGGCGCGAGGTTCACGCCCTTTCCCTGTATGGGCTCGACCACGAACGCGGCCACGTCGCCTCGCCTGAGGCGCTTCGCAAGCGCGTCGATGTCACCGAAGCGCACCTCCTCGCAACCCGGCAACAACGGTCCGAAGCCGTCGCGGAATTCGGCTCCGCCGTTCAGTGAGAGAGCGCCCGTGGTGAGCCCGTGAAAGGCATGGTCGCAATAGAGGATTCGGTCGCGTCCCGTTGCTCGGCGGGCGAACTTTATGGCGCTCTCGATGGCTTCGGCGCCGGAGTTGGTGAAGACCACCCGCTCGATGCCCGGATGGGTGAGCGAGACGAGGGCTTCGGCGAGCAGACCGGGAAGCAGGGCGCAGTCCATCTGCACCAGGTTCGGTAGGTCGGCGTCGAGCGCCTCGTGCAAGGCCTTGGTGATCGCCGGGTGGCCACGGCCGAGGGCGAACACCCCGAAGCCGGACAGGAAGTCCAGGTATCGCCGCCCCTCGGAGTCGTAGAGGTAGCACCCTTCGCCCCGGTCGTAGAAGCGGTCGAAACCCAGGGTCTGGAGCACCCGTGGAAGTTGCGGGCTCTCGTATCGGGAATGCAGGCGGAAGTTCTCCCCTCTGCGCCCCTCCAACACTTGTGACAGCTCGAACGGCACGTACCGCCTCCTGGACCAGGTCCTCGCTAAATACAGAGGTGACGATGAGAACTACGGTGAGAAGTGACGGTGAAAGTCTCGCTAACGGTATCGCAGCTTCGTGCTCAGCAGCCCAGGGCCCGTCGTTCGTCCATTGCCCGTCGTTCGTCCATTGGCACAGCGACCACAAGATGTCACCACACCGACTCTACGTACCGCTAGATTGCCCAACGGTGACGGGCGACTGGGACAGGGGAGCCTCGGCTCCCGGTGGCGACGAGACGGGTCGCACCCACTTGGTGGGACACAGTGGGCAGGCGAGACCTACCACCGACGTGAGTCGCATCACCGACTCCTCCGGTAGCGACGACGTCGACATCCAGCTCCTCGACGCGATCGAGGGCGAGTTGGAGGGGGTCGAACGAGCCCTTGCAGAGCTTGACGAAGGCGGTCCCTGAGGCGATCTGCCCGGCGAGGTGGGAAGGTCGGTCCTCAGGCCTTCTTGGTCTCCCGGAAGATCCTGTCGATCTCGGCGATCTCATCGAGGAGGTTCTGTGCGACCTTCGTGTCGTTCGTCTTCTTCGTCTCGCCCGCCGCCTTGGTGGCCTTCCAGAACAGCTCGCTCAGTTGGGGGTACTTGTCCTGGTGCTCCGGCTTGAAGTAGTCGGTCCACAGCACCCACAGATGGTGCTTCACGAGTTCGGCCCTCTGCTCCTTGATGGTCACCGCTCGCTGCTTGAACACCTCGTCGTTGGACGCGCTGAACTTCTCCATGCACGCTTTCACCGACTCCGCCTCGATCCGGGCCTGGGCGGGGTCGTACACCCCACAGGGGAGGTCGCAGTGCGCGAAAGCGGTCACCGGGGGTGCAACCCGGTCGGCGGCGCGAAGCAGTCGGTTCGCGATGCTCGTGTACAGGATGCTCATGTGCGCGTCTCCTTGATCGGATTTGGGGCACTGGCCGGTTCAGTGCCCACCATACCGAGCTTGGGGCTCCGGTGATCCGGGGTAGGTGCAGGCTCGGCCGGTCGGCCGAGCACGGCAGCACCGGCGTGCTCAGGCGCGCCGTTACGTCAGGAGGGGCCTTGGTCCTCGGGGGGGGCCTGGTCCTCGCGGTGGCCGCTGTGCTTCGGCCCCGCCGGGTGGTGGTGGCCGGAGCGAGCATGGAGCCTACGTTGTGGGCGGGCGACCGCCTGCTCATCGCACGCACCGGGCCCGCGAGGACCGGGGACGTGATTGCTCTGAGAGACCCTCGCGACCCGAAGCGAGTGATCGTGAAGCGGGTCGCGGCCGTGCGCCGCGGCGAGATGGTCGTGCGCGGGGACAACCCGGATGCGAGCATCGACAGCCGCTCGTTCGGTCCCGTGCTCAACGTGGCGGTCCTCGGGAGGATCGTGCGGCGCTACGGCCCGGTCGGTCGTGCAGGCCCGGTGCGCTGAGGGCTCCCGCGCACGAGGACAGGTCGTGACGACGTTTTCAACCATGCTGCGAGGTACGATTCTGTCATGGCGTCGCTGGATACGGAATTGGAGCGTCTCTTGGGACCCGACTATCTCGAAGGGGTGAAGGGGTGCTCGCTGCAGGAGGTACGTGCCATGCGCGCCGAGTGCCAGGAGGCCGAGACGGCGGTGTCTTACCTACGCCGAATGGTCCAGGGGCGACTCGATATCGTCCACGCGTACCTCGACCACGGAGATGACGACGCCATCGCCGGTCTCGACTCACTCGTCGAGCGCCTTCCGGAGATCATCTCCTCCGGCCCGCAGCGTCCGGCGGGGCCGGGTCGGCTTCCTTCGCAGATGTCACCTGACATGGGCGGTGACATCACCGCCGAGCTCGATACGGTGCTCGACGCCAAACGCATTGCCGAGCTTCCTTCGATGGGCCACGAGGGCCTCTTGGAGCTCGCCGACCGACTGAGCACCATCGAGGCGCGCACCTCGAGCGAGCGGCGTGCCCTTCACGAGCGGATCGACAAGCTCCAGGCGGAGATCGTAAGCCGTTACAAGACCGGGGAGGCCTCTGTCGAGGGCCTGCTCGCTTGAGAAGGTGCCCACCCGAGACGCGTTCGGAATGCCGAGGCATCTACCCGAGCGTTGGCGTGACCTCGGCTCGTTCATCCGCGAGCAACGGAACACGGCGCGACTGTCACTGCGCAGGCTCTCGGAGCTGGCGGGGATCTCGAACCCGTACCTGAGCCAGATCGAGCGCGGCCTGCGCCGTCCTTCCGCGGAGATCCTCCAGCAGATCGCGAAAGCCCTTCGTATATCGGCTGAGACCCTCTACGTTCAGGCAGGCATCCTCGAGCCTGGAGGCGAGTCGCCGGACCTCTCGCGTGAGATTCTCGCGGACCCGGCTTTGAGCGAGGACCAGAAACAGGCGCTCATCAGGATCTACCGCTCGTTCCGGGGCGAGAACGCCGCTTCCCCCTTCTCACACGGGAATGCCGCCGGGTCCTTCCTGGACGAGAACACCGCCGCGGTCCCCGCGAAAGCCACGCATGGAGGGGAGCGCGCAACCTCTGCCGGCAAGTGACCCCGAACCCGCCGGAGATAGCTGCGAGCAGGCGTAAACGGGTCCACCGGTAGGCTTCGGCCGGTGCGACGTCTCGCGGTTCTCTCGCTTCACACGTCGCCTCTTGCCCAGCCGGGCACGGGGGACGGCGGAGGGATGAACGTCTATGTACGTGAGCTTTCCACCGCCCTCGCACGGGCCGGTGTCGAGTGCGACGTCTACACCCGGGCATGGTCGGAGGACCTGCCCGCAACCGTTTCGGTGGAGCCGGGACTGCGGTTGCACCACGTTCCTGCGGGGGAGCTAAGACCGATTGCCAAGGAGCAGCTCCCGGCCGTGGTCGACGAGTTCGCAGACAACGTCTTGTCCCTCATGACGTCGGGAGCAGGGATCGACCCGGTGCTTCACGCCGAGACGGGCTTCGACGCTGTGCACGCCAACTACTGGCTCTCGGGACTGGCCGGGCACCGTGTCAAGCACGAGCTCGACTTGCCGCTCGTGTCGACGTTTCACACCCTCGCGCGAGTCAAGGCGGAAGCGAGCCCCGAGGAGGTGTCGTGCGACGAGCCGCACCGACGCGCCGAGGCCGAGGCCTCGGTCATGTCTTGTTCGGAGGTGGTGCTCGTCTCGTGTTCGGTTGAGGCTGATCAGCTTGCCTCTTTGTATGACATCGACCCGGCGCGCTTGCGCGTGGTGGCACCCGGGGTGGACCAAGCGTTCTTCGGGCCCGGCGACCGGCTCCAGGCACGCCGGGCGCTGGACTTGGCCCCGGACACGCCCGTGTTGTTGTTCGTCGGGAGGATCCAGCCCCTCAAGGGTGCGGACGTCGCCGTGCGTGCGCTGGCCGCTATGCACGACTTCCCGCGCGCGCAGCTCGTGGTGGTGGGCGGACCGAGCGGACCACACGGTGAGGATCACCTGGCGTTCATCCACGAGCTGGCCGGGGAGCTGAATGTGGCAAACCGGGTGCGCTTCGTCGGCCCGCAACCGCACGAGCTGTTGTCTACGCACTACCGCGCAGCCGATGTCTGCGTCGTGCCGAGCCGATCGGAGTCCTTCGGCCTGGTGGCCCTGGAAGCGGCGGCCTGCGGTACGCCGGTGGTGGCGTCCGCAGTCGGTGGGCTCACCACCCTCGTGGAGCACGGACGAACCGGCTATCTGGTCGAGGACCCGGTGCCAGGCCAGTTCGCGGCCGCGGCGTCGCGTGTGATCGAGGACGCTCTGTTCGCCGAGCAGCTTTCCGTCGCAGCGGTGGTGCGAGCGCGGCATTACACCTGGACTCAGGCTGCGGCATTGCTCCGGGCCACCTACGAGGAGCTCGCGGCCAAGCGCCTGGTGGAGTGCCGTTGACACAAAAGAACGCGGTGACGCTGGCGCGCATCTCCGGTAACACGAGCGTGCCGCTCGTGGCATGAGGTGGTCTCGGTGGCGCTAGCGCGCATCGCCAGTTGCACCGAACGTGCCGCATGCGCGACGAGGATTGAGCGATGGGCCGCGGCGCGCCTGGCCGAAGGCGGAACGGTGGTTGCAGTGGACCGCCAGCCCGACGCGGAGACCTGGTACCTCCGCCTGCGCGGCGACGAGAAGGACTTCGTCACAATCTGGCTCACGATCCGCCAGCGCACGATGTACCACGAGGCTCAAGTCATGCCCGCACCCGAGGTGAACGTAAGCGAGACCTACGAGTACCTCTTGCGGCGCAATGCCGAGCTTCACCAGATGTGGTTTGCTCTCGGCCCCGAGGAGGCGATCTACCTCATCGGGGAGGTACCGGTGGCATCTGTCGACGACGACGAGCTCGATCGAATCGTCGGGTCGTCGCTCGCCTACGTCGACACGGTGTTCCCGGTCGCGATGAGCATCGGGTTCGCCGGCCGGTACCGCCGCCGCTCCGTCTAGAAGGCACGAACCGCCAGTCCGAGGTAGCGTGTGCTCCGGCGAGGTCCGAGGGGCCGGTGGCGTTGCTCGGTCGGGGGAGTGCGAGCAACACCCGGGGTTCCTCGGACCACGCTTTCTTCGGCTCGGCCCGTTCTTCGGCTAGACCCGCACCTTCTTCGGCCCACCGGCAACCCTCGGCGCTACCCTGCGTCGATGGCACCGAAGCTGGTGGTGATGGGCGGGGGCAACATGGGAACCGCTTTGGTTCACGGCTTGCTGGCAGCGGGCTGGACGCCTGGTTCGCTGGCAGTGGTGGAGGTTGACGACGCCCGCCGCTCCGCCCTTTGTCCGGAGCTACCGGGGACCGAGGTGATGGCCGAGCCGGTCGCCGCGGCCGACGCCGTCGTGGCAGTCAAGCCGGCGGACGGGGAGAGCGCCTGCCGTTCGCTCGTGAGAGTCGGCGTGTCGAGGGTGGTGTCGTTGATGGCCGGGGTTCGACTGGCCCGCCTCGAATCGTGGCTCGGGCCCGACGTGGCGGTCGTCAGGGCGATGCCCAACACTCCGGTCGTGGTGGGCGCCGGGATATCTGTCATTTCGGGCGGGCGGGTGGTTCGGGAAGAGGACCTGGAATGGGCGGAGGAGCTGCTGGGCACGGTGGGGAAGGTGCTTCGCCTCTCCGAGCCTTCTCTGGACGCGGTGACGGGCCTGTCGGGGTCAGGTCCGGCCTACCTCTTCTATGTCGCCGAAGCGATGATCCAGGCCGGGATGGCGGCGGGGCTCTCTGAGACGGTGAGCAGCGCTCTCGTGCTCTGGACCGTCGCCGGGTCCGCACGGCTGCTAGTCGAGTCGGGTGAGACCCCGCAGGGTCTGCGGGACCGGGTGACCTCACCAGGCGGGACCACCGAAGCGGGGCTGCGGGTGTTGGGAGACCGGGACGTGGCCGGTGCCTTCGTAGAGGCGGTTGCAAAGGCCACAGAGCGTTCCCGAGAGCTGGGCCGCTGAGGCGTTCCCGAGAGCTGGGACGTCTCCTTAGCTCCTTGCGCTGCTCTTCTTCGACTCCCGGGACGCGCAACGACCCCCGGGGGGGAGCGGGGGTCGTCGCATGAGGCACAGGGGTGCTGCACCTCCTCTATCGGTAGGTTCAGTGGCGGTCTTTAGGCCCTCGTTCTGTATTGGCAGAGGTTTCGTTTCCCCCCTTCCAACTTTGGCCACAATGGCGTACAGTCGCCTCAGGCGGAGGGGGTGATTCCACTGACAGAAGACATCACGAGCACCCGCTATCTCACGGTGCGCGAGGTGGCCAGCACGCTTCGGGTTTCAAGCATGACCGTCTACCGGCTCATCAATTCAGGAGACCTTCGTGCTGTGCGCGTGGGTAAGTCGTTCCGTTTGCGAGAAGACGACGTGAACCGCTACCTGGCCGATCGCTACACCCAGGCAGGCTGAACGAGGGCTCGCTCAGCCTGCGGTGGGTCTCGGGCTTCGGCCCCGGGGCCAAACGTGCCGTGACACCGAGAAGGCGACCGATCATGTCACCGTCAGAGTGATGTCGAGGCAGGAGCCTCGTCGCGCGTCGGCGAGAAGCCGGGAACGTGACGTGGCGGCGCGGGAGCCCCGGGTGGGCTCGGTGTTCCTGCTCAGCGATTTCGGAACGGTCGATGAGTTCGCGGGAGTCGTCCGTGGCGTCGTGCTGCGCGAGGCACCGGGCTGTCCGGTTGTCGACCTCACCCACGAGATACCTCCGTTCGACGTGCGTGCGGGAGCGCTGGCCCTGGCGCGGACGGTTCCCCACCTGGGTCGCGGTGTCGTCGTAGCCGTCGTAGACCCGGGAGTGGGTACCGATCGGCGAGCGGTTGCGGTGTCCGTCGTTCCCGGTACGGGTCCGGGCTTTCTGATCGGCCCTGACAACGGGCTTCTCGGGTTCGCCGCAGACGTGCTCGGTGGTGTGGCCGACGCGGTGGCGCTTCCTCTCGCGACTCGGCGTCGGGACATGGGTGCCACGTTCAACGGCAGGGATGTGTTCGCACCGGCGGCAGCGCGCCTTTGGTCGGGCGCTCGTCTGGAGGAGCTGGGTGTGCCGATCGACGCGCGAACCCTCGTCCACCTGCCGGCCCCCCGACTCGAGGTGGAACCGGGAGCCGTCCACGCCGAGGTGCTGTGGGTCGACCGTTTCGGCAACGTACAGCTGACCGCCCGTCCAGCCGACGTGCTCTCCGCCGGTCTGGGTGCGGAGCTGGTCGTCGTGACACCGCGTGCCACGTTCATCACTCGACGATCGACCTCCTTCGCCGGGGGCGAGTCGTCCGCGAAGCCAATGGCGACAGCCGGGTCGGATCGTGCAGGTGGCGATGCCGACGTGGGGGAAGCCATCAGACTCGTAACCGACTCGAACGGGCATCTGGCACTCGTTTGCCGGGAGCGTTCGGCCGCCGCCGCCCTCGCAGTATCGGCCGGGGATATGGTGATCGTGCGCAACGCGGAGCGAACCGACCCGACAGCCACGGGAGGGGCGACTTCTCGAGCCACCTGAGCCCTCGCATAAGATCTGTTCGGAGATGCTTCAGGTAGCATCGAGGTTCTGTGGCGGTTGTCCTGGCGTGGCTGTTCGCGGGGATGACCGGTGTCCTTGCCGGGCTACTCCTCCTCTTGCGCCGTGACCGGAGGCGGCTGAAGGAGGCGGAGCGGCGAGGCAGGCTCGGCACCGAGCACGCCCGCCTTCACCTCTCGGTGCTCGCTCGCGCGGGCGATGAGTTGTCGGGGGCGCTGGAGTCCTACGACGACGCCCTGCTCCGCCTGGTGGGGGTGGTCGTGCCCGCCTTCGCCGACTGGTTCGCCGTGGACCTGGTGGACGAGTCGGGCGAGCCACAGCGAGTCTGCGCAGGAGACATCGATGGCATGACCTCGCCCGATGCTGTTCACCGTCATCCCGAGGGTGACATCCTCGTCAGGCGGGTGATAGAGAGCGGCCGACACGAGGCCGTGGCGAAGAGGCCGCAAGACGCCGGGCCTCATGAGGGCGAGCTCGTGCCCGACGGTCGCTCGCGGGTATCTCCGGTGCCAGGGGTCGAGTCGATGGTGATCGTTCCCGTGCACGTGAGGGGTCTCTCCTTTGGCGCTCTTAGCTTCGTCACCGCTCCCGGTCGCCGCGGGTATCGCCGCTCTGACCTGGAGATTGCGCATGGCTTGGCCGATCGGGTGGCGGTCGCGATCGAACGGGTGCTGCTCTGGCGCGAGAGTCGACACGCCGAGCAGTCAGCCACCGCCCGGGCCGACCAGTTGCGCCGACTGATGGAAGCGGCATTAGCGGTGAACGCGCCTTTGACCGAACCGGAGATCCTCGAGGTGGCGGCTGACCACGCGCGCCGAGTCCTCGGAGCGAACCGCGCGTCGGTGTGCAGCGTTCCTCGTACCGATGAGGGCGACATGATCGTCGTCTCCTCGCCCGAGGTCGCTTCCGACGAGCTCGGCGCGGTCGTCCCGGCAGTATGCGGCCTCGTGGTCGAGTTCGGCCGGCCTCTTCGATCGGTCGGCGGGCACTCAGAAGCAGCAGGCACGCAACGCCAGCACGACCAGCACGACCAGCACGACCAGCACGACCAGCACGACCAGCACGACCAGCACGACCAGCGTCTGCCGCTGGTCGAGGGGCTACCCGAGGAGGCACGGGTGGATCCTTCCCGAGTCCCGCCCTCAGCTGGGTCTTGGCTCGCCGTCCCGGTTCCTGGTCCGGTGGGCGACGGCCACGGCGTCATCGTCGCGGAGGGCGCGTATTCGACCGGTCCTGTCGTAGGCGAGGCTCTTGCCGATGGCTTCAGCTACGAGGACGAGTCCGTGCTCGTCCTTCTCGCCCAGATGGCCTCGGTTGCGCTCGTGAACGCGCGCCTCTATCAAGACGTGCGCGCGAACGAGCGTCGACTGGGCGCCGTCGTGGAGTCCTCCCCGCTCGCGATAACCGAGCTTGCGGTGAACGGAGATGCCCGTTGGTGGAACCGCGCCGCCGATGTACTGCTAGGCAGCCCGGAAACCGACGGCGTGCCGCGTGCCACCAGGCAGGTCCCCGTCCACTCAGATTCACGTGCCGCGTGGAGAGAGCTGCTCGAACGCAGCTCTCACGCGATCTCGTCGGTGGGCACCGAGATTCGGGCAACGAGACCCGATGAGCAGGTGATGGAGCTCTCGGTGTCGAGCGCACCGCTGTTGGACAACGAGGGCCGAGTGAGCGGGATCCTCGTCGTGGCCGAGGACGTGACCGAGCGCAGGCGCGTCCTAGAACAGATGCACCAGAGCGAACGTCTGGCTGCGATGGCGCGCCTTGCCGGCGGCGTGGCACACGACTTCAACAACCTGCTGACAGTCATCCTCGGCTCCACCGACCTCCTTTCCCGACGGAGCGACGTGGACGAGTCGTGGCGTGAGGAGATCGACGCGATCCAGCGCGCGGCTCAACAGGCGGCTGCTGTCACGGCCCAACTGCTCGCGATCGGTCGTCGCCGCGACGTTGAGCCCGCGGTTCTCGACCTCGACGCCGAGCTACCCTCGATGGTCCCCATGCTCGAGCGTGTCCTCGGAGACGACGTGCAGCTCGAGCTCGAGCCGGCCGAGAGCCGCGCGTGGATCCTCGTCGGTCCCGCGGACCTCGAGCGAGCAATGCTCAACCTCGCCATCAACGCACGTGACGCGATGCCCGAGGGGGGAAGGTTCCGCGTGAGCACTCGCGTTGTCGAATCTGAGACCATTCCCGGTGACGTCGGTCATGTGCAGGGGAAGCTCGTGGCCCTCAGTGCTACCGACACCGGCGAGGGTATGGAAGAGCAAACGGCCGAGCACTGCTTCGAGCCGTTCTTCTCGACGAAGCCAGAGGATCGTGGGACGGGTCTGGGGCTCTTCGCGGTGGATGCGATCGTCACACAGGCTGGTGGCCACGTGAGCGTCGATACCGCGCCGGGCCGCGGGACGACGTTCACCCTGTGGTTTCCCGTGTTCGACGAACCGGTTGGGACCTCCAAGACGAGCTAGTTGATTACATGTTGGCCTGTTGTGGTGCGAGAAGTGCTTTCGATGCCCGAAACTCAGTGCATGGCGCATCTCGCGATCCGCAGGAACTGGAGCGCCGACGAAGGTTGTGCAGACGAGGGCGCCGCCGGGGGCATGGCCGACGAGCGTCCGTCCTTCGGAGAGCTCCCGAGAGCCAGGGTGCTCGTGGTCGGTACCCACGACTGGGCGATCGGCCAAGCGGCCGTTGCCGTCGAGGCGGCGGGGTGCTCGGTGCTCCGTTGCCACGAGCCGGGACAGCCCTCTTTTCCCTGCAACGCGCTGGTCGAGGGGCGTACCTGCCCGCTCGACGCGGGCTTCGACGTGGTAGTCACCGTCCGGGCCCGGCCGCTCGGTTCCCTCGCGCAATCGGAGTTTGGGGTCGTCTGCGCTCTTCACCACGGGACGCCACTCGTCGTGGCCGGGGTTGCACCCGAGCGCCCGCTCGGGCCGTGGGCAGTCGAACAGGTCGAACAGGGTGGTGACCTGGCCGGTGCTTGTGAGCGCGCCGCCCTTCGAGTTGAGTCTGAGCTGGCGGTGGACTCGGCCTAGCATCCTGGGATCGAGCCCGAGCCAGGCACCCACATCCTCTTCGTTTGTACGGGCAACATTTTCCGCTCGCCCATGGCACAGGCGTTCCTCGGGGCGATCGTCCGTGACCGGGGCCTCGACATCACGGTGGAGTCAGCCGGCCTTCTGGAAGGGGATCGGTCGGTACCTCCGAGTGTCCTCGAAGTGATCGGCAGGGACGGGCTCGACATGTCCACCCACCGGAGCCGCCTGCTCGACGCCGAAGCCGTACGCCGTGCAGATCTCCTGATGGGCATGGCCCGAGAGCACGTGCGTGAGGTCGTGCTTCTGGACCCTTCTGCGTGGCCGCGCAGCTTCACGTTGAAGGAGCTGGTGCGACTCGGCACGCAGATAGGCGGGCGTCCACCGGGACAGTCCCTGTCCTACTGGCTTAAGACGGTTAGCGCCTGCCGCCGGCGCGACAGCCTGTTGGGCTGGTCGTCCGTCGACGACATCGAAGATCCCGCCGGGGCGACGCCGGAGAAGCTCCGTTTTACCGGTCAGGAGCTGCGCGAGCTGGTCGGCCGGCTCCTGGCCCTGATAGTGCCGGTTCCTTGAGCGACGCGCGACCGGGTGACGCATCGCTGGCCGCGAGCAGGCCCGAAACATCGACGCTCCGACAGGGTGCTGCAGTGATGCGGACCGGCCGGCTGCAGTGGCTGTCTCAGCAGAGGCGTGCCTTGCTCCTCGTTCTGATCGGACTGGTCGTGATCTGGCTCGTGAGCGCAGGAATTGTTCTCATCTTCGGCCTGCTCGACGCTAGCCATGGTATGGGCGAGGTGCAGAAGGCGAAGAGTCGCCTCTCCGCTTCGGATCTCGTATCCCACGCGGCTCTCATGCCGCTTCGCGCTGCGCGAAGCGATTTCTCGTCTTCCGAGGGCCTGCTGCACTCGCCACTCCTCGTGCCGTTCGAGATCCTGCCGGTGATCGGACGACAGCTGAGGTCGGTGCAGGACCTGTCGACGGCTGCCAAGCGCACCACACAGATCGGCATCTCAGCGATCGACCAGGTACGAGGTGTTCTCGACGTTGCGCACGAGGGCGGACCTGCCCGAGTGGCGACCCTGCGGCAGCTGGCGGTTCTCGCAACCACGACGGACGGCGAGCTGAAGAGGATTGACACAGGCCCGGCCGAGGCCCTGTTCTCGCCCCTCGCCCGCAAACGTGCAGACTTCGTGCGTCAGCTGGATGAGGTTCGTACGAGGCTGGCACACGCGGCTGCCGTGGCAGAGACCACAGCGCGCATCCTCCAGGGTCCGAAGACCTATCTCGTTCTCATGGCGAACCCGGCCGAGATGCGCGCCGGCTCCGGCGACTTCCTCGAGGCCGGGGTCATGACCACAAACGGTGGGCAAGTCCAGCTGACCCACGTCGTACCGACGGCGACGCTTGCTCTGGCCCCCGGGACCGTGCCGGTGGGGGGAGACCTCGAGGCGCGCTGGGGATGGCTTCTGCCGGGCGTTGACTGGCGCAACCTGGGTCTTACGCCGCAGTTCGACGTGAACGGGCCGTTGGCAGCGCGCATGTGGGAAGCCGCAACGGGTGAGCACGTGGACGGCGTCCTGGCAGTCGACGTAGAAGCGTTGCAGCAGATCTTGACGGTTACCGGACCGGTAACGCTCCAAGACGGGAAAGTCGTGAGCGCGGGCGACGTAGTGGCGTTTCTCACCCATGACCAGTACGCAGGCCTGACCGACGCGACGTCCGCATCAGCTGCGCAGGCGCAGCAAGCTCGCCAGGACGAGCTAGGGGCGCTGGCTCACAGCGCTCTGGGCGCGCTGGAGAACGAGTCGCTGGATCTGAAGAGCCTCGCCGACGCGATGTCGGCCTCCACCGGGGGACGGCACCTCCTTCTGTGGTCTGACGATCCTGCGGCTGAAGCGGCTTGGACAGCAGGTGGAGTGGCGGGCCGGTTGTCGCCCGACACCCTTCTGGCCGCGGTCATCAATCGCGGAGGAAACAAGCTCGACCAGTATCTCGACGTACGGGTGAGGCTCCGCTTGGTCTCGAAAGGCGAGAACGAACTCGCCACGCTCACAGTGGACCTCAACAACCACACTCCCCCTGGTCAGTCCCAGTTCATTGTGGGGCCGTATCCGGGCCTCGGGACCGCCTACGGCGAGTACACGGGCCTCTTGGCTCTCAACCTTCCGGCAGGCTCGTCACACGTGCAGGTGGGAGGAAGACCCCAGTTTGTCGTGCAGGGGGCCGAGGGACCGACGTGGCTCGTGACCAGCCCTGTGGACGTGAGGCAAGGGGCGGGTGAACAGGTTGTCGTGCACTTCGACTTACCGTCGGCGGTGCGGCGCATAACCGTCATACCCTCGGCACGCCTGAGCCCGGTCCTGTGGACCTACACGGGCGGGAGCGCCACTGATGCGGCGCCATTCGTGATCTCCTGGTGACACGAGCTCTCGGTTCCGGTCGGTCAGGTGTATCGTCCTTGGTCGTTCGCTCCTCGGAAATGGCGCAGGCGTGTTCTAGTTGGTCAAATATTGATTATGCGTAGTGGCTGGGGTGATAGCCTGCGCCGACAATTCAGTTAGGGTGCGCAAGACACGCCGACAACTGATGGCAATTTAGCTTTCACGAGGGGTGCATAGATGGGTGGATCTGGACTTGCACGGGTGGGACCGCATGTGCAGTCGCGAGGAGGTGAAGACGTGGATACCAAGCACGTCGGGAAAGCGTGGAGGCTCCTTTTCGGCACCGGTCTCGCGGTGTCGACCCTTGGGGCAGGAATCGTTGCGGCGACAGTGACGCTTCCCACGCCAGCGTTCGCCGACACTCCATGTACCCCCACGGCCTACGTGGGTTGCGTGCCGCCTTCTCAAGGCACGGGAGGCGGCGCATCGACGCTCAACGCCACGGAGCCGACAACATCGGCGACGCCGGACGCCGGGCTGCCCTTCACCGGTGCCGACATAGAGCAGTTGGCCGCGATAGGGGGCGGAGCCGTCTTGGCTGGCGGTGGGCTGCTGGTGTTCCGCCGCCGGCGTCGTAGCCGCACCCTCGCATAATCCGGTCGCAGCGACCGCATCGGGCGAAGGGATCAGGTATGGCCATCGGGGTGCAGACGTACCGCCAGGGAGTGATCACTCAACGTGATCGACTCGCTCGTTCAGGTCGTGTGCCACTGCGGTTATCGCTTAGCGCGCGAACAAGCACACGGATTACGATGTTTGTTTTGGCCGGGATCGACCTGGCTGCGCTGGGTGTCTTGGCTGTCGTGCTCACACCCGGATTCTCGGCTTGGTGGGTGTGGGCGTTCCCTGCGGCCTCGGTCATGCTCCTGGCTTCTTACGGGCACTACGACGTGAGGATCGCGCCCAGCGTCGCACGTGAGCTGCGATCCATGTGGGCCTGCGCGACCGCACCGCTCATCGTGCTGGCGTTGGTGCGCGCCACGCCTGTCGCGTTCATCATCGAGGCGGCGGTCGGGGCGGCGCTGGCAATACCCATCCTCCACGGCGTGTCATATCGTGCTGTGCGCTCGATGCGCTCACGCGGTCTTCTCGCCGAGCGAACGCTCATAGTCGGAGCCGGCCAGGTGGGCGTGACCCTGAGCTCGATACTCGAGCGGCACCCCGAGTACGGCTTGAGACCGGTCGGGTTCCTCGACCATGTCGACGATGACGGGCTTCCGTTGCCGCTGTTCGGCGGGGTCGAGTTGCTCAAGATGGTGCTGTCCGAGGAGCGTATCGACCGTGTCGTCGTTGCCTTCGGTGCCACGCGCGAGGCGGAGATGCTCGAGACGATCCGCGCCTGTGAGAACGCGTCGGTGGACATCCACGTCCTACCAAGGTTCTTCGAGCTCGGTGTCGCTGTCGACGGCAAGGATGTGGACGACGTCTGGGGAATACCACTGGTGCGGCTTCGCCGTTCCCTCAGGAGTCGCTGCTCGAGAGTGTCGAAGCGCGTCGTAGACGTGTCTTTGGCGAGCCTGGGGCTTGCGGTGTCAGCTCCCATCTACGGGCTGCTCGCCCTCGCCGTCAAGGTGTCGAGCCCTGGCCCTGTCTATTTTCGCCAGAAGCGTGTCGGTCAACATGGGGTCCTCGTAGATGTGCTGAAGTTCCGCACGATGCGGGTTCATGACGGCGCGGACGTCGAGTGGACGGCTGATGGCGATCATGTCACGAAGGTGGGGCACTTGATGAGGCGCCTGAGCCTGGACGAGCTCCCGCAACTCTGGAGTGTCATCCGTGGTCACATGTCCCTGGTGGGGCCTCGTCCGGAGCGACCCTTTTTCGTCGAGCGTTTCAAGAGCCAGGTTCCCCACTACGATGCCCGGCACCGGGTGCCTGTGGGATTGACCGGCTTGGCTCAAGTTCATGGACTACGCGGAGATACGCCGATAGACGAGCGGGCGCGCTTCGACAATCGATACATCGAGAGTTGGTCGTTGTGGCGAGACCTGGTCATAATCTTCATGACCCTGTTCGCTATCGTGCGCGACGCGATCCCCTCTTCCTCCGACGGCGACGAGGTCGCCACTCAAACGGCAATTGTCAACGCTGTCGAGGATGAAAGGTGCGATCCTCAGCCGGAGGTCGTCGTGAGCGCGACGCGACCGCGTCCATCCGCCAACCCTTGGTACCTGGCGGGATCGGACTGGGACCAAGTGGCGTCTGCTGGCTGACTCCGGTCTTTCGGCTCACAGCGAACCTCGTCACATCACCGACGTGCGGAGGTTTGGTCATCTCACCACCGTGCGTTACGCGTCTTTGTCACGAGCGCGGGTTCGCAAGATTCGGGAGTGGTACTCCGACAGGTGTCTGAGTTCGTTCGCGCGCGCTCTCCACTGCTGGGCGCGCCTTTCGCCGGCGATAGCTGCTCCTGCTTGGAACGCGCACCTCTTCGTACCGATGCCGAGAACGTTGACGAGGGCGGTCGCGCGGGCCTGAAACGGTGAGCGGCACGAGCAGATCCAATCGTAGATGTTCGGAAGGCTCTTGAGCTCGAGGTCGGCACCTTCTCCCCACCTTTGCATCCCTGCTGCATTCCCATGGTGAACGACGGTCACGTCCTCACGGAGAAGGTTGCACCATCCGCCCCTCTCGAGACGCCAGCAGAGCTCGATGTCCTCCACGTACATGAACCACCGGGTCGAGTATGGGAGTTCGGCTCCCAACGCTGCCTTCCGGATGCAGTGCACGGCTCCCACCGCCCAGCGCCGTCGCAGCGTCCGGATCGAAGAACTGCGCGAACGTCCGTCGCGCCGCCAGGCCCGAGGCACGAAGCCGGTCTCGAGTGCCTGGAGGAGTCCCGGGTAGGGGTACACCGAACGTTGTGGCAGACCGTTCGAATCGACCAGGGCGGGAGCCACCAATGCGGCGTCCGGATGTTCGTCGAGCGTGGTCACCAGCTTCTCGAGCGAACCTGGTGGAGCCTCGGTGTCCGGGTTGAGCGCTATCAGAGCCCTTGCCCGAGTACCCGCCAGTGCCTCATTCATTGCCCGGGCATACCCAAGGTTGGAGTCGTTCGTCACGACCTCGACCCCGCGATGACCGCGGGCGACTTCGATGCTCGAATCGTCCGAAGCGTTGTCGACCACCACCACCTCAGCTGCCAGGTCGCCCAAGGCGTCATGGAGCGATGCCAGCGCCCGGTCGAGCAGCGCGGCGGTGTTCCACGACACGATGCCGACCCGGACGTCTGTGGTCATCGCACGACTCTCCCGATGCCCATGCCTGCCGGGCGCTTTGGGAACCCGCCTAGGATTACCCGGGACACTTTACGTCGCAGCCTTGGATTTCGAGCACATGAGGAAAGACGTGAGCAAGAGACACTCTTTCCGCCCGCGCCGTCATGAGAGAGAAGCGCGTGAGAAGACGACCTCCTCGCAGCATGGCTCGTTCCCAGAGACTGGATCGGGCACCGGGAGCACCCTGCTCGTGGCGGTACCTGGTGCCGAGGACATCGTCGGTGGAATGCGCCGGAGGCTCGACCCCTCCTATGCGGCGATGCCAGCCCACATCACGCTCCTGTACCCATTCGTACCCGCATCGTCGATTTCGCCGCTCCTCGCCGACAAGCTTCGCGAGCTTCTCGATCGATTCGAACCGTTCGAGTTCGCGCTCTCGGAAGTCGCGTGGTTCGGCAACCAGGTGGTGTACCTTGCCCCCTCCCCGCGAGCGCCATTCGTGGAGCTAACCTCCTTCATCTGTGCCGGGTTCCCTGAGTACCCGCCATACGGCGGTGCGTTCGACGAGGTAGTTCCACACTTGCTCGTAGGTGAAGGCGCGCGGCCGGCCCGAATGCGCCGGGCAGCCCGCCGTTTGGAGCCGTATCTTCCGATCCGAGGATTCGCCGCCGAAGTGTTGCTCATGGCTCCGGGTGCGTCCGGTCATTGGGAGGTTCGTGAGACGTTTCCCCTGGGCGGGGCTTGTCGCTAGGCAAGGCTCGTCCTGGGGGGCTCGTCCTGGGGGGCTCGTCGGCCAGCGCGACGAGCCCAAAGCGCTCCGGATAACGCTGTGTATAACGGCAAGCCCGACAAGAGGTCGTCGTCTCTGGCGGTGCTGCTCGATGAACGGAGTCGGGCCAACCGAAACGAAGAGCGAAGGTCGTTGCCGCACCGAATTAGCCTGGTCCTTATGGCCGTACAGGTGTTGCGCTCACCGTCGGAGATGGGTGATCTGCCCGAGAGGTGGGCTGCGCTTGCCGACACCGCCGGAGCCCGTCATTACGCCCAGCCGTTTTGGTCTCTCGCCTGGTGGCGCCACCTGGGGCACGGCGAGCTGCACGTGGCGGTCGTGGAGTCCGGCGGTCGTCCGGTGGCTCTCGCCCCCCTGTACCGGCAGCGCCGCTTCGGGGTCGACACGCTGAGGTTCCTCGGCTCTGACATCCTCGGCGTCAGCGAGGTCTTGGTGGCCCCGGGGCACGACGCCGCCGCCGACGAGCTGTGGGCCTTTCTCCTGGACCGTTCCCGGTCCGTGCTGGACCTGAGACATCATCGGTTCGCCGGTGGCGGGATCGACTCGCTGCGGCGCGCTGAGAACCACGCGTGGCAAGCGCGGTTGGGCCCGGCCAGTCCGCTCGTGGACATCGCCGGTTCGTGGGAGGACTATTGGCGGAGCCGCCGCGAGAAATTCAGGGACGAGATCCAACGCCGGCGCAGGGTCGCCGAGCGCGAGAAGGTGCCTGCCAGAGTCGAGATTGTCGTGGAGCCAGGCGACATCGAGAAGCGGCTCCCGGAGATGACCGCTGTCTTCGACGCGGCCGAGCGTGCGCAGCCGAAGCTGCACTTTCTGGCCGGCGCTTATCGGCCGTTCACGGTCGACATGCTCCAGAGGGCCGCTGAGCTGTCGCGCCTTGCGCTGTTCGTCCTCTACTTCGGCGATCGGCCGGCTGCCACCTCCTTCACGTTCCGCAGTGCCACCAGGATGAGCGGGGGTGGTTCGAGGTTCGACCCCGCTTTCAGGAAGCTCTCCCCGGGCCACCTCCTGTGG
This sequence comes from Acidimicrobiales bacterium, assembly GCA_050011255.1. GTDB lineage: Bacteria > Actinomycetota > Acidimicrobiia > Acidimicrobiales > UBA8190 > Bog-564. Next base: position 38,107 of record JBEKJK010000005.1, read on the forward strand.
TACGCAAAACTGGAATATGCCTTTGCCACTGGTTGCACCGAGTTCGACCTCGGTGCGGGGGACATGCCGTACAAACGGGAGTGGAGCACCGAGTCCTACGACACCCTCGACATCACCGCTTTCTCGTCTCGCACCGTGCACGGCTTTCACGCCGCCGAGACAGAATTCGCGTCGTCGCGCCTCGTACGGAAAGTCCTCGGGTAGTGCCCAGGAGCACCATCCACCGCGGGACGGCAGCGATCGTCGCAGAACGAGTCCGCCGGTTCATCAAGCGGCACCGCATTTTGGTCGGACAGGTCGAGCGCCTCTTGCGAATCGCGGAAGCATCTCCGGCACCGGTCGCGTGGGCTGTCGATCCGTTGACGCGGAGGATGCGCAGGAAGGCGACGCTTCCCGTCGTGATCCTCGTCATGGACGCCTTCGAGACGCAAGGAGTCCCCTCCTGGTTGGCGGGAGGCTGGGGGGTAGACGCACTTCTCGGGAGGCAGACTCGTCAACACAAGGATCTCGACGTCGTAATCGGAGACTTCGAGCGGAACGAGCCCGAGGCTCGACGGGTGCTCCTGTCACTCGGCTTTCGACACGTGAAGAGGGACACAGCGGGCGCGTGGATGCCGTCTCGCTCTATTTTCGAAGACGACGCCGGATGTTGCGTCGAGCTGCTCGATGTCGACTGGGAGTACTTGAGGGGTGTCCTGGCCTTCGATCCTGAACTCAGACCGAAGTCGACCTCGCCGAGCGAAGAGCTCACCGAGGAGGTGTTCACCGTGGGGAGCTTGGATGGACGGGCCCTCCCCTGCCTCTCAGCAGTTGTGCAATTGCTGTTTCACGCGGGTTTCCCGCTCGAGGCTCCCGGCCGGGTCGACGTCTCGCTCCTACGATCCCAACTCGGACTTGTGAAGGAAATCACAAATATGTAGTTATCGAGGTCCCGCGAGGACGCTGAGAGGGCATAGATGGTCCACCTAGTTGGTGACATGTTGATCTCTTGTGGTGCAGGCAGTGTCCTCGCCGACTCATACTCAAGGCATGGCGGATTTCGCGACTGAATCTCCGCCCAAGGGGCAGTTCTCTTCGCGTACCATGCCGGGGGAATAGGTCAGGAGGACACGTTGCTACAGTCATTTACGAGACGATGCGGCGGGGCACTCGGGGCGTTGGCCCTCGTGTTCGGCTTCGTCGGTGCGGGGATCGGGGTGACCTCCGGCGTGGCGTCGGCGGTGCCGGCGTCCATCTCGGCCGTCGGCGCTCTCGCCTCGAACAATGGGACCGGGCTCACCACGCTTTCGGTCAATCCGCAGAGCGCCGGTGACGGGCTCGTGTTCTTCGCCAAGGTGTACGCAAGTCTCACGGTGTCGTCTGTCTCCGGGGGAGGAGTGACGACCTGGACCAAGGCGGTCGCGTACAACGCGAACGGCCGTGAGGTCGAGATCTGGTTCGGCACGGTCACCTCCACCGGGCCTTCCACCATCACGGTCAACTGGTCGGGCGACATCTCGAGTGCCAACCCTGAGTACAGTGCTCAGGAGTTCAGCTCAGGTCTCGGTGCGAGCACCACCTGGGCGGTGGACGGCAATCAGACCGGGACTCTCAACAACCCCAGCTCCACGTCTGTGCCGCTCCCCAGCCTGAGCCCGAGCGGGTCAGGCGAGCTTTACCTCGGCTTTGCCTGGGTCGGCAACACTGGCTCTTCCGGTAGCACCCCGAACTTCACATATGCAATAACGATCGCTCACGACGTCGTCGCGTACGACGCCGACGTCTCCGCCCCGGTGTCCCCTGCTGCCTCCCAATCACCGGCTGGGACCTCCACGGCCGTGGCGGTGCTCTTGGAGGCCACGTCCGCTCTCGTCCCCACCGTCACCGGCGTGAGCCCCAGCCAGGGGTCTAACGCAGGCGGCACCTCGGTCTCGATCACCGGGACCAATTTCACCGGGGCGACGGCTGTGACGTTTGGCTCGGTGGCGGCCGGCGGCTTCACGGTCAACTCGGACACCTCCATAACCGCCACCTCCCCGGCGGAGCCCAACGGGCAGGTCGACGTCACTGTCACTGGCACGGCGGGCACGAGCGTCACGAGCCCAGCCGACCAGTTCACCTTCGTGGCTCCCGGGACGATCTCGGCGGTCGGCGGTTTCGTCATGGGCTACGGGACCGGGCTCATCACACAGGCGGTCAGCCCTCAGAACGTCGGTGACGTGATCGTGCTCCATGCCAAGGTCGCCGGGACCGGAACCTTGCCTAAGGTGTCGTCCGTCTCCGGTGGCGGGGTGAGCGCCTGGAACAAGGCAGTGTCATTTGGCTTCAACCAACACGAGGAGGAGATCTGGTACGGCACCGTCACCTCGACCGGGCCTTCCACCATCACGGTCAACTGGTCGGGGTCTGTCGCCGCTCTCGGTACCGAGTACAACGCCCAGGAGTTCACCGCGGATCTTGGCGCGAGCACCGTCTGGGTCGTAGACGGCAGCCAGACCGGGACGCTGACGAACCCCTCCTCTTCCACTGTGGCGTTCCCGACCCTCACCCCGAGCACATCGGGGGACGTGTACTTCGGTTACGGCCAGTGCGCCTCCGACTGTGGGGCCGGGAGCACCCCGGGCTTCACCTACGGGGTGACTTGGGACTACAACGTCGTCACCTACGACCCCAACGTCACGAGCGCGGTGTCTCCGACTGCGCCCCAGTCACCAGCGAACTACTCCTGGTCGTTGGCGGTGCTCTTAGAGCCAAGTACGTCGATCACCGTTCCCGACGCCCCGACAGGCCTCGGCGCCACCGCAGGCAACACGACAGCTGCGCTCAGCTGGAGCGCACCTTCGTCCAACGGCGGCTCGGCCGTCACCGGCTACAACGTCTATGAGGGGACCAGCCCAGGCGCAGAGGCCGGGACACCTGTCAACGCCTCGCTCATAACGGGGACCACATACACGGTGACCGGTCTCACCAACGGGACCACCTACTACTTCACCGTCGAGGCGGTGAACCCCGCTGGGTCCTCGGCTTCCTCCAACGAGGCCTCGGCCACTCCCGCTCTCGTCCCCACCGTCACCGGCGTGAGCCCCAGCCAGGGGTCTAACGCAGGCGGCACCTCGGTCTCGATCACCGGGACCAATTTCACCGGGGCGACGGCTGTGACGTTTGGCTCGGTGGCGGCCGGCGGCTTCACGGTCAACTCGGACACCTCCATAACCGCCACCTCCCCGGCGGAGCCCAACGGGCAGGTCGACGTCACTGTCACTGGCACGGCGGGCACGAGCGTCACGAGCCCAGCCGACCAGTTCACCTTCGTGGCTCCCGGGACGATCTCGGCGGTCGGCGGTTTCGTCATGGGCTACGGGACCGGGCTCATCACACAGGCGGTCAGCCCTCAGAACGTCGGTGACGTGATCGTGCTCCATGCCAAGGTCGCCGGGACCGGAACCTTGCCTAAGGTGTCGTCCGTCTCCGGTGGCGGGGTGAGCGCCTGGAACAAGGCAGTGTCATTTGGCTTCAACCAACACGAGGAGGAGATCTGGTACGGCACCGTCACCTCGACCGGGCCTTCCACCATCACGGTCAACTGGTCGGGGTCTGTCGCCGCTCTCGGTACCGAGTACAACGCCCAGGAGTTCACCGCGGATCTTGGCGCGAGCACCGTCTGGGTCGTAGACGGCAGCCAGACCGGGACGCTGACGAACCCCTCCTCTTCCACTGTGGCGTTCCCGACCCTCACCCCGAGCACATCGGGGGACGTGTACTTCGGTTACGGCCAGTGCGCCTCCGACTGTGGGGCCGGGAGCACCCCGGGCTTCACCTACGGGGTGACTTGGGACTACAACGTCGTCACCTACGACCCCAACGTCACGAGCGCGGTGTCTCCGACTGCGCCCCAGTCACCAGCGAACTACTCCTGGTCGTTGGCGGTGCTCTTAGAGCCAAGTACGTCGATCACCGTTCCCGACGCCCCGACAGGCCTCGGCGCCACCGCAGGCAACACGACAGCTGCGCTCAGCTGGAGCGCACCTTCGTCCAACGGCGGCTCGGCCGTCACCGGCTACAACGTCTATGAGGGGACCAGCCCAGGCGCAGAGGCCGGGACACCTGTCAACGCCTCGCTCATAACGGGGACCACATACACGGTGACCGGTCTCACCAACGGGACCACCTACTACTTCACCGTCGAGGCGGTGAACCCCGCTGGGTCCTCGGCTTCCTCCAACGAGGCCTCGGCCACTCCCGCCACCGTTCCCGGAGCCCCGACGGGCCTCGGCGCCATTCGTGGCAACACCACCGTCGCTCTCAGCTGGAAGGCACCTTCGTCCAACGGCGGCTCGGCCATCACCGGCTACAACGTGTACGAGGGCACCAGATCAGGCCATGAGTCGACCACCCCCGTCAACGGCAGCACCCTCATCACCGGGACCTCCTACACGGTGACCGGTCTCACTAACGGGACCACCTATTACTTCACCGTGAAGGCGGTGAACGCCGTCGGGTCCTCGGCCGCCTCCAACGAGGCCTCGGCCACGCCCGCCACCGTTCCCGGAGCACCGACGGGCCTTGGCGCCACCCGTGGCAACACCACCGTCGCTCTCAGCTGGAAGGCACCTTCGTCCAACGGCGGCTCGGCCATCACCGGCTACAACGTCTATGAGGGGACCAGCCCAGGCGCAGAGGCCGGGACACCTGTCAACACCTCGCCCATCACCGGGACCTCCTACACGGTGAGAGGCCTGACCAACGGGACCACCTATTACTTCACCGTCGAGGCGGTGAACGCCGTCGGGTCCTCGGCTTCCTCCAACGAGGCCTCGGCCACGCCCGCCACCGTTCCCGGAGCACCGACGGGCCTCGGCGCCATTCGTGGCAACACCACCGTCGCTCTCAGCTGGAGCGCACCTTCGTCCAACGGCGGCTCGGCCATCACCGGCTACAACGTGTACGAGGGCACCAGATCAGGCCATGAGTCGACCACTCCCGTCAACGGCAGCACCCTCATCACCGGGACCTCCTACACGGTGAAAGGTCTCACCAACGGGACCACCTATTACTTCACCGTGAAGGCGGTGAACGCCGCGGGGTCCTCGGCCGCCTCCAACGAGGCCTCGGCCACGCCCGCCACCGTTCCCGGAGCACCGACGGGCCTTGGCGCCACCCGTGGCAACACCACCGTCGCTCTCAGCTGGAAGGTACCTTTGTCCAACGGCGGCTCGGCCATCACGGGCTACAACGTCTACGAGGGGACCACTTCAGGTGGCGAGTCGACCACCCCCGTCAACGGCGGCACCCTGATCACCGGGACCTCCTACACGGTGAAAGGTCTCACCAACGGGACCACCTATTACTTCACCGTGAAGGCGGTGAACGCCGCGGGGTCCTCGGCCGCTTCCAACCAGGCCTCGGCCACTCCGTGACGTCCTGCACGGTGAGAGGCTGACCAACGGGACCACCTATCACTTGACCGTGAAAGCGGCAAACGCCGTGGGGTCCTGACAACGACACTTTCAACGAAGCGAGCGTCGTCTCCATCACCCACCCCGCCCACGGCACCCTGACCCTCAACGCCAACGGTTCAGTAACCTGCTCGCCGGCCCTCCTCTTCGTGGGTGTCGACGACTTCACCCACACGTTCGAGAACGCCTCATGACACTCGAGCGCCATCGTGACGATCAACGCGTGAGCCGGTGCAAGGTGGACGGTGGGGCAGCCGAAGATCACATGCGGTGCTGTTGACTAACATCTCTTCCCCCCTGATCGATTGGGGGGCGTCGCGCCTCAGTCCCTTAGCGCGATCGTCTCGAGCCAGCACAGCGTCGATTCGAGCTGGCGGTCGAGGCTGAAATGCGCTTCCACCAGTGCCGGACCCGCCTTGTGACACCGGTGCCACAGTTGGACGTCGCCGATGACGCGCGAGATCGCGTCGGCCATGGCGACGGGGTCCCCGGGGGGAACGAGCAGGCCCGCACCTCCCACGATCGAGGGTGTGGCCCCGATGTCGGTGCCGACCACGGGGATTCCGACGCTCATCGCCTCGAGAGTCGTCAGGCCGACCGCCTCGGGGTCGACGCTCGCCGACACGGCCACCGTCCAGCGGCGCATCACGTCCAAGACGTCTTCCCGAAACCCGAGGAAGCACACGCGCCCGGACAAGTCCGGCTGCTCGGCCCGAGCCCGGAGGCTCCGCTCGTAGGCGGCGTCCTTCGGGAAGCGTTGTCCGAGCAGCTCGACACGCACTTTCGAGTCGAGCATTGCCACGGCCTCGAGGAGAACGTCCTGACCCTTCCAGTTGGTAAGTGCGGCAGCACAACCGACGATGGGATTCTTCGGTGGCTCGTCGGGCGCCCGGGGTACTGGGCTCGGAGTCCCATTGTGTATGACATGCACCGGCAATCCGACCTCGCGCACAGGAACGGCAGCAGCCTCCGAGACGGCCAGGGTGAAGTAACGGGCACGCTTGGTCATGCGAACCAACGCAAGGCGAAATCGACTCGTGATCACCTGATGGAGCAGCCAGACACTCGGAACTCGCAAACGTGCGACGGCTAGGGCAGGGAGGGCGTGAATGCTGTTTATCAACACGAGGTCGGCGTGGCGAGCCTCCCTGCGCATCAGCCTGGCGGCTTCGAGCGAGAGGACGGCGCGGTTGGCCAAGCCCAGGGCTTTCGAACCGAAGGGCAGCTTCAGATCGGGCCCCGGGTGCACCATGGCCCCTGCCTCGGCAAGCCGGTCGCGTGCATGTCCTTCGGGAACCAGGACCGTGACGTTCCAGCCCGCCCGGACCGCGGCGCCCAGCACTCTTTCCAGTACCACCTCGGCGCCTGAGTAGAGCCCTGTATGGCAGAGCACGACCACTCTGGGTTTGGTCAGGCTCATCGAACCATCGTCATCAACTATTCACGAATGGGCGGAATAGGCTTGTTCTAAATCTCTCGCGCTACTGGCTGGGGTTAGTGAGTGATGATCTTACCGGACAGGACGGTCACGGGCATTCATGGCGAAGTCGCGCCGCAGTGTTGATAGATGCCCTCGACGCGCTTAGCGCCTGAACGAAAGATGTGAAGCATGTTCTTTTCCCGTGCCTTACGAGCTTCACGAGGCCAATCTCGTCCGAACGCGCGAGATAAAGCAGCCCGGCTGAGCGAGCCCGCTCAACAGACACAGCCCGAAGACACGCGGGGTGGCGCTTCGATATTTGCAAACGCCGCCAGTTTGATGGTCAGCCGCGTGGCCGTGGCCGCCATGGGCTGGTTCGGGACCCTATTGATCGTCCGGCACCTGTCGGTGACGGACTGGGGCCGGTTCACCTTCGTGTTCGGCCTTCTAGCGCTGATGTCGGCGGTCACGAACATGGCCAACCCTCGCGTCATCTTTCGCTATCTGGCCAACGACGACGGGCGCGTAGCGGGGACGTATGTCCTGTTGCGGTTGACTCTCGGCTTGCTTGCATACGTGGTGGCCTTGAGCTTCGTGATATTGAGCCACTATCCGCCGGTCGTCCTGCGGGCGACCGCGATAGCTGGCTTGTCGGTGGTGATAGCCAACTCGTCCAGCGGGTACGACGTCATTTACCAGTTCCGAATGAGACTCTCGAAGGTGGCCGTCGCGGGCACACTCGGACAGGCGGCTCAACTGGGCTTGACGATTGCGCTCGCCCTCATGCACAGCTCGCTTGTCGTCTTCACGGTTCCGGCGGTGCTTTGCGAGGTCGTCGCGCTCGCCTGGAAGCTGTACCGCTTGCCGAAGCACCCTGCCCTCCATTACGGGTTCATGTGGGGTCAATGGCTGGAGCTCATCAAACTTTCGGTCCCTCTGGCTCTCGGGAACGCCCTCGCCACCGTGTACTACAGCCTGGACACCGTGATGCTCTCCAAGATGCAGACGTTTCACGCCGTCGCTATATACGGTATCTCTTACAAGTTTGCCGGAATCGTTGCGATCGTCGGGACGGCCATGGCCCCGGCTCTCTTCCCCATCCTTGTCAAGTACTGGCCAGACGAAGCGCAACGATTTCGAGCCGTGATGGCGCGTACAGTTCGCCTGCTCTTCGTGATGGGAGTCCTGGTGACCCTCGAGTTCACGATCTTCGCGACGAAGGCGATCGGTCTGCTCTATGGACAGCATTACACCGTGGGTGCCGGCGCTGCCCGGTTGGTGGTCGCATCCGAATGCGTAGGGTTCTTCGTGGGTCTGGCCGTCGTGGCCTTGGTATCGATGAATCGCAATGTTATCTATCCCCTGGCTACTCTGGCCGGTCTCGTTCTCAATGTCGGACTCAATCTGTGGGTGATCCCGAGGTGGTCTTACATGGGAGCTGCGTGGGCGACACTCGCGACAGAGGTCGCCGTGTTGGTGAGCCTTTGGGTACCCATGGCACACGTAGCAGGATCGCATCTTGTCGAGGTCGGCGCCATCGTGAAGGTCGTGCTCTGCAGCGCATTCGCTGTCGCGGCCTCTCTGGGTGTGTCGATAGTCGGTCCTTGGCCTGTTGCGGCTGTGGTCGGCGCGGGCATCTACGCTCTGTCCTTGGCCGTTGTACGAGTGGGAGGACGAGGCGGACTGAGGGCGCTCGTGAACTTGGACGAGGAGGCAGCCGTAATAACCTGATGCCACCTTGATTTCTTGATCTGAAGCCCTATCATCGTGTTTCTTTTCGTATCCCAAGATATGATCTGGTTACCGAGTACATACATTGATGTTTGGCGGACTTGATGGTCGTACTGCGCGAATTGGACGTCTCTTGAAACCTGTCTCTCTGCTTCGCGGAGGATTTCTGGCTGGCATGGCCGCTCACCATGGTTGCGACCGGGTCGTTGAGATCGGCGCGCTAGGTGGTACGGAACGGATCTTATGGCTCGGTGAGGAACGTGGGTCCAAGTGGTTGGGTCATCCGCGTCGATACCAGGCACCGAGCGCCGCGGCCGCTGAATCGTCGGTGTTGGTCGTGTCGGAGTCAGCACTGGCCAGCGTGCCCGGCGACATCCTGGCACGTGCTCCTGTATGTCTGGTGACAGAGGATCCCGAGATTCGAACACAATCCCGAAATGTGAGCGCCGATCGGCTCGACTCCCTGCGAGCCGTCGTGGAGGGCGCAGGACTCGACCACGAATTCCACGGCTGGGCACGATCCGCTCGAGGTCCAGATGTGGCAATTTGCTTGGTTCGAAGGGGGGCTAGACGAGGACCGCCTGATCCTCCCGCCGAGTTCCGTGTTCTCGCGACAATCACCACCTACAACGAAGCCGACGTGATCGTTCCCTCCGTCCGCGCTCTCTTGGACCAGGACGTAGAGGTGCACCTTATCGACAACTGGTCCACTGACGGGACGCCGGAGCTCGTCGCCGAGGCGTTCGGTGGGCGAATCACTGTCGAGAGATTCCCCAGAGGTGGGCCCACTGGCCTCTACCAGTTGGGAGACCTTTTGACCCGAATTTCCGAGATAGCCCGCAATAGCGACGCGGACTGGATCATTCATCACGATGCTGACGAGCGTCGTCATGGTCCCTGGAGCGGACTCGATCTCCGCGCCGCGTTGTACCGAGTCGAGATGGAGGGCTATAACGCGGTGAACCACACCGTGATCGACTTTCCTCCTGTCGACGACGAGTTCCCCCCTGGAGGTGATTTCGAGGAGTACTTCACTCGGTTCTCGCCGAATGAGATAACTGCCAACAGGATCCAGATCAAGGCCTGGAAGGGCCGCCAGGTCGACCTTCGCTCCTCGGGAGGTCATGAGGCGATCTTCCCCGGCCGGCGGGTTCACCCTTTCAACTTCCTCCTCAAGCACTACCCGGTCCGATCACAGGCGCAAGGGGAGCGCAAGGTCCTGGGAGAGCGAAAACCCCGGGTCGCCTCGAACGAGAAGGGCCGCTGGCACACACACTACGACCACGTGCGTTCGGGTCACGTCTTCCTGCGGGACCCGAACGAACTGATGCCGGTGGACGATGACTTCTCGGAGCGTTGGCTCTTGGAGAGGCTCTACGGCTTTCCTCGTCCTGGGATTGAGCACCTACCGGCGGAGGCTCGCCGTGCGGTTTCGGAGATACTGCGTGGGGTCGGTCTTCTCGAGTCCGCGCGTTCGGTCCGCCGCCGGTACAGAGTGGCTCGACGTCGGCACCCTGACACTGGGCGTCGCTGATCTCGTCACAGCGCCGCAAAGGTCAGGCCGCGACCATGCACCAACCCGACGATCCTTTCAACGGCCGCGACGGTTGCCGAGCGGTCCGAGTCCATCTCCGGTCCCGGATGTGCGGTGCCGTCATGGAGAAGCACGACGTCCCCCGGCTCAATAGCTGCCGTTCGTTGGAGGATTGTGTCGGTCGTCGTCTCCGGGCGCCAGTCTTCTGTGTTCAGGGTCCACAGCCAGACATCCAGTGAGAGCCTCCTGAGCGCCCAAGCGGCAGCCGGGGATATGCGACCTTGGGGGGGACGGAACAACCTGACCGGACAGCCCAGGATCTTCTCCACGCACGCTCGACCTGAGCGATAGTCGTCGATCAAGGCTCTCGGTCGTGCTCCGTCAGCACTCATGTGGCTCTGGGAGTGAGTGCCTATGCTGTGGCCCTCCGCCTTCGCTCGGACCACCAACTCGGGGTGGGCGCTGGCATGCCGGCCGACGAAGAAGAAGGTGGCCCGAATTCCTGCTGTTGACAGCGCATCGAGAACGAGCGGTGTGAAGTCGGGATCGGGTCCGTCGTCGAAGGTCAGAGCAACCGAGCCAAGGTCTCGTCGTAGATGGTGACGGGTTCCGGCCAAGCGTGCCAAGAGGTCGTCCCATAGGCGGGTGAGGCTCTCGTTTCTCGCCCTCATCGAGGAAGAGTCTGGATTCGACGTCTTTGGAGTCCTTTCCCGTGTGCCTCTCGTGACGGCCGGTGGCTCTGCAAATGCCTGATCAAGTCGAGTCGACCAGTTCTTCGTAGACCTTTAAGGTGTCTCGAGCCACGCGATCGGTCCGCAGCCACTCTATGTTCTGGCGGGCGGACAGCTGCCAAGAGCGTCGATAGCCGTCGTCAGTCAGGAACATCTTGATCTTGCAAGCCAAGGCTTCTCGGTCACCTGCGGGGAAGAGACACCCGGCGCGCCCCATGTCCAACGCCTCGGGGATCCCGTCAGCGTCGCTGGCGAGGATTGCACAACCCGACTCGCGCGCTTCAGCAATTATGAGTCCGAACGGTTCTCGCCGGGATGGCAACACGAAGAGGTCGGCAGCCAGAAGGTACTGGAACGGGTCACGTTGGTATCCGGTGAAGTGGATGCGTTCGGCGAGTCCTGTGCCGAGAGCTTGTGCTTCGAACTCGGCTCGGTCGGGTCCTTCGCCTACGAGGTAGAGGTGGGCGGTGGGTAGTGTGGCGGCGACCCGCGCGAACGCGTCGATGAGGTCACTAATTCCCTTACGCTTGTACATCCCTGCAACGGTGACCACCGAGGGTCGGCACAATGATGCGGGCGTTGTCGCCTGGTGGCCGACCGTCCTGGGGCTTCCTAGCGTTCCGTTGAGCACCACGCGGATCTTGCGCCGCGGTATGTGTCGATGACGGAGTCCCGCCGCAACCGCATGGCTGGGGGCGATGACGAGATCACCGACCGCCATGAGTGGTGCACTTCGGTTGAACTCGTTGTGGACTGTGGTCACTAGCGGCGGTCGAGCAATCAGTCGGCTCGCTCGTACGGTCAAAGCAGTCGTGACTGTGTGCGCATGGACAATGTCGGGTTGCACGGAGTCGATCACGGTACCTATGCGACGACGAACGGCTAACAGACTCGTCGGGTTCTTTGTTATGCCAAGCGAGACGTGCTCGACACGATTCGCGGCGAGAAGAGCCTCGAACTCACCACCGCCGGAGGCAATCGAAACACCATGTCCGATACGACTCTGCTCACAGGCCAAGTCGACGGTCGCGTTGACGATGCCGTTGCCCACCTCGTGCACGTCAGGAAGGAAGTGGAGGATTCTCATGATCACCTGCTCAGGATGGCGAGGGATATGATAAGGGGTGGTCCTGAATTCCGGGTCTCACGTTCGGTGAGAACGTCGCGGTGACCCTGGTGGGGTCTTGGCGTGCCCGTACGTGGTTTGCGCCATTGGTCCGGCGGGCTCGGCCGGATTCGCGTGTTGCGGTGCTCGGCCTTGGCGTCGCGCTCGTGGTAGTGGTCGGTCTGATATCGGGCAAATGGGGCCTGCCGATCCTGTTGGCGCTCGCGTTGGCGGTGCCACTCGTCTTCGCGCTGCGCCGGCGCCCGCAGCGCGGCGTAATCGTCCTCGTGGCCCTCGCTCCCTTTGACGGGTTGCGCTTGATATCCCACTTGCCGTCCTCGGTCAGCACATGGAAGGAGCTTCTGGTACTCGCGATACTCGGAGCCACCTTCCTCGCCCCTCCCGAGGCTAGGGCCAGGAGCCACCACCGGAGACTCCCCTCATGGGCACCGGCAGTGATCGGCCTTCTCGCCCTCGGGCTTGTGTCCGCCACGGTGGTGGGAGGCCAGCAGGCAATCACGGGGTTCCGGATCGACTACTTCTACTTGTTGCTAGCTGTCGCCGTCTGGCGATGCCCTCTGAGCGAAAAGGAGAAAGACAGGTTAGTCACGGTGCTGATGGTCACGGGCGTTCTCACGGCGCTCGTCGGCATTGCTCAGCAGGTCATGGGCGAAGCGCGGCTCCACGCCCTCGGCTATGCGTACAACACGGTGATCGTGACGGCGGGCGGACACCTTCGGTCCTTCTCAACGTTCGCTTCCAACTTCGAATTCGCCTTCTTCTTGATGGTCGTGCTGCTCATGGGCCTGCCCAGTGCTCTGTCTGATACGCGCCGGCTCCGCAATAGGGTCTTTCTTGCCTGTTTGCCCATCTTCGCGCTGGCGTTGCTCTTCACGTTCACTCGAGGAGCGTGGCTCGGTCTGGCGCTCGGCGGAATGTACATGGGGGTGCGCCGTCACCGCTTGTTCCTACTCGCGGTCCCCGCCGTCGTCTTGGCCTTCGCGTTCCTCCCAGGGTCGATCGCCTCGACGTCGTTTTCCTCCACTAGCTTGGGTGAACGCAGCACAGGATGGCAACAGAACTTCGAGCAGGTTCTGAGCCATCCCCTGGGAGTAGGCATCGGTGCCACCGGCGCGGCAGCGGCGAAGGTCGCGAAGCTGGAGGCCGGCGGGACCATGGTCGATACTTCGGTCCCGGGAACACCCACGTACCAGCCCGACAACTACTACTACAAGACAGCCTACGAACTGGGGGTGCTGGGGCTGTGGCTCTGGATCCTGCTGCTCGCGTCTGCGTTCGCCTCCGCCGCCCGCATCGCCAGGTCCACCTCGGGGTCGGAGTCCTCCTTCGCTCTGGGAGCAGCCGCCTGCGTGGCGGCCGCTGCGGCTGCTTCGTTGGTCGCCACCTTCTTCGAGATCTTCCCCATGGACTTGCTCTTCTGGTTACTGATTGGCACCGTGGCGGCGAGCCGCTGGTCGGGTGAAGCGCCTGACGACCAGATGTGGGCGTCCACATCGGCCGTCGGCTAGGTCTTTTCCCGCTACCTCGTCGAACCCCGATCGCTGGCTGCGCCGCGGCTCGAGCTGCCGTCGCGGATGCAACCTCAGCCCTTCTCACCTGTTCTACGATTGCCACATGGACCTGCGCGCCCATTTCGCCGCTATGTGGCGTCACAAGTGGGCCGTGGTCCTCGCATCCGTGCTAGTAGCGGTCGTGGTCTTTGTGGGCCTTTCGTTCGAGGCAAAGGTGTACCAAGCCACCGCCGAGCTCAGTGTGACGGCGGGGCAGGCAGCAAGTGGGCAGCAGGCGATCCAGGACGCCACCCCTTTCCTCGCGACGACCTATGCGACGTTGGCTAAGACCAAGCCGGTCCTGACCGACGCGGCGAAGAGTTCGCGCCTTCACATCAGCGAGGAGACCGCCGCGGCCAGGATCTCGGTACAGACGCCCAACAACATCGGCTTCCTGGAGCTCAGCGCGACAGGCCCGTCGACCCACGACGCGATTGCCTTGGACAGCGCCATCAGCGCGGCTTTGGTGAATGCTGTCAAGACACAGCAGCAGCAGGCTCTCCAGGCACAACTGGCTCCCGTGAAGAGCGAGCTCCAGCAGCTTGCCGGCCAGATCGCCTCCTTGCCCGCCGATTCTCCGCAGCGGGCCACGCTTCAGACCCAGTACCAGGACCTGGTGCAGTCCTTGGTCACTCAGCAGGTGCAGCCACAGAACCAGGTCTATGTCGTATCTCCTCCCCAAGCTGGTTCGTCGCCGGTGGCTCCCAGGTCCAAGCGGTACTCGTTGCTGGCGTTCGTCACCGCTCTGGTGCTTCTCGCCGAGCTGTCGGTCGGCTACGAGATCGTGTCAGACCGCTTCTCGAAGGCGACTCGCGACGACGAGATCCGACGCCTTACCGGCTTGCCGGTGCTCGCGCGCATTCCGAGGGTGCCCGGCCCGGAGCTGGTCGAAGCGTTCCGGACTCTTCGCACGAGCCTGCTGTTCATGAACGGAGCGTCGAAGACGCGCACCATCGCCATAGTGAGCTCGGCACCAGAGGTCGGCAAATCCTTCGTGTCGATAAACCTGGCCTCTTCCTTTGCGGATCTGGGGATCCACGCCGCTCTTGTCGACGGCGACATGAGGCGTCCGGCTGTCGCCTCGCGGCTGGGGCTCAGCGACTCGCCCGGACTGAGCGAGGCCCTCAGCGGCGGAGATGTAGGCGACAGGCTCGTGGGACGGAGGACGAAGAGCGGCTTCAGTCTCTTCGTGATGCCGGCCGGGGCTCCGGCGCCCGATCCTGCCGCACTGCTCACAGGCCGGCTGTCCGAATGGGTGTTCCCCGGCCTCACCAGCTTCGATGCCGTCGTCGTCGACACACCTGCCGAGGGCCTGTTCCCCGACGCATCGATCATCGCGTCGAGCTGCGATGCAGTTGTGATCGTCATAGACGCCATGAACACGAAGCGCCGCTCACTGAAGAGCCTGCTCGAGCATCTGAGAGAGGTCGGAGCCCATCCCCAGGGTGTCGTCGTCAACCGTGTACCCGGGCCTGTCAGGACCGGTCGTTACTACTCCCGAAGCGATTACTACTCCCGCAGTAGCGACGCTGAGCGGGTTTCTCGGGTCCGTTGAGGCGACCTCGATGTCGGGAGCGGCTGCTGCGCTCTCTCTCGGTGCCTGAAAGGGACCCTGGCCCGCCCACAACCATTGGGCGCGCTGGCTACTTTCTGTGATGACGGCGGCGGAAAAGACGGCCGGACCGCGGGTGGCGATCGTCCACGAGCGATTCACCGAGGTGGGCGGTTCGGAAAGGGTGGTCGAGCAGTTCCACGCCTTGTGGCCAGACGCCACCGTGTACGCCGCGTTTGCCGACCCGGCGGCGTTCCCACCGGGTCTAGCGGATGTCAAAGTCCGGACCAGTTCCCTACAGGCGCTGTACAAAGGCGGCCGGGGCTACGCCCGCCTCTTGCCGCTCATGCCATGGGGCATGTCCCATATCGACGTAGGTGAGGCCGATCTCGTCGTAACGAGTCACCACGCTTTTGCCAACCGAGTAAGCGTCCCTCTTGGCTGTGGGTTCATCAGCTACACGCACACGCCAGCGAGATGGATGTGGGACCGGCGTCTGAGGGCCCTCGAAGGTGGCCCGGCAACCCGGATACTGCTCGGCACCATTGCCACAAGCCTGCGACGTGCGGACCATGCCGCAGCCCAACGCCCCGACGTCATCGTGGTGAACTCGGCGCATGTGGCCGGAAGGGTTCGCAGATGGTGGGGTCGAGAAGCGCAGGTGATCCACCCACCTGTCGATACCGAACGCTTCCATCCCGATCTCTCGGTCCGCCGCGAAGACTTCTTCTTGCTTGCCGGGCGTCTCGTACCGTACAAACGTCCTGAAGTTGCGGTGGCCGCGGCGCGGCGCGCGGGTGTTCGTCTCGTAGTGGCCGGGGAAGGGCGTTCGCGAGGGGCGGTCGAGCATGCCGCCGGGCCGGGCGTCGAGCTCCTGGGTGAGGTCGACGACGAGACCTTGGTGGAGCTCTACCGAAGCTGCATCGCTGTCGTGCTCCCGGGAGAAGAGGATTTCGGGATCGTTCCTCTCGAGGCTCAGGCATGCGGGACCCCGGTCATCGCCCTTCGGGCCGGCGGCGCCTGCGAGTCAGTGTTGGACGGTCAGACCGGAGTGCTCTACGACGCCGAAGAGGACGACGTCGTCAGCCTCGCTCGGTTGCTGGCAAGCTTCGATCCTGGGCGATTCAGCAGAAAAGCCATTCGCGAGCATGCCGAACGTTTTTCGCCCCAGGCCTTTCGCCAAGCTGTGGATATCGTTGCACGACAAGTGTCCGCGGCGCGAGGCCCACAGGGTCCTCACCGTCTAGGCAAGCCCTGAGCAGGTTCCGCTACCCTCCCCACATCAGTCACAGCCAGCTGACGGAGAGCCGGGTCGACGACACGCGGTGTTTCTTGCTCTTAGTGCACGACACCGTCACCGAGGAGCTCGGTGTGCTCTCACCCGCTGAGCCATAAGCAGTGACGTAGTAGGTGTGCGAGCCGGCCGCCACGTTCGTGTTCTGGTAGCTGCTCACCAGCCCCGGAGAGGCGATCTTCGTGCCGTCACGGTAGACATAGTCGCCCTGTGCCCCGGAGGGGTTCGTCCACGAAAGCATCACGGTGGAGCCGCTCACGGTCGCGGCCAGGCCGGTCGGAGCGTTGGGCACGGCCACGATGCTGGCCGTCACCGAGGAGCTCGGTGTGCTCTCACCCGCTGAGCCATAAGCAGTGACGTAGTAGGTGTGCGAGCCGGCCGCCACGTTCGTGTTCTGGTAGCTGCTCACCAGCCCCGGAGAGGCGATCTTCGTGCCGTCACGGTAGACATAGTCGCCCTGTGCCCCGGAGGGGTTCGTCCACGAGAGCATCACGGTGGAGCCGCTCACGGTCGCGGCCAGGCCGGTCGGAGCGTTGGGCACGGCCGGAGGATCTGACGAACTCGTATTCAGGCTTTGCGCCTCTGATTCGAACGCGCTGAGCGCGGGTTTCGGGTTGCCCGACGAGTCGACCAGGCCGAAGCTGTCGTAAATCGATGCCGTGTTGGTCCCATCTTGCCAGTTGTACCAGAAGAGCGGCCCCGCCCACGGCAACTGTTTCAGCGCATTGAACCCATCAGTGAGTTGCTGTGCCTGTGTCTGCAGGGACACCGCACCGTCGGATGTGTCGGTGCCGGTAGGGACTCCGAATTCGGTCATCCACACCTTCTTGGCACCGTCCCCGTTCGCCACCATGACCTGGTAGATCCAGCTTTGCAGGTTGTAGAAGAAGCTCCACGAGGCGCTAGAAGAGTTCGTCGGGTCAGCGGGGAAGCAGTAAGGGTGAGCTCCTACGGCGTCGAAATAGCCACCCGCGCCCGCCGCGTACATCTCGGTGAGGAACGTCTGTGGAGAGACGTCCGTGCCGTCGTTGCCAGCGGGCGAGAGGCCACCCGAGACGACGAAAGAGCTGGCGTCTGCGGTCTTGATCGCACTGTAGGCAGACTTGAGCACCGTGGCATATTGAGTACCCGATGCCGTTCCTCCCCAATTGCTTCCAAGATTTGGTTCGTTCCAAACCTCGTAGGTGTGAATGTTGAACGGGGAGCCCGAGTAACGCTGGACGGAGGCGTTGGCGAAGGCCGTGTACTGTGACGCGAACGTGTTGAGGTTACCCGACGGGGACGCGGCCCAAGAAGGGATGTCCGAACCGTTGATCACGAACAAGACGTTGAGCCCGGCCGCGAGGGCTGCGTTGACGGGATTGTCCGAGTATGACCACGCATAAGTGTTCGACTTCTGCTCGGCCTGACCCCAACTGGCCCCCAACCGCACCCACGTTGCGCCAGAGGCAGCAATGCCGTTCATCATGTTCGTCAGCTGGGTGCTGCTGAGGCTAGAGACGTCTCCAGGGGAGATCGCCGCTGTCAGGCCGGTGGACGCGACAGATGTCGGCGCGGAAGAGGCCGATGCCGGTACCGACGCCGTGAGCAATATCGATGGCGCCAATACCCCGACCGAGATTGCGAGCAATGCTGCGAGAGCTCCTCTGAGCCCTACGACGCGCGTAAGACTTTTCCGACCCATCTCCCTCTCCCTCCGCCAGAGAGACCGGGCTCACGCGCGACAAGCAGAGCGGTTCGCCCCGCCTGATTCGGCAACCCGGCCGGCTCTCTGAGCCCCGTGGTTTTGCGTCTCCCCCTCGCGGGAGGTTTGCCCTTTCGTCTGCCTGCAAGTGCTCGTGATAGCACTTGCAGTGTTCGTATCGGCGCCTCTCAGCGGGACTTGAGTAGTTTGGCGACGCTGAGTGAGATATTTGTCCGTTTGTTGTGATCGTTCACGAGCGGAACCAGCAGGGATGAGCGTGTAGAGGGCGCCGGGGGCGCGACGTGCGAGTGAGAGCTCTAGGGCTCGAAGCGGTACCCGACGCCGCGCACGGTGCGCACCCAATGCGGATGTACGGGATCTGCCTCGATCTTCCTGCGGATGCGGCGGACATGTTCTGTCACCGTGCCGTCGTCCTGCCACTCAGAAGACGAGCTCCACACGTGTGCCAGCAGCTGCTCGCGTGAGAAGACCTGCCGGGGAGAGCGGGCGATGAAGGCCAGAAGGTCGAACTCCTTGGCGGTCGTAGGGACCAGTTGCCCACGGACCTTCACCTCGCGAGCGGGGAGGTCGATCGAGAGCTCTCCGAACTGGAGCAACGACGCGTTCGAAGCACTACGCCTACTGACGCGACGCAGGACAGATGCGATACGAGCAGCGAGCTCCGCCGAGGAGAAGGGTTTCGCAACGTAGTCGTCGGCGCCCAGTCGCAGGCCGAGCACCCTGTCGGACTCGCCGCCGCGTCCGGAGAGCAGGATCACCGGGACGTGGCTCGTCCTGCGGATCGCCGCCAGAAGCTCGAACCCGTTCTCTCCTGCAAGCATCACGTCGAGGATCACGAGGTCTGCGCATCGATGGGACAGCTTCTCCATCATCTCGGTCCCCGTGGCGGCGCGTTCGGTCTCGTAGCCTTCCGCTTCGAGCAAGCGGCTCACCGTGCTGCGGACCTCGGGGTCGTCGTCGACCACGAGCAGGTGAGCGCACGGCTTCGGTGCGGTTGCGTGCGTCGTCGATGTGGCCGCCTTAGCCACGATTCGCTCCTCTTGGTCTCGAGTCTGTTGATATTTCTCGTCATGACCTCCCTCGAAACTGAGCGAAAATCGCAAAGATCAGGCCAAAAGGCACGAATCTCCGGTGCGATCACGCCGGGTGGCGCACTGGCCGACTTGGTGTCGGCGACTCGCTCCTCGGTACCATGCGGCTGCAATGCCAGCGCCCAACCATCGCCGTATCCCAGGTGCGACGGTCGCCCGGTTGCCGGTGTACCAACGCATCCTCCTCGAGCTGGTGAGGGGTGGCACCACCACGGTGTCGTCCGAGCAGCTCGCCGAGATGGCCCGGGTGAACGCCTCGAAGGTCAGAAAGGACCTTTCGTTCCTGGGATCTTTCGGAACTCGCGGCTCGGGGTACGACGCCGAGTACCTCCTGTCCCAGATCGATCGGGAGCTCGGCCTTGATGGTGACTGGCCCATAGCCATCGTTGGCATGGGAAATCTGGGTCGTGCCCTCGCCAATTCTCCGGGCTTCAGCTCACGCGGGTTCCGGGTGGCCGGGCTGTTTGACGTCGAGCCGTCGCTCGTGGGGCGCCGCGTCCGGGGGATGTGCATCCACCACCTCGACGAGTTCGAGGAGATGGCGAGTAGCGACCCGCCCCGGATCGGGGTGATCGCCACGCCGGCCGCGACGGCCCAGAACGTGGCTGACCGGATGGTCAAGGCCGGGGTGGGGTCGGTGCTCAATTTCGCGCCCCGAGTGCTGACTGTTCCCCCCCACGTGCTCCTGCGCTACGTGGACCTGTCGATCGAGCTCCAGGTGATGAGCTTCTACTTGTCGCGAGCCGATCGTCGCGATTCGGCCGAGGCCTCGTCCTCACTGCCACACGTCGTCGGGCTCGGCCCCTCAGGCCCTGCCTAGGAGCCTGCCTGGCATACACACCCCGGCCCCGGCATCCTTGTACGTGTGTCGGTAGTCGTCGTGGGGCTGGAGCATCCCCGTACCCCGCTCGAGTTGCTGGAACGAGTCGCGGTCCCCGAGGAGGCGCTCGCACGCACGCTCGGGATGCTTCGCGACCGCTCCAACCTCTCAGAGGCCGTCGTCCTGTCCACCTGCCTGCGCACCGAGCTCTACGCAGTCGTGGAGCGGTTTCACGAGGGGGTGGGCGATCTCCAGGAGTTCCTGGCCGCCATCGCCGGGACGACCGTGGAAACCCTGGCCGAGCACCTGACCGTGCTTTTCGACGACGACGTGACCGTCCATCTCTTCGAGGTGGCGGCGGGCCTGCGTTCGGTCGCGCTCGGAGAGACTGAGGTGCTCGGGCAGGTGCGTCGCGCGGCCGAACGGGCGATGTCCGAACGAGCCTCGGGTCCGGTGCTTGGGGGTCTGTTTCGTCGCGCCGTGCAAGCCGGACGCAAGGTGCGTTCTTCGACCGCGATCGCCGGCGCGATCGCCGGGGGGCCGACCTCCATGTCGCACGTCGCGGCGGAGGTGGCAACGTCCAATCTCGGGGGCTCGCTTGCGGGTAAGCGCGTCGTAGTGGTCGGTGCGGGGGAGACCGCAGACGGCGTCGTCGACGCTCTGAAAGAGCGCGGAGTCGGAGAGGTCGTGGTCGCGAACCGCACGACGACGCGCGCAAAGTCACTGGCGGGACGCATTGGAGGCATTGGGGTGGGGCTCTCGGCGCTCCCGCGTGTACTCGCAGATGCAGACGCGGTGATCGTCACGACCGGCGCCTCGGTGCCACTTCTCGATGCCTCGCTGCTGGAGAAGGCCGCGGCGCGGACGAACGCGCGAGACGGGAACCGTTTGGTGGTCATCGACATGGGGATGCCGCGCAATGTCGAGCCCTCGGCGGGAGCGCTCGAGAACGTGAGGCTCTTCGACATGGAGGATCTGAGCTCTCATGCGGAGTTTGCCCTGATCGGACGACAAGGCGAGTTGGCCGCGGCGCACCAGATAGTGGTTCAGGAGGTAGAGCGCTACCGTGCGCACGAGCGGGCGCGCGGCGCGGCACCGGTCGTATCCGCCCTGCGCCAGAGGCTTGACGAGCTGCTGCGGGCGGAGCTCGTTCGCCACCGGTCCGGCCTTGCCGGGTTCGACGACCAACAGCGCCAGGTGATCGAGGCCGTCGCACGTGACGTGCTGGCGAAGCTGGCCCACCCGCCGACCGTGGCATTGAAAGAGGCGGCGGGCACGTCGCGTGGGGAGCGGCTCACCGAGGCGCTGCGGACGCTGTTCGATCTGTGAGCTCCGAGGCCTCGATGAAAGGTGCGCGCAAGCTGCGGGTGGCGACGCGCGGATCGCGTTTGGCCTTGCATCAGGCTGCAAGGGTGGCAGAGCTCCTCGCTTTGCTACCAGGGTCGCCCCGGTGTGAGATGCACGTGGTGCGAACCACAGGAGACCGGCTGGACGAGGCACCCATCGAGAGGATCGGAGGTCAAGGTGCGTTCGTGAAGGAGGTGTCCGCTGCCGTGCTCGACGGCCGCGCCGACGTCGCCGTGCATTCCGCCAAGGACCTGCCGTCCACCGAACAGCCCGGGCTAGTGCTGGCGGCAGTGCCCGAGCGCGCCGACCCGCGCGACGCCCTGGTCGGGAAGCGGCTCGAGGACTTGCTACCCGGCGACAGCGTCGCCACCGGTTCGGCGCGCCGGCGCGCCCAATTGGCGTGGTTGCGCCCGGATCTCACGTTCTGCGAGCTGCGAGGGAACATGGCCAGGCGCGTCGAACGCGCGGAGAGGGTCGGTGCCGGGGTCCTGGCCGCGGCTGCCCTCGAGCGCCTGGGGTGGAGCGCCCGGGCCGCCGAGGTGCTCGAGCCGGCGACACTGCTGCCACAGGTGGGGCAGGGAGCGCTCGCGGTGGAGTGCCGCGCCGCCGACACCGAGCTGATCGAGATGCTCTTTGCGATCGACGACGCAGCCGCTCACGGCGCGCTGTTGGCAGAACGGGCGTTCCTCGCCGCTATAGGCGGCGGTTGTTCGACGCCGAGCGCTGCGCTGGCCACGACTTCGAGCCCACCGGGGTCCGACGGTAGTGAACGGTTCGGGTTCGTGCTCGAAGGCATGTTGGCGAGCCGAGACGGGCACGTGCTCTTGCGTCGGCGCTGCGCCGGCGACGATGCGGTCGACCTGGGACGTCGACTGGCAGCGGAGCTGCTGGATGACGCGGGCGGGCGCTCGCTCGAGGACTTTCGGACGTCCCGATGACCCACCTGGAGGGTGGTCGACCTCCGCTCGACAGTGTCACGGTGGTGGTCACGCGCGCCCGGGCGCAGGCAGAGCCGCTCTTTTCCGCCCTGTTGCGCGCAGGCGCTCATGTGGTGGCCCTTCCGGTCATCGCTATCGCAGACCCTTCCGACCACGGTGACGCCATGCGCCGGGCGGTGGCACTGGTGACCCAGAACCACTACGACTGGGTCGTATTCAGCTCTGTGAACGCCGTGGAGCGTTTCGTCGAGATACTCGGAGAGGGCCAAGGCTTCGGGCACGCGCAAATCGCCGCCGTCGGCGAGGCCACGTCGGCGGCGATTTCCGCTTACGGGTTGTCGACCGACCTGGTTCCACAGTTCGCAAGCGCTGCGGCGCTCGCGGCCGCCATGCCCGGTGCCACCCTTTCGGCCCGTTCGGCCCCGACCTCGGCCACCACTGACGCCGTGAGGGGGAGGGTCTTGTTCCCTTGCGCAGCCGAGGCGCGCGAGGTGCTTGCTTCGAGCCTCCGTGCAAAGGGTTGGGTCGTGGACGACGTGGAGGCGTACAGGACCGTCGCGGCCGGGCCCAACGACGGCGCGACGGAAGAGGCACTTGAGGCCGCCTCGAATGCTGACGTCGTGACGTTCACGTCACCCTCCACGGTCCGTTTCTATGTCGAGCTCGCGGCGGGCCGTCGAAGGCCGCCTGTCGTCGCGTGCATCGGCCCGGTGACTGCGCGAGCTGCGTCGCGTGCAGGACTTCGCGTCGACGCGGTGGCACAGGTGCAAAGTGCCGACGGACTTGTTCGCGCCCTCGTGGAGCACCGGGCAGGTCGAAGGGCTCCCTGAGGTGCACGGTTCGCGCCCGGTACGCTTGGAAACCGTGGAGCCCCAGGTAGAACCGTCCGCCCGTCCGGGTTTTCCCGTTCGCCGCCTTCGGCGCCTTCGCCGTACGCCTGCTCTGCGCAGGTTGGCGGCCGAGACGTCGCTCACGGTGGACGACCTGGTGGCACCGCTCTTCGTGCGAGAGGGGATCGACGAAGCCCGACCCATCCCCTCTCTTCCGGGCCATGTCCAGCACACACCTGGCTCCCTCGTCGGCGAAGCCAAGCGCATCGCGTCGTTGGGGATCCCCGGGCTCGTGCTGTTCGGCGTCCCCGCAGCGAGGGACCCCGTGGGGTCGGCTGCCTGGGATCCCGACGGTATCGCACAGGTGGCGCTCGGGGAGCTGCGAGCCGCGCTCGGGGACGAGCTCGTCCTGATCGCAGATCTCTGCTTGGACGAGTACACCGATCACGGGCACTGCGGTGTGGTCGACGAGCGCGGGGAAGTCGACAACGACGCCACGTTGGAGCTGTACCAGCGAGTGGCCTTGGCCCAAGCGGCGGCAGGAGCCCACATGGTCGCGCCGAGCGGGATGATGGACGGGCAAGTCGCAGCCGTCCGTGCCGCGCTCGATTCTGCGGGCCGAAGTGACGTGGCCGTCCTTGCCTATGCCGCCAAGTTCGCGTCGGCGCTCTACGGCCCGTTTCGCGACGCCGTCGACGTCAGGATCGCGGGCGGGGTCGATCGGCGCAGCTACCAGGAGGACATCCGCAATCGTCGCGATGCGATGGCCGAGGTCGCCCAAGACGTCGCCGAGGGGGCCGACATGGTCATGGTCAAGCCCGCTCTCGCGTACCTCGACGTCATCGCCGAAGTCAAGCGGCTCGTCGATGTCCCGGTGGCTGCGTACCACGTGAGCGGCGAGTACGCAATGGTGAAGGCGGCGGCGGAGCGGGGATGGCTCGACGGTGAGGCGGTGGCCCTCGAGCACCTGGTCGCGATCAAGCGCGCCGGGGCGACCACGATTCTCACCTACTTCGCCGCCGAGGTCGCAGAGATCCTGCGTGACTGAGGCCTCGAACGCCGCCTGGTTCGAGCGCGCGAGGCGGGCCATCCCAGGCGGGGTCGACTCCCCTGTGCGCTCGTTTTCCGCGGTTGGCGGCGTGCCCTACACGGTGGTGAGAGGCGAGGGCCCTTATGTCTGGGACGTGGAGGGACGCAGGTACATCGACCTCGTCCAGTCCTACGGCGCGTTGTTGCTCGGGCACGGACACCGCGCGGTGGTGGAGGCCGTGAGATACGCAGCGGTGCGTGGCACGACCTTCGGAGCGCCGACCGAGGGCGAGGTGCTCCTCGCGGAGGCCATATGCAGGTCGGTGGTTGGTTGCGATCAGGTACGGCTCGTGTCATCGGGCACCGAAGCCGCCATGAGCGCGATACGGGTGGCGCGCGGGTTCACCGGGCGCGACCGGATCGTCAAGTTCGACGGGTGCTACCACGGGCATGCCGACGCCCTGCTTGCCGGCTCGGGCAGCGGTGTCGCGACCCTGGGCCTACCGGGATCAGCAGGGATCCCGTCAGGGGCGGTGGCCGACACCCTCGTCGTTGCCTACAACGAGGTGCCCGTGCTCGACGACCGGGTCGCGTGCGTGATCGTCGAGCCGGTGGCGGCCAACATGGGAGTGGTCGCCCCGGCACCGGGTTTCCTGGAAGGGTTGCGGCACGCATGTGACGAGGTCGGTGCGCTGCTCGTCTTCGACGAGGTCATCACGGGGTTCCGGCTCGGGCTCGGCGGCGCGAGCGCGATGAGCGGGGTCGTTCCCGACATGTGGTGCTTCGGCAAGGTGATCGGCGGAGGGCTGCCGATCGGGGCCTTCGGCGGCAGGCGGCAGGTGCTCGAGGTCCTGGCCCCGCAAGGACCGGTGTACCAGGCGGGCACGCTCTCTGGGAACCCGCTTGCCACTGCGGCAGGTCTCGCGGTGCTCCAGAGCGTGACCCGGGAGGACTACGAGGCGTTGGGGCGGCGCGTCGGGCGCTTTGCCGGGGCGTTGACGGAGACGATTACCTCGAAAGGGCTCGCGGTACAGGTGCCGGTGGTGGGTCCACTTGTCGGTTTGTTCTTCGCCGAGGAGCCGGTGACCGACTATGGCGCGGCGCGCGCCTCGGCAGCGAGCGGAGACTACGCGCGGTTCTTCACCGCGATGCTGGATCGCGGGGTGGCACTCGCCCCCGGTCCCTTCGAAGCGATGTTCCCCGGCTTCGCTCACGGGGAGAGCGAGTTGGACGAGGTTGTGTCGATCGCGGGTGAGGCCGCCGTCGCCCTGACCGCTACCCACGGATCGTGACGGGCGCGCCGAGGGGCGCCCGCAGGCGCCCCTCGGCCAGATTGCTGGAAAGGCACTCACGCTCCGTGCTGTCGCGGGTGGGACTAGCTCCCGACTGGAGCATGCAGCGGGTGTCTGGTTGGAATTCGCCAGGTGGTCCAGCGAAGCCGCCTCAGCGGCCAGCCACCTCCAGGGTCCCCGGTTCATGATCGTTCAGTTGGACCACCTCCTTTCTCTGGTGCGCACATGGTATGCGCGGTCGAACGGGGCGAGGCGTACTGCCTTGTCGCGGCGTCTCTAGCTGGGCTCTCTCGTGCTGCGCACTGGGTGGCGACCGTTGTTTCGTTACGATTCGCCCGTGGCC
Organism: Acidimicrobiales bacterium; assembly: GCA_050011255.1. Lineage (GTDB taxonomy): Bacteria > Actinomycetota > Acidimicrobiia > Acidimicrobiales > UBA8190 > Bog-564. The sequence continues at coordinate 63,875 of JBEKJK010000005.1, forward strand.
CACTCCATCACCACAGAGGGTCGGCACTTCCCTGCCGGCGCGGGGGCAAGAGAGGCCGCCGAATCGGAGCGGCAGGATCGAGGCGTTCTCGGCGCGGCCGAGGCTTCCGGCGCTCCCAAACCGTGGTTCACTCGAGCCCTCGTTGTCGGGGCCGTGGTGGTCGTCTTGGCGGGGATCGCACTGCGTTTCGTCGCGAGGTCCGACATGTGGCTGGACGAGGCGCTCACTTTGAACGTCGCCCGGTTGCCTCTCGACCAGCTCCACGGCGCACTTCGTCGTGACGGGGCGCCCCCCCTCTACTACGTGCTGCTGCACTTCTGGGTAGGGGCGTTCGGAACCTCTGACGTCGCGGTTCGCTCTCTCTCGGGCGTGCTCAGTGTCGCCACGCTTCCGTTCGTCTGGCTGGCCGGACGGCGCGTGGGGGGGCGCGCGGTGGGTGCGTCCGCGGTCGTGATAGTGGCCAGCTCGCCCTTCGCGGTGCGCTACGCGACCGAGAACCGCATGTACGCCCTGATGGTCTTCCTTGCCGCTGCCGGCCTGGTCGCCCTCCAGCGCAGCCTCCGCCGGCCTGGCGTGTGGAACTTGGTCGGCGTGGCCGTAGTGACCGCACTGCTCCTCTACAGCCATTACTGGTCCATCTACCTCGTGGGTGTCACAGCGCTGTGGTTGTTGTTCCAGGCGTGGCGGGGGCCCGAGTCTCGACGTCGCGGCGCCCGCGTCTCGGTGGCGGCACTTGCGGTGGGCTGCGTGGCCTTCGTGCCGTGGCTGCCGACGTTCTTCTTCCAGACCCGCCACACCGGCACTCCGTGGGCCAAGCCGGCGAACTTCGCGGCAATGGTCAACGCGGTGACGTCGTTCGCCGGTGGACCCACGAACCAGGGGCGGGCTCTCGCGCTTGTGTACTTCGCTCTGGCGGGTCTCGGGCTCTTCGGCGTGGCACGCGGCGCCCTGCACGTCGACCTCGACTTGCGCACGCGCCCTGCAGGCAGGGGTTTCGCGCTCGTCCTGTGCGGCACTCTGGCTGTCGCCGTCGTCGGCGGGTACGTGAGTGCCAGCGCGTTCCAGTCCCGCTACGCCTCGGTCGTGTTCGTTCCCTTGGTCCTGCTCGTGGCGCTGGGGCTCGGCACCCTCGCGGATCGTCGGATCCGCGCCGGCGTGCTCGTCGCCACGGTCGCCTTCGGCCTTGCAGGAAGCCTGCCGAACATCTGGACCAGCCGCACCGAGGCGGGAAAGGTGGCCGCAGCTCTCGCGACGTCTGCTCGCCCCGGTGACGTCGTCGCCTTCTGTCCCGACCAGCTGGGTCCGCCCGTGAACCGTCTCGTTCCGCCGGGGCGCTACCAGATGATCACCTTCCCACGTGGAACCTCTCCGGTCTTCGTGGACTGGATCGACTACGCGAAGGCCACGGCGGCCGGCAACCCCGGCGAATTCGCGAAGCGCCTGGAGCAGATGGCCGGGCCGACCCATCAGATCTGGCTCGTGTGGGCTCCCGGGTACCAGACGTACAAGACCAAGTGCGAGAGCACGGAGCTCTCGCTGATCGCGGATGACGGGCTCAAGGCCTCGATCGTGGTTCCGTTCGCTCAGGTGGCCAGCCCTTGGACTCCTTACGAGGAGATGCAGCTCGTGCGCTTCGTGCCGCGAGGGGGGTGAGCGGGTACCCGGGTCGGTCTGCTCAGTCGTGGGGCGCGAGGCGTGCCGCGACACTGAGCGCCCGATAGGCTGCCTCGGCTGGACCGATCTCGTCGGGTCGCAGCAGGTTCGCCATTATGCGAAGTATCGATTCCATGAAACTCTGTGAGTGCATGCCCGTGCGCATGCACGCCTCCATGAGCCGCGGCCGACTTATGAGTTTCACGAAGTCCCGGGCGACGCGGAAGTAGAGACCGTAGGCGTCGCGGATCTGTCTTTCGTAGTCCGCGACGGCACCCGGCCCCCCACCCGACAGCGCCCGGCCTATGCAGGCGGCGGCAAGGCGCCCTGTCTCGTATCCATAGGAGATGCCTTCGCCGTTGAAGGGGTTGATGGCCCCGGCGGCGTCTCCGACGACGAGGGTGTTCGGTCCGACGCGGGGGCTCATGGACAGCCCCATGGGCAGCTTCCCCCCGGCCGGGGGTCCGCACAGGCTCTCAGCCGACAGACCCCATGACCTGGGCGCCCCCTCCACGAAGGCCTCCATGAGCTTCGAGGTGTTGACCCCGCGCCAGCGGCCCTCCCCGGTCAGCAGACCCACTCCCACGTTCACCCGGCCGTCTCCGAGGGGGAATATCCACCCGTATCCGGGGAGCACCGTGCCCGAAGCGTCTCGGATGTCGAGATGCGATTCGATGAACCTTTCGTCATGGCGAGGAGAGCGGAAGTACCCGCGCAGTGCCATTCCGAGCGGTCGGGCCCTGTCACGGGCGATTCCGAGCGCCCTGCCGAAGCGAGAATTCGCCCCGTCGGCAACCACCACGTAGCGGGCGTGTACCTGCTTGGTTCGTTGTGCGTCGTGATCGAGCACCGTGGCCCCGTGACAGGCAGGGAGCACGCCTGTCGAAGAGACGTCACCGTCGAGCAGCGGTTCCAACGCCTCGGTGCCTTGCCACAGCGACGCTCCTGCCTTCACCGCGCGCTCGGCGACCAGCTGGTCGAGGTCGTGGCGGGTGATGACGTAGCCGAGCGGGGCGAATGCCGGATGGTCGGGCCACGGCAGCTCCAGGGTCATGCCGTACGCGCAGGCACGCAGGCCCGCGTAACGGTGGGCACCGGACAGGGCCCCTGCAAGTCCCATGTCCGTCAGTTGCCTCAGCGCTCGGGGCGTGAGTCCGTCGCCGCAGGTCTTGGGGCGGGGAAAGTGCTTCTTCTCCACCACGACGACGTCCCATCCCGCATCGGCCAGCCAGTAAGCGCACGAGGAGCCCGCCGGGCCGGCACCCACTACCAGCACGTCGTGAAGCTCGATCTCCTCTGGCTTCGCGCGACGACGGCGCGTCGAAGGCATGTGTTGCGTCGGTGACGCGTTCGCTTTCTTCGCCGGCGTCGGTCGCTCGTTTTGACTGGTTGTGGGGGATGCAATTCGCGTCGACCGAGCGCGCGCGCGTTGGGTGGCTGAAGGACGCGCTCCTGGAGCGCTCAGGGCATGCGAACGCGTCTGCGTCGTGTCCGTTCTGTAGGTCATGTCCGTCATGTCAGTCGTGTCCGCCGTGTTGGTCGTACCGGGTGTACGGGAGCCTGTAGAGGTCCTCTCAGACCTGATGGTCGGTTCCGGGGCACGATGGGCCAGGTGGCGCTGAACCGGGCCGGAGCCCCCTGGCTCGCCGAGGACGGGGGGGGTCCCGCGGCGGTTCGGGGAGACGGAGCACACCACGGCGCGGGTGAAGTTGAAAAGGCCTCGCCCATCTGCTGGAGCCTACGCCGAGGTCGTGGATGCCCCTCATCCGGGGACCCTCGCAGGTACGCAACGCTCGGCCGATAGGGCCTCGAATTTCCACCAACGGTCGCTCTAGTGCAAAGATAAGTGGCGTCGGCCCCACGGAGAGGGGAGCGACCCGATGAGGGTCGGTCCGGTGGGCTGACTGGTGCGAATGGGAGGGGTGACGCTAGCGCGTCGCGCCTGCAGTTCGAATTTTGAACGCGACGAGACAAGCGGAGCGCAGATGGGCGGGTAGACGGAGACGAGGAGGTAGCAGAGCATGAGGTACGACGGAGCCGAACTTGACGCCCTCGATCCCAGTCTGTCCGAGGGATTTCTCGGAAAGCTCCGATCTCACAATGTGAGCAGGCGGCGGTTCCTCGCCTATTGCGCGGGCCTGACCTCACTGCTCGCGCTGCCCGTGTCGTTCACCACGTCTGTGGCCGAGGCGCTTGCAGCTACGGACCGTCCTCGGGTGATCTGGCTGGAGTTCCAGGACTGCACCGGTTGCTCCGAGTCCTTCTTGCGTTCCGACGATCCCGATGTTGGAACGCTGATCCTCGACCTCATTTCCCTCGACTATCACGAGACGCTCATGGCTGCTGCGGGCGACCAGGCAGAGGCGGCGAAGGCCACAGCCATGGCGAGCCCCGGATACCTCCTGGTCGTCGAAGGGTCGATCCCGAACGGCGACGGAGGTGGCGCCTGCACGATCGCCGGACGATCCGCAACCGACATCCTCGCCGAAGCTGCGAAGGGAGCCGGTGGGATCATCGCAGTGGGCACCTGTGCCACATTCGGCGGCATCCCGAGGGCCCGGCCGAACCCGACCTCGGCGGCGGGTGTCGGCGATTTCGTGTCGGGTGTGCCACTCGTGAACGTCTCTGGCTGTCCTCCGATCGCCGACAACATCACCGCGACGATCGCCCATTATCTGAGCTTCGGGTCCTTGCCGCCGACCGACGGGCTCAGCCGTCCACTGTTCGCCTATGGAGACCGCATCCACGACGATTGTCCTCGGCGGGGCCACTACGACGCCGGGCAGTTCGCTCTGGCGTTCGGCGACGAAGGGCACAGCGACGGCTGGTGTCTCTACCGGCTCGGGTGCAAGGGGCCTGACACGTTCAACAACTGCCCTGCGATCCGCTGGAACTCTGGGACGAGTTGGCCCGTCCAAGCCGGGCACGGCTGCATCGGCTGCTCACAGCCCGAGTTCTGGGACACTATGACGCCCTTCTACTCCACCCTCACCGACGTGCATGGATTCGGGGTCGAGGCCACTGCCAACGACATCGGGCTCGGGATCGTCGCCGGGACAGCGGGGCTCTTCGTCGTCCACGGTGTGGGCAAGTCGATACAACATCGAGTCGCCGCCAGACACGCCGGCGCGACCGATGCACCCACAGCGGGCCCCGAGGCCCCCAGGGATCGTGAGGTGAGGTGATGAGCCAGCGTGTGGTTGTGGACCCCGTGACCCGGATCGAGGGTCATCTGCGTATCGAGGCGCAGGTCGACGGTGGCCAGGTGACCGATGCCTGGTCGTCGGGAACCTCGTGGCGGGGGATCGAGGACATTATCGTCGGCCGCGATCCCCGGGAGGCGTGGCTGTTCGCACAGCGCATCTGCGGGGTGTGCACCACCGTCCACGCGCTCGCCTCGGTACGCGCGGTCGAAGACGCACTCGGGATACAGCCTCCTCTTGCGGCATCTTTGCTTCGTGACCTGATCGCCCACGCCCAGTACGTGCAGGACCACACGATCCACTTCTACCATCTGCACGCGTTCGACTGGGTGGACGTCGTGGCCGCGCTCAAGGCCGACCCGGCCAAGACGGCGACCATCCAAGCGTCACTCTCGGACTATCCGAACAGCGGAGCGAGCTACTTCAAGGCGGTTCAGGCGAAGCTCCAGGCCTTCGTCAACGGAGGGAACCTCGGTCCCTTCACCAACGGCTACTGGGGTCATCCGGCCTACCGTCTGCCTCCGGAGGTCGATCTTCTCGCGGTGAGCCACTATCTCGACGCATTGAAGTTCCAGAGGGACTTCATCCGCATCCACGCCCATCTAGGGGGCAAGAACCCGCACCCGCAGACCTATCTCGTCGGAGGTGTCGCGCGCCCGATTGACCTGACCAGCGACGCCGCCTTGAACGACCAGGGTCTCGAGGAGCTCCAGGTGCTCTTCCAGAGCGGGTTGGACTTCGTCAACCAGGTCTTGCTGCCCGATATCGTCGCCATCGCCTCGTACTATCCCGATTGGGCGTCGATCGGTGGAGGCGTCGGCAACTACCTCTCCTTCGGGGACTTCTCCTCCACCGGTGCTCCCCCGAGAGGAGGCACGTCGAACAACGCGAGCCTCCTGTTCCCCGCCGGGGTGATCTACGGTCGGGACCTGTCGAAGATCGAGCCGGTTGACCCGATGCGCATCAGTGAAGAGGTGGCGCGTTCGTGGTACACGTATCGGTCGGGCGATCAAAAGGCGCTACAGCCCCTCGAAGGCGAGACCACGCCGCACTACACAGGTCCGACGCCGCCCTACGCGAACCTCGATGTGAGCCAGAGCTATTCGTGGCTGAAGTCACCTCGCTACGGCGGAGCAGTGATGGAAGTCGGCCCGCTCGCGCGCATGCTGGTCGCATACGCGGGCGGGCAGCCGCGGGTGAAAGAGCTCATCGATGGCGCGCTCGGACAGCTTCACGTCTCCACCGACGCGCTGTTTTCCACTCTCGGGCGCGTACTCGCTCGGGGAGTGGAGACCGTAGTGGTAGCTGAGAATGCTCTGAGCCTGCTCACGAAGCTGCGTGAGCAGATCGCCTCGGGCAATACGAATACCTTCGATGACTCCAAGTGGGACCCGGGGACCTGGCCCTCCTCAGCCCGTGGTTTCGGGCTCCACGCCGCACCTCGCGGAGCGCTCTCGCACTGGGTGGAGATCTCCGACGGCAAGATCTCGAACTATCAGGTCATTGCGCCTACGACTTGGAACGCCGGGCCACGTGACGCAGCGGGCAACCCAGGCCCTTACGAGGCGTCGCTCGTCGGAACGCCGGTGGCGGATCCGACCCAGCCGCTCGAGATCCTGCGCACGATCCATTCCTTCGACCCGTGCATCGCCTGTGCGGCGCACATTCTCGACGCCGGCGGGAACGAGATCCTTCGGGTCCAGGTCCAATGACCACAACCACCGAGCCGACCGCGCCGCCCGCACCGGGCGCGCCGTCAGACCGAACCACATCAGAACAGGACACGGTGACGGCACTATCCAGAGGGGCACCCGTGCCGCCACCGTCACACGAACTGGGCGAAGAGGAGCTCGTCCGGGTCAAGGTCTGGGACTTCCCGACGCGGATGCTCCACTGGATCCTCGTTGGCTCCATCGTCGTGCTGTCGGTGACCGGCTTCTACATCGCGACCCCACTGTTCGGCTCGTCGAGCGCGTCGGGCTACACGATGGGGATCGTTCGCACGATCCACATAACGACAGGCTGGATCTTCGCGACCACCCTCTTGGCGAGGATCTACTGGGCGTTCGTCGGCAACCGGTGGGCGCGTTGGAGACAGCTCCTTCCCACCCGGCGCGAGCGGCTGGCGAAGATCCGGCCTAGCGTCGAGTACTACCTGTTCCGCAAGCTCGAAGCGCCCCCTGTGGTCGGTCACAACCCACTGGCCGGCGCGACTTACGTCTTGCTCTTCTGCATGTTCATCCTGCAAGCCATCACCGGGTTCGCTCTCGAGGCCCTCTCGAACCCGCATGGGCTGATGTGGGACCTGACCGGATGGGTCTACAGCATCGTGCCGATCCCAGAAGTCCGGCTCGTCCACTATCTGATCATGTTCTGCACCTTCGGCTTCATCATCCACCACGTGTACTCCGGCGCCATGGTCGACAGGGAGGAGCGTTCCGGGGAGATCTCCTCCATGTTCACCGGCTGGAAGATCCTTCCCCGCAGCCGAGTCGAGGAAGAAGAAGCAGAGCTGGCCCGGGTGCCTCACCGGTCCCTTCGCGTCTGGCGGAGAACCGCTTCGACCCGGAGCGAGAACCTCGCGTGAAGACCAGTCCCCGCGCCGAGCGCTCGAGCACCTTGGTGCTCGGCGTGGGCAACATCCTCTACCGCGACGAGGGTGTCGGCGTGGCCGCTGCGGCCGAGCTTGCGACGCGCGACCTGCCCGGCGTCGACGTGCTCGACGGAGGCACGCTGGGTCTCTCGCTTTGGGGTGAGGTGGAAGGCCGTGAGAGCCTCCTGCTGCTCGATGCCGTAGCCGGCAGTGACGAGCCACCCGGCTCGGTCATAGTGCTCGGTCCCGAGGCGATACAGAAGGAGCTTCGCCTGTGCTTGTCCGCGCATCACCTCGGTGTCTCTGAGGTCCTCGCGACTGTGTCTCTGGCCGGTCGAGCACCCGAGCATGTGGCTGCCGTCGCGATGGTGCCATCTTGCATGGACCTTGGCTTGGGGCTCAGCCCCGTCGCCGAGGCGTCGCTCGGAGGAATGGTGGAGCAGGCCGTTCAGGTCCTCGAGGACTGGGGAGTGCTAGCCCGTGCATGAGTGGGGCCTGGTGGCGGGCGCGATCGCTGAGCTGGAGTCCCACGCGGCAGTGCCACCGCCTCGCAGGGTCACGCTTCGGCTGGGCCCGGGTGCAGACGATGACGCGGTGCGCGCCGCCTGGGGACAGCTCACTGCGAAAGGACCGTTGCGCGGATCCGAGCTCGTGGTCGAGTACGACCAGGACCTCCTGCGATGCCTCAGCTGCGGCGTCGAGTACCACGGGCAGCTTCCCGAACCGTGTCCGGCTTGCGATGGTGACGGACTCGTCATCGCAAGAGTTGCCGATGTGACGGTGTGCGGGTGGTCGGCGGACGAACCGGAGCGTCCTGATCACCCTGAGCCGGCGCGTTCCGGAGGCAATACGTGAGAAGCGCATTGGATCTCGCCGACGCCGTGCTCGAAGCGTTCCAGCGCGTGCACGAGACCGCTTTCGCAGGAGATCAAGCAGCAAACGCTGCTCTTGGCGTCGCTGTGACCGACGTGCTGGTCGCGCGCGACACACCGACGATCGTCCTGCTCACGCCCTGGACACTGAACGGGCTTGCCTTCCCGCCCGACGACCACCTCCCGGGGAACTGTGAGGTCGCAGGCAGGACTCGGCAGGTGTACCGCAACGAGCTGGCCGGGCTCGGGAGGTACTACTCGGTGAACCTCGTCCCGAACGTGTCGACGATCGCATCTCAAGACGAGGCTCTCACCCTCGCGAACGACCTCGCCGGACCATGGCGCGACGTGGTCGCCCGAATGCGTGAGGCCCTCTCGGTGGCGAACCCCACGCGCCGCCGGCTGCTCGATCCGCGAGAATGGGGACAATGAGCGAGGTGTCCCGATGTGCACAGGCGCTGTGGGATGACTCGTCGACCTTGGGTCTTGTGCACGTCGGCTTGCTGTGGTCAGGATCGACGAGCACGAAGGTGCTGAACAGCGGCTCCGGCTAGCGAGCGGCTCCGGCTAGCGAGCGGCTCCGGCTAGCGAGCGGCTCCGGCTAGCGAGCGGCTCCGGGCTGGGGGCGGCAGCCGAGGACCCCAGAAGACCGGTTGCATGGGCGGGCGGGGACGCGTCCATGAGCCGGAGGGACGCGTGTGGGAGCAGGCAGGCGACGGTAGGGTGAACGTCGTGCTGATCGCACCCTCGCAGGACCAGAACCGGCCGTGGCGGGCCATAAAGGGATAGCCATGGACGACTACCTGCCGATAGTCGTGCTGCTCGCGCTTGGCATCGCATTCGCGGCTTTGTCGTTCGTCGCCTCGAGCCTGTTCGCGCCGCGCAAGCGGCCGACTGCGGCCAAGCTCGCCCCGTACGAGTGCGGCATCATCCCCGACCGCGAGCCGCTCCAACGCTTCCCGGTGCGTTTCTACCTGGTAGCCATGATCTTCATCATCTTCGACATCGAGATCGTCTTCCTCTACCCGTGGGCCGTCGTGTTCCGACAGCTGCGGGCGTTCGGTCTGGTCGAGATACTCGTGTTCGCCGCGGTCGTGTTCGTCTCGTTCATGTACCTCGTGAGCCACGGCGCTCTCGACTGGGGCCCTGCGAAACGGTTGCGACCGGCCATAGGACCGCGCACCACCGAGTCGACCGTCACGCGCGTCGGCCCGAGTCCCAAGTCCCGAACCCACGAGGCGGCCTGAGGAGCGAGGCGGCATGGGGCTCGAGGACCTCCAGCACAATTTTCTGACAGGCCGGCTCGAGGACCTGGTCAAGTGGGCCCGGCGCAACAGCGTCTGGCCGGCGACCTTCGGCCTCGCGTGCTGCGCGATCGAGATGATGGCCACCGGAGCGGCCGACTTCGACATCAGCCGCTTCGGGATGGAGGTCTTTCGTGCGTCTCCTCGCCAGGCCGACCTGATGATCGTCGCCGGGCGGGTCTCCCAGAAGATGGCTCCCGTCCTGCGCCAGGTCTACGACCAGATGATGGAACCGAAGTGGGTCATCTCCATGGGGGTATGCGCGTCGACAGGCGGCATGTTCAACAACTACGCGATCGTCCAGGGCGTGGACCAGGTGGTGCCTGTCGACGTCTACGCCCCAGGTTGCCCTCCGGGGCCGGAGACCTTGCTGCACTCGATACTCACGCTGCACGAGAAGATCCGTACGGGCGAGATCACCCGTCGGAGCTCTACGGGGCCGAGGCGTCCCGAGGAGACCACAGGGTTCCTGACCGAAAGGCCCGACGCCATCAGGCTCGGGACGCCGCGTTGATCTCGGGCGCCGGGGTCGGCGCGACGCGAGGCCCATCGCGATCCCGAGCGGCCGGCCCCTCCGAAACGCCCCTCTCGGTTCCTCGCCCGGCGGGACCGGTGTCGTTGCCGCCAGGGGTCGTTTCGGGAGCCTCGCGCACCGGGCAAGACCTGCTGTTCGCTCCGCGGTCGCGTTATCACGAGCTGGTCGAGGCGCTTCGCGCAGGGGGGTTCGAGATGCTCGCGGACCTCACGGCGGTGGACTACCTGACCCATCCGGGCCGCGCTCTTCGACCGGAGATCGAGCCCGAGCGCTTCGAGGTGGCGGCCAACCTGCTCTCTTTGAGCCGCGGCAGCCGGGTGCGCGTGCGCGTGCAGGTACCGGAGGTCGACCCGGTGGTCGACACGCTGTGGGACGTCTACCCCGGCGCGGAGGCGATGGAGCGCGAGGTCTACGACATGTTCGGGATCGTCTTCACCGGCCACCCTGACCTCACGCGGATCCTCATGCCGGAGGACTGGGAGGGTCACCCGCTGCGCAAGGACTACTCGGTGGGCCGGGTGCCGGTGCAGTTCAAGGAGGCGCCGGGGCCGAGATGAGCGACGACGACCTGCGCATCGAGACCACCGAGGGGGCACAGGAGCTACGCGCGCGCGAGGAGACCTCCCCCGACGAGCTGCGGCGCGAGCTCGGCTCGGTGCTGCGCCGCCCCGAGGGGACCGCGCCGGTGGGTCCCGAGGGCGAGCTCGGTCCCTCTGATCCCGGGGTCTTGGACGTGGAGCGGACCGGCGAAGACACGATGATCATCAACTTCGGGCCCCAGCACCCCTCGACCCACGGGGTGCTCCGGCTCATGATGGAGCTCGACGGGGAGACCGTCGTCCGCTCGAAGCCGATCATCGGCTACCTCCACACCGGGATGGAGAAGACGGGGGAGGAGCTCACCTACCAGCAGGGCGCCACGAACGTGACCCGTATGGACTATCTCTCGCCTCTCACGAACGAGCTCGTCTTCTCCATGGCCACCGAGGCCCTGCTCGGCATCGAAGTGCCGGCGAGGGCGGTGTGGGCCCGGATGTTGCTCACGGAGCTCCAGCGGGTGTCGTCGCATCTCACGTTCCTGGCGACGAACGGGATGGACCTGGGATCGACCACGATGATGATCTTCGGGTTCCGCGAGCGCGAGATGGTCCTCGCCTTCTTCCAGAAGGCCACCGGCCTGCGCATGAACCACAACTTCATACGTCCAGGTGGGATAGCGGCGGACCTGCCGGACGGGTGGGAGGGCGACGTCGAGCTCATCTGCGACAACATCTCGGCCCGGCTCGACGACTACGACGAGCTCTTCACCGGCCAGCCCATCTTCCGTGAGCGCACGGAAGGGGTCGGGGTGATAACGGCCGAGGAGGCGATTGCCCTGTCCGCCACCGGACCGATCCTGCGTTCGACGGGAATCGCCTGGGACCTGCGCCGGACGATGCCATACCTCGCCTATGACGAGGTGAATTTCGACGTCATCATCGGCACGTACGGCGACAACTTCGACCGCTACGCCATCCGGATCAACGAGATTCGTGAGTCGATCCGGATCGTCCGCCAGGTGCTCGAGCGCATGCCCGGGGGTGACTACCGCGTGCAGGACAAGAAGGTGACCCCCCCACCACGCGCTCGGATCGACGAGTCGATGGAGGCTCTCATCCACCATTTCAAGTTGTTCACCGAGGGGTTCCAGGTCCCCGAGGGCGAGGTGTACACGGCCATAGAGTCCCCGAGGGGTGAGATCGGCTGCTACATGGTCTCTGACGGGTCGGCGAAGCCGTACCGGATGCACATCAGAGGGCCGTCTTTCGTGAATCTTCAGAGCCTGCCGGTGATGCTGCACGGGGGCTTGGTCGCAGACGCCATAGCCACCATGTCGTCGGTGGACCCCGTCATGGGCGACGTCGACCGGTGAGCGGCCACCTCTCGCCCGAGGTGGTGGAGCGCGCCCATGAGCTGATCGCTCTCTACCCTCATCCGCGCTCGGCGCTCATACCGATCTGCCATCTGGCGCAGGAGCAGGAGGGCTGGCTGAGCCCCGAGGCGATCGCCGAGATCGCGCAGATCATGGGCCTCCAGCCCGCCGAGGTGATCGGCACCGCCTCCTTCTACGAGATGCTGCGCACCGAGCCCGTGGGCACCTACGTGATCTCGGTGTGCACGAACATCGCGTGCATGTTGCGTGGAGCCTACGAGCTGCTCGATCACGCCCAGGAGGCGCTGGGCACGCGCCCGGGGTCCACCACCGCCGACGGCTTGTTCACCCTCGAGGACGTCGAGTGCATCGCCGACTGCGGGCGCGCACCCTGCCTCGCCGTCAACCACCGGTTCTTCGGGAACGTCACCGACGAGACCTTCGACGCCCTGGTCGACGACCTGCGGGCGGGTCGTCTGGGCGGGGACGTGCCGCCTCATGGGACGCTCCTGCGCGTGCGTCGTGAGGGTGGCTTGAGAGTAGACGCGGACACCGTCTTCTCCGAGCGCCTCTCCGAGCGCCAAGCGGCTGGCGCGTCGGCGGCCCATGGAACGGGCGCCCCCCGCTTCACCCCTGAGACGGTTGCGGGAAGGGGGAGCCCGGCGGCGGGCACCGGGACGCCCCGCATCCTCACCGCGAGATTGGACTACGACGACTCGCACACCCTCGAGCGCTACCTGGCCAGCGGCGGGTACGTGGGACTTCGAAAGGCGCTGTCGATGGCTCCAGAGGAAGTGGCGGCCGCGGTCGAGGCCATCAGCTTGCTCGGACGGGGGGGAGCGGGCTTCCCGGCGGGACGCAAGTGGTCGATGCTGCGCAAGGCGCCCACGACCTACCTGGTGGTGAACGGCGACGAGAGCGAGCCTGCCACCTTCAAGGATCATCTGCTGCTCGAGCGTGACCCGCACCAGGTTGTCGAGGGAGCGGTCATATGCGCCTACGCGATCGGTGCGGCACGTGTCTTCATCTACGTGCGCGGAGAGTTCGCGCTCGGCCTCGAACGTGTCCAGCAAGCGGTGAACGAGGCCTACGCCCACGGTGCGCTAGGACGCGACATCTTCGGCTCGGGTTTCTCCCTGGACGTGGTGGTCCACCCCGGCGCGGGCGCCTACATATGCGGGGAGGAGACCGCCCTCTTGGAGAGCCTCGAGGGAAAGCGCGGCTTTCCCCGCATCAAGCCCCCGTACTTCCCCGCTTCCATCGGGGTCTACGGCGAGCCCACGGTCGTCAACAACGTCGAGACCCTTTCCAATCTCCCTTGGGTGCTCGTGCACGGCCCGGAGGCCTATACGGCGCTGGGACAGGGACGCTCCACCGGCACGCGGCTCTTTGCCCTGTCCGGCCATGTGCGCAGGCCCGGTGTGTACGAAGTGGAGATGGTGAAGACGACGTTTCGCGACCTCATATACGCGCCGACCCTGGGTGGGGGCATCTGCGGGGACCTCGAGCTGAAGGCCTTCATTCCCGGCGGTGCCTCGGCACCCTGGTTCGGTCCCGAGCAGCTCGATCTTCCGCTCGGGCAGGACGAGGTGGCCGCGCAGGGCTCCATGCTCGGATCAGGCTCGGTGGTCGTGATGGACTCGTCCACGTGCACGGTTCGAGCGGCTTGGCGCATCACTCGCTTCTTCTGGCGCGAGTCGTGTGGCCAGTGCACTCCGTGCCGGGAGGGCAGCGGTTGGCTGGAGAAGATCCTCCGGCGCATCGAGGACGGCGACGGGCGAGAAGGTGATCTCGACCTGTTGATGGACGTCTGCGACAATCTCGCTCCGGGGGTCTCGTGGCCACCCGAGCAGACGACGATCTGTGTTCTCGGCTCCTCCATCCCGTCGTCGATCGCCTCGGGTATCAGGATGTTCCGCGACGAGTTCGAGATCCACGTGAAAGACGGGAGGTGCCCCTTTGGCTAGCCCTCCCGTCTTCGACCCGACGGTCAGCTCGCACCACGGCATCGCCCCCATGCGCGAGGGAACGGTGACCTTCAGCCTCGACGGGCGCGAGGTGACGGCAAGCGCAGGGGAGTTCCTGATCGCCGCAGCCGAGCGGGCCGGGGTGTTCATCCCCCGCTTCTGCTACCACCCGCGCATGGAGCCGGTGGGCATGTGCCGGATGTGCCTGGTGGAGGTGTCCGGACCGCGCGGACCGACCTTGCAGCCTGCGTGCTACGTCCCGGTGGCCGAGGGCATGGAGGTGGTCACCACCTCGCAGAAGGTGCGAAAGGCACAGGACGGCGTGCTCGAGTTCCTCCTCGTGAACCATCCGCTCGACTGCCCCGTGTGTGACAAGGGCGGAGAGTGCCCTCTCCAGGACCAGACCTTCTCCTACGGGCCCGGGGAGAGCCGCTTCGTCGAGGAGAAACGGCACTGGCCCAAGCCGATCGCGCTCTCCGAGTTGGTGCTCTTGGACCGTGAGCGGTGCATCCAATGCGGTCGTTGTGTGCGCTTCGCCCTGGAGGTGGCGGGCGAGGCACAGATCGACTTGTTCGGACGCGGTGACCAGGTCGAGGTGAACGTCTTCGAGAGCGGCTCGTTCACCTCGTATTTCAGCGGCAACACGATCCAGATATGCCCTGTAGGTGCCTTGACCGCGACGCCCTACCGGTTCGCGGCCAGGCCATGGGACCTCGAGCAGGTCGAGTCGACCTGCACCCTCTGTGCCTTCGGATGTCGAGCGGCTGTGCAGTCGTCGGCCAATCGAGTCACGCGATTGATCGGGATCGACAGCCCCCCGGTCAACCAGAGCTGGCTGTGCGACAAGGGAAGGTTCGGCTACGAGGCGGTCAACTCCCAGGACCGGCTCGTGGAGCCGTTGGTTCGTCGAACCGGTGCCGGTGGGCACGGGGAGCTGGAGCCTGCGACGTGGGGCGAGGCATTGGCGGTAGTGGCCGACCGACTTTCACGAGCTCGTGCGGAGCACGGTGCACAGAGCATCGGAGTGGTGGGTGGAGCCAGGTTGGCGAACGAAGATGCGTATGCCTGGGCGAAGCTCGCAAAGTCGGTGATCGGCACGGACTGCGTCGACGCCCAGCTTGCCGACGGCCTTCCCGCCGAGGTCGTTCTCGGACTTCCCAGGGCGACGATCGACGAGGCGTGCGCTGCGCGCTGCGTGGTGGTGCTGTCGGGGGATCTGCGCGAAGAGCTGCCGATGATGTTCTTGCGCTTGCGTGGGGCGGTGCTCTCGGGCGGTGTCGAGCTCGTCGAGTTGACGCCGCGACCCACTGCGCTCACTCCCTATGCGACTGCCTCGGTTCTCTACCGACCCGGCGAGGTTGCCACGACTGCCCGAGCGTTGGCGAGCGGATCTGCGCCCCCGCGCTCTGTGAGCGAGGCCGTCTGGAGACGCGCGATGAAGGCCTTGGCGGGCCCCTTGGGGGGCTCGGGCACAGAGGGCGTGCCCGAGCGCATGCCCGACGGCGGCCACCGGTCGCAGGTGACGGGAGCCGAAGGGTCCTCGACCTCACCCGAACCACAGGTGACCACAGGCGAAGGGGTGGTGGTCGTGATCGGGCGACCCTCACTCGCCGAACACGGCGAGCTCGTAGCCGCTGCGGTGGTGGCGATGGCCGAGGCGTGGCCCTTCGCGCGTTTTCTCCCCGCCTTGCGCCGTGGCAACGTCATGGGTGCGCTCGACATGGGCCTCGCCCCTGGTGTTCTTCCCGGTCGGGTCTCGATGGACGAAGGCCGGGAGTGGTTCACACGCGCGTGGGGGTCACTGCCCGCCGAGCGGGGCCAGGACACCTCGGGCATCCTCGGTTCGCTGGCCGGCGGCGCCATGCAGGTGCTCGTGCTCCTCGGAGCCGACCCGCTGGGGGATTTCCCCGACGCCGAGCTGGCCGCCGAGGCGCTCGAGAGGGCGCCGTTCGTCGTGGCGGTGGACAGTTTCCTCTCACCCTCGGCGGAGCACGCCGACGTGGTGCTGCCTGCGGCCACGGTCCACGAGCGTGCAGGGACGACCACGAACATCGAGGGGAGGATCACACGCCTCGGCCAGAAGTTGCTGGCGCCGGGACAGTGCTGGGCGGACTGGATGATCGCGGCCGAGCTTGCGGCGCGGTTGGGCGGGGACCTGGGGGTGACGAGCCTCGCCGAGCTGTGGGACGAGATCGAGCGCCTGGCCCCTTCCCACGCGGGGATCACGCGTGCAGTGCTCGATCTTCCCGTCGCGCGCGACGGGATCGTGGTCCCACTGGCAGCTTCGCGCGTGAGTCTCACTCGCAGGGAGATGCCCGAGCCCTTCGACCCGATGGCCACGCCGGGCATCGCGTCCGTGGAGGTCCAAGGTGCCCCACTCCGAACCGGTGTCGCCGCAGACGGGCGCCTGGGAGATGACCCGGTGGTTCGACCGACCGGCCCTTCGAGGCCCCGCATGATCGGCTGGCCGCAGGCAGTCGTGCAAGCGCGAGTGCCCCCGATGGACAGCTATTCGCTGCGACTGGTCGTCGCGCGCAGGTTGTACGACCAGGGAGTGACGCTCGGAGCATGCAAGTCGCTTGCAGCGCTCGCGCCGTCGGCGGTCGTACGCGTGAACACACATGACCTGGACCGCATGGGACTCTCCACCGGCGACAGCGCCCGCGTGCGTTCCTCGCGCGCCTCCTTGTTGCTCGATGCGGTCGCCGACGACGGCATACCACGCGGAACGGCGGAGATCGGGTTCAACCTCGATGCCGGCGACGGAGCCGGCGCGTCTTCCTTGATGGACGCGAGCCAGCCCGTGGTAGACGTACGTCTGGAGACGCTGTGAAGATCCTTCTGCATCTGGAGACGCGGTGATCTCCGCAGCGATGGTCGGTGCGTCGTCGCACGCTTTGGCCTTGGATCCTCTCTACGCGCACGGTGTGCACTGGGTCGAGTTGCTCATCGTGGTGGTCAAGGTCGTGGTCGCCTTTGCCGCCCTGATGTTGTCGGTGATGCTCATGGTTTGGTTCGAGCGCAAGCTGGTCTCGGACATGCAGGCCCGAATAGGCCCGAACCGAGCTGGTCCATGGGGGTTGATGCAGACTCTGGCCGACGGGATCAAGCTCTTCTTCAAGGAAGACCTGCTTCCCGCTCGTTCGGACCGCTTCGTGTTCAAGCTGGCCGCATACCTCTCGATCGTGCCGGCGTTCCTGGCATTTGCCATCGTGCCTGTGGGAGGTCTGGTCACGATCGCCGGTCATAGCTTCGAGCTTCAGGTGGCCGACCCCCCGATCGGGATCCTGTTCCTGCTTGCCATGTCGTCGGTGTCGGTGTACGGCGTGATGCTCGCAGGATGGTCCTCGGGGTCGAAGTACCCGCTGCTCGGATCGGTGCGCGCTTCGGCGCAGATGATCTCCTACGAGGCCGCCCTGGGCATGTCGGTCATCGTGGTGGTCCTGCTCACCGCCACCACCACGAACATCGTGGGATCGCTGTCCACCCGTGCGATCGTGAACAGCCAGAGCCACACCTTCTTCGCCAGCTGGAACCTGATCCGCACCGGGATCGTTCCCTTCGTGCTGTTTCTCGTCGCGATCACCGCCGAGCTCCAGCGGCCTCCGTTCGACCTGGCCGAAGCCGACACCGAGATAGTCGGCGGGTTCAACACCGAGTACTCGTCGATCCGGTTCGGCATGTTCTTCATGGCCGAGTTCATGAACGTGATCACGATGTCCGCGGTGGTCGTCACGTTGTTCTTCGGCGGACCCGACGGCCCCACGGCGCACGTCTTCGTGCTTTCGTGGCTGATCCCGGTCCTGTGGTTCGTAGGTAAGACGTTCGTCTTCCTGTTCGTCTACGTGTGGATCCGTGCGGCTTTGCCGCGACTGCGCTACGACCAGCTGATGAACATCGGTTGGAAGGTGCTGATACCGGTCTCTTTGGCCTGGGCGCTCGTGGTGGCCGCGGCGATAGTCGGGCGGTGGTGGTTCGTCGGGGTGATCGCGGGGCTCGTGCTCGGCGGCGGCCTGCTGGCCCGCTCGCTCTTCGTGGGGACCGCCCGGGGCGACTTGATCGGCTCTCCCGCCTCCGGTCCGTCTGGGGCAGAGGGACCGAGATGAGCCTGCGCGACGACGTACGTGAGCGTCTGGGTTTCCTTGGAGGCTTCAAGGTCACCTTTCAACAGATGACGCGCCCGCGCGTCACGTCGCAGTACCCGCAGGAGAAGAGGCCGAAGCCGATCCGCCTGCACGGGCGCCACGTCCTGAACCGCTACGAGGACGGGATGGAGAAATGCATCGGGTGCGAGCTTTGTGCGGGGGTCTGCCCGGCCGACTGCATCTACGTTCGTGGTGCGGACAACCCCCCGGACGACCCGGTATCTCCCGGTGAGCGCTACGGCTACGTGTACGAGATCAATTACCTGCGCTGCATCCACTGCGACCTGTGCGTGGAGGCGTGCCCTACGGAAGCGATCACCGAGTCGAAGCTCTTCGAGTTCTCCTTCACGAACCGCGCGGACGCCATCTACACCCGTCACGAGCTGCTGGTCGACGACGAAGGGCGTCCCAGGCAGCAGCCCTGGGAGGACTGGCGCGAGGGCGAGGACCTG
The DNA here is from genome assembly GCA_050011255.1 of Acidimicrobiales bacterium. Lineage (GTDB taxonomy): Bacteria > Actinomycetota > Acidimicrobiia > Acidimicrobiales > UBA8190 > Bog-564. Next base: position 82,511 of record JBEKJK010000005.1, read on the forward strand.
CACACCTCGGCGTGGATGCGTGCGACCTCTCCGTCCGGCGACGCATCCTACGAGGGTCGCGTGCAGTGGTCGGGCGAGCTCGGCTACGGCGTGCGCGCGCCGGAGGGTGGACAGAGCGGCCGCCGCGACGACGAGGCGACCGGTGTCCGCGAGCTGCGAGACTCCTACTACCTGCACCTCGACGACGCCGACCGGCCCCCGCAGATGCAAGGGGTCCGGGGCGCGCTGAACAGGGCACGGGCGAAGATGACGCTGCGCCGCGGCGCGATGACCAGCAGACGGGACGCGAAGTGACCTGCGGGATGCTCGGCGTGATCCTGGTGCAGGTGGCGGCTGCCACGAAGGTCGACGCCGCGGTGTTCTGCGTAGCCGCCTTCTTCATCCTGGTGGGTGCGATCGGCGTGGTCGTGGCGCGCAATCCCGTTCACGCGGCCCTGATGCTCGTGATGACGTTGTTCGGGGTGGCGGTGCTGTTCGTGGAGCAACAGGCGAACTTCTTGGCCGCCGTGCAGGTCATCGTCTATGCAGGCGCCATCGTGGTCCTGTTCTTGTTCGTCATCATGTTCCTCGGCGTCGACCGGCGCGAGAACATCGCCTTCGAACCCCTGCGTGCTCAGCGCCCGCTGGCCGTGGGCCTCGTGGCGTTGGGCCTGGCCGGACTGCTCCTGCTCGGCGTGGCGGCCCACTGGTCGGTGGGGGCGCACTCGGTGGCCGGCAAGCTCCGCAACCAACCGGGCGGTGACGTCGCCGCTCTCGGCCGTGCCGTGTTCACCACGTACCTCTTCCCCTTCGAAGCCACTGCCGCTCTGCTCGTGATCGCGGTGGTGGGCGCCGTCGTGCTCGCCCGCAGGCCACCGCGTGCGCGCCGATCCGAAGGGGAGGAGGCGTCCGTGCCCGGCGGCGTCGGGACTCCCGACGGGCGAGGTGTCGGCGACGTCGTGGGCGACCCGATGGACGCACTGGCCCGAGCTGTGGCCGACGCCGTGGCATCAGGGCTCGTGTCCCTCACCGAAGACCGTCCAGAAGGCGAGCGCCAGGAGGAGCCGGTAGGGGAGAGCGCCGCCCCATGAGCCTGTCGGGCAACTGGTACCTCGGGCTGTCGGCGGTGCTCTTTGCGATCGGCGCGTTCGGCCTTCTCGTGCGCCGCAACGTGCTGGTCATGTTCATGTGCGTCGAGCTCATGCTGAACGCGGCCAACCTGACCTTGGTCACCTTCGCCCGCATGCTCGACGACATCGGTGGACAGGCGCTGGTGTTCTTCGTCTTGGTCGTTGCTGCTGCCGAGGTGGTCGTGGGACTCGGCATCGTGGTGGCCATCTTCCGACGGCGCGCGGGCGAAGGGACGACCGCCGACGACCTGCACATCATGAAGGGCTGACGCAGCCGCACGCGCCGCGGCCCACCCACCATGCTCCACAGCGCCTACCTGATGCCGTTGTTGCCGTTGGCGGGATTCGTCGTCGTCGCGACCTTCGGAAGACGTCTCGGAGACCCCCTCGCCGGCTGGATCGGCACGCTCAGCGTGGCCGGGTCTTTCGTTGCCGCCACCGTCACGTACGCGGGATTGCTTCAGAGGCCCGGCGATTCCCAGCGCGAGGTGGTACAGGGCTGGTTCAACTGGATCGGAGTCGGCGGCCTCCAGGTGAAAGCTGCGTTGCTCGTCGACCCGCTGTCGATGACGATGGCTCTCTTCGTCACCTCGGTCAGCGCTTTGATCCACCTGTACTCGATCGGGTACATGCACGGCGACGCCGATTTCCCGAAGTTCTTCGCGTACATGAACCTCTTCGTCACCTCGATGTTGCTGCTCGTCCTGGGCAACAACCTCCTCTTCACGTTCGTGGGTTGGGAAGGGGTGGGGGTCTGCTCCTATTGGCTGATCTCGTTCTGGTTCGGACGCGACAAAGCGGCGAGCGCGGGCCAGAAGGCCTTCTTGTACAACCGGCTCGCCGACGTTGGCTTCCTGGTCGCGATCTTCCTCGTCTTCTCCAAGACGGGGACGCTCGACTACCTGGGCGTCTTCTCGCACCTCCATGCGATCGCGCCCGGGGCACGCACGGCGATCGTGTTGCTGCTGTTTGCCGCCGCCTGTGGCAAGTCCGCCCAGATCCCTTTGTTCCCCTGGCTCGCCGACGCCATGGAGGGCCCGACCCCGGTCTCCGCCCTCATCCACGCGGCGACCATGGTCACCGCCGGCGTGTACCTGATGTGCCGCATCAGCCCTCTCCTCGCGCTGTCGCATCCTTCACAGCTCGTGGTGGGAAGCGTCGGTGCGGCCACCGCCTTCGTAGCCGCGCTCATCGGATGCGGCCAACAGGACATCAAGAAGGTGCTCGCCTACTCGACGGTGTCCCAGCTCGGCTACATGTTCCTCGCCGTAGGGACCGGTGCGTACGAGGCGGCGATATTCCTGATGGTCGCCCACGCCTTCTTCAAGGGTCTGTTGTTCCTCGGGGCAGGCTCGGTGATACACGGGCTGCGCGACGAGCAGGACCTGAAGCGCATGGGGAACCTGCGGCGCTACATGAAGCTCACGTTCTTCACCTTCGGGATCGGCTGGCTGGCCATCGCCGGGATCCCGCCCCTCTCGGGCTTCTGGGCGAAGGGCGACATACTGACCGGCGCGTTCGCCCGTTACCCGGCGCTTTGGGCGGTCGGGCTGCTCACCGCCGCTCTCACCGCCTACTACATGAGCAGGTTGATGGCCCTGGCTTTCTTCGGTGACGAGCGCTGGCGCGAGATCCTCGCCCGACCCACCCGGGGCGCCGAAGGCGCCGGTGGCACGGTGCCCCACGAGGCGCCCTGGGTCATGGCGGTCCCGCTCGTGGTGCTCTCGGTGCTCGCCTTCTTCGGAGGTGCGCTGTCTTTGCCGTGGCACCCGACCTGGGACCCGCTTCGGTGGTTGGGCCCGGTGTTCGGGAGCAATCTCTACTCCCCGGTGCAGTCCGCGGGCACCAAGTGGGTGCTCGCGGTCGTCGACGCGGTGGTGGCGCTTGTGGGACTGGGCGTCGCGTTGCCGCTTTGGGCCAGGAGGCCACAGCGCCCCGCGCTCGAGCCGCCGGTCCTGCGGCGCGCCTTCTACCTCGATGACGTCTATGACGCGACACTCGGTCGCCCCTCAGAAGGGTTCGCCCGCTTCGCCGCCGTGGTGGTCGACGACAGGGTGATCGACGGTGCGGTGAACGGCGCGGGCAGGCTCGTGCGCGCGGCGGGGGGCGCTCTGAGACGGGTGCAGACCGGGTTCGTGCGACAGTACGCGCTGGGGATCGTGCTGGGTGCGGTCGCGCTGTTGGCATGGATGGCCTCGAGGGCCCTGTCATGACACACGACTCGGCCTTCCCGTTCCTCACGGTGCTCGTGCTGTTGCCGGCGGGGGCGGCCGTGGTCGCAGTGCTCGTTCCGAGGGATCTCTCCGAGCGCACCGCCCGCCTGGCTGTCGAGGGTGTCGGGCTGGCGGGGACGCTGGCCACGCTCGCGCTCGCGATCACGGTCGCCGTTCGTTATCGAGCTGGCGGCGGCGGGTACCGGATGGTGAGCCGCCACGAGTGGGCTCCGTCCCTCGGGATCGCCTGGCACCTCGGCGTCGACGGGATCTCGCTCTTCTTGGTCCTGATGGCCGCAGTGCTGTTCCCGCTCGCCTTGGTCGCAGGTCGTCAGCGCTCCCGGCCGCGCGCCTTCGTGGCCTGGGTGCTCGTGCTCGAGGCCGGGTGCATGGGGAGCTTCGTGGCGCTCGACCTGGTGCTGTTCTTCTTGTTCTTCGAGCTGACCTTGGTGCCGGTGTACTTCGTGGTCGCAGGGTGGGGGCACGAACGCCGCGCCTACGCGGCGATCAAGTTCTTCGTCTACACGTTCTTGGGTTCGGCTTTCCTGCTCGTCGGGATCGTGGCGCTGGCCTTTATCCACGAACACCAGACAGGTCGTCTCACCTTCGACCTCGTGGACCTCACCGCCACCCACATGGGTCTCTCCTCGCAGGTGCTGCTGTTCCTGGCGTTCACCGCCTCGTTCGCGGTGAAGGTCCCGATCTTCCCGTTCCACACCTGGTCGCCGGACGCGTACGCCGAGTCTCCCGTGGCGGGATCGGTGATCCTCGCCGGGGTGATGGCCAAGATGGGGACCTACGGCATCGTGCGCTTCGACCTGACCCTGTTCCCGAGGGCGGTGGTCGACCTGGCGCCGCTCCTGCTCACACTCGGAGTGGTCGGGATCATCTACGGAGCCGTGGTGGCGGCCGCGACGAAGGACCTGAAGCGCCTCGTCGCGTATTCGTCGCTCGCACAGCTGGGGTTCATCGTGCTCGGCACTTTCGCCCTCAGCACCCAGGGGTTGTCCGGGAGCGTGCTGCAGATGGTGAACCACGGGCTAATCGTGGCCGTCCTGTTCATCGTGATCGGGTTCATCTACGAGCGGCGCGGCACCTGGCAGACCTCTGAGCTTCGCGGGCTGCAGCGCCCCGCCCCCGTGCTGGCGGCGGTGTTCACGGTGGGGATGATGGCCTCGATCGGCCTGCCGGGCCTGAACGGGTTCGTCGGGGAGCTGCTCATCCTGCTCGGCACATTCCTCACCCACCGTTGGTGGGCGGTGGTAGCGACGGCGGGGGTGGTGTTGGCGGCGATCTACCTTCTCTGGGCGTACCAGCAGGTGTTCCACCACGAGCCGGACCCGAAGAGCGCCACCACCCGTGACCTGTCCTGGCGAGAGGGCGTCGTGGTCGCGCCGCTGGTGGTGATCATCTTCTTCCTCGGCATCTACCCCAAGCCCGTGCTCGACCGCATCACGCCCTCCGTGAACCTGCTCGTCCACCACGTCGAGACCGCCACCTCCACCTATCAGCCCTCGGTCGCGACCGGCGGTTCGCACCCTGGCGTCGAGGTGCGCGTACGGGCGGGCGGGTCACCATGAGAGTCCTCGTGCTCGCAGCGGCGGCGGGGCATCTGGCTATCCCCAGGATCGACTACTACTCGATCCTCCCCGAGCTCGTGCTGCTCGGGGGCGCGCTCGTGGCGCTCGCGGTCTCGTCCGTCGTGCGCGGAGAGCTCCGCTCCTCGGTCACGACGGGGCTCGCGATCTCAGCAGGGCTGGCGAGCCTGTCGCTATCGCTGGTCCAGTGGTACCAGGTCTCCGGTCGTGGCGGTGACCCCCACGTCACCATCGCCGGGGCCGTGGTCCAGGACGGGTTCAGCGCGTTCGTCTCGGTGCTCGTCTCGTGCGCCGTCGTGCTCTCGGCCATGGTGATGGACGGCTGGACGCGCCGCGAAGGGGTCATGGGTCCCGAGCTTCAGATCCTCATGATGGTCTCGGCGGCGGGGGCGATGATCATGGGGTCGGCCAACGACCTCGTGGTCGTCTTCCTCGGTCTCGAGATCATGTCGATCGCGCTCTACGTGTTGGCGGCGCTGAACCCGCGCCGAGCCGAGTCCGGAGAGGCCTCGCTCAAGTACTTCGTCCTGGGGGCGTTCTCCTCGGCGGTGTTCGCCTACGGGATCGCCCTCGTCTACGGCGCCACGGGGACGACGAACCTCCCCCAGATCGCCGACTACCTCGCTCGCAACGTGCTACTCCACGACGGTCTGCTCCTCGCGGGGCTGGCGTTCTTGCTCGTCGGATTCGGGTTCAAGGTGGCGGCGGTGCCGTTCCACCTGTGGACGCCGGACGTGTACCAGGGCGCGCCCAGCCCGGTCACCGGCTTCATGGCCGCGATCGCCAAGGCGGGAGGCTTCGCCGCTCTGTTGAGGGTCTTCGTCTCCTCCTTCGGGCTCCTGCGCAGCGACTGGCAACCGGCCGTGTGGGTCATGGCCGCGGTGACCCTGGTGCTCGGAGCGGTTCTCGCTCTCGTGCAGAGCGACATAAAGCGAATGCTCGCCTACTCCTCGATCAGCCACGCCGGCTTCGTGCTGCTCGGCCTGCAGGCGGCCACCGCCCGGGGGATCGAGAGCTCGCTCTACTACCTGTTCGTCTACACCTTCATGGTGATCGGCAGCTTCGCGGTGGTCACCGTGGTCGGTGGGCGTGGTGACACCTCTCACGACCTCGACCGCTACCGCGGTCTCGCCGCGGCACACCCGCTGCTCGCCGGATCGCTGGCGGTGCTCTTGATGGCGCAGGCGGGGATCCCGTTCACGACGGGGTTCCTGGCCAAGCTCGAGGTGATCTCGGCGTCGGTCGGGGCGGGGTCCACGGCACTGGCGGTGGTGGCGATGGTGAGCGCGGCCGTCGCCGCGTTCTTCTACTTGCGAGTCATCCTGCTCATGTACATGCCCGCCAGTGGCGTGTTGTCGCCTGTGCCCGTGGGCGTTTCGGCGTCGGGTTCGGTTCAGGGGGCCTGGGGCATCGACGTGCCGCCGGCACCCCCCGAGAGCGGGGAAGGTGCCGGCAACGAGCTGGACACGGTCGGCGGTGAGGACGAAGCGCCCGACGATGCCGGGAGCTACCCGGCCGGCCGCGACGACCTGCTCCTACCGGGTGGGATCACGTCCGCCATCGCCTTGTGCGTCGCGGTCACCGTGCTGTTCGGCGTCTGGCCCGCCCCGGTCCTGGACTTCGCCCACCGTGCGGCGCTGCTGTTCCTCCCCCACTGAGGCTCCGCGAGACCGCCGCGAATCCCGGTGACAGGTCAGGCGGGCAGGTCGAAGACTCGCTCCGCGTTGGCGTGCAGGAAGAGCTCCGTCGTCTCGGCGCTCAGGCCGAGAGCATCGAGCCCCTCGAGACAGTCGCGTGCAGGCCATGCCGGGTGGTTCGACCCGAACAACACCTTGCGCCCGCCGTGACCTCGCATGTAATGGACGAGCTCGACAGGGTAACGAGAGGCCTTGTAGGCGGAGGTGTCGATGTAGATGTTGGGGTACTTGGTAGCCATAGAGATCATCTCCGCGGTCCACGGATAGCCGACGTGCCCGGCGACGACGATCAGCTCCGGGAACTCGAGCGCGACGTTGTCGAGATAGGGGATGGGCCGCCCGGGCTCCGACAGACGCAGAGGACCGGTGTGCCCGACCTGCGTGCAAAACGGGATCCCGAGCTCGACGCATTCGGCATACAGGGGGTAGTAGCGCCTGTCGTCGGGCGCCAGCCCCCACAGCCATGGCACCACGCGCAGCGCCTTGAACCCAAGTTCGCGCACGGACCGGCGCAGCTCCCTGACCGCGTCCATCGGCCGGGCGAGATCCACCGACGCCACACCCGCGAAGCGCTCGGGGAACCGGGAGACGACTCCGGCCACCTCGTCGTTGCCTATGAGGCAGCCCTGTGGTCCCCACCAGGCGCACAGCATCCCCAAGCGGACACCGGCGTCGTCCATCGCCTTCAGCGTCCACTCGATCGGGAGATCCTCGTCCGAAAGGCCGCCGTGCGACCAGGCCCGCAGCGAATCGAACATCGGATCGGTCGCCAACGCGTGGTTCGGATGCTGCATCCACACGTCTACGACGGAAGCTGCGATCACGTGAGCTCGAGTCTGTAGCGCACGTCGGTGGCGACGAAGGCTTTCCAGTCATGGAGCTTGCTCGCCCCGTCGGGATCCCATCCCATGCGCTCGTAGAAACGCCGGGCGCGAGCGTTGGTCTCGAGCACCCACAAGGTGGCGAGCCGACAGCCAGCACGAGCCAGCTCTTCGACCGATTCCTTCAAGAGCATCGCACCCGCGCCTCGACCCCACACCGAGGGGTCCAAGTACAGCGTCATCACCTCGCCCACGCGGTCGTCCTCCGAGCCTGCGTCTGTACCCGCATCGTCTTCGTCGCGTGTCGGACCGAAGCTCGCGAAGCCGACGATCCGCTCGTCGTCTGTGACGAGAACGAGTGCCCCCCCGAAAAGCGGTGGAGGCGAGTCGAGGAACGTCTGCCACGCCCCGAGTTGCCCTTTGGGAGTGAGCGAGTCGAGGAAGGACTGCGGGATGAGCCCCGCGAAGGCCCCTTGCCACGACCTCACGTGCACCGTGGCGACCGCCATCGCGTCGGCGGGCTCAGCCTTCCTGATGCTGAATTCGGCACGCGTGCGCAGCCCACTGCTCACCGGCTCTCGGTGCTGCGACTCGTTCACGGCTCGTCGCCTCCCGGCGCAGGCACCTTCACCGAGCCGGGAGTGAAAGGCGAGGCCGATACCTTGTCCTCGTTCTCCGAGAACGGAGTGAGAGACGAGCCCCCGGTGGCATCTTCGTTCGTGGTTCTCGCACCCAGACGCGCGCGGCGGTCCGAGGCGGCGATCATCCGCCCTATCACCGGCACCTCCGCCAGCGACTCGGCCCGCAAGATCGCCAGCACCACCGCCACCAGGTGCTCGGCGGCGTCGTAGACCACGTACCTCGGCAGCCAGTCGGGTTCGTACTTGGCGTTGAAACGCCACAGCGTCTCGATCTGCAAGAAGCTCGACATCTTCTTGAGCGCCCACCGCTCGACGCGCTGGGTCACTCCGTCTCCACGTTCACCTTCGAGCACCGAGCGCAGGGCGGCGAAGTTCAGGCTGAGCCCGTGACAGCCCAGCGCGCGCAAGTGCTGGATGGTCGACACCAGTGCGAAGTCGAGTAGCCCGTTCGGGTGCTCGCCGCGGTCGCGCCGCATCAAGTCGAGTGAGAAGCCGCCGATGCCACGCGCCGGGACGAACTGGCACATTGCCGCGGGGGTGCCGTCGGGGCCCGTGACCATGCACAGGAGCAGACCCTCGTCGCGCGGGTCGAAGATCCTCCCGAGCATCATCGAGAACCCGCGCTCGAACTCCCCGCGGCGGCTTTGCGACATGAGCCAGGTGAGACCCTCGGCGGTCTGAGGGTCGAGCCGGCCCGGGTCGTGGAACGAAGCTGTGTACCCGTACTTGGCGATGCGGTTGTGTGCTTGACGCAGACCCTTCATGTGCCCGCCCGCGAGCGAGAAGCGCTGCACGTCCACGACGGCCTCATCGCCGATGTAGATGTCGTGCATGCCCATCGCGCGGTAGACGGGAAGCCAATCCTCGCTCGCGCCCATCACCGCCAGTACCCAGCCGCGGTTGTCGGCGAAGCGTCGGAAGGCGCCCCAGATTTGTTCGCGCTCGGACCTCGGTCCGATCGGGTCGGGGGAAACCAGGCAGATACCTCCGTGGATCGCGTAAGCGACGAGGCTGTCGCGGTGGAAGAACCATTGCTTGTCGTTGCGCAGGCCGAAGTAGTCGAGCGTGCCGTCTCCATGTCGGCGCACGATGTCGCGTGCACCAGCCCAGGCCGCGTGCCCCGCGGACCTCCTGCGGTCGACCAGTGGCCGCGTGACGAGAAGCAGTGTCACGACGGCGATCGCGAACCCGATGGCCAGGAGGCTCGGGGCGAGGAAATCGTCCAGCCGGTCGGGAAGCGCGACGCTCTTCACGCCGACGAGCCTCTCGACGACGGCCTCGCCGACACGCCACAGGGCAAGGCGCGGGCGGTCGTGATCGAAGCGAAGGACGATCACGGCCGCGATGGTCGAGGTCGTGGTGATGGCAGCCACCCCGGAGCAAAGCCACAGCGCTGCCGAGCGTGTGGAGGGGAGATCCGAGGACGCGCGGAACTCGCGGCGGTTGAGCATGAGGAGTGCGAGCGCCGCACCGGCCACCACGCAGCCGCCGACGTCGCCGCCGCGCACGAGGTGGAGGACGAAGGTGGTCCCGAGGAGGATCGAGGAGACGGCCCAGGCTCGGTGCTGACCGCGCCGTACCCCGCGTGCCAGGGCCAAGAGGGCGACGCCGGCGAGGGCGACCAGAGCACCGGCCGCTTGGGTGGCGCCCAGCGGGAGGATCTCGAGCACCAGATGCAGTCGGCCGCGAAGCGGCGGCGTGAGGGCGTAGAGAAGGTCGAGCGCACCGGCGAGGAAGATCGCCGCCGCCGCCCACCGCCTCGCCCGTCGTGAACGGTTGCGAACCGAGCGCAGATCGGGCGGAGGGGGCCACGACTGCCCGTGCGGGCACGCCGCCACGACGACTGGGTGTGTGTCACGCGTTTGCTGTGCCGTGGAGGCGATCCGTTCGAGGAGAGTGACGGGAGGCTGGTCGAGACGTCCCAGCAACAGACGCGCGTGCAGCTCTGCGCCCGTCTCGAGCTCGACCCAGGCCAGTTGTTGGTGGTGGGGGAACACAGGCAGCATCCCGAGCCGGGCCGGGTGCTCCTCGACGAGCTCCCCGGCCGTCCCGGCGCAGGCGAAGAAACCCGGGTCGAGGTGCGTGAGCTCGGCCTGCAGTGTGGCTCCCGTGACCAGTCCGGCGTACCCGCGCTCGGCAAGCGCACGGGCGGCATCTCGCGCCGCGTCGTTCACCGTGGTTCCGGCCTGTCCGATCGCGTGCGCGCTCGAGTCGGTGCGCCCCTTGTGCATGCGATCGTCCAGCAGACCGCCGAAGGTGCCGCCGTCGAGGGTGCCGCCCCCGAGGGCCTTCCACGCTCGCCGACCCAGCCAGCCGAGCACCAACCCGAGCACCACGAGCTCCACCGCCGAGATGACGCCGGCGACGGCGAGGCGTGACCCCCACGTCGCTGCGTGCGCCCGACTCAGGGCCCGAGCCGGGCCGGGGCGGCTGAGCAGGAGATGGTCGAGCGCTCGCACGACGAACGACAGCCGTAGGGCGAGTGCCACGGCAACGGGTACGAGCAACCACCAGGCGAACCGTGCGAAGCGCCGGTACAAAAGACGCGACGTCAAGAAACGCTGCAGCACCGCCGGGTCCGTCAGGCGGTCGATGCCTTGCTGCCAAGGGGCTTCCGGGTCGGGCACGAGCGTGGTCCTCGGCGTCGTCACGCCGTATGTGCGAGCCGGCATCGGTCGACTGATGTCGGGCGCGCTGTACGAAGGTCGCAGCTCGCTCCCGAGCAGCTGGTCGACCTCAGGTACGTCGGCCTCCACTCGCACCACGCGTGTGGCCGCCCCGCTCTTCATGTGCAGGTCGAGTGCGGCCGTCACCTCTATGCCCAGCTCCTCGAGCGGACGACGGGCGGCGGCGCTCTCTCCGAGAGCTCGGTCGGTGCTGCCGGGTAGGAGCACCACGTGGCGTTCGGCGCCAGAGGCGAAATCCCTCAAGGAGTCGGACAGGACCTGGTGGGCCGAGAGGGAGCCCGACACCGCCTCGGCGGCGTCGGGCCTGCCGGCCAGGTCGAACAAGTTGCCTGCCACGACGACCATGCCCGGGCCCTGCCAGGCGTCCATGGCACGGGCGAGACCGGCCGAGGCCCAGCTCGTGGCGGTGGTGGCCTCGGGCTTCAGACCCAGGTTGGCCACTATGACGACGCGTCGTCCGAGGCTGACGGGAACGGCACGAGCTCGAACGCCAGGCTGTGACCGTTCGTGGGGATCCGCGCGCAGAGCGTGGGGACCCGCACGAAGGACACCGATGTGGGCCCCGGGGGCTCCCTTGCTCATGTGCGCCTATCTTGCCAGTCCCGGCCTGCACGTCACGTGCCGGCGGGATGCGTCTCGGGCGAGTGCAGAGCGACGGCCGCGTGTAGGTTGGCCGTCAATTCTGGTAACGGAGGCGCCGGGGATGCCGCAACAGGCGTCGTTGCCGCCCAACTGGCGCTGGCGGCTCGAGCCCGCAGAGCCGGGGCCGGCAGTGGTCTTCGACATCGACGGGGTGCTGTCGGACGCGCAGGCACGCCAGCATTACCTCGAGTGGGGACGACACGACTGGGACGCGTTCTTCGACGCGTGTGGTGACGACCCGCTGATCGACGAGGTGGCGCGCCTGCTCGAGCTGCTCGACCTGCGACTGCGCATCGTGCTGTTGACCGGGCGTCCGATGCGGGTCCAGCCGCAGACCCTGGCGTGGCTCGCTCGCTATGGACTTCGCTGGGACCTTCTGGTCATGCGAGATCGCGGGGACCACTCGAAGGTCGACAGGTTCAAGCGCGAAGTCGTGCACGAGCTTCGCGTCCACGGACTGGACCTTCAGCTCGCCTTCGAGGACGACCCGAGGAACCGCGACATGTTCCACAGCGAGAGCGTCCCCTGCATCTACATCCACTCCGGCTATTACGACAGATCGAAGAAGGGCTGATAATCGGCCGGGCGGCACATGTGCGGCCCTATTCGGTGGCCGAGCGAGCCCATCGCTCGCGTTGCGCCGTCTCGGTGCTCTCCGTCGAGGTCATTGAGAGTACCCAACCCCAGAGCACGAGCGCACCGGCCGCGACGAGCACCGGGAGGTCCCCGAGACGTTCGTAAAGGGTCCGGCCCGTGCGAAGCGAGACGTCGGCTACGAGCACCTGGCGAAGGCCGAGCGAGCTTCTCTTCAAGACACGTCCTTCGTTGTCGATCACGCTGCTGAACCCGGTGGGGGCCGCCTGCAGCAGGTCGCGTCCTTCGGTGATCGCCTGTAGGCGCGCGGCCGCGACCTCCTGACAGGGGACTTGGCTGGTCGCGTAAGAAGATGTGTTCGTGGGGACGATCAGGAGCTGCGCGCCTGCACGCGTGGGCAGTCGCCCGCGTTCGGGGAAGAAGACCTCGTAGGACACCATGGTCCCGAGGGGCCCCGCGGGAGTGCGAAGCAGCCCGTCGGCGTGGCCCGCGATCGCGTCTAGAGGCACCGCGGACAGGTCGGCCAGGTGCTTGAAGAACCCGCGATAAGGCACGTACTCGCCGAAGGGCACACGGTGGACCTTCTCGAAGCGCGCGACTATCCGACCGTCAGGTGCGAAGGCGACGATCTCGTTGCGGTACCGGGTGCTCGACACGTTCTCGGTGACACCGACGACCAGCGTGGAGCGAGAGTGCACCGCGATGGCCTCGAGAGCCGCGTTCGCGGGGTCGGTCTCGAGGCGGTCGCTTAGCGACACGACGTCTTCGGGCCACAGGATGAGCGCCGGAGGCCTGCCATGGTCGAAACGGGGGATCTGGGCGGTGGCGTCGACCTGGGCGCGGTACACCGTCGTCGGATCGACCTGGGACTTGCTGAGTCCTCTGACGCCGCCACCTTGCACGGCGGCCACTCGAAGCGTGGCGACGGGCCACCCCCCGTCGGGCGCCAGCGCTCCCCAGGCACCGAGGCCGCAGACAGCTGCCAGCGCGCTGGTGCCGGCGGCGATGGCTCCTACGGATCGCGGCGCTGGGCCCCCGGTGCCTCTGGGTGCTCGCACCGATCGCGCCCGGGTGACGGCGGCCTGCGCGATCGTGCCGAGCGCGCTGCCGGCGAGCCACACCAACCCCACGAGCAGCAGGGGACCCCCCAACCTGGCGGCGTCCGCAAGTGGACCTCCCGCCTGGCCCAGGGCGACTCCTCCCAGAGGGAGCCCCCCGAACGGCCAAGTGCCCCGCAATGCCTCCATGAGGACCATCCCTCCCGCCAGGGCGAGGATTCGTCCTTTTCGAGGAGGGGCCACGGCGCAAGCCAGGGCAGGTGCCAGGGCCTCGAGCAGCATCAGGACCACGCCCCCGTAGACGTTGAAGCTCGTGGCCCACCACAAACCCGGGACGAACAGGCCGAGGCCCGCGACCCAGCCGGCGGCGAGACGAGCCGGCCAACGCAGGCCCCCGATGTCCCACCACAGCAGCGCTGCGGCCGGGAAGGCGAGGATCCAGATCCCCACCGGTGGGAGCGACAGGGTGAGGCCGACACCCGCGACCAGGGCGGGCAACAAGATCCGAGCCCATCTCCGAGCCCATCTCCGAGCCCATCTCCGAGCCGGCCTTCCGGCGCGTCTCCGAGCGCGTCTGGACGGTCGGCTTCCGGGAGGACGGGACTCCCCGAGTCGTCCTGATCCCGTCGCCGCGACAGGCTTCGGTCCGGCGGCAGCTTCCGGCGCGTTTCCGCGGAAACGCGCTCCCTTGCTCACCAGGTGGTCCGGCGCCCCGGCACGCGCCTCGGGGGGGACGTGCGCTTCATCCCACCCTGTCGCCTGTCGTCGTGGACTGCAATCCCGCGCGAACGCACACAGGGCCTCACCGGGTCGACTGGGTGTCCAGAGCCAGCCCATCTAGCAGGTTCTTCGCGGCGCGCCTTCCGCTTCCGATGCACGCGGGAACGCCGACTCCGTGGAGCGCCGCCCCGGCCAGGGCGAGTCCGCGATGGCGGGCTGCTCTTTCCTCGATCGCCTGGACACGCTCGAGGTGCCCGACCAGGTACTGGGGGAAGGCCCCGGGCCAGCGGGTGACCACGGTCTCGAGCGGCTCGCCTCTCAGATCGAGCATCTGGTGGAGCTCTCGAAGAGTGTGCTCCACCACCTCCGCGTCGGACATCTCTGCGGATCGGTCGTCGCCGTAGCGGCCCATCGAGGCACGCACGAGCACGTCGTCTGGCCGGTCGAGCTCCGGCCACTTCGAGGAGAGCCAGGTGCATGCGGTAAGGAGCCCTCCCTTGCTGGCGGGGACGAGGAAGCCGCTCCCCTCGAGCGGCGAGCCCACGGCGCCACGGGGGAAACGGACGGTGACCAATGTCACCGAGGCGTACGGCACCCCGTCTAGGAGCCCGGCCAGCGAGGGATCGTGCTTTCGGAGCAAGCCTGATGCGATCCCGGCGGGAGCCGCCACCACGACGCCGTCGGCCACCACGTTGCCTCGGGCGGTTGCGATCGACCACCTTGGCGTTTGGGACGGCCCCTCCAGTCGATCGAGCCCTTGGGCGGATGTCCCCAGACGGATCTCGACCCCTCTTTCCTCCAGTTCGGCCGCCAAGCGATCGACCAGGCGCTGAAGCCCGCCGCGGACCGTCATGAACACAGGCGTCTGCGCGGGGGCGGCTGGGGCTTCGGCGCCAGAGGCAGGTGCTTCACCTGCACCGGCCGAGACGGCGCGTCGCGCGGAGCCGAGGCTGGGACCGGAACTGGGGGAGGTGGCGCGAAGCGCTCGCATCAGGCTGCCCGGTTGGCTGTCTGCCCGAAGCAGCACCGGCAGGACGGCCGCGGCGCTCAACGTGTCTGCGGGCCCAGCGTGGATGCCCCCCACGAGGGGGTCGACGAGCCGGTCGTGCACCTCGTTGCCGAGCCGTCGGCGAACGACGGATCCCACGGACTGGTCGCCGGCGGTTTCATGCGTCTCGACCTCGCGCTCCGAGCCTTGCGCGTCGGACGCGCCCGCTGTGTCGCCGGTCCTCTGCGCCGGCGAGGTTCGGGTGTCGTCCGTCGGGGATCGACGCGTCACGGGGGGAACGAACAGATCTAGAGCAGCGCGCGCCACGCCCGCCAAGGAGCAGATTCCGGATCGGGCGAGAGGGCCGATGCGGGTCGGCACTCCCATCGCAAGCCCCGACGGCAAGGGACGCAGCATTCCCCGGGCCCAGACGTAGGCACGGCTGCTCCCCGGGGAGATCAGGTCGGTCCCCAGGCCGAGTTCGTGGCACAGCGTCACGGCCTCGTCCCTTCTGGCCAAGAAGGAGTCAGCGCCCAATTCGACCGGCCTTCCGCCCACGTCACCCGTGCGCAGCTTGCCTCCGATGCGGGTGTCGGCTTCCAGCAGGACCACCTGTGCGCCTTGCGGCAACGTGGTGGCGAGCTGCCAGGCCGCGGCGAGCCCAGTGATGCCTCCACCTATCACCGAGACCGTGAAGGCATCGGCACCATCCCCCCCGCCGATGCCGCGAGCTCCTGCTTGCTGATCGGTCAACTGTCCGTGTCCATGTTCGTTTCCGTGTCCATGTTCGTTTCCGTGTCCAAGACCGCGTCTGTTCCCGTGTCTGCTTCTGTCACCACGCGTGCCAGAACTTCGCAGAACCGCGCATCGTCGTTGAGCGAGGACGTGCGAGCGAAGGTCAGGCCGGCACGCGCCGCCGCCCCCGCCGCCTCGACGTCCAGGTCGTAAAGGACCTCGAGGTGATCCGAGACGAATCCGATCGGGCAGAGCACCACGCCGGTGCATCCCGATCCCCCGAGGGCGGAGATGACCTCGCGTACGTCGGGTCCGAGCCAGGCCTCTTCCGCGCGGCCGGGTTCCGTGCGGCCGGCGCTCTGCCATGCGACACGCCAACGGGCGACTCCGGCGGCATCTGCGACCGCCTCGGCCGACTCGTGGACCTGCTCTGCGTAGCTGTCACCTTCGTCGATGTAGTGGGCCGGCACGCTGTGGGCCGTGAAGAGCACCTCGGTGGTGCCCGCAGCGACTTCGCGAATCGAAGACAGCGCTTCGCGCACGCGTTCAGCAAGGAGAAGGACCAAGTCCCGATCCTGGTACCAGTGGTCGACCACCGCCAACTGCAAAGGCCCGTCAGCGGTGGCGCCCGGCGACCTCGCGGCCCTGCGCGCCCGGCGAATGTAATCGCCCACGCTCGCCACCGAAGAATGAGGAGCGAGGACGATCCCTATCGCGCGCCGCGCGCCGACTCGTGCGAGCTCAGCCACGGCCTCTTCGATGCGAGGGGAGGCGAACTTGGTGCCCGACGCCACGGTGTACCTTCCCGGGCGGATCGTCTCCAGCGACCTGGCGATGCCGGCTACCTGCGCCGCGGTCACTTCCGTAAGCGGAGAGACGCCCCCGATCGCCAGGTAGCGACGCTCGAGGTCGCCAAGAAGCTCGGGTGTGGGTGGGCGGCCGCGCCGGATCTCGGTGTAGAAGGCGGGCAGCTCCTCGAGCGAGCGTGGCGTCCCGTGCGACATGACGAGCACGCCTACGGGCTCACCGCGGGGATCCGGCGCCGCTGATGTCATCGCAGGGAGTCCGGCGAGGTGCAGTGCACCAAGTCCGTAAGGCGCGCCAGCGTGTCGGGATCCGTCCCGGGCAACACTCCGTGACCGAGGTTGAAGACGTGTCCGACTCCGGATCCTCGGCGGAGCACCTCGAGCGCCTCGTTGGCCACGACGTCCCAGGGGGCGAGGCAAGCAGCGGGGTCGAGGTTCCCCTGAACCGCCAGGCGCCCCCCGATCCTCGCCCGTGCCTCGTCGAGGGGCACCCGCCAGTCCACTCCGACCACCTCCGCACCGGCCTTGCCCATCAACGCGAGCAGCTCTCCCGTGTCCACGCCGAAGTGGATTCGCGGAACGCCCAGGTCCTCGAGCCCCTCCAGAACTCGGCGACTCGCCGGCATCACGTAACGCTCGTAGTCGGCCGCCGACAGCGCTCCGACCCAGCTGTCGAACAGCTGCACAGCTGCTGCTCCTGCTGTCACTTGTGATCGCAGCGAGGCCAGGGCGATGTCCGCGAGCCTGTCCAGGAGGGCCGTCCACAGACCTGTGTCGCTTCGCATGAGCGATTTCGTGCGGGAGTAAGAGCGCGAGGGACCGCCTTCGACCAGGTAGCTGGCAAGGGTGAAAGGTGCCCCGGCGAACCCGATGAGAGGCACTCCCAGAGGAATGAGCTCCTCGACCGCCATCTTCACGGCCTCGATCACGTACGGCGTGTCGACCTCGGGTTGAAGTGGTCGAAGACGCTCGAGGTCTGCCTCTGAGACGAAAGGGCGTGCCACGACGGGGCCCCGTCCGTGCTGGACGTCCACGCCGAAGCCGATCGCCGCCACGGGAACCACGATGTCGGAGAACAAGATCGCGGCGTCGACGCCGTAGCGGCGTACGGGCTGGAGCGTGAGCTCGGCGGCGAGCTCGGGGCGTCGAACGGCTTCGAGGATGCCGACGTCGCCTCGCGCCCTGCGGTATTCGGGCAGGGAGCGCCCTGCCTGACGCATGAACCAGACCGGCACGTTCTCGACCGGCTCGAGTCGGCAGGCGCGAAGGAACGCCGAGTTTGCCACTGGCACGGGAGAACGCTACCGGACCTGCGGGCGACGGCTTCTTCGCCGTCGAACGACCTCGCGCGCATGCTCGTCGGGTTGGCTGGTCAAGCCGTGAGGGCACGTTAAACCGGTATGATTGTGGGCTCACCACAAGCCGGGTGGTGGCGAACGGAGCCGAGGCGAGGCTCGGTTTCGGCCGGCCGGTCGGCGGCCAATGCCAGGGTCGGTCGGGGTTCGGTGACGGACCTCGGTCGGAGGGTGATGTGGCGTCTTGCACTCGAGGGCGTCAGGAAAGTGGACCCGGCTGGCCCTCGGCGACCAGTCGTCAGGCGAAGAGCCGAGAAGCTGTGAGGGAGCCGCCGTGGAAGGACATCCCGAGCTCGAGGCGGAGCAGGCTCAGGTCGACCGGGCATACGAGCGGGTGGACGAACTTCGTGCCAGCACACGGGAGCTTCTGGCTTCGGTGCTCGACCAGGGTCACGGAGGCACCGCCCAGTTCCGCGAAGAGCGCGACGTGATCGTACGGACCAGCCTTGCTCGCCTCGAACAGCTCGATGTCGGCGACCAGGCGCTGTGCTTCGGTCGCATCGACCGTATCTCAGGTGTCGACGCGGGGACCGAAAGAGCCGGCCGGTTCGGCGGGGCGGACGCGACACAAGATCCGGGCGTGCCGGGAGTGAGGGTGGAGAGCTTCCACATAGGACGGCTCGGGGTGTCGGCCGAGGATCTCGAGCCCCTTGTCGTCGACTGGCGAGCGCCGGTCTCGGAACCTTTCTACCGGGCCACCGGCCGCGACCCCATGGGCCTCGTGCTGCGGCGCCATCTGGCTGCCTCGGGCCGGCGGGTCCTGGGCATCGAAGACGAACGTTTCGCGGCGAGCCAAGTCGGCCCGACTGTCTCGGGACCTGATCGCACGTCCGGGGACACGCCTGTCGCAATCACCGCCGACGGAGTGACGAGCCTCGAGGACAAGCAGAGAGAGGGTGTCCTCGAGGCCGACCTCGAGCACGATATCGGGGGGCCCGGGGCCCTCCTGGCTGCTCTCGGGACCGCTCGCAGCGGACACATGCGCGACATCGTGGCCACGATCCAGCGCGAGCAGGACGAGATCATCAGGGCTCCGCTCCCGGGCGTCCTGGTCGTCCAAGGTGGACCTGGGACAGGCAAGACGGCGGTGGCTTTGCACCGCGCCGCCTACCTTCTCTACACGCACAGGTTCCCGCTCGAGCGCCAAGGCGTGCTAGTGATCGGTCCCAACCCGCTCTTCCTCCGTTACATCGACAACGTCCTTCCGTCTCTGGGCGAGAGCGGCGTCACGCTTTCCACGGTGAGCGGTCTGGTCCATGGCGTGCAGGTGCGGGCGCAGGATCGCGTGGAGGTGGCACGGCTCAAGGGCGAAGCACGTATGGCCGAATTCGTGGCACGAGCCGTGCGATCCCGGCAGCGCTCGCTGCGCAACGACGTGGAGATACCCTTCGGCGCCGCGGTCCTTCGTCTCGGAGCGGACGTGTCGGCGGCCATCGTCTCAGCGGCACGTCGCCGTCCCGGCACCCACAACTCCCGCCGGGTGTTCGTCGAGCAGATGGTGACGCGTCGGCTGGCTGACGAGTACCTGCGCACGCTCAGTCTCCACAGCGATTCCGGGCGCACGCCCTCTTTCGTGAGCACCCAGCCGGCCGTGAAAGCACCTGTGGAACCGATCGAACACGGTCGTGCCGGTCGCGAGCCCAGCCGAGCCTCAGAGGCGACCGTGCGCAACTTGGGATCGGCGGGTCCACGGGACACGGGATCTGCGCCAGCGGGCATCGGCGAGCGGGGAGCTGTCGAAGACAATGGGCACGCGCTCGTCGACGATCCCGGCGAGGCTGCGCTCGACGCGGCTGTGCTAGGCGAGTCGGCGCTCGGTGCCGACGATCTCGGCGACGCTTCCGGCGACGACCACCCCCGAGGCGACGACCTCGGTGTCGACGCACGAGAGGGTTTCGACTTCTTCGAATTCAGCCGGCGGCTGCGTATGGTCCCCGAGCTGTCCGACACTCTCGACCGCATGTGGCCGCGCCTGAGCGCGGAGGAGCTTCTCCATGACTTGTTCGGGTCCCGGCCTCTGATCGCCCTTGCTGCCGCGGATCTCTTGAGTGTCGAGGAACAGGCGGCCCTGAGACGCCCCCGCTCCGCCGCATTCTCGGAGATTCCCTGGACCTCTGCTGACCTGGCACTCATAGACGAGGCCAGGGTGTTGCTCGGACCTCGAAACGCCCGGACCGTCAACGGCGGCGGCGAGCATGACGACGGACCGCGCTCCTACGGGCACATCGTCGTGGACGAGGCACAGGATCTCTCGCCCATGGAGCTTCGCATGGTGGGTCGTCGGTCGTTGTCGGGTTCTGTCACCGCCGTTGGCGACATCGGCCAGGCCACGGGCCCCTGGGCCCCGACGACGTGGGAAGAGGTCACGGCCCACCTGCCGTCGAACCGTCCGGCGCGCATGGTGGGTCTCAGTGTGAGCTACCGCACTCCGGCCGAGGTCATCGAGGTGGCCAGCCGCCTGCTGGCCGAAGCGGTCCCTGGTCTCACACCGCCGACTCCTGCGCGCCGCACAGGGGTCCCGCCTCGCTTCGAGGCGGTCTTCCCAGGGGCCCTCGCGAAGACGGTGGCGGAGCTGACGTCAGAGCTGGTGGCAGAGGTCTCGCCGGGCACGACGGCCGTGCTCGCCCCCGCCTCTGCGCTCGCCGACCTGGCCGCGGCTCTCGACGCCACGGGGGTGGGCAGCACCGACCCACGCCGAGAGGGGCTGGGCGCGCCCCTCAGCCTGTTGCCCGTCGATCTCGCCAACGGGCTGGAATTCGACGCCGTGGTGGTTGTAGAGCCATCGGAGATCGTCGAGGAGTCCGCTCAAGGGCCGAGGGCTTTGTACATGGCCCTCACGCGCCCGACCAGACGCCTGACCGTGGTGCACTCGCAGGCTCTCCCAGTCGCCCTTTTGGGCTGAATTGGTATCGATTGGTAGCGCCGGGGCCCTGTGTCCGCTAGGAAATGACGCCGTGACGCAGGCGATCTCGGTGGAGACCCCGGTACCCGGGCGACGCCATGTGCCCGAACGCCCCCCGCTGCTGGCGGTGGGCGTCATGATCTGGCTGGCTTCGGAGCTCATGTTCTTCAGCGGCCTGTTCGCCGCGTACTTCACGATCCGGGCCCACAACACCTCTTGGCCGCTTCTGGAGCACGAGCACCTCGACTACGTGCAGGCCGGGATCTTCAGCGTCGTGCTGCTCGTCTCCAGCCCGACGTTCCAGCTCGGCGTATGGGCACA
The DNA here is from genome assembly GCA_050011255.1 of Acidimicrobiales bacterium. GTDB lineage: Bacteria > Actinomycetota > Acidimicrobiia > Acidimicrobiales > UBA8190 > Bog-564. The sequence continues at coordinate 103,398 of JBEKJK010000005.1, forward strand.
AGAGCGCGGAGAACGGGTCCGTGCACGCGCCTGGATAATCACGAGCATCGTCTTGGGCGCCGGTTTCCTGGCGAACACCCTCTACGAATGGAACGACTTCGCTTCCCACGGTCACGGCCCGGCCCTGAACGCGTACTGGTCGCTGTTCTTCGTGATGACAGGCATCCACGGTCTGCACGTGCTGCTCGGCCTCGTTGCGATGGTGTTCCTCCTGGGCCGTATGAGAGGACCGGCCGGCGACCCGGGGGAGACCAACGTCTACCAGGCGGTCGGTTATTACTGGCACTTCGTCGACTTCATGTGGGTCGGCATATTCAGCGCCCTGTTCCTCCTCAAGACGGGCTGAGGATCCGGTGACGCAGAGCATGCGAGCAATCCGAGCCCGGTACGTGCTGCCGGCGATGGTCGTGGTGGGAGCCGGTGTCGCAGGGCTGCTCACCTCGGGGGTCGCCGCTCGTAGCGCCGCGGCCGGGCGGGACGCGGTGACCGCCTCCCAGAGGGCCGCGGCGACCAACCCGAACGACCCGATCAGCTACCGCAACCTTCCACGTTCGTACATCGCACCGGGGCAGGCGCTGTTCGAGGCGAACTGCGCGAGCTGCCACGGCACCGACGCCCTCGGAAGCGCGGTGGCACCGCCGATCCAGGGCCTGGGGCCGGCCACAGTCGACTTCTGGGTGTCGACCGGCCGCATGCCGCTGGCCGACGCCACGAAGCAACCGCTTCGCAAGCCGGCGCGTTTCGACCGCACCGAGACCCTCGAGATAGCGGCCTTCGTGAGCTCGCTCGCGCCCACCTCGCCGGACTTTCCCTCGGGTGTGCCCTCTGTTGACACGGCCAAGGCGGACGTGCCGGAGGGCAACTCGCTGTTCGTCCTCAACTGCGCCGGCTGCCACACCATCACGGGAGCGGGAGACGCCTTGGCGAACGGTGCCTTCGCCCCGTCACTGCACGTTGCCACGAGCACCCAGGTCGCAGAGGCGATACGTACCGGCCCGACGAACATGCCTCACTTCGGCCCCGGAACCCTGTCGGACCGTCAGGTCGCCGACATCGTCGCCTACGTGACCGGGACGATCCAGCATCCGGACAACCGGGGCGGGATCTCCCTGGGAGGCATCGGGCCCGTGGCCGAGGGCTTCATCGGGCTGCTCTTCGGCGTGGGTGGGCTCATGCTGATCGCTTTCTGGATCGGGGAGAGGGCATGAACGGTCCGGAGGCGGGCGAAGACAGCACGACGACCGACGAGGCCACCGCCGGCGAGCCACGAGGCCCGGTCGCGACGATCGACGACCCGCATCTACAGCCCTCCGCGAAGCATCCGCGGCGTGCCGAGCGGGTCATCGGGTTCTTCCTCCTCATTGGCCTCCTCGGTTTCGCGGCCTACGGAGGTGTGTACTTCGTGGGAGGCCAGACGCAGCTCGAGGGTGTATTCGCGGGCGTGGGGCTGTTCGCCTTCGGCTTCGGGCTCTCCGCCTGGGGGAAGTACCTGCTTCCCCGTGGCCCGTTCTCCGAGGAGCGCCACGTGCTCGCCTCCAGCGAGAAAGAGCGACAGGCGATGACCGCGGCGGTGGTGGACCGGGCGACCCTGACATTCCGGAGACGTGGGTTCCTCGGTGGCCTGCTCGGCGCAGGTGCCGGGGTGATGGGGATAGTCCTCGCGTTCCCCGTCATACGGTCGCTTGCTCCGAACCAGCCGGGCAGGGCTCTGGACGTGACCGACTGGAAGGCGAGGTCCCGGCTCGTGGACTCCGGCGGGCGACCGCTGCACGCGAGCGACCTAGAGGTCGGTGGGGCGTTGACCGTGTTCCCCGAGGGTTTCGCGGGCTCCTCGGTTGACCAGACCATGCTGGTGCGGCCCTCGGACAAGGACATAGTCACGAAGCCCGGGCGCGAGACCTGGGGCCCGCGCGGGTATCTCGCCTACTCGAAGATGTGCACGCACGCGGGATGCCCCGTCGGGCTCTACCAGGAGGTCACCCAACAGCTGCTGTGCCCGTGCCACCAGTCACTGTTCAACGTGTTGGACGGCGCAGAGCCGGTCTTCGGTCCCGCGCCGCGCCCGTTGCCGCAGCTTCCCCTCATGATCGACTCCGCCGGATGGCTCCGTGCGCAGAGCGGGTACCACGAGCCGATCGGTCCCGGCTTCTGGGAGCGTTCGTGAGCGAGGGGGCGAGCGAACCGATGAGCGCACTGCCACGCGTTCGCCACAGGTGGCGACGGGCACATGCGCCGGGTCCGTTGAGCTGACGGTGCCGGTCGGTGCTGGCCAACAGGGTCCGACGATGAGCGCGGCTGTCTCGGCGCGAAGGGCACGGGCGGGACGGAGCGCGCCCGGTCACGACGACCCCGTGAGTGCGAGCGTGAGATGGCTCGACGAACGCCTGGGGATCGCCAAGGGTGGCCGTGCGCTGCTCGACAAGATCTTCCCCGACCACTGGTCGTTCTTGCTCGGCGAGATCGCCTTGTACTCGTTCGTGATCCTCGTCCTGACCGGCATCTTCCTGTCGCTCTACTACGTCCCCTCGGCCTCTGAGGTCGTCTACAAGGGCGTATACAAGCCGCTGCACGACGTGAGGATGTCGGCGGCGTACGCGTCGAGCGTCGACCTGTCCTTCGCGGTTCGCGGGGGTCTGGTCATACGCCAGATGCACCACTGGGCGGCCGACGTGTTCGTCGGATCGATCGCAGTACACATGAGCCGGGTCTTCTTCACCGGCGCCTATCGCAAGCCCCGTGAGCTCAACTGGATCGTCGGGGTGACCCTGCTCATGCTTGCGATCATCAACGGGTTCCTCGGCTACTCGTTGCCGGACGATCTCGTGTCGGGAACCGGCATTCGCCTCGCTTTCTCCTTCATCTTGTCCATCCCGGTGGTCGGCAGCTACCTGGCCTTCTTCATCTTCGGGGGGAACTTCCCCGGCAACGGGGACATCATCCCGCGTTTCTACATCCTCCACGTGCTGGTCGTGCCGCTCCTCATCCTGGGCCTCATAGCCGCGCACCTGGGGCTGCTCGTGCACCAGAAGCACACTCAGTTCCGCGGTCCCGGGCGCACCGAGCGCAACGTCGTGGGCTCTCCGCTGTACCCCACGTTCGTGCTCAAGACCACCGGGTTCTTGTTCATGATCGCGGGGGTGTTGTGGGCGCTCGGTGGTCTGGTTCAGGTCAACCCGATCTGGCAGTACGGTCCGTATCAGCCGTACAAGATCAGCTATGCCGTGCAGCCGGACTGGTACATGGGTTGGCTGGACGGAGCCCTGCGGATCATGCCCAGCTGGGAATTCACCGGTTTCGGGCACACCATCCCGTTCGAGGTGCTCCTACCGACGATCCTGTTCCCGGGGCTCACCTTCACCTTGTTCTGGGTGTGGCCCTTCGTCGCGGCGAAGATCTCCGGGGACCGCGCGGAGCACCACCTGCTCGACCGCCCGCGTGACCGCCCGAAGCACACTGCGGCCGGGGCGACGGGACTTGCCTTCTACTTCACTCTCTTCGGTGCAAGCTCCACCGACGTGCTCGCCAACTTCTTTCACATCTCGCTCAACAACGTGATCTGGTTCTTCCGGATCGCGGTGATAGTCGTTCCGATCGTCGTCGGGCTGGTCACGTGGCAGATCTGCCTGGAGATGTCGGGTGTTCCGGGCATCGGCAAGCGCAAGCGCGCGCTGGTCATGACGCGCTCGCCCGAGGGCGGGTATGCCACGAGCATGAGCGAGCAGAGGCCGGGCGACGAGCTCGAGGAGCTGGAGCCGACACCGGTCCCCGTCTACATCGAGCTCGGCATGAAGTCGTCGGACGGGGCCGAACCGGTGGAGCCGCCGGACACTTCGGGCGTGCGCCGCGTTCCACGTCGCTGAACGCCGCTGCAAGGCCCACAAGCCTACCGGGCTCTCGAGCGGTTCGTGAGCCGACGGTGACGGCGGGTCCGAGCGGTCTTCAGACGTTGCCGCCTCGCCTGGATTCCACGCTGTAGCCGACCGCCGCCGACAACACGAGCGCGAAGCCCGGTCCCATGAGCCACGTCCCGAACACGAGCGCAAGAACGACGAGGAATATACCCATCGCGAACACGAAGGGCCACACGCTCGAGCTCGGGAACGAGCCGATCACACCTGCCCCTTCGCTGAGAGCGCCGTCGGCGCGGTCTTCGGGACGCGGCTTCATCCGGCGTGCCCACCACAGGTAGTAGCTCCCGGGGACGAGGCCGAGCGCGACGGTGCCTATGAGCATCATGGTGCCCCCCTGCTCGTACCCCCAGAACCAGTAGACGACACCGACGACGGCGAAGAAGACGCCGACACCGAGAAGCAGCAGGGCTTCGACGCGCACTTCGGGTCTCCTTTCCGGGCCGTACGAGCTTGTTCTAGGTGCTTCGATCGTGGCCGTCGCCACCGGCTGGTGCAGGCTGAGACAGCTGGCCGCGACCGTTGCCGTGACCGTTGCCGCTATCGCCGCCGTGACCGTTGCCGCGACCGTGGAGCAAGGCTTTGGCGTCCGGGTGGTTGTGATCCCAGACCGGCCGCTCGGAGCGCACGGGAAGGAGCCGGTAGAAGTTGTGGTGCGGGGGCGGCGACGTCGTGAACCACTCGAGGGTCGCGCCGTCCCACGGGTTGTCACCTGCCTCGACGGGCCGCCGCCACGACACCCAGAGGTTGACGAGAAGGAACACGAAAGAGGCCCCTATGACGAAGGCGCCTATCGTCGACAGCTCGTTCAGGAACTGCCACCCGAGCCCCGCAGGGTAACTGGCGACGCGCCGTGGCATGCCTCTCAGGCCGAGCAGGTACTGAGGCACGAATGTCAGCCAGAAGCCGACGAACAACCCCCAGAAGTGCCATCTGCCCAGGTTCTCCCGCAGCATCCGGCCCGTGAACTTCGGGTACCAGTAGTAGAGACCGGCGAACCCGGCGAACACAGCGGTACCGATCAGGACCTGATGGAAGTGTGCGACCACGAAGTAGGTGTCGTGAGTGGCGAAGTCGATCGGCGGCGACGCGAGCATCACCCCGGTGAGCCCACCCATCAAGAACGCGAAGAGGAAGCCTATGCAGAAGAGCATCGGGGTCTTCAGCTGGAGCTGCCCGCGCCACATCGTGCCTATCCAGTTGAAGAACTTGATGCCCGTGGGAACCGCGATGAGCAGTGAGAGGAGAGAGAAGAAGGGGAGCAGGACCGCACCCGTCGTGAACATGTGGTGTGCCCACACCCCTGTCGACAAGCCCGCGATGGCCATGGTGGCGAAGATCATGCCCTTGTAGCCGAAGATAGGTTTGCGGCTGAACACCGGGATGATCTCGGAGACGATGCCGAAGTAGGGCAGGGCCAGGATGTACACCTCGGGGTGTCCGAAGAACCAGAAGAGGTTCTGGTACAAGATCGGCGTTCCCCCTCCGGCCACGGTGTAGAAGTGGGTGCCCAGGTGCCGATCCGCGAACAGGAGCACCATCGCCGCCGTGAGAATCGGGAAGGCGATCAGGATGAGAATGGCGGTGACGAGCATCCCCCACGTGAAGAGGGGGATGCGGAACATGGTCATTCCGGGGGCGCGTAGGTAGAAGGTGGTCGTGACGAGGTTGACGGCGGTGAATATCGCGGAGAAGCCGGTGAGCCCGATGGCCAGGATCCACAGGTCGGGTCCCGATCCAGGGGAGAACGTCGACTCCGACAGCGGCGCGTAACCCACCCAGCCGAACGCGGCTGCGCCACCGGACGTCAGAAAACCCGTGATCATCGTGATGGACCCGGTCAGGTACAGCCAGTACGAAAGGGCATTGAGCCTCGGGAACGCCATGTCGGGCGCGCCGACTTGAATCGGGAGGATGTAGTTGGCGAGTCCGCCGAACGCGAACGGTCCCGCGAAGAGGTAGAGCATCAAGCTGCCGTGCATCGTGAACAGCTCGTTGAACTGCTGGAAGCTGAGCAGTGAGCTCTGCGGGGACGCCAGCTGCGCCCGGATCAACAGGGCCATGATCCCGGCCAGGAAGAACATGACGAGCGAGGTGACCATGTAGTTCATGCCGATCACCTTGTGATCGGTGCTGGTCATCCACTTGAGGAGCCCGGTCGGACCCTCGTGGTGCTCGGGATGTTCCTCCACCACGTGCTCGCGCTCGGCGAGGAGGGTCATCGCGCCGCCACCCCGCTCGAGGAGCTGCCCGAGGAACTACCCGAGGAGACCGATGATCCGTGTGCCTGCTGCGAGCTGAGCCACGACCGGTACTGGTCCGGAGGCAGGGCCACCACGTGGAAGAACATCTGCGAGTGGTAGAGACCGCAGAACTGGCTGCACTGGGCCCGGTAGACACCGACGTGCTTGACGGTGAGCTGGAACTGATTGAGATAGCCCGGCTGGGCGTAGCGGCTGAAGTTGAACGCCGGGACGTAGAAGCCGTGGACCGTGTCCTTCGAGCGGAGGTTGATGAGCACGGTCTGACCGGCAGGTACGACGAGCCCCGGTCCCAGGCAGTCCACCGCCGGAGCACACTGGCCACCGCCCGGGCCCACGGGGTCGGGGTCGTTGAGCGTCTCCCCCTGGACGGTTACGCCCTTGTTCGCGTAGTTGAACTCCCAGCCCCACTGAAAGGCGTAGACGTTCACCGTCTGTACCGAGGGCGGGTCGAGCGCGTCGATACGGTTCTCCGTCAGGACCGTGAAGCCGAAGAGGACGAGCACGATCACCACCGGCACGATCGTGTAGGTGATCTCCAGGGGGATGTGGTACTGGAACTGGCGGGGCATCTCGTCGGACCGGCGGCGGTAACGAAGGATGGCCCACAGGATCAGCAGGCCCGTGATACCACCGACCACGATGGCGGCGATGAAGGTGCCGGAATAGAGCAGGTGCTCGTCGTGCCCCTGGGTCGTCGACCCCTTGTAGCCGAAGAAGCTGGGCAGCTCGCAGCCGCCGAGTAACAGCGGAAGCGCGAGGAGCAGCGGGACGGCGAAGCGACGGCGCCTTCCTGCGGTCGGCGCGCCGGGACTTCGCTGGTCGCCAGGGCGAGAGGTCAAGGGCTCGGACTCTACCGAAAGTCAACCTGGGAGGTTGTCATTAGAGGTGCCTTCATGTGCGCTCCTAGGAACGCACAGCCCAGGTGAAAACTTCCTTCAGGGCCTAGGACCGACGGGGGGTGTCGAGGCGCCGCGATGTCACCGGATGCCTAGGCCGGTGCCGTGTCCGTCGTACGTACGGCGACCCTCCCTTGCGTACACGGCTTGTTCACACGCGCTGGGTCTGGGCCGGCGGTACAGCGGTTGTGCTCGAGGCGGACGCGAGACGCCGGCGGGCAGACGAACGCCACCGTTGCGCGCGGGCGTACCCGGCGCTTCGAATGGCTCTATTCCTTCTTGGCCTCCGCCGACTCGGTGTCCGAGGCCTTCTTGGCGGCGTCGGCCGCTTTCGCCTCGGAGTCCTTGCTTCCCTCTTCCAGACCCTTCTTGAACTGGGACTGCGCCGAGCCCAGGGAGCGGGCGATCTTGGGAATCTGCGAGCCTCCGAAGAGCACCACCACCGCCACGACGATGACGATGATCAGATCGGGCCCAATGATCTCGGCAAGCATATTTTGACGTCTCCAATCAACGGCTGCACCGTGAGCGAAAGCCGTCACCTACAGGTTAGACCCGGGCAGACCCGAGTGACATCGGGCGATCAGGAAACGCAGCCCACCGGACGGCGCTCTCGTCGTGGCATGACACGACGAGAGGCATCCAATGCCGCCATTGGCTCCCACGAGAAGGTCCGCAGGGCCTCAGCCGGCCAGGAACACGCCCATGACCAGGACGGCGATAGAGGACACGGAGCTCACCGCCCCCCAGGCAGCGAGGCCCGCCCGCGAGGTCGAGTTGCTGTGGAGCGAGGCGGCGAGCCCGGCCAGGAGCACTGTGGCGATCTTCACCCCGAGAAGGACCTGCCAAGTCGTGCCCTGTCCGGCGCGGGTGGCCCAGACGTTCCATATCCCGGTCGCGATGAGCACGCCGTAGGCCGGCCACTGGACCCTGGCGAAGGCCCGGGCCAGGGCGCGTGGAGCCCCTCCTCCCAGGGCGCGCGCGGTGGGTACGAGGCCGGCCAGCGTGATCTGGCCACCGACCCAGACGGTGGCGGCGAGCACGTGGAGCGACAGCCTCACTCCGTCGAGGGCAGGTGTGAGGGCGCCGGGCAACGGCGCGGTCACCCGGTCAGCGCCCCTGCCAGTTCGGCTTGCGCTTCTCCGCGAAGGCGACGGAGCCCTCCATGGCGTCGGCCGACGAGAACACCGCGCCCATCGCCTCGAGGTTCAGCTTCCAAGCCTCTTCCTCGGGCACGCTGAGCGCTCCGAGCATCACCTTCTTCGACCACCGCACCGCCAGAGGGGCGTTGTCCGAGATCCGCGCGGCCAAGGCGAGGGCCTCTTCGAGCAAGCGGTCCGCGGGCACCACACGATTGACGAGGCCGAGGGCGAGCGCGCGCCGGGCGTCGACGGCTTCACCGGTGAGCGCAAGTTCGAGTGCGACCGCGAGCGGCAGGCGGTTCGGCAGCCGGATGAGAGCCCCTGCACCAGCGATCAGGCCGCGCTTGGTCTCGGGGATCCCGAAGGTGGCGTGCTCTGATGCCACCGCCAGGTCGCACGCAAGCACGATCTCGCACCCACCGGCGAGGGCCGCGCCGTTCACCGCGGCGATGATCGGCTTCGGGAAGCTCCGGTGGACGATGCCTGCGAAGCCCCCCGGGGTGCTCATGATCGACCCCCCCTCGCCGGAGGCGAACGCCTTCAGGTCCATGCCCGCAGAGAACGCCTTGTCTCCGGAGCCGGTCAGTACGACCACCGCGCAGTCCTCGTCGTCCGCGAGCTCGTCGAGGGCGGACGACATTGCACGGCTGACCTCTGCGTTGATCGCGTTCCGAGCCTCGGGTCGGTTGACGGTGAGGATCTCCACGTGTTCGCGCCGCTCGCGTTCGACAACCGGCATCAGCGCTCCTCTCTACTGGGGTGTCTACCTATACTGGAGTGTCTACTTGACGTGGTAGCGAGGCGGGGACCCCGACACGAGCACCCTTTCGCCGACAAGGTTCCTGCCCGCCAAGTCGCGCAGCTCCGTTTCCTCGGCTGCCAGCGCGAGGTGGCGGCCGTCGTCGAGACGGGCGATCACCGGAGCAGCCGTCGGTTCCCCGTCGCGCCCGCCGGCCTCCGTCGCGCCTACCACAGTGGCGGCAACCACCGTGGCGCCGACCACCGTGGCGCCATGTCGTGCGTGCTGTGCCACTTCGGCCGCGTCCGCCACTTCGACGGCGGAGGCGTCGATGGCCCGCTGGGCGACCCGCGTGTCCCCCGATCGCCATCCGTCCTCGGGCGGTCGACTGCCGTAGATGCCCACCGAATGTTTGGTCGCGTACCAGCCGAGACCGGTCACCAGGCCGATACCTCCTGGTTCTTTCAGACGGTCGGCCATGGTCGCGATTGCGTGCAGCGTGTAGTTGTTTCCCGGTCCGCCGAAGTAGGGGAGCCCGCCTGTGACGGTGAGACCGCGCTCATCGTGCTCGCTGATCCCCAGTGCACGGACCGCCATCTCGACCACGCAGGGGAAGCACGAGTACAGGTCGATCGCCGTCACGTCGTCGACCGCTATCCGCGAGGCCTCGAGAGCCGCCGAGGTGGCGGCTCGGATGCCCGGTGAGCTGCCCGGATCAGGACGCGCCGCGGGGAACCAGACGTCACAGGCGTCGGCGCCCGACCAGCAGAAGAGCGCGCCGTCGGCCACTCGTGCTGCCCGGGCGGCTTCGAGGGATGTGACCACGACGGCCGCTCCCTGGTCGACGCCCAACATGGCGCACATCCGCTTCGGGTAGGGCTCGCTCACCAACCTGTTGTCCGCCGAGACCTCGGAGAGCTCGGTGGGCGTGCGGGCCTCGGGGAACCACGCAAAGGGATGCCGGCTCGCCACCTCGGTGAACGGAGCCATGAGCTCTCCGAGGGCGGAGCGGTGCTCGGAGAAGCTGCGCCCCGCCCTGTGGGCGATGACGCTCTCGAAGAGGGCGTAGAGGTGGACGGGGGCGACCAGGCCGGCGTTCAGCTCGGCCTGACCTGCTCCGGGTCTGTCGTCACCGACGATCGGGTCGGGGGCCGCCTCGCCGCCGTCTTCCTCCCATTTGCGTTGCTCGAGATCGCGTTGCTCGAGTCCCGGCAACGGCAAGCCGGTGAAGCCCGGAGCACGCCGAGTGCTCGAACGGCGTATCGATCTCTGTGCCTCGGCTCCCGTTATGAGCACTGTCTCCGCCTTCCCGGCCGAGATCCAAGCCGCGGCGCGGTTCACGAGCCACTGCGGTGTGTTACCACCGATGGTCGTCACCTCCGTCCGCACAGTCGAGAGGCCGAGCCGGCGAGCGACGCGGGTTGCCGGAGACACGCCTGCGCCCGAGAAGACGTTCACCATGGACAGCAGGCTGATGCGCGAACGCAGTGCACCTGCTTGCTCGAGAGCGATCTCGCTCGCTCTCGCCGCCAGCTCCACCGGTGACACGGTGGCGTCGCGCTCGATCGCTTGTCCGGCCGCCACCACCACCGGGATCCGGTCGTCTGCGGGCATCGGCTCAGAGCCCTTCGACGGGCCGGAGGCCGTTCGACAGGCAGACCGCGAGGTCGGCCACGACGGACGCCTGATGACCTTGATGAGCCTTCGAACAGCGGGAGGCGTCCGACCGGGCCGACGTGTTCGCGGTCGTGTTGTCCGACGTCTCGCGAGGTGCCTTGCCGTGCGAGCGATCGGCCTCGCGCGGGTGTGCACGGTGCCACGAGACCTCCATCTCGGCGCCGCCTTCGGGCGCGTTGCCCACACGCCAGCGGCCACCGGTTGAGCGAACCACTGCGTCGGCGATGGCGAGGCCCAGGCCTGCGCCCGTACCCTCGTCCGTGGCCCGGTGGAACCTGTCGAAGAGCCGAGGCTGTTCGGCAGGGTCGATCCCTGGGCCGCTGTCGCGCACCGACAGGCTCACCCTGTTGGCGATGGCCGTCACCTGGATTCGAACCGTGCCCCCGGCACCGGCGTACCGGCAGGCGTTGTCCACAAGGACACCTGTGAGGCGGTCGATCCATTCGGGAGGAGCGTTGATCCAGGCGTGCCCGCCGCCTTCGCTCCTCACAGAGAGCGCCATGTCCCTGGAGCGGGCGACAGCCGAGAACCTGTCGGCGCACCCCTCGGCGATCGTCGTGAGGTCGACAGGCTCATCGCCCGGTGGGGGAGGTTCGGAGTCGAAGCGCGCCAGCCATAGGAGGTCCTCGACGATGCGGCGCAGGCGAGTGTTCTCACGACCCACTCGTTCGAGGGTGTCACGATATCTCGAGGCATCGTCGCGCCTGGGCGTGCTGCGATTGTTGCCAAGGGCCAGATCGACTTCCGCTTCGATCACGCTGAGGGGCGTGCGCAGCTCGTGAGAGGCGTCGGCGGTGAACTCGAGTTGCCGGCGTCGCGCCTGCTCGACCGGGCGCGACGCATTGAGCCCTATGACGAGCGCACCGAGGAACATGGCGAGGACGAGGACCGGACCGGCGATGATCTCCGCCGTCACCAGGACGCTCTGCACGTGCTCGGTGTCCGCGAGGCTTTCCCCGGCCACCAACCAGTTGCCCGAGACGCGAGTGGCCAACAGGCGGAACGAGCTCCGGCCGAGGGTGGCGGTCGTGGGCCGTTCGTTTCGCGACCACGCCGCGCCAGCAAGTGCGGGCGTGCCGTCGCTCAGCGCCACCGTGCGGCCGGCCGAATCGACCCTCCAGAACACGATCGGTGCGGATTCGATGTCACCGTTGTCGTCGACCCGACCGGGCGGCACCGCGAGATCGCCGCTGTGACCGGCGTCCGCGAGTTGCTCGCTCAGGCGTGCATCGACCTGGGCGAGGAGGTGATTGGCATCTATCACGTCGAAGGTCACGGTCAATGCCACGTACAGCACGGCGATGAGCAGAGTGGCAACGGCAGCGACGCGCGCCGCGTGGGCGAACTGAGGCCTACCGCGAAGTCGCGGCCGGCTCACGAAGCCACGATCCTGTACCCGACGCCGCGCACGGTCTTTATGCGGACGTGGGCGTTCGCGAGCTTGGCGCGTAGCCGGGCGAGGTGGACATCGATCGTGTTCGAGCCGAGCGCGTTCGCCTCTTCGTTCCACGCGTGCAGGGCGATCGAGCGCCTGTCCACCACAGCCGGGGACCGGCGCATCAAGATCTCCAGTATCGACAGTTCGGTGGATGTGAGCGTGGGCTGCGTCGAGCCGATGCGGACCTCACGCGTCGACGGTTCGTACTCCAGGTCGCCGACCACCAGGCGCGGGGACTGAAGCGCTGGCGAGCGGCGCTGCAGCGCCCTGATGCGCGCGAGCAGCTCGCTGAAGTCGAACGGCTTCACCAGGTAGTCGTCGGCTCCCTCGTCGAGTCCGGTCACCCTGTCGTCGGTCGTGTCGCGTGCAGTGAGCATCAGGATCGGAAGAGGTGAACCTCGGCGGCGCATCTCGCGCACGACGTCGAGACCCGAGATGCCGGGCATTCGCCAGTCGAGCACAGCCACCTCGTACTCGTACGTACGAAGAAAGGCGAGGGCTCGCTCCCCGTCGGGCACCACGTCCACCACGTACCCGTTCTCGCGCAGGCCACGCTCGAGAACCGAGCGGAGCCCGGGATCGTCTTCGGCCACGAGCACCCTCACCACCAAGGGTCTACTCGCTCGAGAGGCGGCGCACATGAAGGCGAAGCCCGGTCTTTCGACCGGTTCTGGTGGAACTTCATGGCTCTGTAAGGTTGGACCGGTAGGGTCGGATGGTGCAGCCGACGAGCACGAACAGCAGATCGCGCTCTGAGAGTTCGCTTACGGATGACGACCTGTACCCACGGCACGAGGAGTCGTCCCCTCCCCGCGAGAGCTCGTTTCCCCCCCACATGGGCTCGCTCCCTCCACAAAGCAGGTCGCTTCCGTCGCGCAACGGGTCGCGTCCTGCGCTCAACCGGTCTCATGCGGGCTCTAGGCGCCGTTCGACGTTGCGGTGGGCGATGGCGCACAAGTTCGTTACGGCTCTGGTTGCCGTCGTCGTTCTGCTCACCCCGGTGTGGTGGTCCCTCGGCACCGCTCTCACGAACCCGGCGCTCGGGGTGAGTGTCCCGGCACGCCTCGCCGAGTGGTTCCGCGGGCACGGAGGGGCGTCGATCGTCGTTTGGGCCGAGAACACCTGGTACTCCCACCATCCACCTCCTGTGGGGGGCAAACCGGCAAAGGGTGCGATCCCATCGACAAGAGCCCCCTCGAGCAGCACCGTTCCGGCAGCAGAGGTGCCGCCCCACCTGAGCGCGCCGTCGCCGGTGGCGCCGATAGCCAGTCCCGCGATCGCAGGGGAGGGCCAGTGGCGTCCCGCCGGGCGCACTGTCGGAGGGATTCCGGCTCTCTACGAGACCTACATGCGCCCCGACGCCGTCCACACCAGCGTCGTCGTCGGGGTGGCTTGGATGGACACCAAGCTGCTTCGCGCCACGCTGTACTCGGGAAGCACGATTCCGGGCGGAGGCCCATGGCAGAACACGGCTCCTGTGAGCCCTCAGGCGGCGAGCACGCTTGTCGCCGCGTTCAACTCCGGGTTCTTGATGTCCAACGCGAACGGCGGGTATTACACGCAGGGAACGACCGTGTACCCGCCTCGTCAAGGCGCGGCGTCGTTCGTCATCTACCGTGACGGAACGGCAACGGTGGGCCAGTGGGGTCGCGACGTCTCTATGACACCCGACGTGGCTTCGGTGCGTCAGAACCTCGACCTGATCGTCGACGGCGGCCAACCGGTGCCGGGATTGAACGCCAACGACACGAGCAAATGGGGCTTCACGTTGCACGGCTCTGTCTATGTTTGGCGCTCAGGAGTGGGCGTGACCGCCGACGGAGCCCTGGTCTACGTCGGCGGCCCTGATCTCAACATCACGGACCTTGCTGACGTGCTCGCCCGTGCCGGCGCCGTTCGGGCGATGGAGCTCGACATCAACACGGACTGGGTCAACTTCGCCGCCTACGCACCTGTCCCCGCGACCGCGCCCGCTGCCCCGGTCAACGGCACCGACTTGCTCTCGAACATGGCGGCGACCCCCGCCCGGTACTTCGAGGCCTGGTGGTCACGTGACTTCATCACCATGTCGGCACGATCAGGCCTCGGTGGGTGAAATCCCTGCAGAGCGTCTTCTGAGGTGACATCCTCGCGGGGTTGAGGGGGAGGCCCCTCTAGAGGGGAGGGTCCGTGTACTCGCCGAGGATGCTCGCATCTGCGATCGACCTGAATGGGCCCGGGCGTTACCTCCACTGGTCGATCCTCACGGTTTCACTGTCGAACCTCGTGCTGGTCGCGGTGATGGTGGTGTTGTTCGGCGCGGCGCTCCTGGTGCGCTTCCCGCGCCCAGAGCTCCACGAAACCGCGGAGGACACCAGCGACTCGGCCGCCGCCGAGGACGCTACCGAAGACGCGCAAGGCGTCTCGCCCGAAGAGGTCGCCTGGGACACCGGAGACACCAGCTCGAGAACACGGCGGATGTGGACCGCTCGCCTGCGCCGAGGCGCACTGAGGGTTCTTCCCCCGACCAAGCTCTTACCCGATCGCCAGCCCGCCTACGTCGCCTCGTGGATCTACGTCTTCGGCGTGGCGACGCTGGTCGCACTGGCGGTAGCGGTGGCCTCGGGATTCGTGATCGCGCTGGGTGGCGTGGACTGGTGGCACACCAACCCCGTCGGGCACTTCTTCAACAGCCTGCACCTGTGGAGCGTCGAGATCTTCATGGCCTTCATGGTTATTCACCTCTGGGGGAAGTTCTGGATGGCCGCCTGGCGAGGCAAGCGGGCCAGGACATGGGTCAGTGGGGTCCTGGCTTTCCTCGCGTCGATCGTCCTGTGCTTCACCGGGTATCTCTCTCAACAGAATTTCGACTCGCAGTGGATATCCGCGAACGGCAAGGATGCGTTCAACGGGGCCGGCCTGGGCGCGTTCTTCAATCTCATGAACTTCGGCCAGATGCTCCTCTGGCACGTGGTCCTGCTCCCGTTGCTTCTCGTAGCGCTGGTAGGTGCCCACATCTTGTTCGTGCGGGCGCGTGGCGTCGTACATCCCTTTCCTGCTCCCACGGCGCGGACGAATCGTCCACGACTCGACCGCGCCGCCAGGCGCGCCGTGGCGACGGCCGAAGCCTCTGGCTGGCGTGGGCCGACTCGCCGCTATGACATCGTCAAGGAGGGAGCGGTCGCAGGGGTCGTCGTGCTGGCGCTCACCTTCCTGCTGGCGGGGCTCCTGTCGTCGCCCGACGTGCCTCCGATCGACGTCCGCACATGGGCCGGGTTGGCCCCTGCGGATTTCCTCGCCACCACGGCCAGCGAGCTCGCCGGGACGAGCGAGACGGCGCAGTACGGGCCTCCCTACAACAATGGGAGCGCGAACGTACAACGGATCGGGGTGTCCTGGCAGAACCTGGCCGGTGTGCTCGATCACATCGACCCGGCGAAGAGCTTCGTTCTCGGCCCTTTGTCGAACGTCGCCGGAGCGAACCCGGCTCTGGCGCGCGCACTGAGCCTCTACAGGCTCGCCGACACAGCGACGCAGCAGCGTTGGGCGCAGGCCTACATGAAGGCCCTCGACAACGTGAGGTTCGTGAACGGGGTGCCGAGGGTGCCCGCGGCCGCCGACGGCCCGGTCCCGGTCCTGGCAGGCAACGAGCTGTCCCTCGCGAGAGCCGGCGCACTCGACGCGGCCCTCATCGCTCACCAGAGCTTCTACGGCACGAACTTGACGAAGCCGCTGCTGTTCCTCGAGGACGGCAGCTACTTCGCCGCCCAGGCGAAAGCCCAGCACTTGACCGGTTCGCAGTGGGGCGTGATGAACGAGACGGGCAGCTACCCGGGCCAGCCTTGGCTTTGGCTGTACCAGCTCTGGTACCAGGTCCCGCACTTCCGGACCTCCGCCAACGTGGATCTCATCGCCATCTACTTGACGAGTGTGGCCACCCTGTTGTTGTTGTTCGTCCCGTTCATCCCGGGCCTTCGTGACATCCCGCGGTGGGTCCCGATCCACCGGCTCGTGTGGCGTTCCCACTACAGGTCGCAACGGACCACTTAGTGCCCTGACGCTTGCGCGCGTCACAGGTTCCGCGCGCAGAGACGTTCACAGGGACGTCAAAGGTGTCCTTAATGCTCCGGACAGGAACCCACGTGCAAGATGACGTCCATGGCCCACTCCCCGACGCCTCGCGGCGGCCGGTCACCGTACCCACGGCGTGCAGAGCGACCCCGGGAGGAGCCCGGCGTGAGGCACAAGAAGGCGCTGGGGACGACGGTTACCCTCGCTGTCGATCCCGCTGATCCGATCGAGCTGGCGGAGGAGATGCTCGTCCGCGAGCTCGATGCGATCGACCGTGCGTGCAGCCGGTTCCGGGCGGATTCGGAGATCTGGAGGCTGTATGCCTCGGGTGGCTCGAGCGTCCGGGTGAGTCCTCTCCTCTTCGAGGCGATCGCAACCGCCTGCTCTGTGGCACAGATGACGGGCGGGGCGGTGGACCCGACAGTCGGTGCTGCCGTGGAGGCCCTCGGTTATGACCGCGACTTCGCCGAGGTCCGCTCGCTCGCCGCTCCCCTGCGTAGCGAGCCGCGGCCGGCGCCCGGGTGGTGGCGTGTGGAGCTGGACGCGCCGAGTCGTTCGGTGCGAGTTCCGGCGGGCGTCCGTCTGGAGCTCGGTGCGAGCGCCAAAGCGCTGGCCGCCGACCGCTGCGCGCGAAGCATCGCCTCGGCGACCGACTCAGGGGTTCTCGTCAGCATCGGAGGGGATGTGTCGGTGGCCGGGGCCACCCCGCCCGGTGGATGGCCGATCGGCGTCTCGATCGACTCGTCCGCTCCGACCGAAGCGGTCGGGCACGTCGTGAGCTTGTCCTCGGGTGGCCTGGCCAGCTCCAGCACGTCGCTTCGGACATGGCGTCGCGGGAACCGCCGCCTGCACCACATCGTCGACCCGGCCACCGGTGACGTCGCCAGCGAGCACTGGAAGTTGGTGTCGGTGGCGGCAGCCACTTGCGTCGACGCCAACGCCGCAAGCACAGCGGCGATCATCTGGGGGGCACGAGCCGTCGCCCAGCTCGAGGCCCTCAGGCTCCCCGCCCGACTCGTACGAGGTGACGACGTCGTCGTCACGGTAGGAGGCTGGCCCGCTGACGCTGTGTCTTGGACGGCGGCTCGTCCCGTCGCGACGCACCCGGCTGGATGTAGGTGACCTCGCGACGTCACGCCGAGCTCCCGGCTCGACTCACAGTTCGTTCAAAGATGCTTTTAATGCTCTGGTCATGTGCGGGACAGCACCATGGGCTGGAAGGGAGTTGGCCATGACGGGTTCTCAGCGCCATTTGGATTACCCGAGCATCAGGGAACAGCGAGGCGTGGCGTTCGAACGCGTCCGCCGAGTGTTTCGTTGGACGACGGCCGGTGCCGTCACGGCTGTCGCATTGATCGTCGGTGTCGTAGAGCATCAGATCCCGGGCCGGTCGAGCTCCTCGGCGACCACCGCCAACGGCTCGCCTGTCACGACCACTCCGTCCGCCACTGCGTCCTCGACGTCCGGCAACTCGAGCGCATCGAACGCCTCCGGTTCGTCGGGGGCCGCTGTCAAGGCTCCGACGAAGGCGCCGACTCCCACTCAGAGGACCCCGATCGCGGTGTCCGGAGGGACCTCTTGGTGAGATGACGACGGTCGTCTCGCTCGGATCCTCCAGATGATCGCGACATCGTCACACTTGCTGTGGTACACGACGCGCGCGACGGGTGTCGTGGCCCTGGTGCTCCTCACCGGCACCGTCGTCCTCGGAGTGCTCACTTCGGTGAGGTTCGGGACGACGCAATGGCCGCGGTTCGCGCTGGCGGACCTTCACCGGCGCGTGTCGCTGTTGAGCATGGTCTTCATCGCACTACACGTCGTGACGACCGTCTCGGACTCCTACGCCCCGATCGGCTGGGTGTCGGCGTTCGTGCCGTTCACGTCGTCCTACAGACGGCTGTGGCTCGGTCTGGGAACGGTCGCCGTCGACCTCCTGCTCGCGGTGACGGTCTCGAGCCTGTTGCGCCAGCGCATCAGCCACCGCGCCTGGCGCGCCCTGCACTGGCTCGCCTATGCGAGCTGGCCCGTCGCCTTGCTCCACGGGCTCGGTACCGGCACCGATCCCCACCTCCGGTGGATGGTGCTCCTCACGATCGCCTGCGTCGCGGCCGTGCTTACGTCGATCGGCTGGCGGCTCGTCTCCGGCTGGCCGGCCGACGCCGGTAGACGCGTCGTCGCCGGAGCGGGAAGCGTGCTGGCGGTGATCGCGATTGCCGTGTGGGCAGCGAGCGGACCCCTGCGTCCGGGATGGGCCTCGAAGGCCGGTACGCCGGCTTCTCTGCTCGGTGGGTCGCAAGGCGCGACGACGACCTCACCAGTGACGCAAACGCCCTCTGGGACGTCCGCCGGCGAGGGGAGTCCGTCGGTCGGCTCTGAAGCCGGGAGTGTCGATGACGGTAACTGAGACGGCTCCTGCGACAGTCACGGTGAGCTTGCCGAGACTTCTCACCGCCTGGCACGAGACCGGGAGAGCCGATCTCGACGCGCATCTCTCGGTACACGGCCCGGCATCGTTCCCAAGGCGCGCCGACGCGCACTTTGCACAGGGGCTGCTCGAAGTCGTGAGGAGATCGGGGCTCACCGGCAGGGGGGGTGCGGGGTTTCCGTCGGCACGTAAGTGGGACTCGGTGGGTCGTTTACGTAATCCGCTACTGGTCGTAAACGCCATGGAGGGCGAGCCCGCCAGCGAGAAGGACCAGGTGCTTCTCCTGAGTGCACCGCACCTCGTGCTCGACGGGGCACAGTTCGCCGCTCTGGCGGTGGGCGCCCGTGAGATCTTCGTCTGTGTGGCCGACGACCGGCCCGACGGCGCGCGCGCGGTGCAGCAGGCCGTGGACGAGCGGCTGGCTCGGGGCCTCGGACGCGCGCGCGTCCGCGTGCTTCGGCCGCCGGGCCGGTATGTGAGCGGTGAGGAGTCCGCGCTGGTCAGCTGGATCGCAGGAGGCTCTGCGAAGCCGACGTTTCGCCACGAGAAGGGGGTTCCCCTGACTGTCGGGCACCGCCCGACCCTGGTCCACAACGCAGAGACGCTGGCGCACGTGGCTCTCATCGCGCGCCACGGTTCGGAGTGGTTCCGCTCGATGGGGACGGCCGACGCGCCCGGGACCTCGCTCGTGAGCACGTCGGGGGCGGTGAGCCGTCCGGGAGTCTACGAGGTGGAGCTCGGCACTCCGGTCGGCAGCATCTTAGAGCGTGCCGGTCTGATTGCAGGGGTCTCGGGGGTGCTCGTGGGCGGGTACGGCGGCACGTGGCTTCCCCCGGACCGGATCGACACTCCGTATGCTCCGGGACCGCTCGCAGCGGTGGGCAGCGCGATGGGAGCCGGCGTGCTCGGCGTTGCCCCTGCATCCGCGTGCGGTGTCGCCGAGACAGCCCGGATCGTCGCGTACATGGCGGGCGAGGGCGCGAAGCAGTGTGGGCCCTGCGTCTTCGGTCTTCCTTCCATTGCCGGGGACCTCGTACGTCTCGCTAGCGCAAATTGTGACAGGACGGTCCTGGCTCGCCTTCGCGAGCGCCTCGACCTCGTGTCAGGACGCGGTGCGTGTCGACATCCCGATGGCGTCGTCCGGCTCGTCAGGAGCGCGCTCGGAGTCTTCGCCGCCGATTTTGCCGAGCACGCGCGCCGAAGGCCCTGCCAAGGGTGGAACCGCAGGTCCGTCCTCGGTGTGCCGCGACCTGCGGACGATGCCCTCAGAGGGCCGACGGCGCGCCGGGGACCGCGATGAGCACGCGACCGCCGTGACCGCGACGACTGTGCGCCTGCGCGTCGACCCGATCGCCTGCGACGCCTTCGGTTACTGCGTCGAGCTGCTGCCCGAGATCGTGGGTTTGGACGAATGGGGGTTCCCGGTGCTCGACGACGGCCCGGTTCCGGCGTACCTGGTCGAACTGGCGAGACGTGCCGTGCGCGACTGCCCGAGGCGGGCGCTCCTACTCGAGCGCCTCCCGCCCGGCTCGAGATAGGGCGGCTTCGGCTTCGGTCACGAACCGCAATACGAGCTCCCCTGCCGGGACCATCCGGCCGACGGCGCCCACCCCCTGGCCCGCCGGGTAGCCCTCTATCGAAGGATCGACTTCCGGGGTCTCGATGTCTCCGCCGAGATGGAACGCCCTGTCGCCGATCGAACGACCCAATTGCGCCGGGAACGGCTGAAGCTCGTCGGGATGCTCGTCGGGATGCTCGTCGAAGTATGACGTGTACGCGTTGCGCAGGACGCGCATCGTCTTGCCCGAGTAGGCGCGACTGATCGTCGTGGCGTCCTCCGAAGCATCCAGCAGCGCCTCTTTGTAGCCGGCGACGGCACGGGCTTCGGGGGTGGCGATGAACCTCGTGCCCACCCAGACTCCGTCTGCGCCCAGAGCCAGTGCCGCCGCGAGACCCTTCCGTCGGTGATCCCTCCCGCCGCGACGACCGGGACCCGCTCTCCGACCGCGTCGACGACCTGGGGCACGAGGGGCAGGGTGGCGATGAGGCCGGTGTGGCCCCCCGCCTCGGTTCCCTGGGCCACGACGATGTCACATCCGGCGTCCACGGAGCGGCGCGCGTGGTCGACCTTCCCGCACATGTTGACGACCAGAAGCCCGTGACGGTGGCACAGGTCGAGCACGTCGGTGGGGACGCCGAGTCCGGCGACGAACACCGAGGCGCCGCCTTCGATGACCTTCTCCACCTGCTCGCTCATGTCCCCGGGCATGGCGGTCAGCAGGTCGACGCCGAAGGGCTTGCGCGTGAGCTCGCGCACGCGGCGAATCTCCTCGACCATCACAGGTATCGGCATCGTGGAAGCGCCGAGGCACCCGAACCCACCGGCTTCCGACACCGCCGCGACGAGGCGGTGATAGGAGACGCCTCCCATTCCGGCGAGCATGACGGGGTGCTCGATCCCGAGGATCTCGGTGAGTCTCGTACGCACCCTGCCTCCGCCCTTTGCCCGACGGGCCGTGGGCTGTCACACGGCCGATGAAGCGATACCGCCGGAGCGTAGTCTTCGGGCGATGTCGCCCGCCGTGAGGGGACTTCGTCTGCGCCACGTGCTGAGCCTGGTTGCTGCCCGCGCGCGTCTCGCAGTGCACGTGCTCGACGAGCTTGGACTGCCGATGATGGGTCTC
The DNA here is from genome assembly GCA_050011255.1 of Acidimicrobiales bacterium. Taxonomy (GTDB): domain Bacteria; phylum Actinomycetota; class Acidimicrobiia; order Acidimicrobiales; family UBA8190; genus Bog-564. The sequence continues at coordinate 124,621 of JBEKJK010000005.1, forward strand.
GTGGCGGTCAACTCGGCGCGCCGTCAAGTGGCGGCATGGCGACAACACGGGGAGCGCTACGCCGCGCACCCCGTCGTCACCCCGGGATCGCTCGAGCGCGTGGATCCCCTGCCCGGAGGTGCCGGCTTCGCCTTCACCCACGCGCAGCTCGAGGTCCGGTACATGGCGACCGACGTCGTCCTTTTGAGCTGGGGCCCTGGGCCGGAGCCGGTGCCCTACGCGATGTCAGAGGCTCATCCCGGCGAACGCGAGCCCGCCTGGGTCGTTCCGTCGGTCCTCCTGGTCGACCGTGGCGAGCGGGGTTGGGGCCTCGTGAGCGACGTCTTGGACGTCCGGGTGGCGAAGGACGGCGCGACCGAGGTGACGTGGCGCGACGGGACGGTCCTACGCCGAGCGGGCGCGCCGCTGCGACGTGGCGGGGGCTGGGAGCAGGACGTCGAGATGCGACCCGGGGAGCGCTTCTGCGGGCTCGGCGAACAATCGTCGGGCGTGGACCTGCGCGGCGGCACGTTCCTCGTGTGGAACCGCGACGCCGGAGGCGCTTGGGGACCCGGCACCGGGCCGCTCTACATGGGGATTCCGGTGGTCCTCGCCACGCACCGCGAAGGCGACACGCTCACCTTCTACGAGAATTCGACCCGCGCGGTCTTCCGCCTCGGTGACCCGGACGCGCCCGGCGACCGTCCGGGGCAGGCGTCGGTGGCCTTCGCCGGAGGGCGTCTTCGCTCGTACGTGATCGCAGGGCCGGTCCCGCACCTGCTCGATCGTTACAGCGAGCTGACCGGAAGGCCCTTCCTCCCCCCGCGCTGGGCACTCGGCTACCACCAGAGCCGCTGGGGCTACCGCAGCGCGAAGGACGTGAACGGCGTCCTCGACGGGTTCGAGCGACAGGGGCTCCCGTTGAGCGCGGTCCACCTCGACATAGATCACATGGACGGCTACCGGGTCTTCACCGTCGACCCCTCACGCTTCGGCGACCTCTCCGTGCTCGCCGAGCGAGCCGCCCGCCGCGGCACGCGCTTGGTCGCGATCGTGGACCCGGGTGTGAAGGTCGACCCCCTCTACGACCTGTACCGCGAGGGCAGGGCTCTGGATCACTTCTGCTCCGACGTGCACGGCAGCCCGGTCCAGGGCGTCGTATGGCCCGGGCGCGCGGTCTTCCCCGACTTCACCGATCCGCGAACGCGTGCATGGTGGGCGGCGCAGTACCGGGTCATCACCGACGTGGGGGTGGCCGGCTGCTGGCACGACATGAACGAACCGGCCTCCATATCGCTTCTGGGCGATCCGACGCTTCCCCTCGACACGCACCACGACTTCGACGGGCGAGGCGGCGACCATGCCGAAGGGCACAACCTCTACGGCTTGCTGATGAACCGCTCGGGCTTCGAGGGCCTGAGCCTCGCCCGTCCCGAGCGGCGCCCGTTCATCGTGTCGCGCTCGGGGTGGGCCGCCAATCAACGCTGGGCGTGGAACTGGACCGGCGACGCCGCGTCGACGTGGGCGTCGATGCGCCAGCAGGTCGCCACCCTCATAGGGCTCGGGCTGTCGGGTGTGGCGTTCTCGGGATCCGACACCGGAGGGTTCAGCGGGGTGCCCGACGACGAGCTCTACCTCAGATGGCTCCAGATGAGCGTGTTCACGGGCTTTTGCAGGACACACTCGGTGATGGGCGTCCCGCCTCGCGAGCCGTGGTGCTTCGCCGAGTCGACGTGCCGGAGCATTGGCGCGTGGATCCGGTTCCGCTACCGGTTGCTTCCTTACCTGTACACGCTGGCCCACCAGGCGGCCGAAACCGGCGCGCCATTGGTGAGACCCGTGTGGTGGCCCGCTCGCGGCCCGGCCGGCGCGCCTGCGGCTGTGTCGACGTACGAGGACGTAGGCACTTCGACAGAGCATGGCGCCGAAGGCGAGGACGACACCTTCCTGCTCGGAGACGCCTTGCTCGTCGCGCCCGTCACAGAGCCCGGCGCGCGCAGCCGCGAGGTCTGTCTGCCGCAAGGGCGCTGGCAGAGCCTGTGGTACGAGGGCCGCGGCTCGGCGGGGGAGGAGGCGGCTCTCGGCGTGGCGGGTGGGGGCGACGTGGTGGCGCCGGGAGGTCACGACGGTGCGGTGGTGCGGATGAGTGCGCCGGCGGACCGGCTGCCGGTGCTCGTGCGCTCGGGGACGATCCTTCCTCTCGACGACGCGTTTGCCGATGCGCCGGGTCCTTGCCGTATCGAAGGCGACCTGGAAGACGACCGGGAGGTCGACCGGGGGCGCGACCTGGGTGGCGACCTGGGTGGCGACCCAGGTGGCGACCTGGGTGGCGACCGCCCGTGGCACCTCGACGCGGACCATGCCCCGCGGCGGTTGTCCTTTCACTGTTGGCCGACGGCGCAAGGGACGGCCGAAGGACTCTGCGTGGACGACGCCGGCGACGGCTTCGGGCCCGCGCGCCGCGACGAGATGAAGCTCGAAGAAGCGGTGCCCGGCGCCACCGCCGTGCTCACCTGGCGCCGGAGCGGGGAATTCCCATCCCCTTCGCGCGTGCGCGTAGTGATCCACGGAAGAAGGTCGGGCCGTGTCGTGGCAGACGGCGAAGAGCTCGGCGCGACCATGGCGGGCGCAATCGAATGCACCCCCTTCGAACGGCTCGAGCTGCGAGACCTGACGCCGAGCTAGACGCCCGGCTTGTTCGGACCGACCGCGGTAACGGCCTCGTCGACCGACGCGAAGAAGCGGTCCTCGCCGATCCGCTGCAGCAGGCCGCTTCGAGAGAGGCTCTTACACACGTGCTCCCCCGCCCGTGCCACGGCGAAGGTGATGTGGTCTCGGTCGAGCATGTCGAGCGCTTCGCGAAGCGCGCGCGAACCGGTGTAGTCGACGTCGCTCATGCCGAGCGCGTCGAGCACCACCGCCTGCGGGGCTCCGAGGGCGCGTGTGCGCGCCAGGTCCAGCTGGGTGCGGAAGTGCGTCGCGTTCGCGTACCAAAGAGGTGTGGCGAACAGCACCGCGAGCACGCCCGGCACCTGGGCCGATCCCTCCGCGCTGCTCAAAGGGGCCCAGCTGGTGGTGCCGGGGATGCGGCCCAGCACGTGCAGCTGGGGCCGCGCGCTCAGCCGGGTGCGGTCCAAGATCGCGAGGCCGACCGCCACGCCTATGCCTTGCTCCACGCCCACGAGGGCCACGGTGAGGAGCGTGATGACGGTGAGGGCGAGCTCGAACATGTCGAACCGGGCGATCGACACCAGGTCGCTCACCCGGAAGATGCGGGTCGCCACGTAAATCAGCACCGCTGCGAGAGTCGCCAGGGGGACGTCCTTCAGCAGCCCCGCCGCGGGGACGAGCGCCACGACCGCCACGGCCGCTCCCAGGCCGGTCGCCTGGGTGCGCCCGGACGCGGAGGCCACGGCAGCCGTCCTCGCAGGGCTCGCGTTCACCGGGAAGGAGCCGACCAACCCGGCCACGATGCTGCCCGCGCCCACCCCTACGAAGTCGCGTCCCACGTCCACCTCGTAGCCGCCCTGGTCGGCGAAGGCGCGGGTCGTGGCGGCGGACTGGCTGACGACCACGAGCGCGACGACGGCCGCGATGGGTATGACGCTGCCGAGCGCCGACCACGAAAGCCCGACCAGGCCCAAGCGCGGAGCGCCGTGAGCGAGCGTGCCCAACACGGCCACGCCGTGTGAATGAAGCCCGAGAGCGCCGACGATCGCCGTCGAGCCGATCAGCCCGAGGAGCGCGCCCGGGAGCCTCCGGTCGAGGTTCTCGGCGACGACCACCACGAGGAACACCGCCACCCCGATTCCCAGGGCCCATCCGTTGGTGTGGTCGAGGTGGCTCGCCACGACGCCGATGCGGTGGACGGTGCTGCCGCTCGCCGTCGGGAGGCCGAAGAGGTCGGGGAGCTGGTGCACCACGATGATCACCGCGACGCCGGCCAGGAACCCCGTGATGATCGGCGCGGAGAGGAACTCGGCGATCCAACCGAGGCGCAGGAGGCCCACGAGCGCCACGAGAGCTCCGACCATCACGGCGAGGATCCCGACCAGGTCCACGTACCGGGGGGAACCCATGGGCGCGAGGTGGGCGATCCCCACCGCGAAGAGGGGAGCGATCGTGGAGTCGGCGCCGACCGACATCTGGGGGTTCGACCCGAGCAACGCGAAGAGCACGGTGCCGGCGGCGAAGGCATAGAAGCCGGTGATGGGAGGCATGCCGGCGAGCCGGGAGGTGGCCAGCTGCTCGGGCACGGCGATCACGAGCAATGTGATCGCCGCGAGGACGTCGGGCACCGCCCATGACGCCTTGTAGGAGCGCAAGGACGAGAAGATCACGCCTCAGCGCTCCAGCTCGAGCCAGTGCCTGGCGCTCGAGAGCACGGTCACCTCCGGGTGCGACCACACGAAGCGCTCGACGTTGTCCAGGACCTGCTCGGCGTGCGAGACGTCGGGGGCGACCACGCTGAACCCGATCCCCGCACGCTGCCAGCGGTCGTGGTGGGAAACCTCCGAGGCCGCCACCCCGAAGCGGTGTCGGGCGGTGTCGACGAGGTGGCGCACCACGGCTCGTTTCGCCTTCAACGAGCCCGAGTCCGCCAGATGCAACTCCATCTCGAGGGCACCTACGTGCATGGCGGTGAGCTGTACCTCAGCCGGTGAGCCGGCGGCTCACGGGCATCCGGCGAGGGCCACCGGCAACTGTGCTCCGAGCGGCACGTGCGCCGGCTGGGATCGGCATGTCGGCTGTGGTGCTCAGCTGCGCGGCACCTGGGCCCAGGCGACGTCCTTGTCGGCGCGCGGCTCACCGGGCAGCCCGAGAACCCGCTCCCCGAGGATGTTGCGCATGATCTCGGAGGTACCGCCCTCGATTGAACGGCCCCGGGAGCGCAGGAAGGCGACGCGTTCGTCCACGGCGCTTCGCAACAGGTTGACCGCTTCGGGCGGCTCCATCTCGTAGCCGCTCGGGTAGGTAGTCGCCTCCATGCCCATCAGGTCCATGCAAAGTTCGTAGATACGCTTCTCGAGCTCGGCCGTCGTGAGCTTGGCGACTGCTCCCTCGGGGCCCGGAGTACCCGCGCGCCGCATCTCGCGCGCGCGGAGGTTGGTGAGGCGGGCCACCTCGGAACCCACCCACAGGCGCATGAGCCGTTCGCGCTCGACGACGGTCTTGTCGGCCTTGTTCTTCCAGAGCCCGAGTGCCTGGTCGATCGGCCCTGATTCACGCGCCTGGTCACCCTCGCCGATCGCCACGCGCTCGACCATGAGCGTGGTGGTGGCGACCCTCCAACCTGCCCCTACGGCGTCCAGGCGCATGGAGTCGGGGATGCGAACGTCGGTGAAGAAGACCTCGTTGAACTCGGCGCTGCCGGTGATCTGGCGAAGCGGGCGCACCTCGACGCCCGGCGCGTGCATGTCCGCCACGAAATAGGTCAGGCCGCGGTGCTTGGGCACGTTCGGGTCGGTGCGCGCGACCAGCAGTCCCCACTTCGCGACGTGGGCGAGGGTCGTCCAGACCTTCTGGCCGTTCACGACCCACTCGTCGCCGTCGGCCACCGCCGAGGTGGCGAGCCCTGCGAGGTCGGAGCCGGCGCCCGGCTCGCTGAAGAGCTGGCACCAGATCTCCTCGCCGGTGAACAGGGGTCGCAGCAGGCGCCTCTTCTGCTCCTCGGTCCCGTGGGCTAGGACCGTGGGCGCGCCCATCGCGTAGCCGATGACGTTCTGGCCGACGACGCTGGGTGCATCCGCCTCGCGCAGCCTGCGCTCGACGGGGTCCTGGAGCTGGGGGGGCAGGCCCAGCCCGCCGTAGCCCTCGGGGAACCAGATCCAGGCGAGCCCGGCGTCGAAGCGCGCTCCGAGGAACTCGACAGCCGGGGTGCTGGCGGGGTCGTGCTCGGCGAGGAGCTCGTCCACGAGTGCGAGAACTCGGTCTTCCTCGTCGGTGGTCGGCTCGCCGGTGAGGGGCTTGCGTTTTGACGTGGCCATGGGCCCACGTTACCGACCCCGCAGGCGTCCGGCCGGGAGACGTGGTCCACGGGGGCCGCCCCTCGGACGACCCGCGCTACGCGTTGGTGGTGGCGGCCGCGCGGATCTGACGTGTCGACCCGGAGCTGACCGAGATGCTGACGTTGATGGCAGACGGAGTGGACAAGACGGCCTCCATGTAGACCTCAGCTCCGGGGTTGGTCGGCAGCACACCGCCTGAGACCAGGTAGGTCCCGCTCGTGACCGGGCCGAATTCCAGCGTAAGTGTTCCCCAGCAGGCGCCGTTGACCCAGGCCACCGAACAGGCGAACAGCCAGGTATTTGTCGTCGATGTGAGGACGTAGCTGAGCCCGGTGACAGCGACCGTGGCGGTGTTCCAGATGTTGAAGTAGTACGTGCTGGAACCGCTGGAGGAGAAGGGCCCGCACGAGGAAGGGGAGCTGAGGCACGGCGGGGTGCTCGCGACCGAGGTGCTCGTGGGCACCACACCCCATGACGCCACGCTCGAGACGGTGCTGCTGGTGCTGATTGCCTGCAGGTTCGTATAGCACGAGCTGGCAACGAAGAGGGTGGCCATGAGCACCACGAGGAGGGCCGCCTTCTTCAGGAAGGGCCTGTCGGGCGTCGGGAGGCGACCGGGGTGCTCGGACATGATCTCTGTCCTGTCGGGATCTCTGGCCTGTGAGGGCGCGGCTCGCCCGTATCAGCTGCTGGTGGTCGTGTTCGGGCCCTGCACCTCGGTGAACGTCCAGGTGATCGTGGTGCTGAGCCCTTGGATGGGGTTGGGCAGCGTCCCGTTGGTCGAGGTCTCGCTCCCTACGAGGGTCAGGCTGAACTGCAGGTGTGCGATGCCGTTGGTGGCCGCCAGCGCCGGCACGTTGCTCAAGCTCTGACTGGACGAGAAGCTCGACAGCGTGGTGCTCGCTAGGAGCGTGGTCTGAGTTCCCGAGCAGGTCCCGGTCGTGACGGTCCAGGCGACGCTGCACATGTTGAGCGAGACCGACAACCCTTCACCGGCGACGCTGCCGTTGGTCAGGGCGTTCACCGGGCTCGCGGAGGCCGCGAGCGTGACACCCGCTGCCGAGGCAAGCGTGGCTGTGTTGTCGAGGGTCGGATAGACGTTGTGAACGTCGCCCGGGGCCATCGCGGTGATCGTCTCGGGCAGGCCGGTGCTGGTGCCGTCGTGACCGAGGGTCATGAGCAGCGTGCCGCTCGTCACCGCGGAGGTGCCGGTGGCGGTGGCGGTCAGCCCCGCGTAGATGCCCGCTCCGGTGAGCGAGAGGACCATGGCCGCGAACCCCGTCGCCAGGAGTCTGCGGGCCGTCTTCGAGTGGGAGCGGAGCTTGTGCTTGGCTCGCCGGGGGCGCAGCGTGTGCATGGCACGGTCGTTCTCCTGTCTTTTCAAGCTTCCTTACGCCGTCTCACGTCTCAGAGCGCTCGGTCGTTCCCTTCCACCTGCTCTCGCGGGCGTCCTCGGAGGATCGCCCGGGTGCCGCCGAAGCAGGCACCGAGCCCGACCACTCCGATAAGCAGCACGCGCCCCCACCTGCTCTCGAAGTCGACCATCACCCAACCGATCCATGGCACCTTCGCCACCACCTGTGGGACCGTGCGCGCCTCGAGCCGCAGGCGCCAGGGATCTGCGGTTCGGTTGGCCGCGCCCTTGGTCGTGATCACCGGGTGGGCTGCCGGTCCTGACACCGAAACCACGAGGTGGGCGTCTTCGGCGCTCGAGCCGGGCGGACTGAACACGATGATCTCGCCTGGGTGTACCTGGCTCGTGGGGATGGGGCGGGTGACTATCGCCGAGCCCGGTGCGAAGTCCGGCCGCATGCTCCCCGAGAGGACGGGACGGACGCTCAGGTGCAGCGAGAACACCGCCACCGCTCCCGCGATCATCGCCCCGCTCACGACGATGACGGGGAACGCGGCGACGATCCTCGCGGCCGTGCGTGGCGGACTCGGGTGACGCGCGGCGCCGTATCGCCCGGCACCGGCTGTGCCGTCGTCTCTCGCACCTGAGGCGAGCAGCGCAGCAGTGCTCATTTGGTCTTGGTCGACGCGACCGCGAGAGCCCTTTTTAGGACCAAAACCTCGAAGTTAGGTCCCTGAGCAGGGATCTCACTCCCCGTGAACGGTTCGCCGGCACTCCGAGTGAGCACTTGCCGAGGAGCGAGTCTTGTGCATCTGTCATCACGGGACCCTGCATCCCTTCGCCGCTGCGCGCCCGGCTTCTTCGACGGAATCACCCGAGTGGAAATCGGGTAGAGATGGGTCAGCCATCGAGAGGAGCGGAGGACCCCGTGCCCGAAGACGCGAACCTGGAAGAGATTTCCGAGGAGGAATGCCTGCAGCTGCTCGCCACACAGTCGGTGGGACGCATCGCCATCGTGAGCAACGGCCGGCCGCTCATCTTTCCCGTCAACTACGTGCTCGAGGGGCGAACCGTCGCCTTGCGCACGGACCCCGGGACCAAGCTGGACGCGGCGACACTCGGCATGGTGGCGTTCGAGATCGACTCGGTGGATGCCGAGAGGAGCGAGGGATGGAGCGTGATGGTCCAGGGCGTCGGCAGGGAGATCACCGACGCGTGGGACAGCTGGTCGCAGCGGGTGACCGCCCGCCATCTCGAGCCCTGGGCAGCCGGTGCCAAGGAGCACTGGGTGGCCGTCGCCACACCCGTGTTCTCAGGGCGCAGGATCCGTCACTAGGAGCTCAGTGTTCGGGCCGATTCGAAACCGAGGGTGAAGCCGGCGAGATAGACGTCGGCCTCGGCTGTGCGCGGGTAGTGACTGGTAAGCCTCCGAAAGCGTGCCGAGTGGGTGGGCTCGACCAGGTGGGCGAGTTCGTGAACCAGCACAGCGTCCAGAACCCAGCCTGGAACGACCCGGAGCCTGTCGGAGATCCGTATCTCGCGGGTGTGCGAGCTGCACGACCCCCAGCGACGTTGCTGGTTCGACACCCAGCGGACCGAGACCGGCCGGACCCCGCCGAGGTACCGATCGGCGAGCGAGGCGGAGCGGATGGCGAGGTCGCGATCGGAGGTGGTGACATGAGGACGCTGGGCCAGGACCCGGCGGACGAGGCCATCGACGAGCTCCACGCGATCGGCTCGAGGAAGCTGGGCCGGGAGGACCACGACGACTCGTCCGTCTTGCCAGAACGCGCTTGCCGTCTTACGCCGCCTCGCGCTGGTTCGCACTTCCACGGGGGGACGAGAGGTCCGCCGGACCCAGCCGCTTTGCATGCCGTAATAATGACGTGAGGGTGTCGCGTGGTGAAGAGGGTCGGGAGCAAATTCCCGAAAAATTCAAGAAGAATTCGCCTGAGCCTCGGGCCTTGTGCCCCTGGTGCCAGTCCGGGGTGGAGGGGTGATCGGGTTCCTCCTGGCTCGGCCCCTGATCGGTGGCCGTGTGTCAGCGGGACGGAGATCGGGGCACTGCCTGCGCACACGTCACCAGTGCTTGCGGCGTCCGCTTGCGTTCAAAGCGGCAAGGTACTCGTTGTAGGCCGCCAGCTCCTCTTCGACGTCGTCCTCGTCCGGGGCAGCATTGTCGTACGTGCCTTCGTCCTCGGTGCCTGGCCTGGCCACCATGTGAGCCAAGCAACCCGGCACGACCAGGGCCACCGCCGTGTGCAGCGAGAGGATCCGTCTGTGGTGGGGACGCCCAGCCACCTGCACAACGGTAGTGGCGGGGTCACCCGTCGCTCAGGGCACGATCAGGGTCTCGTCCTCCCTCAGCCCGGGACGCTGTCCGTTTCCTGCTTGACGCGTCGAAGAGGAACCGAGGCCGGCCTTTGCGCCGTTCTGGCGCGAGCCGTTCCCTGCGGCTCCGCCCGCGCCGTTCCCGCGCGAGCCGTTCCCCCCGACGTGGACTTGACCGGACAGAGACGGCTGCGTCTTCGGTGTGGCGTGAACGTTCCCAGTGCCGACTGTGCCGGACTTCTCGGCCATGAACCATTCGGCGTCGTGCGCTTCGAGAGGACGGGCGTAGTAGAAGCCCTGCCCGGCATCGCACCCCTCCATCCGGAGCCTCCTCAGCTGGATCTCGTCCTCTATGCCCTCCGCCACCGTCATCAGGCCGAGGGCCTTGCCCAGCTGAGCCAAGGTGTGAACGAGCGCCTCGCCTTCGCTCGAGTCCATCATGCCCGACACGAACGATCGGTCGATCTTCAAGATGTCGACCGGGAACTGCTGGAGGTAGGCCATCGAGGAGTAACCGGTCCCGAAGTCGTCGATTGCGACGCGCACACCGACCTGCTTGAGCTCACGCAGCCTGCTGGCAATGGTGTTCGGGTCGCGCATGAGGACGGACTCGGTGATCTCGATCACGAGAAAACGAGGGTCCAACCCGGACCCGTTTATGGCGCTGCGCACATCTCTCACCAGATCGCCTGCTTCGAACTGCACACCCGAGGCGTTGACGGAGATGCTCACCGCGTAGCCGGCTTCGTGCCACAGCCGGGTCTGGCGGCAGGCCTCGGTCAGTACCCACCGACCGACCTCCACGATCATCCCCGATGACTCGAGCGTCGGGATGAACTCCATCGGCGGGACGACGCCGCGAGTGGGGTGCTTCCACCGCAGCAGCGCCTCCAAGCCTGTCACCCCCATGCTCTGAAGCCCGAAGATCGGCTGGTACACGAGGAAGAACTGCTCGCAGCGCACAGCGGTGCGTAGCTCGCTCTCGAGATCGAACCGGTCCACTACGGCTGTGTGCATCTCGGGACGGAAGACGACGAACCGGTTCTTGCCCGCTGCCTTGGCTTCGTACAGTGCTATGTCGGCATCACGCAACAGGTGGCTCGCCGAAGCTCGCAGTCCTGTCGCAACCCCGATGCTCGCGGTCATCGACAGGGTGGCGACAGCTCCCTTCACCCGGTAAGGCACCGTCAGGGAGCGAAGCACCGCTTCGGCGAGCTGCTCGGGATCGTCGATGGGCCCGCCGTCGGTCAGCACGACGAACTCGTCACCACCGGTGTGGGCGACAGTGCAAGCTGCTCCGAACATCGCCGACAACCGGTCTGCCACCGCCTGCAACAGCTCGTCACCGACGTCATGTCCGAACGCGTCGTTCACGGTCTTGAAGCCGTCGAGATCGATGACGAGGAGCACTACGCCAGGCCCGCCGCTACGTGCTTGACCCATCGCGTGCTCGGCTCGCTCGTAGACCATGGCCCGGTTCGGCAGGCCTGTCAGCGAGTCGTGGCGGGCCTGGTGCTCGAGCTCACCGGTCTTCTGCTCGAGCAGCGCCAATGCCTGGGAGCGGGAGATCGCGAGCACCCGCACCAGCAGGAAGAGCAGCAACGTGAGAAGGAACCCGAGCATGCTCACCACCACGGCCTGGAGGTCGGGCGTCAGCGATCCCGACGGCGGCGGCACGGCGAGCTGCACGACCCAGTGGCCCGACGGGCCCAGTCTCACCGTCTGGTGATAGGCGCCGGCGACACTATGACCCACACGGTCGAGAACTACCGGTGGCCCGGTCGGGTCTTGGTACGAGAGCGTGACCGCCATGTCGCGTTGGGAGCCCAGGACGGAATTGATGAGCGGGTCGGCGCCCACGAGCATGATCACCCAGCCACGCAGGTCGGCCTGCCGGCTTGCCGCCGTGGTCGGGACCGATCCGGTCGAGTAGACGGGAACGCTCTCGCAGATCGGATGCACCGGCCCGAAGAAGGCCGTCTGGGCCGTGGCCGCTGCCGCGGATTTCCCGGTCCACGCCATCAGGTTGTCGAGCGAGGCGACCGTGACGCTTCCGGTTCTCGCACCCGCCCGGAGACCCCAGTTGCTTCTCGTGGCTGCGCACTCGTCAGTCCCAGGTGCGAGGAACGCGCTGAACGCTGCAAGCGCCCGCGAGAACGCGCTGGCCTTGGTGGGGGCGACATGGAACTCGATGGCGCCAAGACTTAGCAGGCAGTACTGGGAGCGCAGGCCCGACGGGTTCAGCTTGAACCCACTCGCTGAGGACAGCTCGAAAGGCGGGTCGGCTGTCACTGCCGCGGCGAAGCTCGCCAACTGATCGGGCGCAACGGCTTCGATGTAGCCGACGCCCAAGATGTCGGGATGTTGCGCTGTTCCGCCGTTGATGCTGAACCACCGGCTCAGCTGGCTGTTGGTCAACCCCGGGATGATCGTCGTGAGCGTCCCGATGGTCCCGGCCACGTCGCGGTCGTTTTGCAGGTTCTGAGTCAGCCTGGCTTTGGCGCTGTTCGCGGTGGCGACGGCGGACTTGACTGCACCGTTGTAGGTGGCGGAGCGCCAGGTCACCCCGGCGGTGGTCGACCCTGCCAGCCCGACGACCAGCAGCGCCCACGACAGCATCTCGACGTGGCGGATCCACGTGTGCCTGTCAGCACGCTTCGCACCCCCACGGCGGGGTCGGCGGGGCGTGCCGAATCTTCCAGGCGGCACCAACCGCATCTCTGCTATTTCGGCCACCGGACCTCGAACGTTGAGCCTTTTCGGTCACCCTGCGTGATGTTGAGGTCGCCAGGCCGGGGATCGTGTCTCTCGATCCGGGCTGGTTGCTCTCCGGTGGTGCGAGGTCCTGTTCGCAGGACCGACGCCGTGGCCGACCATGTCTTTGCCAAGAGCAAGCAGTACTTCCCTGGCTGAGCGATTGTGCAGAGATCGATGTCGGGCCGTTACGGTCGTTGCCACTCTCGGATCCGTGCGCAAGGGGGGGGGCTATGGGCACCGGTCATGCTCTGAGCCGACGGGGCTTCCTCGGCGGTGTCGTTGCCGGCATAGCGGGGGGGTTGAGCGCGTGCGGCGAAGGGGGTTCGAGCACAAGCAGGGTCGTCGCACCCGTGTTTCCAGCAGGAGCGCGCCCATACCCGAAGACGGCTGCCGGGACCGACATGCTTCCCGAGATCGAGCACATCGTCGTGCTCATGCTCGAGAACCATTCGTTCGACAACCTCTTGGGTGTGCTCGGCCGGGGCGACGGCTTCAAGCTCGACGTCCACGGTAACCCCACTGCGTCCAACCCTTACCAGGGGAAGACGCTTCACGCCTTCCACATGCCGACACCCTGCCAGCTGCGCGCCCAACCCTCGAACGGTTGGAACGCCTGTCACCTTTCCTACGACAACGGAACCTGCCGGGGGTTCGCCATGAGTGCGAGCGGTCCGGTCTCGATGGGCTACTTCGATGCGACCGATCTGCCCTTCACCTGCTCGGTGGCCAAGACGTTCCCCATCAACGATCGCTATTTCTGTTCGGTCATGGCGGCGACGTTTCCGAACAGGCGCTTTCTGATCTCGGGAACTGCCCTCGGAATCGTCAAGGACACTCTCCCGAGGGCACTGCCCCCGAACGGCGTGATCTTCCAGGCACTTTCACGGTACGGGGTCTCCTGGCGGGACTACCACGCCTCTCTTCCCACCCTCGGCGTCTACGTACGTCTTCTCGAGGACTCCTCGCTCAACTCGAACGTCGTGGGCATCGAGCAGTTCTTCGCTGACGCTCGCGACGGCACGCTCCCGGGTTTCAGCCTTGTGGACCCGGACTTCGGGACCGATTCCGAGGAGAACCCACAGGACGTCCAGTACGGCGACGTCTTCCTGGCCGAAGTCGTGAACGCCCTGATGGATTCGCCGTCGTGGCCCAGGACCTTGTTCATCTGGACGTACGACGAACACGGGGGCTACTTCGACCACGTCCCGCCCCCGTCGGCTGTGGTGCCGGACGACGTGAGACCGGACATCACCGTTCCACCGGACCAGCCTGGTGGTTATGACCGTTACGGCTTCAGGGTCCCGATGGGTGTCGTGAGCCCTTACTCGAAGCCGGACTACGTCTCACATGTCACTTCGGACCACACGTCGATCCTGAAGCTGGTCGAGACGAAGTGGAACTTGCCCGCGCTCACCAAGCGCGACGCAAACGCCTCGAACCTGCTCGACATGGTCGATCTCAGGGCACGCCCGGCGTTCCTCGAACCACCCACCCTCGAGAAGGCGGCGAACCCCTCGCTCCGGGCGCGATGCCTCACGAGTGGCCCCGGGGTCATCCCGCCGGCTGGGGCGCTCAGAGGCTGATCACGCTGCCGTTCACGTTGTGTTCTCAGGGCTCTCTTTCGACGGGCGGCAGGGCGATCCCCCGGCCCGTGCTCGGGACTGTTCGCATCTCGTGACCCTGTGATTTCGTCGGCTGGGTAGGTTGACCCTGTGCGTTACGGTACGGCCGCCGCGCGCTGGGTCATCGTGGCCACCGTGCTCGGGTCGGGCATGGCGGCCATCGACGCCACGGTCGTCGGGATAGCGCTTCCGACCATAGGGCGCGAGTTCCACTCGTCGTTCGGATCGCTGCAGTGGGTCGTGACCGGGTACACGCTGACGCTGGCGACCCTGCTCCTCATGGGCGGGTCACTGGGGGACCACTACGGTCGGCGGCGGGTGTTCTGCACCGGTGTGGTGTGGTTCGCCCTTTCTTCGGCGGCATGCGCCCTGGCGCCGGGGAACACGACGCTCATCGTCACGCGCATCTTCCAGGGCGTCGGCGCCGCGCTGCTAACCCCCGGGAGCCTGGCCATCTTGCAGGCTTCCTTCGAGCCCGACGACCGCGGACGGGCCATCGGGGCCTGGTCGGGGCTCGGCGGAGTGGCCACAGCAGCCGGGCCACTCTTCGGGGGGTACCTGATAACGGTGGCGTCGTGGCGCTGGATCTTCCTCATCAACGTCCCGATCGGAGCACTCGTGCTGCTTCTCTCCGTCCGGCACGTTCCCGAGTCGCACGACCCGACGGCGAGTCGACGCGTGGACGTGGCCGGAGCCGTCGTGGCCACCGTGGCTTTGGCAGGCGTGACCTACGGCCTGATCGAGGGCCCGACGCGGGGTTGGACGAGCGCCTGGGTCGTGGGGATGCTGACGATCGGGGTCGTCGGAGCCTTCGGCTTCGTTCTCGTCGAGCGGGCGTCACCTGCTCCCATGCTTCCCCTCGACGTGTTCCGGGTACGTCAGTTCACGGTGACGAACGCGGTCACCTTCATCGTCTATGCAGCGCTCGGTGGGGCCCTGTTCCTGTTACCGGTGCACTTGCAGGTGGCGGACCACTACACAGCGCTCGAGTCCGGAGTGGCATTGCTTCCCCTCACCCTCGTCATGCTCGTGCTTTCTGCGCGCTCGGGTCGTCTCGCATCGCGGATCGGGCCCCGGTTGCAGATGGGTGTCGGCCCGATGGTGGTCGGAACCGGTCTGGCTCTCTTCGTCCGGATCACCACCGACCGCTCGTACGTCTCTGGGGTGCTACCGGCAGTTCTCGTCTTCGGGCTCGGACTCGCCATCACGGTCGCGCCGCTCACCGCCACGGCCCTCGGTGCCGTCTCGGACCAGCACGCAGGGCTGGCTTCGGCCGTGAACAACGACGTGGCCCGGGTGGGAAGCCTCATCGCCGTGGCCGTGCTCCCAGCGCTGGCCGGCATATCCGGTACCAGCTACCTCCACCCCGCCCAGCTGTCGAGCGGATTCCGCACGGCCGTTCTCATCGCCGCCTCTTTGTGCGTGACGGGTGGCGTGGTCGCAGCCGTAGGGATCCGCAACCCGACGAGGGCGCCGACGGCGACGGCCGAGCCGGGCCCACCCCCACGGGCCGAGTGCCTCCACTGCGCGCTCGACGCTTCACCTCTAGCAACCGATGCATGAGAGCAGGCGGAATCGTGCCCAGGGCGGACAAAGGTTCTTCACACCGAGCGTCTTCGTCCATGGCGTGGGGCTGGGTCCGAGGGGTGTGAGATCGTTATGGGATGGACGGTCAGAAGGAGCTGTCCGGAAGGCCAAATGTGGGCATCTGAAAAGACGGGCCCCCGTAGCTCAGAGGATAGAGCGTCGGTTTCCTAAACCGTGCGTCGCAGGTTCGAGTCCTGCCGGGGGCGCTGACCAGTCCTCCGACGCGCAAGGAGGACGGGCGCTGAAAAGCGGCCCAAACGGCGACACCCACCCGACTCCGGTGGGACGCTGCGGCAGCGGGCCAGTCACCGTAGGGAGGAGGACCGGTCGCTTCGGCGACACGAACCTGTCGGCTCGTCTGGCCCGGGTCACCACCTCGTCGCCCACCAGGGCCTACCATCCGCGCGTGAGGAGCTGGACAGCGGTCGCCTATTTCGTCCACCCGGTGCCCTCAGTTCGGCGACCTGCCTGCCGCATCGCCGGTTGCACTGACCCTGCCGGTGCCGGCGGGCTCTGTGTTCCCCACGGTGCGATACAGGGCCGCATCCGAGCGGCCATGTCCGAGAGTGCCGGGGCCAGCCGTGCCGGGGTGGTCCTGCCGGTCCTCCCGGTTGCCGAACACCCCGCCTGGCACGAGCACGCCGCCTGCCGTGGCAAGGGGCCGGCGCTGTTCTTCCCCGAGCCGGGCAAGCGCACTTCCTACGCCGAGGCCCGCCAGCTCTGTGACGGGTGCCCGGTGCACTCCGAGTGCGCTGCCGCCGGAGCGCACGAGAGTCACGGCGTGTGGGGCGGGACCACCCCGCACCAGCGTCACCCGAGGCATCCGAGCCGGGTGGCGTGAGCTTCCCTAGAGAGCGTCGCCAAGCCGCCGCCGTGCCGATTCCGCCCCGGATCCCCGCGACAACGCCCGCACTCCCTGATTGGGAAGGCGGGCGCTGTTCCTTGGCTGTTCGCGCCTCGGAACGTGTGGATCGGAACCCTCGGTACGGCTCAAAATGCCGTGATTTTCACGACTAGACCCAACAAGATCCTGCCAGGTCAATTGTCGTCAGTTTGCTTCGAGGTTCAGCCCCGCTCGGGCAACATAAGGTCACCCAATGATCCAGCATCGGGGAGGCGCTCTGCACAGATCCAACCGACCAGGTGCCTCACCTCCTTCGGTACAACAACCTTCTTCTACAACTATGGACCCTTCATGTCTGCAGCGATAGCTCTAAAACGAAAGTAACGAAAATAACTGCGCCTTTTCTGGGCGTCCAGAGGTCAACCATAAGGTTTCGGACGGCGTTTCTTAGCGAGTGAGCTTCCCCCGCTTTGGTGGACACCTTGATCTTCCCCCGGTTTCACGGACTGGCAGGTGAGGACTCGGCGGTTGCTAGTCGGTGTATTTCCTCGTATTTGATTGGTGTCTGCCAGCCTAGGGCGGAGTGCCGGCGCGTCCGGTTGTGGAAGCC
>JBEKJK010000006.1:0-133234 GCA_050011255.1 Acidimicrobiales bacterium
ACCGACCGCAGGGTCGCCCACCGCCTCACCCAGCTGGCCTTGGCGATCATCGTGCTCATCACCGCCAAGCTCATCGCCTGGCGGAACCGCTGGTGTCCATGATGATGCGCCTATCCGCGCAAGCTCTTAGACAAGCCAAATATTAGTCATTCTTGACTATTCCGAGTGGTGGTCGTGTTTCGAATTTGATTCGTTGTGCTCCAGGCCCAAAGATGTCGTCGGTGCGCCCTGGTGCGCACGATTGTTGCCGGCCGTGTCCTGTCGCGCAGCAGCGCTCTATGGAGCAGCAGAAGGACACCGCAATCGCGTGAGCGTTAGGGGGTAGGAGACATGTTCGACCGTCAGCCTGTTGCGATGAGGTCTGGTCTGCTGCGGCGCCTTCTCGGTGTGTGTATCGCGGCCTCCACGGTGGGCGGGGGCCTGGCTGTCTTGACGACAAGCCTCAGCGCTCCACCGGCCGGCGCGACGCAGAACACGACGAACGTCGCTGACTGCACCTATATCCCCGTCACCAACGGCCCAGGCACCAACACGGTCCTCCTCCCGACCGGCTCTCTCGCCGCCAGCGTCGAGGAGCCAACTGGCGAACCGTCCTCGCAGGGGGACATCCTCTTCGCGGCCGCCGCCGAGCAGGTTACGGTCGAGTGCACAACTGCCAGCTTGCCCACGTCGGTGGGCGGTCAGACGGTGGAGACCACCGTGGTCGTCGAGACGAGCCCGCTCGGCATCGTGATCGACAACAACGGCAACTCGGTCTACGAGTCCTCCTGCGGTGCTGACGCGGAGTTGGGGGGCCCGGCAGGATGCCTGAGCGATGGGACCGCCCCTTCGCTCGTTCTCGCCAAGTTCTTCACATCGCCTGGTAAAGATGGGAACGGCACTACGATTACCTGCCCCTCGACTGACGAGTGCGTATCCTTCTACCTGGAGGCGACCGGCGACGCTACCTTCCCGTTCAGTTCAGCCGACTCGGCCGCCCAATGCCCGCCGACGGCGGCTCAGGTGAACGCCGGCCTCACGAACTGCGCACTGGCGGTCTTCGCCACGACGAACACCACCACCGGAGCAGGCACGTCCATAAACGCCAACCTGCTCACCTACACGAGCCAAGCCACGAGCCCGCCAACCAACCCGCTTCCCACGCCAGCCGTACCGACGCTCAAACTCTCACCGACTAGTGGCGCCGCCAGTGCCACGGTCAGCGTCTCGGACGTCTCGAGCCCGACCGCATACTGGTGGTCAGACGCCATGTTCAGCGACGGCTTCAACAGCGGTGGCAACTCCAATGGCCGTCCACTCCTCTCGTCCTGGGATGTACCTGCGAGTGACATCCTCGTCGGCTCCACACCCGCGGCGAGCTCGAGCGTGGTGATAAGCCCTGCCGCCTACACGGCGACTGTCACCGGGACATGTCCCAGCGAAACGTGCTCGGTCTCCGGGACGCTCACCGACCCGGCGATATCGGGCACCTTCACGCTCCCTAGCGGCCTAAGCGCCGGGGCCACGACCGTCACGATCTACGAGCCCAACAACGCCTTCGCCGACGGCAACGTCGGAGCGCCGCAGCCCACGGGCGTGACGGCGGGCGCAAACATCACCACGCCCGACATTTCGGCCTCGGCCAGCTTCACCGTGATCGTGGGCCCGACCGTCACCTCCATCAGCCCCACCTACGGGCCCGCCGGCGGCGGGACGACAGTGACGATCACGGGCACCGGGTTCTCCACCACCGCGGAGGCGACCACGGTCGACTTCGGCACCACGGCGGCCACGGGCGTCAGCTGCTCCACCACGACCAGCTGCACCGCCACCAGCCCCGCGGGCAGCGGCACCGTGGACGTGACGGTGACGGTCGGCGGCCAGACGAGCGCCACCTCTAGCGCCGACGAGTTCACCTACGACACCACCCCAACGGTCACTCAGGTGAGCCCGAAAGGCGGAAAGGCGAGCGGCGGAACGGTCGTGACCGTCACTGGCACCGGTTTCCTCTCTGCCACCGGGGTGAAGTTCGGCGCGAACGCGGGGACGAGCATGACGGTCTCATCGGACACCTCGCTCACCATCACCTCTCCGTCAGGCACGGTGACCGGCACTCCCGTCGACATCGAGGTGACCAACACCACCGGCACGTCGAGCGCGGTGACAGCCGACCAGTTCACGTACGTGGCAGGGTCCGGCCTTCCTCTCTCTCCGTCGGCCACTACTTCGAGCGCCCCGACGGCGCTGAGCGCCACGGCCGGTGACGCACAGGTCTCACTGACCTGGACGGCGCCCTCCTCGAACGGAGGCTCAGCCATCACCGGATATGACGTCTACGAGGGCACCAGTGCAGGAGCCGAGAGTTCCACGCCGGTGAACGGCACCACCCTCGTATCCGGCACCACCTACACGGCGACCGGGCTTACGAACGGCACCACCTACTACTTCACCGTCGAGGCCGTAAACGGCGTCGGGAACTCCTCGGCCTCCAACGAGGCCTCCGCCACTCCCGTGGCTGCACCCCCGCCCCCGCCGAGCAACCTGTGCGCCGCCCAAACAGGAAACAGCGCGTTTGTCTGCTCGGTATACGAGGACCTGCTCGGGCGCGCCCCTGACTCGGGCGGGCTCGCCTACTGGAACGCGCAGCTCAGCGGTGGCGCGAGTCGAAACGCCGTTGCCTTCGACATCGCGACCTCACCCGAGTACAGAGGCGACCTCGTCGAGAGCTACTACAAGGCCTTCTTGGGACGAGCCTCTGACCCGGGTGGTCTCGCGTACTGGGTCGCTCAGCTCACAAGCGGAGCAAGCGACCAAAAGGTCGCCTCTCAGATCTTGGGCTCGGGCGAGTTCTACGCCGACTCCGGCGGAACGGCAGAGGGCTTCGTCACGGCCTTGTACTCGGACCTTCTCGGGCGTGCACCTGACTCGGGCGGTCTCGCGTACTGGGAGGGCCAGCTCTCCTCCGGGACGACCCCGACCTCCGTCGCAGCCGCGATCCTCTCTTCGACCGAGTACCGGACCGACTACGTCCAAACCCTGTACGTCTCGCTTCTAGGCCGTGACGCCGACGCAGGTGGCCTCTCGTACTGGGTCGCTCAGCTCGCAGGTGGCCAGTCGAACGAGACGGTTATCTCCGGCTTTGTGGGATCGGCCGAGTACTACGCGGACGCGACCAGTTAGAAAAGACCAAGCGTTGCTCAAACGCCCGGTGCCTTTCGGCACCGGGCGTTTGCCGTGCTGTCAAAGGCGCGTTCGACCACCAGGCTCAGGCGCCCGGGTCGTATGACTAGGCTGCGGCTCCCGGCGCTCGGGCGATTGTCGGCCGTGTTCGGCGCGGCATTCGGGCTTTCCCTTGGGGCCTGCGCCGGCGATGTCCCGGTTGCCTCGGCCGCCCCGGCCTCCATCATCAGCGTCCCGATCCGGGTGGTCCAGACCTCCGATGGGACCGTGAGTTACAGAAGCGACGGCAGCGGGCACCCGCTCGTTCTCATCATGGGCTTCTCGGGCAGCCAGGACACCTGGCCACCCGCCCTCGTGGACGCGCTCGCGAAGAGGCACAGGGTGATCACGTTCGACAACGCCGGGATCGGCCACACCTCGATGCCGCCCGGCCCCCTCACGATCTCGAAGATGGCCGACCAGACCGCAGCTCTCATCGCGGCCCTGCGCCTGCGCGGTCCCGACGTCCTGGGCTGGTCCATGGGCGGGATGATCGCCCAGGCCCTGGCCGTGCGCCACCGCGGTGACGTGCGGCGCCTGGTGCTCTGCTCGACATTCTCTGGAAACGGGAAGGCCACCCTTCCGTCGACCGCCAACGCATCGGCGCTCTTCAGCGCCGCCAGCGACAACGACATCGGCGCGCTCCTGTCTCTGATATTCCCCCCCGACCAGCTGGCCACAGCGGGCCAGGCCTACGTGCAGGCCGTGACCGGGTACCCGGGCTTCTACCAGGCGCCGTCCAGCGTGGACAGCGCCCAGAACGTCGCGATCCAACGGTGGGCCGCCGGAGACGAGCGAGCAGGACACGGCCGCATCGCGGTTCCCACGCTCATCGGGGACGGCGCCGACGACGTCCTGACCCCGCCGGCCAACACACAGAAGATGGCCCGTGCCATAGGGCGGTCCGAGGTCGTGATATACCCCGACGCCGGGCACGGCTTTCTGCTCCAGGACGCTTCCGCGTGGGCGGCCCGGGTCAACAGGTTCCTGGGCTGAGCAGCGCGGCGCCTGTATTCAGCTGGCCAGGGTCGTCGTTTCTCCGGACCGGCTCCGGCGCCAGAAGCGCGCCTGCTTCACAGACGGGGAAGGATCGGTGCCCGCCGCCTCCAGCCGCGCCTGGCGCTCCCCCCAGCACCCCTCGCACAGGTAGCTGCCCCCGTGCTGCTTGGTGAGCCCGCGCTGGTGGCAATCGGCGCAGAGGTGGTCGAGATAAAAGTCGGCCTCCGCACCGGGCACGCGCCCTCGCAAGAGCAGCTCATCGAGCCGGTGCTGGGCGTCGCGAACCAGCTGCCAAGGCGTCGTCGTCTCGCTGTCCGCGTCCTGGCGCTCCACGAGCCCCCAACCGACTAGGTCGCGCAACAACGAGTCGAACCTCTCGATCGGGTGGGTCTTTTCGACCGGCATTGCCGTAATCCTTTCTCGGACCCGCTCAGAATTATCCAGTGTCAGTGTGGCGCAAGATCGTAGCGAGCGGACGTCGGCTCCGCCGCGCGCGTGAGCCTCTTGCCGCAGAGCTCTTCCTCAGGCGCCGGTCCTCAGGCCGCGTCGAGGCCGGACCGGAGCTCGGCTACGAATTCCGCCGCCCCATCGGGCCCAGCTCCGTCGATAAGCCGCCTCACGAGGGCCGAGCCGACCACGACCCCGTCGGCCTCGGCGCACGCCTCGGCCGCCTGAGCCGGGCTGGAGACCCCGATCCCGATGCACACCGGCAGGTCCGTGATCTCCTTCAACAGGCGCGCAACACCTACGGCCGAGCCGCACAGCCGGGCGCGCTCCCCCGTCACGCCCATGACCCCGACGCCGTAGACGAAGCCGCGCGACCGCGCGCAGATCCGCTCTGCGCGCTCTCGAGGTGTCGAGGGTGCGACCAGCAACACGGTCTCCACGCCCGCTCGGTCGGCTTCTTCGCACCACCCTCCTGCCTCTTCGAGCGGGAGATCGGCCACGATGGCGCCCGCGACCCCCGACTCTGCGAGCGAGCTCGCGAAGCGCCGGTGCCCTGCTCGGAACACCAGGTTGTAGTAGGTCATCACCACCACGGGCACGCTCAGCTCCGCCCGGCGAAGCGAGGCGAGGATCGAGGTGGGCGTGGCACCGCCCTCGAGTGCCATCACCGAGGCCCTCTGGATGGTCGGCCCGTCGATCATCGGGTCCGAGAACGGAATCCCGATCTCGACCGCGTCGGCGCCCGCCGCGCAGACGGCTTCGAGCACCTGAGGCCAGTCGCGGGTCATACCGCCTGTGATATACGGGACGAGGAGCTTGTGCCCGCCGTCACGCCCGGCGCGAAGCGCCTCCTCCAGCTCACCCACCGGTGGCCTTGTCCCGGGGTTTCTCACGAGCCGGCGGGTGGGCGTTGCGCGGCTCGCGCCAGGAGCTCTCGCACCTGGGCCACGTCCTTGTCGCCGCGCCCGGAGAGCGTGACGAGAACGCTCGACCCGGCCTCGATCTGCCCTCCGGCCTCGCGGGCCACCCACGCGAGCGCGTGCGCGGCCTCGAGCGCCGGGATGATCCCCTCTATCTCGGATAAGAGCTTGAAGGCCTCGAGCACCTCGTCGTCGTCCGCCTCTACGTAGCGCGCCCGGCCGATCGACGCCAGGTGGGCGTGCTCGGGGCCGATCCCGGGATAGTCGAGCCCCGCGGAGATCGAGTGGGCCTCTGATATCTGGCCAGCCTCGTCCTGTAGCAGGTGCGACTTCATCCCGTGTACGACCCCGGGGATCCCACGGCCGATCGCGGCCCCGCCTGCCGCTTCCACCCCCACCAGCCGTGCCGGGCCGTCGACGAACCCGGCGAAGGTTCCCGCCGCGTTGGACCCTCCCCCCACGCAGGCCACAACCCAGTCCGGGTCAGCCCCTAGCAGCTTCCGGCACTGGGCGCTCGCCTCGTCGCCCACGACGCGCTGAAGCTCGCGCACCATCCACGGGTAGGGGTGCGGGCCCATCACGGAGCCGAGGCAGTAGTGGGTGTCGGCGACGCTCGCCACCCAGTCCCGAAGTGCCTCGTTGATCGCGTCCTTGAGCGTCCTGGCGCCACCTCTGACCGGGCGCACCTGCGCGCCGAGCAGCTCCATCCGGAACACGTTGAGCTCCTGGCGCTTGGTGTCCACCTCGCCCATGTACACGACGCACTCCATGCCGAAGAGCGCGGCCGCCGTGGCCGTCGCCACGCCGTGCTGGCCCGCACCGGTCTCGGCGATCAGCCGGTGCTTGCCCATGCGGCGCGCGAGCAGCGCCTGACCCACAACGTTGTTCAGCTTGTGCGACCCGGTATGGGCGAGGTCCTCACGCTTTAGAAGCACCCTCACTCCCAGGCGCTCCGATAGACGACGGCACTCGGTCACCGGGGTCGGCCTGCCTCCGTAGTCACGCAGAAGCGAGTCGAGCTCTTCGCGAAAGGCCGGGTCGGCCCAGGCGGCCGAGAACGCCTCCTCGAGCTCCATGCAGGCGGGCACGAGCGACTCGGGAACGAACCGTCCCCCGAAGTCCCCGAAGCGACCTCCCGTCGCGGGCTCTGCCATCACCGACGCGGCCCGCTCGTTCCTCGCGCCGGAGACCCGCCCGCTCAGAGGTCCCCCTCCCAGTCATAGGGGCTCTTTGCCTCTTCGGCCCGCCCGGCGTCGTCGGTCTTGGCTTCGTCTTCCTCGAGGCGAACGTGGTCGCGCACACCTAGCTCACCGACGAGCGCCTCATCGGACTCCCCCGCTGCCCGGCGCGCCGCTACCACGAAGGCCCGGACCTTGCGCGGGTCTTTCACCCCTGGGCTCGCCTCCACCCCGCTAGAGACGTCCACACCGAAGGGGTGCAGGTGGTCGATCGCCTCGGAGACGTTGCCGGCGTGAAGTCCCCCCGAGACGATGAGCCGCGCCGGGTCGACGACGCCCTCAGCCAGGCGCCAGTCGAACACCTCGCCCGATCCTGGCGAATCGGCGTCGACCATCACGAGAGCTGCACCGTAGGAGTCCAGACGCGCGATGTTGCGGTGGCCGGCCGGGAACGCCTTGATCGTGAGCGGCACGCGCTCCGCCACCCAGCACGTGTCCTTCGCCGTCTCGTTCCCGTGCAGCTGCGCGGCACGAAGCCCGATTGAGTTCGTGATCTCCACCACCCGCACCGCCGCCTCGTTTCGGAACACCCCGACCGTGAGGATCTCGGGGGGGACGCGCTCGATGATCCGCCTCACGGCCTGGGGCGAGACCTGCCTCGGCGAAGGGGCAAACACGAACCCGACGGCATCGGCGCCGAGACCCACCGCGAGCAGCGCGTCCGCCTCCGAGGTGATGCCGCAGATCTTCACCAACACCGCTCGGCTCCTTTCATCTGCTCATCTGCCCATCTGCCCATCCGCCCCGGCATCGGCGGGTCGTCGCCTTGCTCAGACGGCTGCGCGCGGCGCGACCGCGTGCCCGTCGAGCACCGACACCGCCTCGCGCTTGCTCGGGGCACGAAGAAGCGACTCACCAACCAGAACGGCCTGGTAGCCGGCGTCTGCGAGCGCACGGGCGTCCTCGGCGCCGCCGACGCCCGACTCGGCCACGGCGACCACCTCCGCGGGGATGGACACCGCCAGCCGCGCGGCGCGCCCGGTGTCGACCTCGAAGGTCGCGAGGTCCCGCTGGTTCACGCCGACCAGCTCCGCCCCCACCGCCAGCGCCCGGTCCAGCTCCTGCTCGTCGTGCACCTCCACCAGCGCGTCCATGGCGAGCTCGCGCACGAGGGCGTGAAACCTCCCGAGCTCCTCGTCGCTCAGCACGCCTGCTATCAGAAGCACCGCGTCGGCACCCATGACCCTGGCCTCGCACACGTCGGCCTCGCTCACGATGAAGTCCTTGCGCAGGACCGGGAGGCTCGTGGC
Source organism: Acidimicrobiales bacterium (assembly GCA_050011255.1). Lineage (GTDB taxonomy): Bacteria > Actinomycetota > Acidimicrobiia > Acidimicrobiales > UBA8190 > Bog-564. The sequence continues at coordinate 8,053 of JBEKJK010000006.1, forward strand.
CCCACGGGCCGCTGCGAGGTCCTGTGCCGAGCCCCCGAAGAACTGCTCGTCGGTCAGCACCGACAGGCACGCCGCGCCTCCGGCCGCGTACTCGGCCGCTACGTCCACGGGGTCCAGGTCCGGGTCGATGTCTCCCTTGGAAGGAGAGCGCCGTTTGATCTCGGCCACGACGGCGAGGCCCTCGTGGCCTGCCAGGCGGTCGAAGAAGCCTCTGGGAGCCGGAGCCGCACCGGCCTTCGCGAGCAGGGCCTGGATCTCACGGCGTTCCCGGCCTGTCGCCGCACGAGCACGGTGAGCTGCCACGATCTCATCGAGATAGGTGCCCGGCGACACCCGCAGGAGCCTACCCGTGCCCATGGGTCGCTCCTGGAACCGTTTCGCGCGAACGTCAACGACCCCGATACACGTCGGCGCGGTGATCGATACGCACGACCCGCACGACGCCTTCTTCGACGTCCAGCCGATACACGATCCGGTAGGCACCCCGACGTGCCGACCTGTAGTCGCTGAGCTCTCGCTGCAGCGGCTTTCCGACCCGCTCTGGAGCCTCGAGGAGGGGGCCGACAATGAACTCGGCGATCGCCGTCGCTACGCGTGTGGGAAGTCGAGCCATAACTCGTTCAGCCGAGGGCGCGACCTGAAGGCGCCATCGGCTCACCGTTTCAGGTACTTGGCTGCCAGCTGGTCCGCCGTGAGGAACTTACCGCTGTCGATCTCCGCTTCGGCTCTGCGAATGCCTCGCATCGCCATTGGGTCCGAAAGAATGTCGACCGTGTCCTCGAGGGCCTCCAGATCTTCGGGGCTCACGATGACCGCCGCGGCCCTGCCGTTGCGCGTGAGCAGCACGCGGTCGTGATGCTGCTCGACGCCGTCAACGATCTCGGACAGACGTTTCTTGATCTCCGCCAGCGGAAGAGCCAACTCAGACATGACCACTATTATAGTCATCACTCGGACGAGACACAGTCAGAGCCAGACCACCCTGAACCTAAGCGATGAGCGGGAGGTCGCGCGCCTCAGCGGGCAGCGCTCGCGTTCCGCCGGCCTCAGCCGGTACGCGCACCTCGACCGGGCATGGTGGCGTGACATTGCGGTGCAGGTAACAAAGTGCGCACACGGCCCCAAGCGCCGGTGACCACGCAGAGGACGTCACCGAGCCGACGACCTTCTCCCCGAGTCTCACCTCGCTGCCGCGAGCCGGCACCGTCGCACCCGGGAGCGGCTGCGCGATCACCAGGCCTCGAAGCCGACGCGCGACCCGGTTCCCACGAGCTTCGAGGCGCGCGACGATCTCCTGGCCCGTGTAGCAACCCTTCGTCATGCTAACGCAACGCTCGAGCAGGTGCGCCTCGGCCGCGATCGTCCGCGCGTCCAGCTCGGCCCCCATCGCCGGGATGCCCGCCTCGACACGGACCGACTCCCACGCTCCAAGACCACATCGCCGGACGCCACCAAGCACCTCCGACGTCTCCGCTTCTCGCAGCTCGGGTGCTTCTCGCACCTCGGGCGCCTCTCCGAGCAGGTCGACACCCACGACACCGTTCCACTCGTACGGCAAGACGAGCGAGGTGCCGGACCGCGCCGCTCGGCCCGCGACCACCTCCGAGGTCCTCGGGCCGCGAACGGCGAGGCAGTGCCAGCCCACGGACTCTATCTCCGCCTTCACCCGCAACTTGAACCGCTCTAGCCGTGCTTTCACCGCGTCGCCGTAACCGGCATCGACGTCGACCAGCAGCTCCTCGTCGCCCAGCCGCGTGACTCGGACCAGGGCATCGAGTTTCCCTTGCGGGGAAAGGAGAAGCGCGTCGGTCGATGCTTCGTTCTCCAACGCGATCAGGTCCTGGCTGCACTGGCCCTGTAGGTACGCGAGCGCGTCCATACCGGCCACACGCACCACGTCGCGATCGAGCGCGACCACGCCCACGGCGTGACGAAGGGCGTCGTAGTCCTCGTCGAAACCCACGTCCGGTCCACCACGTAACAGGCCGCGAGGCACCTGGGGGGTCACGTCTCGATCGCTCCCCGAACGGGCACGGACTCCGGCTCAGTTGCTGACGCCGCGCGAGCCGCGCGTCGCGCCGCGGTCGCATGGCGCGCCGCGGGAACGGCCGCCAGGAGCGCGGCGGCCTTGTTGACGCATTCCGCGTCCTCGGTCGCCGGATCGCTGTCGGCCACGATGCCTGCTCCCGCCTGTACGAAGGCCCGACCGTCGCGGCTCACGACCATCGTGCGGATTGCGATGGCTGTGTCGAGGTTGCCGGAGAAGTCGAGGTACCCGACCACGCCCCCGTATACGCCTCGCTTGGTCGGCTCTAGCTCGTCGATGATCTGCATCGCACGCACCTTGGGCGCACCCGACAGCGTGCCCGCTGGCAGTGTCGCCCTCAGGACGTCGATCGGGCCCTTGCCCGGAGCGAGTGCACCCGACACCTGGGAGGTGAGGTGCATCACGTGGCTGTAGCGCTCCACCGACATGAGCTCGTCCACGTGCTCGGTCCCGAAGCTGACGACCCGGCCCACGTCGTTGCGAGCGAGGTCCACCAGCATCACGTGCTCGGCCACCTCCTTCGGGTGCTCCGCAAGCTCTCCCGCCAGCCGCTCGTCCTCCGCCTCGGTGGCGCCTCGTCCGCGCGTGCCCGCGATCGGGCGCGAGACCACCACACCGTCACGAAGCCGCACCATGGGCTCGGGCGAGGAGCCCACCACGCAGCATTCCTCTGTGCGCACGAAGTAGAGGTAAGGGCTCGGGTTGACCAGCCGGAGCGCGCGGTATACGTCGAACGGCTCCGCGTCGAGCTCCAGGTCGAAGCGTTGGGAGAGCACGACCTGAAACACGTCCCCCGCACGTATGTGCTCCTTCGCCACCTCGACCGCTCCCATGAACGAGGCGGCCGGCATCGTGCGCTCGAACGCAGGCAACGCTTCACCGTGACCGGCGACGACCCCGGGGCTACCGGTGAGATCGATGACAGACGGGTCCTCGAAAGGCAGCTCCTCGAGGGGGCGGAACAGGTCTTCACCCAGCGCCTCGAGGCGCGCCTCGGCCGATTCGTAGGCGGCACTCAGCTCAACCTCGGTCGCCTCCTCGGGCACCACCACGTTCTCCACGAGCACCACTCGTTGGAGCCATCGGTCGAATGCGCACAGCTGGCCGATCATGAAGAACACGGCGTCGGGAAGCCCGATGTCGTCAGGTGGGGTGTCGGGCAGCCGCTCGATCTCGCGCACGACGTCGTAGCCGATGTACCCCACGAGCCCGCCGTGAAGGGGGGGCAGGCCCGCGACCGCCGGCGCCTCGTACGCCCCGAGGACACCTGCCAGGGTGGCGAGCACCCCGTGGTCCATCTGCGCCCTCACCTCGGCGGGGAGAACCACCGATCCCGAAGCGCTGACCCGAAGCCCTCTGGCGGTGAACGTGGCGAGCGGGTCGCGCCCGACGAAGGACCACCGTCCCCATCGCTCGCCGCCCTCCACCGATTCGAGCAAGAAGCCGGGGCGCTCCCCCGTCACCTGCAAGAAGGCCCCCACCGGGGTCAAGGTGTCGGCCACCAAGGTGCGCCACACGGGCACGATGCGGTGCCGGCTGGCCAGCTCCCGAAACACCTCCGGTCCCGGCCGGCACGAGTCGGGTATGCGGAGCGTGCTCACCCGTCTGTCGAAGGCGCTCCGGCCGAAGCCCGCCCCGAGGACGGCTGGCCGAAGGAACGGTAGAAGCACGAGCGCTCGCCGGTGTGACAGGCGCCGTGTCCGTCCTGGTCCACCACCACCACCAGCGCGTCGCCGTCGCAGTCGTAGGAGACCGATCTCACCCACTGCCTGTCGCCCGAGGTCTCGCCCTTGCACCAGTACTCCTGGCGGCTGCGGCTCCAGAACCAGCTCCTCCCGGTGTCCAGCGTCCGTCGCAGCGCCTCGGGGTCCATGTAGCCCAGCATGAGGACGCATCCGTCGGTCGCGTCCTGGATGACGGCCGGAACGAGACCGTCGGCCCCGAAACGGATCTCACCCATCTGTTCCTCGGTGAACGAGATCGGCTTCGCCACACGGCCGGCGGACACGGCCGGTGAGGCCGACTGTGGGGCCGGTGCAGCTGCGTGCGCGACCGGGTCCGATGTCATGGCCCTCCCACGATACTGGTGGTCCTGAACAAGAGATGCAGGGCTTTCCAAGCACGTTCGAAAAGCCGCGCTAGCGAGCCGCTAGCGTGCTGCTATCATGTCGCCATGAGGATCCTCTACTTGAGAAACGTCCCGGACGAGGTCGCCGAACGCCTCGAGCGGATGGCCCACAGAGCCGGCCTCTCCATGAGCGCCTTCGCAGTGAGGGAGTTGGCGGAAATCGCACGCCAAGCGGACAATGCCGCCCTGCTCGCCGAGCTCCCCGACGTCGGCATCTCGGCCGAAGACATCTTGAGCGATCTCGCCACCGGTCGGGGCGGGCGATGATCGTCGTCGACGCGTCAGCCGCCGTGCTGGCACTGCTCAATGCGGGAGAATCACGCCGACGGCTTCAAGTCGACGAGCTCCACGCGCCGGCACTCGTGGACTCAGAGGTCGTCCACGTGATTCGTGGGAAGACGCTCTCCGGCATGCTCAGGCAAAAAGACGCCGAGCGCGCGCTCGACGCTTGGCGGCACCTCGGAGTCCGCCGACACCTGACCCATGGGCATCTCGAGCGAATATGGGCCCTTCGCGACGACCTGACCGCGTACGACGCAACCTACGTGGCGCTCGCCGAGGCTCTCGGGTGTGAACTGCTCACCACAGACGGCAGGCTCGCTCTCGCACCCAGGCTGCGGTGCCCGATCACGCGGGTGGCCTCGTAGCCGAGCGCGCCTACGGGCTTCAGAGGTACAGACCGGTCTCGTTGTCGATGCGCTCGCTGGCAACCGCGTGGATGTCGCGCTCGCGCAAGATGACGTAGTCGTCGCCCTGCACTTCGACCTCGAAGCAGTCCTCGGAGTTGAACAGCACCTTGTCCCCCGGCTTGACCGTACGCACGTGAGGCCCCACGGCCACCGCGTCTGCCCACGACAGCCTCCTCGAGACCTGGGCCGTGGCGGGGATCAGGATGCCTGCGCGCGACCTGCGCTCGCCCTCGGCTCGCGGCGGTTGTGCCAGGACCCGGTCGGCGAGCATGGTGACCGGCTGCTTGGGTGACGAGGGGCGGACGGCGCCATCTTGTCTCGCGACGGACTGCTTCGCCTTGGAGGGACGGGCTTGCTTCTGGGGCCTTGGCGGAGCCGGGACCACCTTGGCAAGTTACTTCATCTCGAACCGGTTCTCCCCCGCTTCAGCCCGAGGTCTCTGCGGGACGTACCTGCACCCCGTGGGACGCCAGGTAACGCTTGGCCTCCGCCACCGTGTGCTCGCGCAGGTGGAAGATCGAAGCGGCGAGAAGAGCGTCCGCGCCTCCGATCGCCGCGCCTTCCACCAGGTGCTCGAGCGTGCCCACACCCCCGGAGGCGACGACCGGGATCCTCACCGAGTCGACCACCGCCCGGGTGAGGGACAGGTCGAATCCGTCACGCGTGCCGTCGCGGTCCATGGACGTGAGGAGGATCTCCCCTGCGCCCAGTTCCGCACAGCGCACAGCCCATTGCACGGCGTCGATCCCCGTCGGCTGCCTGCCCCCGTAGGTGTAGACCTCCCAGGACGCCTCCTCTGCGTCGTCATACCCGTTGTCCGCGCGGGCGTCCCCGCTGTCTGCCCGGCGGTCCCCGCTCTTCGCCGGTCGACGGCGCGCGTCGATCGCCACGACTATGCACTGCGCCCCGAACTCCTCGGACAGCTCCGAGACGAGCTGCGGATCCGCCACGGCCGAGGTGTTCAGCGCCACCTTGTCGGCACCCGCGCGCAGCAGACGGCGAGCGTCCTCGGAGGTGCGCACCCCTCCACCGACGGTGAACGGTATGAACACCTGCTCGGCGGTGCGCGCCACGACCTCCACCATCGTGTCGCGCTCATCTGCCGACGCCGTGATGTCCAAGAACACCAGCTCGTCGGCACCTTCGGCGTCATAGCGCGCGGCCAGCTCCACCGGATCGCCCGCGTCAAACAGATCGACGAAGCGCACGCCCTTCACGACCCTGCCCCCGTCCACGTCGAGGCAGGGGATCACGCGGATGCTTCGCACGCGGCGATCGCCTCCTCCACCTTGAGAAGCCCCTCCACGAACGCCATGCCCACGATCGCCCCCGCGGGCCGGTGCCCGCCCACCTCGAGGCCGGCGATGTCGGCCAAGTCGGATGCCGACCGGACCCCGCCCGAGGCGATGACCGGGTGAGTCGTCGAGCCGAGCACCCGGCCGAGGTCCTCGAGGTCGGGCCCTTCGAGCGCGCCGTCACGCTCGATCGCCGTGACCACTACCGCCGCGAGCTCGATACCCGCCAGACGCTCCAAAGACGCCTCGAGGGAGGCGCCGCCCTCCTGCTCCCACCCATGTACAGCCACCTGGGCGCCTCCGCCTCGGTGGTCGAGACCCACCGCGACACGGCCCGGGTACTTCTGCGCCAGGTGCTCCACGAGTCCGGGGTCGGCCTGGGCCGCGGTGCCGAGCACGACGCGTTCGACACCGCCGTCGAGCAACGCCGCCGCAGCCGCCTCGTCGCGCACCCCACCGCCCGTCTGGATCCGCGCGTCCACCGCCTTTGCGAGCTTCAGCACCACCTCGCGGTTCACCTGCTCACCCGTGCGCGCGGCGTCCAGGTCCACCACGTGCAACCAGCGTGCGCCCGCTCTTACATAGCTGCGCGCGAGTGCGAGTGGGTCTCCGTAGGTGCGCTGCCGATCGAACTCCCCGCGCACGAGGCGCACCGCCGCCCCGTCTCGCAGGTCTATTGCGCAGAAGAGATCCATGTCGCGCGATCTGCGGCGGTCGTGGTTCGCTCCTCGGCGCTGCACACCTTCACGAAGTTTCCCAGGACGGCAAGCCCCGCCGCGCCGGACTTCTCGGGGTGGAACTGCGTTCCCCACACGCAACCTCGCTCGGCTGCGGCCACCACCTCTCCTCCGTAGTCGCATGTGGCGACCACGTCCTCGGTGATCTGCGGGGCGAACGAGTGCACGAAGTAGACCCAGGGCTCCTCGCCCAGTCCGGCCAGCATGGAGCTGTCAGTCCCGGCGCGCCGAGAAAGCCGGTTCCATTGCATCTGCGGACGCTTCACGTCGTCGGGCAACGAGCGCACGGTCCCGCCGAGCACCCCCAGGCCGGCGACGCCGGGCGCCTCCTCGGAGCCTTCGTAGAGAAGCTGGAACCCGACGCAGATGCCGAAGAACGGGACGCCTCGCGCTATCGCGTCGAGGGCCACCTCGCCCAGGCCGCTTCGGCGCAGGGCGGCGGCACAAGGACCGAACGCCCCCACGCCCGGCATGACCACTCCCGAAGCTGTGGCGGCGACCTCGGGGTCGCTCACCAGACGCGCGTCTGCTCCGAGCCGGACGAGGGCCTTCTCCGCTGAGCGCAGGTTCCCTATGCCGTAGTCGAGGACCGCTATCAACGAAGCGCTCCCTTCGTCGAGGGAACGCCTTTCCCCTCCACCTTCATTGCGTCACGAAGGCATCGGGCCACACCCTTGAAGGACGCCTCGATCACGTGGTGGGTGTTCTTACCGCTCACCATGCGCACGTGCAGGGTTAGCGCGGCGGTGGTGGCGAAGGCCCGCCAAAACTCCTCGGCCAGTTGCGGGTCGAACGGCGGGGTCCCGAGCGCAGGCGCATCGGGGTCGATCGGCACCGCGTACGAAAGATAGGGACGCCCCGACAGGTCGAGGGCCACCTCCACGAGAGCCTCGTCGAGCGGCAGCGCGATCGAGGCGAACCTGCGGATCCCCGCCCCGTCTCCGAGCGCCCCCGCCAGAGCCTCTCCGATCGCAAGTCCCACGTCCTCCACGGTGTGGTGCGCGTCCACGTCCAGATCACCCTTGGCGGACACGGTGAGGTCGATGCCTCCGTGGCGTCCGAGCTGAGACAGCATGTGGTCGAAGAACGGCAGGCCCGTCGAGATCTCCACCGCTCCGGTGCCGTCCAGGAGAATGCCGACCTCGACCGTCGTCTCCTTGGTGCGGCGCGACCGCTCCGCGCGCCGGGCAACGCTCATGGCGACACCTCTTGTCGTTCGGACTCGGACGAGCTACGCGTCACGGCCTCGCCCTCGTTGCTTCTGCCTGCGCGTGCTTCTCCGTCGACGCACGCCCGAGGCTAGACCGAAGGGCCGTGAGGAATCGGGCGTTCTCCTCGGCCGTGCCGACCGTCACCCGCAAGCACTCGCTGAGCCCGCGCCACTCCGAGCAGTCACGCACCAGTACCGACTCCTCGAGCAGGTCGTTCCACACTTCCTTGGCAGGGCGCCACAGGGGCCTGAACAAGATGAAATTGGCGTCCGAGGGCCACGTCTCCACAGGCATCTCTCGGAGGGCCGCGAAGACTCGACCTCGCTCTTCTTTCACGATCGCAACGCGCTCCTCCATGGCCCTCACGTGGCGAAGGGCGAGGCGGCCGGCCACCTGGGTGAGGGCGTCAAGGTGGTACGGCAGCGCCACGCTCGCGCACGCCTCGACCACCTCCGGGTCGGCCACCAGGTACCCGAGCCGGCACGCGGCCATCGACCACGTCTTGGAGAAGGTCCTGACCACCACGAGCCGGTCGGCTCCGCCTCGCTCGGGCCGCCTCAGCTCGAGCGCGCTGACGGGTGCGAACTGCCCGTAAGCCTCGTCGACCACCACCAGCCCGGGGGCTCGCTCTAAGAGGTGCGTGACGACCTCGGGGGGCTCGGCGCGCCCGGTCGGGTTGTTCGGCGAGCACAGGAACGTGATGATGGGACGAACGCGCTCGATCAGCGCGTCGGCCTCTTGCAGATCGAGGCTGTGGTCCGCGGCCCGCCAGGTGCTCGCGACCTCCGTGGCGGTCAACGACGCGATGTGACGGTGAAGAGCGTAAGTCGGCTCGAACAAGGCGGCGCAGCGTCCCGAGCCGCCGTAGGCGAGCAACAAGCATTGCAGGACCTCGTTGGACCCCTTCGCGCAGAAGATCTCCTCGGGCCCCACCCCGTGAAGCTCGCCCAGCGCCTCGCGAAGGGCGCGCGCGTCGCGGTCGGGGTACCGGTTGAAGTCGATCGTGCTCAGCTCCGAACGCAACTCCTCCAACCAGGCGTCGGGCGGGGGCAGCGGCGACTCGTTCACGTTGAGCCGTACCTGCACGTCGAGCTGTGCCGAGTGGTAGCCGGAGAGCCCGGTGAGATCCGGGCGCACGGGGACGAGGCGCGACATCAGCGTTCCTCCGCCGCTCCGGCGGCTTTGCCCGACCTGTCCGCTCCCGCGCGCAGGCGCACCGAGAGCGCGTGGGCGCCGAGACCCTCGGCCTCGGCGATCGCCTCCACGTACGGGGCCAGGCGCAAGAGGGCGTCGCGCTCCACCGTTACGGCGTGAATATGAGTGCGGAAGTCGTCCACCCGAAGCGCAGACGAGAAGCGTGCGCTTCTGGCCGTGGGCAGCACGTGGTTCGGGCCGGCCAGATAGTCCCCGATGCTCGCCGGGGAATAAACGCCACAGAACACGGCGCCGGCGCTTCGGACCATATCGACGAGCGCCTCTGCGCCCTCGACGAGCAGCTCCAGGTGCTCGGGGGCGACCGCGTTGGCGAGCGAGATCGCTTCGGCCGGCCCGTCCACGAGCACCAGCGAGCCCCCCGAGGCGAGCGTCGAGGTGAGCTCGGAGCGGCGCGCCGATGCTGCCACCAGGCGCTCGATCTCCCCCAGGACCTTCCTCGCCACCTCCTCCGACCAGGTGACGAGCCACGCCAACCCGTCGGGTCCGTGCTCGGCCTGCACCAGGACGTCCACGGCCACCCATTCGGCGGGCGCCGTGCCGTCGGCCACTACGACCACCTCGGAGGGCCCGGCGAACGCGGAGGGCACCCCGACGAGGCCCGACACCTGGCGCTTGGCCTCCGCCACGAAGCGGTTGCCCGGTCCGACGATGACGTCGACGGGGCGCACCGTCTCTGTGCCGAACGCGAGTGCCGCGACCGCCTGAGCGCCGCCGATCCGGTAGACCTCGTCGATCCCCGCGATCGCCGCGGCCGCCAGGGTCTCGGTCGCCACGGCGCCGTCGCGTCCCGGCGGGACGCACAGCGCCAGCTCCTCGACACCGGCCACCCTCGCCGGAGCGGCGCACATGAGCACGGTCGACGGGTAACGGGCGCGCCCGCCGGGAGCGTAGAGCCCGGCCCGCCCGACGGGCCGCACGAGGCGGCGCACCTTGACGCCGTCCATCTCGAAGTCCGCTTCGGGCCCGCTCTCCTCGCGGTGGAAAGCGAGGATCCGGCCATAGGCCAGCTCCAGTGCCTCGCGCAGGCGCGGCGCGACCACCGCCTGCGCCTTCTCCAGCTCCTCGCGAGGCACGCGGAGCGAGTCGATCACTACCCCGTCGAACCGCTCGGTGAGCAGCCGCAGCGCGCCGTCCCCGCCGTTTCGCACCTCCTCGAGGATCGAGCGGACCTCTTCGGTGGGAAGTCCCCGCATCGAGGCCGGCCGCGCCACCTTCGCCGCCATCTGGGCGGCCGGGGTGCCGCGAAGGTCGAGGCGGGCGAGGGGCACGGGCCCACAATCGTACTCGTGGCAAGACGCGGCCTTGATGGGCGGATGCCGCCCGGCGGCTGCAAAGGGGTGGCTCTCTGAGACATGATCGGCCCATGAGCGCACCGATCGCGGAGCTCTCGTCAGTGGCGACGGCTCTCGAGGAGCTGACCCGCCGCCTGGGCGTCATCGCCGAGGCGGCCGAGGCCGACAAGGATGAGGAGACCTCCACCGAGCTCTACGCGGTCGAACGAGCCCTCCGTGGCGCTCACCGACACCTCCAGAAGCTAACGGCCTCACACGCCCGCGGCGCCTGACGCCCTGCGACTCTCGCTCGAAGCGGAGACCTCGTATCTCCAAGTGCATCGTGCACATACGCAACGACGGCGCCCTGCGGGGCGCCGTCGTTGCGAGCGGGTCAGGCGGCGGATCCCGACCCCACCCTCACGGAATCCGGTGGCGGGAACCGGTTCCGCTCACATATCAGAACATCACTACTCGTGCACTTCTTCCAGAGATCTTCAAAAACATTTGCACAACGATTTCGCGCTCGACCCTCGGCTCCTCGGGGGCACTACCGGCGCCTCAATACCCGTGCGGGTGGCCGAAAACGTGAGGCGTTTCGAAGCCGTCCTTTGTTCCAAACGTGACTGCTCAAACGGGAGAACGCCGTACGGGAAGGCGCGCGGAAGGGCAGATGTCCGCCAGAAGACACTCTGTGCACCGCGGAGCGCGCGCTGTGCACACCCGCCGTCCGTGCAGGATCAGTCTGACACTCAAGGTCCCCCATTCCTCGCGCGGCACGAGGGCGCTCACCTCCGCCTCCACCTTGTCGGGATCGTTCTGCTCGGTCAGCCCCAGCCGGCGCACGAGGCGCCCCACGTGCGTGTCCACCGGGAACCCGGGCAGATCGAAGGCGACGCTGCGCACCACGTTCGCTGTCTTACGGCCCACGCCGGGCAAGCTCGTGAGCTCCTTCAGCTCGGAGGGCACCACGCCTCCGAAGCGCTCGACCACCGCTCGGGCCATTCCCACGAGACTGCGCGCCTTGGCCCGGAAGAAACCAGTCGAGTAGACGAGCTTCTCGAGCCGCTCGAGCGGGGCCGCGGCCATCGCCTCGGGGGTCCCGAACACCTCGAACAGCTGCGGCGTGACCATGTTCACGCGCTCGTCGGTGGACTGGGCAGAGAGGATGGTCGCTACGAGCAGCTGGAACGACCCGTCGTGACGCAGCGCGCACAGCTCGTTCGCGCTGCCCGGGTACTCGCGCGACAACCGGGCGGCGATCTCGCGTGCTCGGGCTCGCGGTGAGCGCGCTCGTGCCATCAGAGGCTCACCGTTCGGTCGTTTCGATCAGAGATCGCCCGTGAAAGCACGGTCGACGTGGTCGACCTCGAAACCGAGGGACCGGTAGAGCGACACGGCCGGATCGTTGGCGGCATCGACGTAGAGCATCGTCAGCTGCATGCCAAGAGCACCGAGGTGGTCCAGACCCGCAAGCACGAGTGATCTCCCGATCCCGAGCCCCTGGAAGTCGGGGTCCACCGAGACCACGTAGATCTCGCCCATGGGCGGCTCGGCCTCGTGATGCACCTTGGTCCAACACGAGCCTGCCATCCTGCCGCCACGTTCATGGACCAAGAACCCCTCGGGATCGAACCACGGTTCCGCCTCGCGCTCGAGGATGGTGTCGAGCGTCCAACCGCCTTGCTCGGGGTGCAACGCGAAGGCGCGGTTGTTCACCTCCAGCCAAGCCGCCTCGTCCACCCCCGGTTGGAATGGCCGCGTCTTCACCCGGGGATGCTCGTCGGAGATCGGGCGACCCAGGCACATCTGGTACAGGTCCCGACCGCGTGCGAGCCCGCACAGCTGCGCCATCGCATCGGTTTCGACCGTGGGTTTGGCCACCCAGAGGTGCACGTGGCCGCCACCGAGGCGCCGTGCCTCGCCGAGCGCCGCGTCGAGCAGCTCCACGCCCACGGCATGTCTCGCCGAGCGGTGGTCGGGGCGGACCACGACCTCCACGGCCCAGGTGTTGTGCCCGCGGCTCAGCTGGGCGTACCCGACGAGCGGCCCGTCGATGCTCTCGCGCGCCACGAAACCGGCGAACCCCTTGCGCCCGCCGTGGACCAGGTCGAGCCACTGGTGCTCGCCGAGTGGCGCGTGCGCGTCGAATGTGGCGACCTCCTCTAGGAGCTGGGACACCTCGGCGATGTCGGACTCGCCCATCCGCCGCTTGATCTCCACAGAGTTCACGACGGGGGCTCCTCGCTCAGTGAAGCGCCGAGACTCCGACCGCGTGGCCGATGCCGAAGGTGACCGCTGCCGCCACAGCAGAGATCGCGAGCTGCCGGAACGCCGAGCGCCACCAGATGCGGTCGGTGAACATCGCCAGAGCCGCGCCGACCCCGAGCGCCGCGACCGCCCCGATGAGCACCGACGCGACGGTCGCCCTGGTCCCGCCCGACACGAGCCACGGAATGAGCGGAAGCAGCGCCCCGATCGCAAAGGCGACGGACGAGGAGAGCGCAGCCTGCACGGGAGAGCCCAGCGCGCTCGGCGTGATGCCGAGCTCCTCGCGGGCGTGAGTCTCGAGCGCCAGCTCCGGCGTGCGCATCATCTCGCTCGCCAGGCGCCGGGCGATGTCGGGATCGATGCCCCGGCTCTCGTAGATCCGGATGAGCTCGCGACGCTCGCCTTCCGGCCGGCTCTGGATCTCGCTCTTCTCGAGCGCCAACTCGCGTTCGAACAACTCTCTCTGGGCGCGCATCGAGACGTACTCGCCTGCTGACATGGAAAAGGAGCCAGCGACGAGCCCGGCCAGCCCGGCGAGGCGCACCACAGAGCCACCAGGATGAGCTGCCGCCATGCCCAGGATCAGGGACACGTTCGTCACGAGACCGTCCGAGACCCCGAACACCGCCGCGCGCGCCCCCCCGGTGCCTATCGCGCGGTGATGCTGGTCGGCGAGGTGCATCTCCGCGGGATGCTTCGAGCGCGCCGTGCTCGCGCCGTCGCCGCGCGACCGACGACGTCGCTCGCCTCGTCGCCGATCACCACGGGGAGCTTGCTCTTCTCCGCCAAGGTCCACGAACGCCCAGCGTACAAGCACGCCCGGTCCGGCGACGGATGCCGACTCGGCGCGACCTGACACAATGATGCGATGCCAGAAGGACGCAAGTGGTTCGACAGCTCCCAGCCGCAGACGCTTCAGGGCGCGGTGATGCTGTGCTACATCACCGCCGCCTTCGGCGTCCTGTGGCTCCTGCTCGGTGTCTACCCCCTCTTCGAGATCATCCCGCTCGGGCTCGGCGTGGCCGGGTTCGGGGTCGCCAACGAGCGGCGCTGGGCGTACGGGCTCGGGGTCGCGTTGGCGGCACTGAACATCCTCGGGTACGTGGGCATCCTGGCGCTGGGTGCGTACTCGATCGTCATCACCCTCCTCTTCGCCGTCGTCCTCTTCGTGTTGCTGGTGCATCCCCAGAGCCGGGAGTACCAGCGCATCTGGTTCAAATAGGCCCGGCAGGTCGACCCCGAGAGCAGATGGGCCCGGCGTGGCACCGAGCCTTGGGACGCCCCGTCGGATTCCTCGCCTGGGCCTCCCACGAGTACCCTTTAGCTCATGACTACCACCCTCCACGGCATGGAAGAGCTCAAGCAGTGGCTCACGAAGAACAACGGCCAGCACATCGGTTACTCCGACTGGCACCTGGTGGACCAGGCTCAGATAGACCTGTTCGCCGAGGCCACCGGTGACCACCAATGGATCCATGTGGACGTCGAGCGGGCTGCGAAGAGCCCGTTCGGCTCTACGATCGCCCACGGGTACCTGACGTTGTCGCTCATCCCTCCGCTGCTCCACGATGTGTACGACGTCAAAGACCTGAACTTCGCGGTGAACTACGGATGCAACCGCGTCCGCTTCCCGGCGCCGGTGAAGGTCAACTCGAAGGTGCGCCTCGGTTGCGCTCTGGTCTCCATGGAGGACGTCCCGGGCGGCATCCAGTCGGTGGTGGACATCACCATCGAGGCCGAAGGCGAGGAGAAGCCGCGCTGCGTGGCCCAGGTCGTCTACCGCTACTACAGCTGAGCATCTACCACAGCATTCACCACAGCTGAGGGTCCACTACAGCTGAGGGTCCCCGGCCGGGTCCCCGGTCGCGTGCTCGCCGGTCCCCGGGGCGGCCGCGCGTGCTTCTGTTCTCCTCACGGCGCGCGCCACCACGTCAGGTGCGTCGCGCGGAACGAAATGGCCTACCCGGTCCACCGTCACGAGCTCGGCCCCCGCGACCGACGCCGCGATGCTCGCCGCCACCGAAGGCGCGACCACCACGTCCCATGTGCCGGCCATGACGACCGTAGGCGCCTCGACCGCCCGCAGAGAGGCCTCGACCGCGGCGATCTCGCGAAGCAACGCTCGCTGCTCGAACACGAAGCTGCGCCACACCCGCCGGCCCCACTTGGAGGCCACCTCCAGGTAGCTCGGGTCGGGAAGGTTCACCCGAAGCAGCCGCAACCTGTCACCGGGGGCGAGGCTGACGAGCCCCCGGAGCCTGGGCAGCACCCGCCCCAGCACGAGGAGACCCGCTGCGCTCACTGTCTCCCCCACGACCGGAGCTGCCAGCACGTGGTCGAAGATGTTCATGCTGTCGGCCTTCCCCACCGAGTCGACCAGCACCAGCCCGGAGACGAGGTCGGGCCGCGCAGCCGCCAGAAGAACCGCCACGCCGCCGCCGTAGCTGTGGCCCACGACCGTCGCCGGCGAGGCCCCTCTGTCCTCTATGAGCGAGGCGAACAACTCGGCGTTGCACGCCATGGAGAGCGGAGGGTTGTCGCTCGCCCCGTACCCGGGACGGTCGGGCGCGACGACCCGGTGATCGCCAACGAGAAGCGGCGCGACCGCGTCGAAGTCGGTCCCCAGCCCCGGCTGGCCGTGGACGAACACGACCGCGGGTCCACTGCCGCGGTCTGACACGAACAGCCCGCGAGTCGCGCTCACACCGTCGGCCGCGTCAAGCTCGGCTGTTCCTCGAAGAGCTCTGGAACCGACTCCTCGCTCGGCGGCCCGAGCGCCGGCAGCTCGACCGTGAAGGTGGCGCCCTCGCCGGTCACGCTCTTCACGTGAGCCTTCCCCCCGTGCGCCTCGGCGAGTGCCGCGACGATCGACAGACCCAGGCCCGTTCCGCCACGCGTGCGAGCCTCGTTCCCTCGATAGAACCGGTCGAACACCCGAGCCAGCTCCTCGGCGTCGAGGCCGGGGCCTTCGTCGGCCACCGTTATCACAGCGGACGCGCCCACCCGAGCGACGCGCACGTGCACCGGCGTCCCCGGAGGTGTGTGCACCTGGGCGTTACGCAACAGGTTGTCGACGACCTGGCGAAGCCGAACAGCGTCTCCTTCCACCAAGACGCTGTCATGCCTGTCGAGCGAGATCGGGCGTCGTGGGTCGACGGCGCGCGCTGCGTCCACCGCGTCGCTCACCACTTCCGCGACTTCGACCGGAAAGCGCTCGAAGGGGCGACCCTGGTCCAGTCGGGCGAGCAGCAGCAGGTCATCGACCAGAAGGCTCATCCGCGCGGCCTCGCTCTCGATGCGCTCTGATGCCCGCCTTCGCCCGTCCTCGTCGCTGAAAGCTCCCTTGCGCAGCAGCTCCGCGTAGCCTCGGATCGAGGTGAGCGGCGTCCGCAGCTCGTGTGAGGCGTCGGCCACGAATCTCCGCAGCCGTGACTCCGACACCGAGCGTTCGCGAAACGCCGCCTCGATCTGGCCGAGCATGCCGTTCAGCGCCGTGCCCAGCCTCCCCACCTCGCTGCGCTCGTCGGTGCTCCGGATCCGTCGGGTGAGGTCGCCTCCGGCTATGGCGCCCGCGGTCTTGGTCATGTCCTCGAGCGGCCGCATGCCGAAACGGACGATCCACAGCACTAGCACCAACAGTGCCAGCACGACGGCTATCGAGACCGCGAGCTCCACACGGGAGAGCGACGCCAGGGTCTGGTCCGTGGGCTCGAGCGCGATGGCGGTGACCAGGGTGCCGCCGGGCACAGCCACCGCCTGAGCCCGATAGCGCGGGCCCGACGCCCCGGCTGCGGTCACCTCGAACGACGGACGGTCTGGGACGTAAGGACCGTGATTGCGCCCGAACACATGGGAGAGCGGTAACGCCTGGACCGGGAGACGTGCCGGAAGGACCGGTGCAGGGTCGGGGTGGGCGCAGGACCCGGAGGGGTCCCTGAACACGACGGTGCCCGCGCTGTCCACTACCTCGACGTAGACGTCCGGGCTCAGCAACGTCGCGAGCGTGAACCCGCTGAGCCGGGCCGACCTGGTTCCAGACGCTCCGCCGGCGGTGGTCCTCGACGCGGCCGACGAGCTCTGGCCCGGGGCGGTGGACGACGGTGCCGCTCCCGGCGACGTGCATGAGGGGTCCTTGGAACTGGCCAGTTGCGCCAGCCAGGCTTGGGGGTGGTCGGTGGCCAGCGCCTCGTGCTCGATCACGTCGCGATGGTTCGTCTCGTAGATGTAGGTGTACCCCTGCGACTGGGCTACGTCGATCTGCTCGTCCAGCCTCCCGATCAAAAAGGAACGCAACGAGGACGAGGTCACGACGTCCGCCGTGATGATCGCCGCGACGAGCAGCAGCAACATCGCCGCCACCAGACGTCGCCTGATCGACACGACCGTTCCCTAGCCCCGCGGCAGCCGCAGGCTGTAGCCCACCCCTCGGATCGTGTGGATCAACGGGGGCTCGAAGCAGTCGACCTTCTTGCGCAGGTAGCTGACGTAGGTCTCGACGATGCTCGGGTCCCCGTCGAAGTCGTAGGACCACACGTTGTCGAGGATCTCCGCCTTGGAGAGGACCCGCCTGGCGTTTTCAAGCATGTAACGAAGCAAGTTGAATTCCGTTGCCGTCAGATCGAGCAAGACCCCGTTGCGCCACACCTCGTGGGTCTCGTCGTCCATCTCGAGGTCAGCGAAGACGAGGCGCGCGTTGGCGACGCCGTTCAGGCGGCCCGTTCGCCGCAGCAGCGCATGTATACGCGCGACGAGCTCGTCCAAGCTGAACGGCTTGGTGACGTAGTCGTCGCCGCCCACCGTGAGCCCCGCCACCTTATCGTCGGTGGCGTCGCGAGCGGTGAGGAACAGCACCGGCGTTTCGACCCCCAGATCCCGCAGCCGTCGACAGACGTCTGTACCGGCGACGTCGGGCAGCATCACGTCCAGAAGCACCAGGTCATGGCGGGTCTCCTTGGCCATCGTCATGGCTTCGGCCCCGGTGGCGGCGACTTCCACGGCAAAACCCTCGAACCTGAGAGCGGCCGAGAGCAGGTCGGTGATGTAGGGCTCGTCGTCCACCACGAGGATCCGCGCTGATGTGTCCATCAGGCCACCGAGAGGAGACCGACGGATTCAACCGTCACCGGGCCCACCCTCGTGCTCCTGCTCGAACGAGTTCCCTTGGGGGGCCGGTTCGTGTGGCGCCGATTCGTACGGTTTGGCGAAGCTCGCCGAGGGAGCATGGGCCACGCGTTCCACGGGCCTTCGCGCCGATGCAGGGCTGAGCCTGCCTGCGGCCCGGGTCCGACGCGCCGGGCGTAGACCGACGGCAGGAGGTGTCGCGGCAGGCCTCAGCGCACCCAGGAGCCCGCGTGCCGCTCGAAGGAGAGCCCACCACGTGACGAGTGTGAGGGCCTCGACGACGATGTGGCCCGACATCTTCGACTTACCCTCGAGGCGGTCGACGAAGCGGATGGGGACCTCGGTCACCGTACCGCCGTGCTCGAGCACGCGGTGGACCATCTCTATCTGAAAGCCGTACCCCTCGGCTCGCACGGAACCGAGATCCACCCGACGGAGTATGTCTGCGCTGTACGCCCGAAAGCCCGACGTCGAATCGGTCACGTGCAGTCCCAGCATCAACGAGGCATAGATGTTCCCACCTTGCGACAGCAGCCGGCGGTGCGCGCGCCAGTTCGGGATGGAACCTCCCGGTACGTACCGGGAGCCGACCACCAAGTCGACGCCTTCGCCAAGCGGCGCGACGAGCCCGGGTAGTGCCTCGGGTTCGTGGGAGAGATCGGAGTCCATCTCCACGAAGGCGTCGAAACCACGCTCGAGACCCCAGGCGAACCCGGCGCGATAGGCGCTGCCCAGGCCGGCCTTGGCCGGCCGGCGCATGACCTCCACCTGCCGCAGCTCCTTGCCCAGGCGCTCGGCTATATAGGAAGTGCCGTCGGGGCTTCCGTCGTCGACGACCAGCACGCCGGCTTCCGGAAGTGCCTCGCGGATCCGCCTTATGACACTTTCGATGTTCTCGGACTCGTTGTAGGTGGGAAGGACCACCAGCGGGAGCATCGCCCCCAGCCTAAACCTCGCCGCTCTCGGGGGCCGTCGCCTGCCATGCCTCGCGTGCGATCACCTGGATGGACCCGGCGACGGGGATGGCCAGGAGCGCGCCCACGAAGCCGCCGAAGAACCCTCCCACCAGATCGCCGACGCTCGCTCCCACCAGGATGGCTATCAGGACGAGGAGCGGGTTCACCTTCACCGTCCGGCTCATCACGATCGGGTTGAGCACGTGGTTCTCCACCTGGGTGTACACGACGAACACGACGAGGACGACGATCCCGGCCGTGGGTGAGTGGAAAAGAGCGAAGAACACGATCGGGATGCCTGCGAGCGCACCGCCGATCATCGGCAAGAAGTCGACGAGCGCCACCCACAGCGCCCACAGCAAGGCGAACGGCACGCCCAAGACAACCAGCGCGACGTAGACGACCACCCCGGCGATGACCGAGGTGATCAGGTTGCCGAGCATGTACCCGGTCACGGACCGGCTGACCTCGTCGGCGACTCGGATGACCGTGACGCGCCGCTCGGGGCTCATCATGCGCAGAACGCCTCGTCGCAGCTTCGGTCCCTCCAACAGGAGAAGAAGCACGAGCATGAAGATCACCACCAGGGCCAGGAGGAGCGACACCGCCCCCTTCCCGAGCGTCAGCGCGGGCTTCGACAGGTTCTTGGCGAAGCTCGTCAACTTCGGCGCCAGGTTCTTCTGCACCCAGTGCTGCACGTGGTACTTACGCGCCAGGTGTCCGATCCAGCCCGTCCCGTGCTCCGCCTGGTTCACGTACTTCCCGAGGCTCCTTGCGAGATGAGTGATGCCGTTGACCAGCGGGTACCCGAATGCGGCGGCCAGGCCCACGAAGACGAGCACCGCCGCGATTGCGACGATCGCCACCGCGCCGCCCCGACGCCGCACCACGCGGCGCTGGAGGAATCTCACCGCAGGGTTGAGCAGCAGAGCGATGAACCCCGCCACGACGATCAGCAGGAGGATCTCGCGGAGCTTGTATATCAACCGTCCCGCCAGGTAGACGGCCACCACTACTCCGACGAAGGCGAGGATCGCCTGCAACGGGATACCGCGGACCCCGGCCGCCTCCCACAGGCGGGCTCGTCGCGTCTCCTGGGCCGAGGTGTCCTCTCCGGGAGCTCTCGGATTGCCGGTCGCCGGGAGAGCCTGGGGACTCGCGGCTTCGTCCGTGAGCGCGCCGGCGATTCTCGAGGGCACGCCGGCGTCATCCGGGGGTATCAACGCGACCTCCGGGTGCGTGAGGTGCTCCGGAGGCATCTCACTAGCATGGCAGCTGGGCTCCTCTCCCACGTGCCAGCATGAACGGATGCTCGGTAGGCGCCAGAAGAGCTCACCCCGCCGTCGGCTGCGCGGGGGGATCCGCTGGGGCGTAAGCGCCTTCGTGGTCCTGCTGCTGCTCGAGTACCTGGTGCTGCCCGAGCTGGGCGGTGCCCGCAAGTCGCTGAACCTGATCGGCCGAGTCAACGTCGCCTATCTCATAGCCGGAGTGGCGCTCGAAGGCGCGGCTCTGGCGGCGTACGCGCAGCTCACACACACCCTGCTCCCCCGAGGAGGGCCTTCGCGTTGGCGACTGTTCCGGATCAACATGTCGAGCCTCTCGTTGAGCCACGTGATGCCCGGGGGAACCGCACCCGGCGTCGCCCTCTCGTACAGGCTCATGACCCACAACGACGTGAGCGGACAAGACGCGGGCTTCGCATTGGCCATGCAGGGAGTGGGTTCAGCGGTCGTGCTGAACGTCATCTTCTGGTTGGCCCTGTTCGTGTCGCTCTTCTTCCACGGCTACAACCCCCTCTACGCGGTGGCAGCCGGTGCGGGCGTGCTGATGATGGCTATCTTCGCCACGGTAGTGGTGCTTCTGACAAGAGGCCGTCGGCGTGTGGTCGAGTTAGTGAGAACCATGGCTCGCCGCGTGCCCTTCCTCGACGGTGATCGTCTCGCAGACGCCGTCCAGGGCATAGCCGAGCGTTTGCGGACCTTCGCCGCCGAACGTGAATTGCTCGACCGCGCCGTGGCATGGGCCGCGGCCAACTGGTTGCTCGACGCGGCTTCGTTGTGGGTGTTCATCGCAGCGTTCCACAAGTTGGTCTCACCGATCGACCTGCTCGTCGCCTACGGCTTGGCGAACGTGCTCGCCGTCATACCCATCACCCCCGGCGGACTCGGAGTGGTGGAGGGCGTTCTAATCCCGACGCTCGTCGGGTTCCACGTCTCCAAGAACGTCGCGCTCCTCGGAGTGCTCGGCTACCGCCTGGTCAACTACTGGCTCCCCATCCCCGTGGGCGGTGGGACCTATCTCTCGCTCCGCTTCACCTCCGAGGGGTGGCGCGAACGGATCCGATCGGTGCACGAGGACATCGTCGAGCAGAGACCGCCTCTAGTGACGGGTGGAGACGGTTCGGATACCGCCGCCGACGAACCCAAGACCTCACCCAGCGCACAGGGCGCGCCCACACCGGACGGCAGCCTTCCCAAGTCGGTCGGCTCGATGCGTGACGACGCCGATCATCAAGCCGTCTGACCCTCGCCGTCTCCTGTCGGGCACCAAAGGAGTGCACGGTCGCCGGCTACAACGCCAAGTCGAACCTCGAGGGCTCCTCAAGCACCACCGGTGCCGAGAACCTCGGGATCGAGCCGGCGGCGTACACGTTCGCGTGCCAGCTCCTGCAGGCGGCGTTGCACGCTCACCCCGGTCGTCGTCGGAACTCGCGACCACTTGCTGTCGGGGCCCAACACCCAGCAATTCGTGTCGTCGGCGAGGTCCAGGTCGAGCACCTCGAGCAGCCTCGCCTGCAGCTCGCCGTCGGTCACCGGGAACAGAAGCTCGACGCGGCGATCGAGGTTCCGCTCCATGAGGTCTGCGGATCCCATTAGCAGCGTCAGCGGGTGGGCGGTGCCCCCGAACCGGTAGATACGCGAGTGCTCTAAGAAGCGGCCGACGATCGAGCGCACGCGGATCGTCTCGGACAGACCCGGGACCCCGGGCCGCAGGCAACACAGGCCGCGCACGATGAGATCGATGGGGACCCCCGCGCCCGAAGCTCGGTAGAGCGTGTCAATTATCTCGGGGTCGGTCAGCCCGTTCACCTTCACCGTGATCCGACCCTCGGTGCCAAGCTCCGCTTCCTGCTCTATCAGCTCGACGATCCGGGTGCGGATGGACAGCGGGGACACCACGAGCTTGCGGTAGTGGACGGCCCGGCTGTAGCCGGTGAGGAAGTTGAACAGGTCACCGACGTCGGCTCCCAGGTCGCGGTCCGCCGACAACAAGCCCATGTCCTCGTAGAGCCGCGCGGTACGTGGGTTGTAGTTGCCCGTGCCCACGTGACAGTACTGGCGGATGCCCTCCTCCTCGCGCCGCACCACCAGTGCGGCCTTCGAGTGGGTCTTCAGCCCGACGAGCCCGTAGACGACATGGACGCCGGCTTCTTCCAGGGCGCGCGCCCACAGGATGTTCGCCTGCTCGTCGAACCTGGCCTTCAGCTCCACCACGGCGGCCACCTGCTTGCCGGCGTCTGCAGCCTGAATGAGAGACGCGACTATCGGGCTGTCGCCCGAGGTCCGATAGAGCGTCTGCTTGATGGCAAGCACGTCGGGATCCACAGCCGCTTGGGCTATGAACGCCTCCACCGACGTCGTGAACGAGTCGTAAGGATGATGGACCAGCACATCACGCTCGCGCAGGACCGCGAACAGGTCGGCCGGCTCGCCGCCGACGTTCGCGAGCGCCGGTGGGGTCATGGCCGCCCAGGGCTCCTCTTGCAGGTCGGGCCGGTCGAGCCCGTGAACCTTCCACAGACCGCCGAGGTCCAGCGGAGCCTCGGTCTCGAAGAGGTCGTCAGGCCCGAGGTCGAGCTCGTGCAACAACATGTCGCGCACGTCGGGCGCCATGTCCGAAGAGACCTCGAGTCGCACGGCACGCCCGAAACGGCGACGCCGAAGCTCCATCTCGACCGCCGCCAGCAAGTCGTCGGCCTCGTCCTCCTCGAGCGCCAAGTCAGCGTTACGGGCGACCCGAAAGGCATAGTGCTCGCCGATCATCATGTTGCCGAAGAGCCTTCCGAGGTGAGCGGCGATCACCTGTTCGAGGGGGACGAACCTCTCACCGTCGGGCATCACCACGAAACGTGGGAGAAGAGGCGGGACCTTCACGCGCGCCACACGCTCCTCGCCGGTGAGCGGGTCTCCCACCCGCAGGATCAGGTTCAGCGACAGGTTCGATATGTAAGGGAAGGGATGGCCGGGATCGACCGACAGCGGAGTGAGCACGGGGAAGATCTGCCTGTCGAACACGTCCTCGAGGTACTCACGATCGTCGTCGTCGAGCACCGACCAGTCCGAGAAGCGAATCCCCGCCTCCGCTAGAGCAGGGGCGATCCCGTGGATGAAGATCCTCGATTGACGTTCGACCAGCTCGCGCACGTGGACCGTTATCGCCCGCAATATCTCGCTCGGGCGCAGGCCGTCGGCAGAGTGTCCGCGAAGGCCCGCGTCGACCCGGTCCTTGAGACCCGCGACGCGAACCTCGAAGAACTCGTCGAGCCCCTCGGAGAAGATCGCCAGGAACTTCACCCGCTCGAGCAGGGGCACCGTACGGTCCTCTGCCAGGTCGAGCAGACGGGAGCTGAACTCGAGCCAGGACAGCTCCCGGTTCGAAAACCTTTCACGACCCATACCGGCTATGACATCGTCGGGCTTCCTGGCGGGGCGCTCGGCGAGCTTCTCTTGGAGCACCAAACCGTCCCCCTGGGATTGAGCCGCCAGTTTGGCGCCCGGTTCTGCAGACGACCTCGACGTCATCCCCCTACGGTACCTGGCTGGATCACCACCGGAGATTGGCCCACGTGACATCTCTGACGGCTGAAGCCGCCAGTCCCCTCGGGGCGATCCCATGGCCACCCGACCTCGAGTCACCATGCCGGCTCAGGAGCATCGACAAGCCATAGGCTGTCGCTCGGTGGTGGCCCGAGCGCCGTCGCGACGAGCGCCGAGAGGTCCGAGAGGGATTCCACGGCGCCCTGTCCCGGGCACCGTGGGCACGGGCGAGCAGGGACCGTCCCAGGAGGGCGATGAAGCTTCGGCTTGAGCACCTGGCGTCGGGCACTCGGTCCAAGGGGCCCAATACGAGGAGGCGAACCGAGCTCGGTTTGCTCGTGCTCGGCTCTCTGATCGTCGTCGCCACCTATGTGCTCGCCTCTCTCGGGACGACCTCGAAGATCCCGCCGAACCTGGTTCTGTTCCTCGCGAT
Source organism: Acidimicrobiales bacterium (assembly GCA_050011255.1). GTDB lineage: Bacteria > Actinomycetota > Acidimicrobiia > Acidimicrobiales > UBA8190 > Bog-564. The sequence goes on from JBEKJK010000006.1 coordinate 32,244, forward strand.
AGTGCTAGGGCTGGCCGCCGTCGCGCACGTCGCCAACCGGTTCCTCGCTCCCGACGCGAACCCCGTGCTCCTCCCCATCGTCACCCTTCTGAACGGCCTGGGGTACGTGATGATCGCGGTGATCGGCCAACGCCGGTACCCGCCCCGGCTACAGGCGGCCTGGACGGCGGTCGGGATCACGATGTACGTGGCGACCCTCCTCGTCCTACGGCGATCTCGCGACCTCGACCGCTACCGCTACATCCTGCTCCTCGTCGCGGTCTTCCTGATGTTGTCCCCGCTGATACCGCACCTGGGTGAAGCGGTCGCCGTGCGCAACGGGCCGAGCGTTCGGCTGTTCGTGAAGATCGGCCCGCTCAGCGGACAGCCGGTCGAGCTCGCCAAGATCCTGCTGTGCGTCTTCTTCGCGTCGTACTTCTCCGAGAAGCAAGAGCTCCTCTCGATCCCGACCGTCCGGCTCGGCAACCGCCTCGTGATCGACCCGCGGCCTCTCGTTCCCATCGTCATGGCTTGGGGCTTGGCCATGGTCGTGCTCGCGGCCGAGCGCGACGTCGGCTTCGCGCTCCTGATCTTCGTGTTGTTCATAGCGATGCTGTGGCTCGCCACCGGCAGGGGCCGCTACATCGTCTTCGGAATGGGGCTGTTCGCCGTCGGTGCCTTCGCCGCCAACAGGCTCTTCTCCCAGGTGGGAGAGCGCGTGGCGAACTGGCTGCATCCTTGGACCCGCGTCGGCCTGCCCGGCGGTTCGGACCAACTGGTGCAGGGCATCTACGGTCTGGGCACAGGTGGTCTCATAGGTACCGGCCTGGGCTTCGGCCAGGCGAACATCTCCCACATCCCCGAGGTCGGAAGCGACTACATCTTCGCCGCCATCGGCACCGAATGGGGACTGCTCGGTACCAGCCTGGTCGTCTTCGCCTTCGTGCTGATCGTGGGCGCAGGGTTGCACATAGCGCAAACGGCGCGCTCCGACTTCGCCAGGCTCCTGGCGACCGGCCTCACCGTCATACTCGGCATGCAGGCGTTCTTCATCATGGCGGGGATCGTGCGCCTTCTCCCGCTCACGGGAATCACCCTGCCGTTCATGGCCTACGGCGGGTCGTCGCTCGTCGCCAACTACGTGCTGGTCGCCCTGCTCATGCGCATCTCGGACGAGGGGGAACAGGCCGCGATCGCCTCTGAGGCAACCGCTACACCGCTCTTCGCCCATTCGACGGAGGCGAGCCCGACACGAGGACACTGAGCCGCGTCGGATGCGCCCGCTCACGGGTCGGCTCAGCTCTGCGCGGACTTCCGGCTCAACTCTGCGCTGGCTCTCGGCCTTCGAACACCTCGTCTGCGACCAGGAGCGGCGTGGGCATCGGCTGACGTAAGAGGAGGGCGATCGCGTCCGAGGGCCGACAAGGGACAACGCGTCGCCCTCTAGGTCCCATGGTGTCGAGCTCGGCATAGAAGCTCTGCCCGCGGCGGGCGGTGATCCGCACGGCCTCTATCTTCACTTGATGAGCTGAGAGGATCTCGGTCGCGAGCTCGTGGGTGAGCGGGCGTGGCGTGGCGATATGGCGCCACGCGTAGGCGATGGCAGTTCCCTCGGCGAAACCGACGGGGATTCGCAGAACCCGGTACGGGGCCTGAGATTCTCGGAGAACGACCTCCGGATGGACCCCCGGAAGCTCCATCGACACGCCGGTCACCCCCGCCAACCTCCAGCGCCCGGGATCCGTCGCCTCCTCCTCGGACGGACCGGGGGCCGCCTCGCCCGGCCGGCAGTCCTCCTGCTCTGGCTGGCCCGAGGCCGTATCGCCGGCCGTGGTGTCGTGCTGCTCTCGTGGAGCAACCGCAGCCTCCCGGGCAAGAGGCTCGTCGTCGGTCGGTGGGCCCGAAGCCCCCGCGAGCGTCATCGCCCGCGGCGCAGGTGCACCGAGAGGGCGATGCCGACTGCGGCGAAGAAGGCGATGGTCGCTGATCCGCCGTAGCTGAGGAACGGCAGCGGGATCCCGGCGATCGGCATGATCCCCATCGACATGCCGGCGTTCTCGAACGCGCTGAACGCGACCAGGGTGAAGGCCCCCGTCGCCAACAGCCGTCCGAAGGGGTCCCGGGCGAAGTGAGCGGCACGCAAGACCCTCCAGCAGAGGATCCCCAGGAGGAGCAGCACCGTCGCGGCCCCGACAAAGCCGAGCTGCTCCCCGACCGCAGAGAATATGAAGTCGGTCGGCTGTGAGGGCACGTAGGAGAGGTTCGTCTGTGGCCCGTGGAAGAGCCCTTTCCCGAAGGGGCCTCCGGAGCCGATCGCCGTCACCGACTGCTGCAGGTTGTACCCGGTCCCTTTCGCGTTCTTCGACTGGTTCAGGAAGCCGGTCAGGCGTTGCACCTGGTAGGGCTTGAGCAGTCCCAGGTGCACGATGGCGAACGCTCCGACCACGGCTCCGAGCACCAGCAGAACGAGATGACGGTTCGGGATGCCGGCCACCACGAGCATCACCAGGAGCACCACGCACATGACGATCCCGCTGCCCAGGTCGGGCTGGCGCACCACGAGCAGGATCGGAACAGCGGCGAGCCCGAGCACCTTCAGCAGGTCCTGGCGGTTGAGACCCTCGGGGCGGCGAGCGCAGAACGTCGCCACGATCACGATCAGCACCAGCGTCCCGAAGGCAGAGGGCTGCAGCTGCACCGGACCCAGCTGCAGCCACCGCGTGGCACCCAGCCGTCGTGAGCCGATCGGCGTGAACATCGCCAGCAGGGCCAGGACGAACCCCACGTAGAGCACTGCGCTGGCGTGCTCGAGCCACCGGTAGTCCAGAGCCGCCAACACCAACATCACGACGGCTCCGGCCACTACGTAAGCAGCCTGACGGTCGAGGTAGTAGTGCGGGCTCAACCCGGCGAGCAGCAGCTTCGAGCGGGTGGCGGAGTACACCATCACCACCCCGATCGCACTGACCACGAGCGTGGTCAGTGCCAGCATCACGTCGGCTCGGAGGGCGAGCGACCTCCCAGGGGACGGGCGGGGGGACAGAATAGTGCTCACCAGGGCGCTCCGGCGGACCAGAATACCGGTCGTGCCCCAAGCGACCATGCCGGCCTTACCGGCCGTGAGCGGCTGGCTCTACGACCTGCTGCGATGGGCTGGTGTCGCCCAGCCGACCGCCGCCCACCTCCAGCAGGTGGTCGTGAAACCCGTCAGCGTCGTCGTGATCGCAGTGGGAGCCGCCGTGGCGAGCTGGCTCGGCAACAGGGTGATCCGCCACTGGATCGGTAGCGCCGCGCGCAAGGCGACCGCACGTCGCGGCTCACAGCGAGCCTCTGCGAGAGCGAGCACCGTGACGGCGATGGTCGCCAACCTCTGGCGGGTCGTCGTCTGGGCGATCGCTCTGTTCGTTGCGTTGGAGACGATCGGCATCAACCTGACGCCGCTCCTGGCGGGCGCGACCGTAATAGGCGCGACCATCGGTTTCGGGGCACAGAGCCTGGTACGCGACCTGCTGTCGGGCTTCTTACTGATCGTGGAGGACCAATTCGACATAGGCGACACGCTCGTAGTCGGAGACATCACGGGCACCGTCGAGGACCTGACACTCCGAGTCACGCGGCTGCGAGCCGCCGACGGCACCGTCTGGGTCGTGTCGAACGGCGAGATCCGCCAGCTCGGCAACAGGTCACGCGGCGCCTCGCACCCTTCGGCCCGCACCGCGACGCCGAGGACTCGCTGACCGAACCTGTTGCGAGCCCTGGGTCCGGCGCAGCCCCCGTGCCCCTCAGTCGCCGAACACGCTCTCTGATCGTCCGGTCACCGCCCTCCACATCGCCTCGACCGGCGCCGGCTCGCCCGTCCAACGCTCGATCGCAAGAGCAGCCTGGTGCACCAACATCCCGAGTCCCCCGAAGGTCCGCGCTCCGTGCGCCTCGGCGGCCTCCATGAACGGGGTCACCAACGGGTTGACCACGAGCTCGGCAACCAGCTGGCCGTCACGGAGGAGATCGGGGTCCACGGGCATCGCCACGCACCCGCCCTCAGGTGCGTCTCGAAGCCGCCGCACAGCCCCCGACGTCTCGCTCTCTTCGCCGCTTCCCTGGCCGCTCGGTAGCCCTGCCATCCCGAGCGAGGTCGCCTGCACGACGAGGTCCGCACCCGGGACGTCGCTCGGGCTTCCGACCCGCCCGGCGTCCCCGGCGAGCGTGGCGGCCTGAAGAGCACGCGTGGGGGTGCGGTTCACGACCGCCACCTCGGTCGCTCCAGCTTCCGCGAGGGCCACCACGACGGCACGCGCCGCCCCTCCGGCCCCGACCACTACGCAGCGAGCACCGCTGGGATCGAACCCGCAGCCTCGCCGAAGAGCCTGCACGAACCCCTCCCCGTCGGTCGAGTCGCCGAAAAGCAGCCCGTCGCGCCGGGTGACGCAGTTCACAGCCCCGAGCCGGCGCGCCAGCTCACTTAACTCGTCGACGGACGCCGCCGCCGCGTCCTTGTGCGGGGTCGTCACGGACAAGCCTGCGATCCCCAGGGCGCGCATCCCGGAGAACGCCTCGGGTACGCCTCCGGCGACGACCCTGAACGCCACCGACACCCAGTCGAGCCCCATCGCGTCGAACGCGGCGTTGTGGATGAGCGGCGACAACGAGTGCTCGACGGGATCGCCGATGACGCCGACCACCGTCGACGCGGCCGACGGCCACGAATCCGCCCTGCTCGCCCGCTCGGCGCGCCGAGACAGATGAGACGACGACATTGCTCGGGACCTGCGGCTCACCATCGAGAGTGTCCCACCTATCGCCTCCCCGCCTGCTACGGCAGGCCCCGGCTCTTCGCCAGATTCTCGTTCGCCACCTGGCCGGCCAAGGTGTCGGAGAAGGCCTCCGTACCGTCCTTCGACACCACGACGAAGTACAGCCAGTTCCCCGCGGTGGGCGCGAGCGCGGCACGAAGCGATGCCTGCGAGGGGAAGCAGATCGGGGTCGGGGTGAGCCCCGAGTGCAGGTAGGTGTTGTACAGGGTGTCGAGCGCCAGGTCGGCGGAGGTCACCGGTCCGCCGTCGCGGTGCTCGGAGTAAAGCACCGTGGAGTCCATCTGCAGGTCCATGCCCCGTGCGAGGCGGTTGTAGACGACACGCGCGACCTTCGCGAGGTTCTGGGAGTAGACGCCTTCTTTCTGCACGATCGACGCGACGATCACCGCCTGGTACGGCGTGATCCCGAGCGAAGAGGCGTCCTGCGCCAGGCTCGCCTGCCGGGCCTGTGTGTCGAAGCGCTCGACCATCTGTGAGAGCAAGCTCTTGTCGGTCTCGCCGGGCAAGACGACGTAGGTCCCGGTCCCCAGGAGCCCGTCGAGGTTCGTCGAGCCCGGCGGCTGCCACGACGACTGAACCGCGCCGGAGTCGGCGACCGACAAGAACGCCGAGGCGTCGTGGCCCCGGAGCTGTCCCACTCGCGTCGCGGTCTCCTCCACGGTGAACCCAGCGGGAATCCTGACGCTGAACACGTCGGGCCCCGCGGCCAGAGCACCCTTCAGCGCGGCGAAACCCTCGTGGCGCCGAAGCAGGTAACCACCGGGGCGCACGACGGGAGAACCGTGCAAGAGGAGGTAGATGCGAAAGGCCAGTGGGCTCGTGACGACGTGCCGGCTCCCCAGCCGCCCGGCGATGTCGCTCATCGAGGACCCGCTCACCACGTTCACGACCGTGCGTGCACCTCCGAGAGCCCCGCCGACTTGACCCTCGTACCAGGCCGCGGACCACGCGAGGAGGCCGACCACGACCACTCCCAGCGCGCCGAGGACGCTTCGCACCGGGTGACGACGGACCGACGCGGCGATGCCGTCTCCTCGCGCCCCGACCGTGGTGCCGGTGCCCGCCTCGCCGTCGTTCTCTTCAGGCATCGTCGTCGCTTCGGTGCGCGTCCAGCCATGCCTGGAGCATCACCGCCGCCGCCGCCTGGTCGATCACCCGCCGGCGGGCGGCACCACCGCGGCCGGCTTCGACGAGCCGGCGCTCGGCGCTCACCGTGGTGAGCCGCTCGTCGAACGTCTCCACGTCCACCCCTTGCGGCTCGAGCAACTCCGCTAGCGCCGACGCCTCTTGCCCGGCCGAACGAGCGGCCGGACCGCGTCGCCCGTCGAGGCTCACCGGAAGCCCCACGACCACCCTCCGTGCCCCGATCTCCACCGCTATGGCGGCCACCTCCGCCCGGTCGGCGGCGGGGTCCCCACTGCGGTGGATCGTGCAACGCGGCGATGCCACGAGGCCCGCACCGTCGGAGACGGCGACCCCGATCCGCCGCTCCCCCAGGTCGACCCCCAGCACTCGCACCAGCTCAGGCGCCAACCACGCGACGACGAGCCTCGGCCAGCAGCTCGTCGATCTTCGAGGGGTCGCTCCCTCCTGCTTGAGCGAGCTCGCTCGTGCCGCCGCCGCCGCCGCGCACGATGGCCGCCAGCTGCTTGGCCGTGGAGGCCGCATCAACCGAGACCGAGCCCGAGGCGACTGCGAGCACCACCTTCGACCCGTCCGGGCTGCCCGCCATCACGACCACCTCCGCGCCCGCAGCGCGAAGCGCTTGTGCCAGGTCGCGCAGCGCATCGGCGCTGAGTCCGTCCTCGCGCCCCACCACGACGCCGTTCTCGGCCTGCTCGAGCATCCGGGCTGCCTGCTCCTCGAGCCGCTCTCCTCGCAGGCGCGCGAGCTCCTTCTCCGCCTGGCGTTGACGGTCGATCAACTTCTCGAGTGCCTCGACCACACCTGCGGGCTCCACCTTGAGCCGCCACGCGGCTTCCTGCAACGAGCGTTGGTGCTCGTAGGCCAAAGCGAGCGATCCGGGCCCCGTCACGGCCTCGATGCGGCGCGTGTTGGACCCGATCGAACCCTCCGACACCACCGTGATCGGCCCGATCATGCCCAGGGCGTCCACATGAGTGCCCCCGCACAGCTCCGTGGACCGGGGCCCGGCGCGAACCACCCGCACGCGATCGCCGTACTTGTCCCCGAAGAACGCCAGCGCCCCCATCGCCTCGGCCTCGGCGCGCGAGGCCTCAGTCACCTCCACGGGTGCATCGGTGAGCACCTCGGAGTTCGCGACCGCGTTGATCTCGGCCAGCTCGCCGGCACGCACGGCGGAGGAATGGGAGAAGTCGAAACGCAGGCGGTCGGGCGCGACGAGGGATCCCTGCTGACGCACATGGTCACCGAGGACCTGCCGAAGCGCTGCGTGCAGGAGGTGGGTCCCTGTGTGGTTGCGCCGGATCGCCTCACGCCGAGACACGTCTATCACCGCGAGGGCGTCTTGGCCCGGGAACAGCTCGCCCTCGACGGTGGCCCGGTGGACGACCAGATCCGGCAGGACGCTTTGGGTGTCGGTCACCCTCGCGCGGCCGGTCTCGGTGGTTATGGCTCCGGTATCGCCCACCTGCCCTCCCGCCTCGGCGTAGAAGGGAGTGCGCTCGAGCACGACCTCGACGGTGCCCGGGGTCGGCCCGGCCTGGACGGCCACCACGGTGGTCGGTTCCTCGAAGTGGCGGTATCCCGTGAACTGCGTCGGTCCGCTCTGCTCGAGCAGCTCGCGATAGACGGCCTCGTCACCTGTGACCGCGCGCCGTGCCCGAGCGTCGGCCCTCGCGCGTTCGCGTTGGACCGACATCTCGCGTTCGAACCCCTCCGTGTCGACCTGCGCTCCGGCCTCGGCCGCCATCTCCATCGTCAGTTCGATCGGGAACCCGTGGGTGTCGTGCAAGCGGAACGCCACCTCCCCCGACACCCGACCCCTGCTCTTGGCCAGCTCCTCCTCCAAGACGACCGACCCCGCGTCGAGGGCCCGCCGGAACGCGCCCTCCTCGCGCTCTACCGTTGCCTGGATCAGGTCGAGCTCTTCGACGAGAGCGGGGTGGGCCTCTCCGAGCACCTGCGCGACGCTTCTCACCATCTTCGGCGTCACGGGCTCGATCACCCCGAGCTGAAACGCGCGCCGGACCGCCCGGCGGATGACGCGGCGAAGCACGTACCCGCGCCCGTCGTTCGAGGGGAGCACACCGTCGGCGATCAACATGGCCATGGCCCTCGCGTGGTCGGCGAGGATGCGCAGCGACACGTCGCTGTGGGGATCCGCCCCGTACGCCACGCCGGTGGCTTCCTCGGCCACCGCCAGGATCGGCCGAAAGACGTCGGTCTCGAACAGAGACGAGACGCCCTGGAGGATCGGGAGCATGCGCTCGAGACCCGCGCCGGTGTCGATGTTCTTCTTGGGGAGATCGACGATCTCTCCGTTCGCGAGGCGGTTCTGCTGCATGAAGACCAGGGTGTAGATCTCGACGTAGCGTTCGTCGCCCCCGTGGGCCGGCCCGCCGGCCTCTCCGTAGGCGGCCCCGCGGTCGAAGAACAGCTCCGAGCACGGCCCGCACGGCCCGGTCTCTCCCATCGTCCAGAAATTGTCCTCGCCCATGCGCTGGAGGCGCGCGGGGGGGACAGCGGTGGACTCCAGCCAGATCTTCTCGGCCTCGTCGTCGTCGTCGTGAACCGTGACCCACAGCAGCTGCGCGTCGAACCCGAGCACCTCGGTCAACAGCTCCCAGGCGAGCGGGATCGCGCCCGCCTTGAAGTAGTCGCCGAAGCTGAAATTGCCGAGCATCTCGAAGAACGTGCAGTGGCGCTCGTCGTTCCCGATGACGTCGATGTCCACGGTGCGAAAGCACTTCTGGACCGAGGTCGCCCTCTCCCACGGCGCGGGCTCGTCCCCTAGGAAGTACGGCTTGAAGGGCACCATGCCGGCGATCGTGAAGAGGATCGTCGGGTCATGGGGGATCAGGCTGGCCGACGGCACGACCACGTGGCCGCGATCGGCATAGAAGCCGGTGAAGGCGGCCCGCAGCCGGTCGGCGCTCGTCACGGCGGCCGATCCTATCGGGGCGGCCCTGCAGACCGGCGTTGTCGCCGCACTCGTCGTGCTTCAGCGGGCCCGGGCGCGGACCTCCAGCTCTTGCCACAGCTGGTCCTCACGCTGTCGCGCGTCGTCGCGCCCTGCCTGCACGGCACGACGCACCCTTCGCGCGCCGTGCTTCGCCGTGCGCTTTGCTACCGCGACCATGTGCGACGTCACGTCCCCTGAACGCACTTGCTCGGCGACCAGCTCGACCCGTCGCCGTACCCACACCGACGCGCCCGCGCCGAGCGCCGCCCCAACGCCGAGCCAGATCGCCCGCCTTCTCACCCGATCACCGCCGCGCGCGAGCGCGAAGGCGACGGCGATGGACGCTCGAAGCCTTCGCCGTCCCACGCTCGTGAGTGCGCTCGACGCCCGTGGAGGGGACCGACCTCCGGCTCGGAGATCGATCCCCCGGGGAGAAGAGCCTCCGAAGGGCACTTCGGGTACCGGTCCAGAACGCGAGGACCCTGACCACCGGATTGGCGAAGGCGCGGTACGCGAGGCGCGAGGCCGAGTCGACGGTCTCGCTCACCGCCTCGGTCGACGACAGCACGTCGCCCACCCGCAGCATCTCGGTGGCGGCCTGGTCGACGACCACGCGCGCGTCGTGCACGAGCGGCACGGTCTCGTTGCGCAGGTCTGCCACCACGTGCCGAAGCTCGCGAAGACGGCGGCTCAGGACGATCACGATGACAAGCGCCGCCAGTACAGCCACGCCGCAGACCGCGGCTACTACCAGCGCCGCCACGTTCTCGGCCGACATGGACCGCCATGCTATCCGTCGACCGGATCGGCGGTGGCGGGCCGCTCACGCGCGGTCCTGGTTCAGCTCTCGTCGCCAGGCGTCTTCTCCGGCCGCGTGCGCCGCCGCCTGAGGCGCTCCTCAAGAGCCGCCTCCGCGCCGTGCGTGCTCGGTTCGTAGTAGAGGTGGTCGAGGATGGAGGTGGGTCGGTACTGCTGCTCGACCCAGCCGCGCGGGTCGTCGTGCGGGTAACGGTACTTCTCGCCGTGGCCGAGCTCGTCGGCACCGGGGAAATGCGGGTCGCGCAGATGGACCGGGACCTGCGCGGCGGGCCCGCTTCGCACGTCTCGCTTCGCACGTCCGAGAGCCACCGTCACGCGGTTCGACTTAGGAGCAGACGCCAGGTAGACCACCGCCTGAGCCAAGTTGAGCTGAGCCTCCGGCAGGCCGACGAACTCCACGGCGCGCGCCGCCGCGTCCGCCACCACCAGGGCCAGAGGGTCGGCCATGCCCACGTCCTCGCTGGCCAAGATGACCAGCCGCCGGGCGATGAACCGTGGATCCTCACCGCCTTCGAGCATGCGGGCCAGCCAGTAGAGGCCCGCGTCCACGTCCGAGCCCCGCACGGACTTTATGAGGGCGCTGACCTGGTCGTAGTGGGCGTCGGTCCCCTGGTGGAGCAGCCGACCCGCCCGTGCGCGCTCGACGTCGAGCGCGCTGAGCTCGCGCTCTGCACCCAGGGCCAGGGCCACCTCGAGGGTCCCGAGCGCCGCGCGCGCGTCGCCCTCTGCCACCGAGACCAGCGCTTCGAGCGCGTCCTCGGCGGCGGCGGCTCCTTCGAGCACGAGCGCGCGCCGGACGAGCTCTCTCACGTCCTCGTCGCCCAGCGGTTCGAGTCGCCACAACGTGGCTCGGCTCAGAAGCGGCGAATTGACGGAGAAGAACGGGTTCTCGGTCGTCGCCCCGATGAGCACGATCAGGCCCTCTTCCACCGCGGGCAGAAGAGCGTCTTGCTGCGCGCGGTTGAACCGGTGCACCTCGTCGATGAACAGGATCGTGCCCTGCCCCTGCTCCCCCAGGCGTCCCCGGGCGTCATCGATCGCCTGGCGCACGTCGGCCACTCCCGCGCTCACTGCCGAGACCTGCACGAAGGCCTTGGCCGACCGCCGGGCCACCACCGACGCGAGCGTCGTCTTGCCGGTGCCCGCTGCCCCCCAGAGGATCGCCGAGGTGAGCCGGTCCTGCTCGATCAAGACCCTGAGCGGTGCGCCGGGCGCGACCAGGTGGCGCTGGCCGACGATCTCGTCGAGCGTACGCGGCCGCATCCGCGTCGCCAACGGGGCGCGCTGTGCCAGGCGATCGGCCACGGCCGCGTCGAACAGCTCCGGTGACGGCGTACGCGAGCGGCGAGCTCCTCGCCCGTCCGCCACCCTCACCCTCCGCTGACGCGCTCGAGGTTCTGTGCCGGCACGCTCTTCGTGACCACCCGGCTCACGGCGTCTCGACCCGCAGCCCCAGCTCGCGAAGTGACTTCGCGGTTAGCGCCTTCGGCGCCCCGGTCAACGGGTCGGTCCCCGACTGGGTCTTGGGGAAGGCGATCACCTCGCGGATGTTCTCCTCCCCGGCGAGCAGAGCGACCAGCCGGTCCACCCCCACCGCGAACCCGCCGTGTGGCGGAGCCCCGTAGCGGAACGCGCCGAGCAGAAAGCCGAACCGGTCCTCTGCGTCATCGGGAGAGATCCCGAGCGCGTCGAACACCTTTCGCTGGATGTCCTCGCGATGGATACGGATCGATCCCGACCCGAGCTCCCAGCCGTTCAAGACGAGGTCGTACGCCTCCGAGCGCACCGCCAACGGGTCGCTCTCCAACAGGTCCAGGTCCTCGGGGTGGGGCATCGTGAAGGGATGGTGGGCGGCGACGGGCACGCCCTTGTCGTCGAGGCCTTCGAAGAGCGGGAAGTCGGTCACCCAGCACAGCCTCCGGCCCCCGGCCGTCACGGGCGGGCGGCCGAGCTCGAGACGCAGCTGCCCTAGCACCTCGCAGGTCGTACGCCAGGTGTCGGCGACCACGAGGACCGCGTCGCCCGGGACTGCCCCCGTGGCCGAGACGAGCCCTCGACGCTCGGTCGCAGAGAGGAACTTCTCGAGTGCCGACTCGAGCACCGGATCTTCGCCCGACGCAGCACCTGAGACCTTGAACGACGCCAGGCCCTTCGCCCCGAGCCCCTTGGCCCTCTCGGACAGCGAGTCCAGCCGGTTGCGGCTCAGCTCGGCACCCCCCGGCACCCGCAGCCCCTTCACGCACTGCGCGCTCAGCGCCCGCGCCTCGGTGCCGGCGAACACCTCACCGAGGTCGACCAGCTCCATCTCGAAGCGCATGTCGGGCTTGTCCACGCCGTAGCGGTCCATGGCCTCCTGCCAGCTGATGCTCTGCACGTCGCCCGGGCGCTCGCCGACCGCCGCCTCGGTCGCGTCCAGGACGGCCTCGGTGACCACGCCACGGACGTCGGAGGCGGTGACGAAGGACGCCTCGACGTCGAGCTGGGTGAACTCGAACTGGCGGTCGGCGCGCAGGTCCTCGTCGCGCAGGCACCGGGCCATCTGGAAGTACCGGTCGACCCCGCCCACCATGAGCAGCTGCTTGGCGATCTGGGGGCTCTGGGGCAGGACGTAGAACTCCCCACGGTGCAGGCGCGCCGGCACCGCGAACTCACGAGCGCCCTCGGGGGTGGGCGTCCACAGGAGCGGCGTCTCCACCTCGCAGAAGCCCTGGCGCAACATCGCCTCGCGAAGAGCGCTGAGCACGCGTGATCTCAACCGCAGGTTCGCCTGCATGCGCGGGCGACGCAGGTCGACGTAGCGGTACCGGAGGCGGACCGACTCGTCGCTCTCGGCGCGGTCGTCGACGGCGAAAGGCGGAGGCTCGGCGCGCGCGAGCACCACGACGTCGCAGTCGGCCAACTCGACCTCGCCGGTGGGCAGCTCGGGGTTCTCGTTGCCCGCCGGGCGCCGCCGAACCGTGCCCTCGACCTGCAGCACCCACTCGGAGCGAGCTTCGACCGAGCCGCGGACCACGCACTGGGTCACCCCGCTGTGGTCGCGCAGGTCGACGAACGCCAGGTGCTCTCCGTGCTCGCGTCTCGTCGCGACCCAACCGCACAGGCGAACCCGGTCGCCGACGTCACCTTCGCGCAGCTCCCCGCACATGTGGGTGCGCATCCCGGTGGCACTGCTCCCCGGCGGCGCGCTGTGCGCGGCTTCCTCGTTCAGTCGGGCAATTCTCTTCGCAGCCATTCCGCCAGCTCCTCGCGACGCACCGTAGTCTGCTTCTGTTCGCGAAGAGAACGCACGGTCACCGTTCGATCCTCGACCTCGCGCGGGCCCACGATCGCCGCGTAACGCGCCCCGGAACGGTCCGCGAGCCTCAGCTGCGCCTTCATCGACCGGTCGTCGTAGGCGCGATGAGCCGCGAGCCCCATCGACCTGAGCCGCGCGCTCAGGTCACGAGCCGCTGATCCTCCCGTCGCGTCGACCACGAACACGTCCGGTGCAGACGGCGGCGCGGCGAAACAACCCTCCGCGTCGCAGGCGAGCAGGAGGCGCTCGATACCGATCCCGAAGCCGATCCCCGGTGTGGGCGGTCCGCCGATGGCCTCGGCCAGCGTGTCGTAACGGCCACCGCCACCCACTGCGTTCTGTGCCGTCTCGAGGGCCACAGCGGCGAACTCGAAGGTGGTGCGGGTGTAGTAGTCGAGCCCCCGCACCAGGCGCGCGTCGAGCCTGTGCGCGACCCCCAACGCGTCGAGGCCCTCTCTCACCCGCGCCAGATGCGTCGCGCACGCCTCGTCTAAGAAGTCCAGCATCTTCGGCGCGTCCGCCGTCACGGCCAGGCACTGCGGACGCTTGCAGTCGAGCACCCTGAGAGGGTTCAGCTCGAAGCGCTCCCGATGCTCGTCACAGAGCAGCTCGCGCCGCTCGGCGAGATGCTCTCTCAGCGCGGACACGTACGCCGGACGGTCGGCCGCGCACCCCATCGAGCCGATCGACAGGTCGACCCCCACCAGCCCGAGCTCGGCGTAGAAACCGGCTGCCAGGGCGATCACCTCGACGTCGAGATCGGGGTCGTCGCTGCCGAGAGCCTCAACACCCACCTGGTGGTGCTGGCGGTAGCGGCCCGCCTGTGGACGCTCGTAACGGAACGCCGGGGTGACGTACCACACCTTCCACGGCACCGCAGGGTGGTGCTGGACGAAAGCACGCACGACCGGTGCGGTCCCCTCCGGTCGAAGTGCGAGGGTCCTGCCACCGCGGTCGGTGAGCTCGTACATCTCCTTGCGCAGCACCTCGCTCTCGTCGCCCACCGCGCGTCGGAAGAGCGTCGCGTCCTCGAGGACCGGCGTCAGCAACAGGCCGTAGCCGGCGAGGCGCGCCTGTCGCGCGAACGCGGCGACGAGGGCTTCCCAGCGCTCGGACTCGGGCCACAGGACGTCGCGGGTCCCCACCGGGGCGCGCAGGCTCTTGCGGGCCGAGACGTCCCGGCCCGCCGGCATCTCCGAGCTAGGGCCCGAGTGAGCCAGAGCGCCTCAGTCCTTCCGGCCGGGCAGGGTGCGAAAGGCGTCGAAGACGCCGTCCAGGTGCTTGAGCGAGCTGACCAGCGATTCGAGATGACCGGGGTCCGCCAGCTCCACCTCGAAACTCATGCGGCTCACCCTGTCCGGGGCGGTGTGGCTCGAGGAGGCGACGATGTTGAGGTGGTGCTCGGAGACGACACGGGTCACGTCGGCCAACAGCCGCGACCGGTCGAAAGCGAGCACCTCGATCCCCGCGACGAACACCGTGGCACCCTCTCGGTCCCATTCCACCTCGATGAGCCTCTCGTGCTCCCCCGTCGCGAGCACCGCCGCGTTCGCGCAGTCCGAGCGATGCACGCTCACACCACGACCTCGGGTGACGAAGCCCACGATCTGGTCACCGGGGACCGGCGTACAGCAGCGGCTGAGGCGCACCATCACGTCGTCGAGACCTTCGACGTACACGCCGGTCGTCGGACGCCGGCGCGCGCGCGCGGTGAGCCCGGGGCCGACCGTGGTGGGCAGCTGCTCCTCGAAGTCCCCACCTCGCAGCTCACGCGCCAAGCGCTGGGCGACCGAGCGCGAGGAGAGGTGGCCGTCGCCTATGGCCACGTGCAGCGCGTCTACGTCCGCGTACTTCATCTCCCGCGCGAGCTGCGCGAGCGCGCTTGAAGCCGCGAGCTTCTGCAGCGGGAGACCTTCACGCCGAAGGGCCTTCGTGAGCTCCTCCCGCCCCGTCTCGATCGCGTCCTCGCGGCGCTCGCGGCTGAACCACTGCCGGATCTTGTTCCGCGCCCGAGGTGAGACGACTATCTGCAGCCAGTCACGTGAAGGTCCCGCCGAGGCCACCTTCGAGCTGACGATCTCCACCGTGTCGGCGGACTGGAGCTTCGTGTCGAGAGGTACGAGCCTCCCGTTCACCTTCGCGCCGATGCAGCGGTGCCCGATCTCGGTGTGGATCGCGTACGCGAAGTCGATGGGAGTGGACCCGGCGGCCAGCGCGATCACCTTCCCCTTGGGGGTGAAGACGTAGACCTCGTCCTCCTCGAGGTCGAGCTTCAGGCTCTGCAAGAACTCGAACGGGTCGGTGGTCTCGGACTGCCAGTCGACGATCCGTTGCAGCCACTGCATCTCCGCGGTGGTGGCGCCCGAACCCTTACCCTTCTCCTTGTAGCCCCAGTGCGCCGCGATGCCGTACTCCGCGCGCCGGTGCATCTCGTGCGTGCGGATCTGCACCTCGATGGGTTCGCCCCCGAGCCCGACGACCGTGGTGTGGAGGGACTGGTAGAGATTGAACTTGGGCGAGTTGATGTAGTCCTTGAACCTCCCCTGCACGGGACTCCAGATGGCGTGTATGGAACCGAGAGCCGCCCAGCAGTCCTTCTCGGAGTCCACGATGACCCGGATCCCGACCAGGTCGTTGATCTCCGCGAACTCCTTCTCGCGCACGACCATCTTCTCGTAGATGCTCCACAGGTGCTTCGGACGCCCGGTCACCTCGGCGACGATGCCGGACTCCGCGAGGCGCTCGCGCACCGCCACTAGCACACGCGCCACGTACTCGTCGCGTTCTGGTGCGCGCGTGGCGACCATCTGCTCGATCTCCGCGTAACGCTTGGGATGAAGAGTCGCGAACGCAAGGTCCTCGAGCTGCCACTTCAGCTCCTGGATGCCCAGGCGGTGCGCCAGCGGGGCGTAGATGTCGAGCGTCTCCTGAGCGGTGCGTCGCTGCTTCCACTCGGGCATGACCGAGATCGTCCGCATGTTGTGGAGGCGGTCGGCGAGCTTGATGATGAGCACCCGCCAGTCGTTCGCCATGGCGACGAGCATCTTGCGGACCGTGGCAGCCTGCTGGGCCTCCTTGGAGTCGAACTGGAGGCGGTCGAGCTTCGTCACGCCGTCGACGATCGCCCCGACCTCGGGTCCGAACTCCTCTGAGACCTGTGACTGCGTCATCCTCGTGTCCTCGACCGCGTCGTGCAGGAGCGCGGCGGCGACCGAGCGGGCGTCGAGGCCGAGATCGGCGACGATCGTGGCCACCGCGACCGGGTGGGTGATGAAGGGCTCCCCGCTCAGTCGCACCTGGCCCTCGTGCGCCGCGGTGGCGGCGTGCCCCGCCCGGGTGATGAGCCTTAGGTCCTTGGCCGCCGAGCCGGGGCGGCGGGCCTCGTAGGCACCCAGCACGCCCTCCAAGAGGTCGCCCGCCGGCACCGGCCGACCCAGCACACCAGCCAGGGGCTCGACCGTCAGCATCTACTCACGGTACCTGTCCGGCTGACCACGCGCCGCCATCAGATCGGGCCCGGCGGCGGCGGCCTGTCAGCGGCGACGGCCGCGGCGGCTGCCCTTCCCCTTTCTCGGGCGAGGAGCGGGGCGGCGCGCCGCCGGGGCGGCGCCCGCAGCACGTTTGGCCGTGCCGGGCGACCGGGGCTTCGTCACCTGCCCGTCGCCGGCGACCTCGGACTCCTCCGCATCGAGGGCCTCCACCGTCTCGGTGCCGGCGGCTCGGGTCGCCGCCCCCTTCGCCGACGCGGCGGCTCTCGGCTTCAACAGCGCGCCACGTTGCGGGGGTGCCGCGCGGCCACGGGCCTGTGCCCTACCCCCAGGACGCGAGCGCTGCCTCGACCCGTCCGAGGCCCCGGCCGCTACGAGCAAAGCTGCCGCACGCGGGGTCAAAAGTCCCGTCCGGTCCGCGCGGGTCGCCAGCTTCTGGCGGATGTTCGCGTACCGGCTCTCTCGCTCTTTCATCATCGACAGCACGGGCGACGCTATGAAGATCGACGAGTAAGCACCAGAGGTGAGCCCGATGACCAGTGCCAGCCCGAAGTACTGCAAGGTGGTGGCCCCGAGCAACTGCGCACCGATCACGAGCACCGACAACACCGGAAGGATCGCCACGAGAGACGTGTTGATCGAACGTGCGAGGGTCTGGTTCATCGACAGGTTGACGACGTCCTCGTAGGTCATCCGCCCGGTTGCGCCGAGCCCCTTGGTGTTGTCGGCGACGCGGTCGAAGACGACCACGGTGTCGTAGAGCGAGTACCCGAGGATCGTGAGCACGGCTATCACGGTGTCGGAGGTCACCTGGAACCCGGTGAGCGAGTAGATCCCCACCACTACGAGCAGGTCGTGGATCACCGCTAGCCACGCGGCGATGGCCATCTTCCACTCGAACCGCAGCGATATGTAGACCACCACCACCGCGAAGAAGACGATCACGGCGATGATCGCCTTGTTCGTGATCTGGCTCCCCCAGGTGGGACCGACATCGGTGACCGACGCCTGCTGGCCGTGTGCGAGCCTGCTGAGCGCGGCGGACACCGCCTGCTTCGTAGCGGCCTGCCGGCTGAGCGACTCGCCGTTCAGGTTGGCCGAGACCTGCACGGTCTTCCCGCCGAGCACCTGCACCGTCGCACCACTCAGCCCCGCGCCCTGCACGGCGCTTTGCACTTTGGAGACGCTCACTCCCGGGGCCTCGATCTGCCACTGCTGGCCACCCCTGAAGTCGATGCCGAAGTTGAGGCCCCTGAACCCGAGCGACGCCAGCCCGACGAGGATGACGAGCCCGGAGATCGCGAACCACCACCGCTTGCGCCCCACGAAGTCGTAAGACGTCTCACCCCTGTAGAGACGGACGAGGGGGCTCCTCTGCGCAGGGGTGCCGTCGACGACGAGGGCGTCGCTCACGCTGGTCATTGCGAGGCCCCCGACTCCACTGCCAGCCCACGGGCCATCCCGATGATCCGTGCCCCGGTGACCCGCGCGTTACGGCCGAGCATGATGACCAAGGGACGGGTGAAGAAGTAGGTGGTGGCGATGTCGAGCAACGTCGCAAGCCCCAAGAAGAAGGCGAACCCCCGCACGGTGCCGACGGCAACGAGATAAAGCACGACCGCGGCGGCGAGCGACACCAGATCCGCCGCCAGCACGGTGCGAAAGGCCCCTCGGAAGCTGCGGTCCACGCTCGTGCGAACCGACCTACCGCTTCGCACCTCGTCTTTCAGGCGTTCGAAGTACACGATGTAAGAATCGACGGTGATCCCGATCGACACGATCACGCCGGTCACCCCGGCGAGGTCCAGTGTGAGGTTCAACGAAGAGTGCCCCAGGGCCGAGACGATCGCCCACAGGACCGCCGCCGTCGTGGCCAGTCCCGAGACGACCACGATCCCCAAGGCCCGGTAGTAGAAGATCATGTAGAGCATCACGAGGAGCAGTCCACCGATGCCTGCCGCCAACCCCGCCCTGAGCGAGGACCTCCCCAGGGTCGGCGTCACGGTCGTCTGGTCGACGGGCCTGCCCCCGTTCGTGAAACGCACCGGAAGGGCGCCGTAGTTCAGGTCCAGCGCCAGGTCCTTCGCCGAGCTCTCGGTGAAGCTGCCACTGATCTGCACCTTGCCCTGGAAGGAGCTGAAGGCGCCCGCGTCCGGCTGCGTCAGGGGCGCGGACACCACCTGGCCGTCGAGATCTATCGCGATGATCTCGTGGAAGTACTTCTTCGCCATCGTGTCCCAGGCTCCCGATCCCGAGCCCGTGAGCGTCGCATCGACGACCCAGGAAGGAGTCACGAACGCCGCCTGGGCCGTCGCGACCGCCGACCCCTGCAGCTCCGAGGGACCGACGAGGTACCGCAAGCCTCCTCCTCCCTGCAAGGGCAGGAGAGCGTACGCCTTGGGGTGGGCGTCGTCCGCGGACGACGAGGTCGACCGAATGTTCGTGAGCACAGGGTCGGCGGGAATCGTGCTCAGGTTGGTGCTGTAGCCCGCGCTGGAGGAATTCGGCGTCACCGTCAGCGTCGGTGACTGCAGGGAATACTGGCTCGAGGAGCACGACGTCGGGAGTGCTGTCGAAGCCGTTGAAGGAGTCGAGCCCTTCGAGGCCTGATAGGCGGTAGCGCTGCACAGGACAGGGCGGAACTGCAGCTGCGCGGTCTGACCGATGAGCGCGATCAACTTGGCCGGGTCCTTCACACCCGGGAACTGCACGACGAGCCTGCCGCCCTGTGAATCCACGGTCGCTCCCGAGGCTCCTGCAGCGTCCACACGATTACGGATGATGTTGATGGCCGTGTCCATCTTCCCGCTGGACACGCGGTGCACAGGCTGGTAGACGACCTCCGACCCACCGGCCAGGTCGAGCCCGAGCTTGGGGTGCCAACCGACCCCGAGCGTGGCGGCCAGGAGCACCACCGCCACCCCGACGCTCACGACGAGGCTCACGATCAAGGACCGCTTCATCGGCTGCCGGCCTCCCCTGCCGCAGCTGCCCCGTCCTCGTCGTCGGCAGCGCCCTCGCTTTTCACCTCGTCCTCGTGCGTCACCTCGTGCTCACCAGCGCCGTCGACGGACCATCCGGCCTCCTCCTCGGGGTGCTCCTCCTCGGGGTGCTCGGTGAGCCGACGCGCGATGGTCGAGCGCAGCACGGTGATCCTGGTCCCCGGCGCGGTCTCGATTGTGATCCTGTCGAGCTCCACGTCCAGGACCCGCCCGAAGATCCCGGCTCCGGTGAGGACCTCGTCGCCGACGACTACCTGTTGGAGTGTCTCGCGCTGGCGACGGGCCTGTTGGGAACGGGGCCGCAAGAAGAACATGTACGCCAGCACCCCGAGCAGCAAGATGAAGATGAGCGTCCCGTAGCTGCTTGTGGAGCTGCCCTTGTTCGCACTGGAACTCGATGCCGCCAACACAGCGTTGTAAATGCTCAGGAAGTTGTGCATTTTGGGGCTTGGTGTCTCCCGCTGGGCTCCGAACGTACGACCTTACTCCAGGTACCCCCGGCCTCCCAGAGCAGCTGGACTCCCGATCGGGTGGACCACTCACCACAAGGTGGGCTCGCGTCCTGCCGCTGTTTGTTCTGCTACCGCCACTCCCAGGTGCTCGAAGGCGCGTGGCGTCGCGGTACGTCCCCTCGGCGTGCGCTGCAGCAGACCCTGCTGCAACAGGAAAGGCTCGTAGGCGTCCTCGATCGTGTCGGGCTCCTCCCCCACGCACTGGGCGAGGGTGACCAGCCCCACTGGACGGCCGCCGAACCTCGTGCACAAGGCGTCGAGGATCGCCCGGTCGACCTTGTCCAGCCCCAGGTCGTCGATGCCGAAGAGGTCGAGCCCGACCGAGGCCAGCTCCGCGGTCACGGGGCCCTCGGCTCGCACCTCCACGAAGTCGCGCACGCGACGCAGGAGCCGGTTCGCGATACGCGGTGTGCCTCGGGCGCGCGACGCGATCTCCCAAGCACCCTCGGGCTCGACGTCCACTCCCAGGATCCGCGCCGAGCGCGACACGATCCCGCAGAGGTCCTCCGCCGCGTACAGGTCGAGGCGGCCGAGGAAGCCGAAACGGTCTCGCAGCGGCCCTGTGAGAAGGCCGGTACGCGTCGTGGCTCCGACCAACGTGAACCGGGGTAGGTCGAGGCGGATCGAGCGCGCGGTCGGGCCCTTGCCGATGACGATGTCGAGCTGGAAGTCCTCCATCGCGGGATAGAGCACCTCCTCCACGGGACGCGACAGGCGGTGGATCTCGTCGATGAACAGCACGTCGCCCGGCTGGAGGTCGGTGAGTATGGAAGCCAGGTCACCGGTGCGCGCCATGGCCGGGCCCGACGTGACCCGGAAGCCCACCCCCATCTCCACCGCGACTATCCCCGCCAGCGAGGTCTTCCCCAGGCCCGGGGCTCCGGCGAAGAGGATGTGGTCGACAGGCTGTCCGCGCCGACGCGCAGCCTCGAGCACGATCTCGAGGTGCTCGGTCAGCTGAGGTTGACCGAGGAACTCCTCGAGCCGCCTGGGTCGCAGGCGGGCCTCGTCGGCGATCTCGACAGGATCGGGCAGCGCCTGTGCCTCGCGCACGGGTGAGACGACCTCGCGCCGGCCCGTCATCGGGTTCCCGCCAGCTCGCGCAAGGCCTTTCGGAGCAAGTCCTCGACGGCACCCTCGGCCGGCATGTCGTCGAGCGCGCGCCTGATCTCGTCGGGCCCGTAGCCGAGCTCGACCAACGCGGCACGTACCTCCGCGCGGGCGTTCGGGGGGGAGCCCGCGCCGCCGGGCACCTCCGAGCCGTTCAACGCGGACAACTCGAGGCGCGAGCGCAGGTCGAGCACCAGCCGCGCAGCCGTCTTGCGCCCTATGCCGGGCACCTCGCACAGCACCCCGAGATCCTCCTCCATGACCGCGCGTGTGAGATCAGCAGGGGTGAGCATCGACAGAATCGCTAGCGCGAGCGACGGTCCCACGCCGTGGGCGCCGACGAGGGCCTCGAAGCAGCGCCGCTCCTCGGCCGTGGCAAAGCCGTAGAGGACGATCGCGTCCTCGCGCACGTGCGTGTGGACGTGCAGTCGCACCTCGTCGCCCTGCTCGCCGACACGGGAGAGCAACGGGCCGGGGACGCTCACCCGGTACCCGACCCCACCCACGTCTACGAGGAGCTCGCCCTCGAGCGTACGAGCCAGCAGCTCTCCTCGCAGCCAGCCGATCACCGTGGCGCTCCGAGGGCCGTCGCCGCTGGATCCTTGGCGGAAGAGGCGGCCTCTACAGCACGGCGCAGAGGCTGACCGGTCAGATGGCACAGCGCCAGTGCGAGCGCGTCGGCGACGTCGGGGGGCCTCGGGGGCTCGGGCAGGTCCAACAAGGCGGCGACCATGCGCTGCACCTGGTCCTTGGTCGCGTTGCCGAAACCCACCACGGCCATCTTCACCTCGTTCGAGGTGTACTGGGCCACCTCGCACCCGGCCTCGGCCGCAGCCACCAGAGCGAGCCCCCCCGCCTGGCCGGTCGCCATCGCGGTGCGCGCGTTGGTCTGGAAGAAGACCCGCTCGACCACCACCGCGTCGGGACGCACCTCGGCCACCAACGCTCGAAGCTCGCCGAGCATCAGCCGGAGGCGCTCGGGCAGGGGCATCTCGCGATCGGTGGTCACGACACCCCCGGTGGTCGCCGACAGATGGCTCCCGTACCTGCGCACGACGCCATAACCGCAGCGCGACAAGCCCGGGTCGATACCGAGGACGAACACCCGTTCGACTTTATCAAGCAACCGTGCCGCTCAGGTGGATGGGTTCGCTCAGGTCATGGGTGCCGCAGTGCGCGTTCACGCCCCGTCGTCGCGACCTACGCCCCAGCACCGCGACCTACGCCCCAGCACCGCGATCTGCGGACGCGCCCTACCGGGGACCTGGACGACGAGTCAATCTGTGGCGGCGGCGAGGACGTCGTCGGGCATGTCGAAATTCGACCACACGTTCTGCACGTCGTCGTCGTCGTCCAGCGCCTCGAGAAGACGTAGCACGCGACGGGCCTCGCCCCCGTCCACGACGGGCACGGTGCTCGAGGCGACCATCGCCAGCTCGGGCTCCTCCGGAGCCATCCCGGCAGCCTCGAGCGCGCTCGACACGCCGTGGACGTCACCGGGAGCGCAGATGAGCACGAACCGGTCGTCCTCGTCGCTCAGGTCTTCCGCGCCCGCGTCGGCTGCGACCTCCATGATCTTCTCTTCGTCGAACGAGTGAGGGAGGGCGATCAACCCCTTTCGGTGGAACTGCCACGACACCGCACCGGGCTCCGCGGTCGAACCGCCGTTGCGCGTGAAGATCTTGCGAATCTCCGCACCCGTGCGGTTGCGGTTGTCGGTGAGACACTCGACGATGACCGCCACTCCCCCCGGTGCGTACCCCTCGTAGACCACCTCGGTGTAGTGCACACCCTCGAGCTCCCCCGTCCCTCTCTTGATGGCGCGGTCGATCGTGTCGGTGGGCACCGACGCGGCGCGGGCCTTCTCGAACATCGTCCGCAGGGTCGCGTTGGCCGACAGATCTCCTCCGCCCTCGCGCGCGGCCACCTCCAGCTGACGGATGAGCTTGGCGAACACCTTCGCTCGCGCCTTGTCGACGGCGGCCTTCCGGTGCTTGGTGGTGGCCCACTTCGAGTGCCCCGACATCCCTAGTGACCTCTCTTGTCGATCATTGGTGCTCAATCATTGGTACGAACACTCTTCTCGATCATCGACACGAACAGCTCGTGGAGGCGGCGGTCGGTGGTGAGCTCCGGGTGGCACGCGGCCGCGAGCACCGACCCCTGGCGACAGATCGCGGGAGTCGTGCTGCCGTCAGCCCCCGTTCCCGGGGCGAAGGCGCCCCGACCGTCGCCCCGCGTCCCCGACGGGGCCACGCCTGCTTTCGACGCGACCTCCGCCAGGACCTCCACCTCTGAGCCGACGGACTCCACCACCGGTGCGCGGATGA
Organism: Acidimicrobiales bacterium; assembly: GCA_050011255.1. Lineage (GTDB taxonomy): Bacteria > Actinomycetota > Acidimicrobiia > Acidimicrobiales > UBA8190 > Bog-564. The sequence continues at coordinate 55,695 of JBEKJK010000006.1, forward strand.
AGACGCCGTGAAGAGGAGCCTCCCCCAACGAGGCGACTTCCAGGTCGCACTCGAACGAGTCGAGCTGCCCGCCATAGCCGTTGCGGCGCACCACGAGGTCGATCGCGCCGTAGCAACGCTGGTTCGGCCTGCCGTCCGAGATGGCACTCGCCAGCAGGACCATTCCCGCGCACGTCCCGAAGGCCGGGAGGCCTGCCGCCAGCTCCTTGCCGAGCGGTTCCGCGAGCCCCGAGGACTCCAGGAGCATCGAGATAGTGGTCGACTCGCCGCCGGGCAGCACGATCCCGTCCAAGCCCGACATGTCCTCCGGCCGGCGGACCGGCCGGCTGGTGACGTCCAGCTCAGCGAGCGCGGCGCGGTGCTCGGCGACGTCGCCCTGCAGGGCGAGCACACCGACCAGCACCTGGGGGCACCTTCGTCTCGCGATCGCTCGGCACGCCCGCGCTCACCAACCGCGCTCGGCCAGGTGCTCGGTAAGCGTGCCCATCTCGAGCCCGGCCATAGGCGTGCCCAGACCACGAGAGACCTTCGCCACGATCTGCGCGTCGTCGTAGTGGGTGGTCGCCTCCACGATCGCTCGCGCCCTTCGCGGTGGGTCCTCGCTCTTGAAGATGCCTGAACCGACGAAGACCGCCTCGGCGCCCAGTTGCATCACCAGGGCGGCGTCCGAGGGAGTGGCGATCCCGCCCGCGCAGAACAGCGGCACCGGCAGGCGCCCGGTCTCGGCGACCTCGCGCACCAGGTCGATGGGCGCACCGAGCTCCTTGACCAAGGCGAACCGCTCGGTCGAGTCGATCTGGGTCAGCCTCCTGATGTCGCCGAGGATCGAACGCAGGTGGCGCACGGCCTCCACGATGTTCCCGGTCCCAGCCTCTCCCTTCGAACGGATGAGAGCCGCACCCTCGGAGATCCGCCTGAGCGCCTCCCCCAGGTTCGTCGCGCCGCAGACGAAGGGGACCTTGAACGCCCACTTGTCGATGTGGTGGGCCTCGTCGGCGGGAGTGAGCACCTCGCTCTCGTCGACGTAGTCGACTCCGAGCGCCTCGAGCACCTGTGCCTCGGCGAAGTGTCCGATCCGGGCCTTCGCCATGACCGGGATGGTGACCGCGCGCTTGATGGCCTCGATCAGCGCCGGATCGCTCATCCTGGCCACGCCGCCCTGTGCGCGGATGTCGGCCGGCACCCGCTCGAGCGCCATCACGGCGACGGCGCCTGCATCTTCTGCCAGTCGGGCGTGCTCGTCGGTGACCACGTCCATGATCACCCCGCCCCTCAGCATGTCGGCGAGCCCGCGTTTCACCGTGAACGTCCCCGTATGGCGTTCGCCGTTGCCGGCGTGGGCTTCGTCGGTCACGACCACAGTCTACCGAATGGGGTCTCGGCCCTCTTCGGCTTTGCCCGTCACTTGCCCGGCCGTGCGGGACCCGTCCCGGTCTCCTTCAACCTTCTCACCACTCGTCGAGCGCGGCTATGCGCACCGGGACGGCGTCGAGCTCACCCACTACCCGCGAAGAGGTCGTGGCGGCGACCGGAAGCTCCACCGTCCACAACCAACGTGTCGCCCGGGCGACCGCACTTCCGGCAAGGCGCGAGCGCGGGCTCGGCGGCGGACCGCTCACCATCTCCGACAACGCCTCACGAAGACCGGGAGGGTACCTGGTGACCGTCACGGCGAGGCGGTCGGCGTCGAACTCCCGAGCGCGCCCCGCCACCCGGTGCACGAGGGCCCCCGTTCCCGGCAGGAACACCGCCAACGGCACGAGCAAGGCCGCGGTCATCGTCGCCGGCGCGATGTCGCACCGTTTTATGTGTGTGAGCTCGTGGGCGAGCACCCCCTCCATGGCGACCGGGTCCAGGGCGTCCGCCAGACCGGAGGTGAGCACGAGCCCCGCGGTCCTCGGACCACGGCCGACCGCCAGCGCGTCGCGTACCTGGTCCTCCACCACCCACATCGCAGGAAGGCGAAGGCCCATGCTGGCGCAAAGCCCTTCGACCAGGTTGCACGCGCTCGGCAGGTCCTTCTCGTCTGCGCGCCGAGCGTGCAACGAGCGAAGCACGAACGACGAGGCCCCGAGCCACACCACCGCCCACAGGACAGCTCCTGCGGCGGCACCAGCCACCAACCCGACCAGAGGCTCTCCCGCTCCGCTGAGCACCAGCGCCACGACGCCGAACACGATCACGCCCGGAAGAGCCGCGATCGCACGAGCTCGGCGCCTGTTGCGATGAGACACCGCCGCGGTGTCGCCCCTCTGCACGAAGCCGTACCCCGGGGGCGAAGCCGTGGAACCGCGTGTCGTCCCCGGGGCTGTTCCGGTTCCTTCCGTCTTCTCCGAGGCGGCTCCTGCTACTGAGGCTTCTGAGGGTTCTGCGACTCCTACCGAGGCCGCCACGACTCTTGCTGGGCCCCTGGCCCTGTGGCGAGTTGTGCCGGCGGACGGCGCCGACGCTCGATCCGCGCGCACCGCCGCGACCGAACGATCCGCTTTGCGCCGACGGCCCTGGCCATTCCTGGCGCCTGTGCCGCGGCCTTCGGTACCGGCTCTACGGCGAGATGCCGGCTGGTCGCGTGCCGACGCGTCCTGGGCCCCTGCGTCGCCCGAACCGGATCGCCTCGGGCCCCGACCTCTGCGGCGGCGGTTCGAGGAAGACCCGGACGACGCAGGTGATCCGGGTGACCCCTCGGGTTGGAGCGATCCAGGTCGTCCAGACGCGTCTGCCACCCGCGTCAGCTTAGGAGAGCTTCGAAGATCCCCACATACCTAGAGGCAAGCGCCTGCATGGACCAGCGCTGCGCGTGATCCAAGGCCGCGTCGAGCGTCTCGGGCGCGCAGAGCCCGGTCCCGGCGGCGGCATCCGACAAGCCCCGTTCCAGCGCCCCGGCGAGGGCGACGGGGTCGTCCGGAGGGACCAACAACGCGTGACCGCGAGCCACGAACGCGTAGCCCGGGAGATCGCTCGCCACCACGGCGGTGCGCGCCGCCATGGCCTCGACCAGCACCACGCCGAAGGACTCCCCACCGAGAGCAGGCGCGCACAGCAGGTCGGCGCCCGCGAGACGTGAGGCGAGCTCCTCGTCCCCAATCCGCCCCAGCCACTCGAGTCCCGGACCACAGCGGTGGCGCCGGCGGAGGTCTTCGGTCTCGGGGCCCTGCCCCACCACCCACAGGGTGCTTCGCGGGGCCGCCGCTTCCTCACCCGTCAGCCGGTCCCACGCATCGAGCAGCACGCCCAAGCCCTTCCGCCTCTCGTGACGCCCGACGAAGATCACCGTGGGACCTTCCGTGCTCCACGGTTCGGCCCCCGAGAAGCGCTCGATCTCCACTCCGTTGCCCACCACTTCGTAGGAACCGCCGATCGCCCCCGAGGCGGTCGACGCGGCCTCGGGCGAGACGGCGCAACGCACGTCGAGGCGCCCGGCCGCCCAGCGCGCCGCGGGCGCCAGGGCCCGGTAGGCAAGACCCACGCCGGCGCGATGGAAGGTGCCGACCTTCGGCTCGCCACACGCAAGCAGACAGCCGTACCCCGGACCCGGGGCCAGCGGTTCGTGCAGGTGCAGCACGTCGAAGCCGCCGGCGCGCACCGCCCGGACCGCGCGCACGGCCGCCAGCGGGCTCAAGGTCACCGGTGCCACAGAGCCGTTGGCCGGCACGGGGATCGACCGGCCCAGTGGCACGACGCCGTGGGGAACGAGCCGAGGGAGATCCAGCGGTCCGTCGGCGGGCGCCAGCACGACAGCTTCGTGCCCGAGAGACCGCAGCGAGTCGGCCAGGCCCACCACCTGGCCCTGCACTCCTCCCGGCCGGCTGAGACTGTAAGGACAGAGGATCGCTATGCGCATCGTGGGGCCCCGCCCAGGCTCAGTGCTCGTACCCGGGGTCACCCGGCCAGTTCGGCTGGAAGAGGTACCACTGGTCGGGGGCGCGGCGGATGAGCGTCTCGAGGTCCGCCACGAGCGCCTGGGTGACCCTGGTCACGTCCGCACGCAGAGAACCTGTTCGCTCGGCCGCAACCGGAGGCATGATGACCGCCGTGTGGCCCCGCCCCGGCCCGCTGTAGACCGCAGCCGGCAGGAGCGCCGCACCGCAGCGAAGCGCCAGAGTCGCAGGACCGCCCGGCAGCGTGGTGCGCTCTCCGAAGAACTCCACCTCCACTCCGTTGCCCACGATGTCACGGTCGCACAGCAGTCCCACCAGCCCTCCCGACCGCAGGCAGCGCAAGAGGGCCCCGCCCACACCGGGCCCCATGGGCACGATGCTCAGTCCCATCGCCTCGCGCTGGGAGACGAACCAGTCGTAGAGCGCCCTCGGCTCGACGGGCTCGGCCACGCTCGTCATGGGGTAGCCCTTGAGGGCCAACCACGCCCCACCCCACTCCCAGCTCCCCACGTGAGGCAAGGCCATCACCACCCCACGGCCAGCGGCCATGTGCTCCACCAGGTAGTCGAACCCGGACTCGACGACCAGACCGTCGAGCACGACCTGATGTGGCACGGCCGGAAGACGCGCACCCTCGAGCCAGTAGCGGGCGTAGCTGCGAAACGCCCGCCTAGAGAACTCCAGCTCTTCGCTCTTGCCGAGCGGCCTGCCGAGCACCCGCGCCAAGTTCCGTGAGTACACCGCGCGCGCGTCGCGGCGAAAGGCCGTGAGCGCGAGCCCCACAGCTGACGCGCTCGCCCGGGCCAAGGGCTCCGGCAACCACCGCATGCCGGCACCGAGACCCCGGTAGACGAGGTAGACGGCCTGATCGTGGACAGAAGAGGCCGACGAGGATCCTTCGTACATCGAATCGTGGTGTAAGCGCTCAGGTGTCGTCGAAGATGCCGTCCGAACCGCGAGATCCGTCGGAACCCCAGTGACGGCTCGCACGCGCGTGCGCACGCGCTCCACCTGCGCGCATTCGCGCCTGGCGTCGCTCGCGCCATGTCCGCCCCGTACGGATCGAGGGGTCACCGTCGCGCCTCGCCCACCAACGGCCAAAGGGCTCGCCGGCGCGACGGTGCAGCGCCGCCCTCACGCCGTTGCCATCACGCTGGGCAAGGCCTTCGCGCCATGCCTTCCAGCGCGAGTCCGCACGCAGGTCGCGCCAACGCGCCATGCGGCGCGTGGACAGATCCGAGAGACCGCCGGAGACCCGGGCGACCGGCCGAAGCGGGCGCTGGCGCGCCGTCACTCGCAAAGACCGCGCCGGCCCTTCGGCCTCCTGCCAGATCCTCACAAAGCGCCCTGCGGCCGTTGCCGTCACGAGCCCGAAGAACACCCAGAGCGCCGGAACGAAGGCGGCCGCGTAAACCGCTCCCGCGACGAAGCACCCACCGAGGAGGATGAACCTCTCCGCGCGCTCCATGAGACCGCCGCGCGCCGAGAGGCCGAGCAACTCGGCCTTCGCTCGCTCGTAGGAGATGAGCGACGTCATCGCCATAATGGCGAAGGGGAGCAGGACCATCGTGCCGTGGTGGCGTGACGCGAGGTACCAGGCGACCCCCCCGTACATGAAGGCGTCGGCGACCCGGTCCGCTACCGAATCGAAAAAGGCACCGCGCACCGACGCCGTGCCGGAGGCCTTCGCCACAGGACCGTCGAACAGGTCCGGAAGACCCGTCGCGAACAACATCATTATCGCGAGCACGAGGTGCCCCGAGCCCACGACGAAAGCGGTCACCACGGACATCGCGAGCCCGAACACGGTCAGCACGTCGGCGTTAACGCGGCTCCGTACGAGCGTCTCGCCCACCGGCTGCGTCACACGGTCCACGGCATGGCGCCAACGACCATCGAGCATCTCTCGGCTTCCTCCCGACGACTCATGCCAGCTTATCTCCGGTCCCATCTCGGCCCCCGGCTGGATCACCGGCGACATCCGAGGGGTTGCCGGCGATACCCGGCGGCGTGCCTCAGACGTGTCGGCGACACTCGCACGCTGCGCTCCTGACGGCCCCGACAGCCGCCGGTAGGCTGCCCCGCACGGCGCCCACGCGCTGGCGTCACACCGTGGCGCAATGCACAGATCGAGCACGAGATCGAGCACGAGATCGAGCAAGGGGAGGTCTGCCGGTGGTGAGCTATCCACCGTCCCGCATCCGCAACGTGGTCCTGGTAGGGCACAACGGTGCGGGGAAGACGACCGTCGCCGAAGCCCTCATGTTCGCCACGGGGGCGATCTCCCGCCAGGGCAAGGTCGAGGACGGCTCCACCGTGAGCGACTTCCAGCCCGAAGAGATCAAGCGCAACATGTCGCTCTCCCTGGCCCTCACACCGGTGATCGTCGGCGACGTGAAGATCAACCTGATCGACACTCCGGGATACGCCGACTTCTTCTCCGAGGTGCGCGCAGCTTGCTCGGTGGCCGACCTGGCCGTGGTGGTCGTGAGCGCTGTGGAAGGAGTGGAGGCGCAGACCGAGGCGGCCTGGCAGCTTGCCACCGAGCTCGGCCTGCCCCGGCTCGTGGTCGTGAACAAGCTCGACCGTGAGCGAGCCGGCTTTGAACGCACTCTCGCGCAGCTTCGCGACACCTTCGGCACCGGTATCGCCCCGCTCGAGCTCCCGATCGGCGAAGAGACCGCGTTCTGTGGAATCGCCGACCTGCTGACCGACACAGCCATCCACCACGAGAAGGGCAAGTCGAGCTCGGGCCCCATCCCCGACGACCTCGCCGACGCCGAGCGCCAGGTACGCGAACAGCTCGTGGAAGGGATCGTCGTCGGAGACGACGCGCTCATGGAGCGCTATCTCGACGGGAACATGCCGTCGAGCGAGGAGCTAGAGGCGGCGTTGGCCACGGGTGTGGCCCAGGGCCTGGTGTTCCCGGTGGTGTGCGTGTCCGCCACGACGGGCGTAGGCATCGACCGTCTCGCCAGCTTGCTTGCCGAGATCGCCCCTTCTCCCGACAAGCGCCCGCCGGCGACGGTCCGAGCCGGGGACACCGACCAGCAGGTGGCCGCAGACCCCTCGGCCCAGCCCCTCGCCCGGGTGTTCAAGACCATCTCGGACCCCTACGTCGGGAAGATCTCGTTGCTCAGGGTGCTGTCGGGAACGATCCGGCCCGACACGGTTCTCACGAACCCTCGCACCCACACCGACGAGCGGCTCCACGTGCTCCAAGTGCTGCGCGGCCACGAAACAGAACCGGCGAGCGAGGCCAGGGCCGGGGACATCGTCGCGGTGCCCAAGCTGTCCGACACCGCCACCGGCGACACGTTGGCACCCAAGGGATCTCCGGTCCTGGTGCCGGTGCCCGAGCCTGACCCTCCTCTGCTGGCGATGGCCATCCGACCCAAGTCCAAGGGTGACGAGGACAAGCTCATGACCGGTCTGCACCGCCTGCAGGACGAGGATCCCTCCCTATTCGTGGAGCGCGTCGACGAGACCCACCAGACGATCCTGCGCGGAACCGGTGAAACCCACCTGGCTGTCTCGGCCGAGCGCCTCCAGCGCAAGTACGGGGTGGAGCTCGAGACCGAAGAGGTGCTCGTGCCCTACCGCGAGACGATCACCAGCCAGGCGGAGGCCGAAGGCAAGTACAAGAAGCAGACCGGTGGGCACGGGCAGTTCGGCGTGGCGTCCATCCGCATCGAGCCGCTCGAGCGCGGGGAAGGCTTTCATTTCGTGGACCAGGTCGTCGGGGGCGCGATCCCGAAGCAGTACATCCCCGCCGTCGAGAAGGGCGTGATCGAAGCCATGGTCCAGGGCGGCGTGCACGGCTACCCGGTGGTCGACGTGCAGGTGACCTGCTACGACGGCAAGTACCACTCCGTCGACTCCTCGGAGATGAGCTTCAAGATGGCCGGGTCGCTGGCGTTCAAAGAAGCGATGACAGCCGCGGGTCCAGCGGTGTTGGAGCCGATCTCCCGCCTCGAGGTCACTGTGCCCGCTTCCATGCAGGGAGACATCCTGGGCGACCTCAACTCACGGCGAGGGCGCGTCCAAGGCACCGACACCCTCGCCGGCGGCTTCCAGCAGATCACAGCCCTCGTTCCCACCTCCGAGATCCAGCGTTACGCGGTCGATTTACGGTCTCTCACCGGTGGGCGCGGTCGCTTCCGGGTGGAACACGACCACTACGACGTGCTTCCCGCCAACCTCGTCGACAGGCTGGTCAAGGCCAAAGCCAACTGAGGGTCGTGCCGGTGGGCCCTGAGAGCTCCGGCTCATCGCGCCGGCCACGAGTCGCGCAGCCGGTGCCAGCTCTCGGGCAACGACTCGGGCATGACCCGCACCCCGGCCACCGAGGTCATGAAGTTCGTGTCCCCTACCCAGCGGGGCAGCACGTGCAGGTGCACGTGTCTCGGAATACCCGCTCCCGCCGCACGCCCGAGATTGGCGCCCATGTTGATGCCGTCCGGGTTGTATGCCGCCGTGATCGCGCACATAGCCGCGCGCACGGCGTTCCAGAGCGCTACCGACTCCTCGGCCGTCAGCTCCTCGAGATCCGAGACATGGCGGACCGGCATCACGAGCAGATGCCCGCTTGCGTAGGGATACGCGTTGAGCGCCGCGAGGTTGCGCTCGTCTCGCCACACGATGCCGTTTCGCTCGTCGGGCTCGCCGCTGGCCGCGATCCGGCAGAGCACGCAACCGTCGTCCTCCGCCGCGACGTCAGCAGGGAGCACCGATGCCACGTACTCGCTCCGCCAACCTGCCCACAGGTGCTCGAGGCTCACTACGGCGCCCTCCTAGAAGGACGGCGAGCACCGCGACCGGCAGAGCGCGCGGCCGCTAACACTCACCTCGGTCCAGAAGACCAACGCCCCCCACCCTTCTCCGGAGATCCCTTGGACTCGACCTCGGCCGCGACCGCCGCCACGAACACATCGAGGGCGATCCCCCGATCCGGACGATCCGACCCTCTGGCGTTCACGCCCACTGTGCCCGACGCCGTGTCGTCGTCTCCGACCACTAGCACGTACGGTGCCTTCTCGAGCTTCCACTTGCGGATACGACCGCCGAGCGGCTCGTCGGCCGGGTCGACCTCCACGCGCAGCCCCGCGTGGCGACACGTCACCGCAACGTGCTCGGCATAGGCGTCATGGTCGTCTCGCACCGGGAGGACGGCTACCTGGGTGGGCATGAGCCAGGTGGGAAGCGCCCCGGCGTAGTGCTCGAGCAGGATGGCGAAGAACCGTTCGACCGTACCGAACAGCGCACGGTGGATCATCACGGGGCGATGGCGCGCGTTGTCGGCCCCGACGTACTCGAGCCCGAAGCGCATCGGGAGCTGGAAGTCGAGCTGGACCGTGGAGACCTGCCAGTACCGCCCGATGGCGTCGCGTGCTTGAACGGAGATCTTCGGGCCGTAATAGGCGCCGCCTCCCACGTCCATCACCAGCTCCAGTCCCATCGCCTGCGCGGCGACACGCAACGCTTCTGTGGCCGCCTCCCACTCCTCGTCGCTGCCGACGGCCTTGCCCTCGGGCTTCGTGGAGAGCTCCAGGTAGAAGTCCTCGAGGCCGAAGTCTCGAAGCAGGTCCAACACGAAGTCCAACAGTGACTGGAGCTCGCCCGTCATCTGCTCGAAGGTGCAGAAGATGTGGGCGTCGTCCTGGGTCATCCCGCGCACGCGTGTGAGGCCGTGGACCACCCCTGACTTCTCGTAGCGATAGACGGTGCCGAACTCGAAGAGCCGGATAGGCAGTTCGCGGTACGAGCGCTGGTGGGACCGGAAGATCAAGATGTGGAACGGGCAGTTCATGGGCTTGAGTCGGTACTCGTGTCCCTCTTCGAGCGTTATCGGAGGGAACATGGACTCGGCGAACCACTCGAGGTGGCCCGAGACCTCGAACAGCTCCGATTTCGTGATGTGAGGGGAGTAGACGAACTGGTAGCCGGAGCTCACGTGGCGCCGACGCGAGTAGTCCTCCATGAGCTGGCGGATCGTCGCTCCCTTCGGGTGGAACACCGCCAGCCCGGAACCGATCTCCGGCGGGAAGGAGAACAGGTCGAGGTCCGCGCCTATGCGCCTGTGGTCACGTCTCTCGGCCTCCTCGATCCGGTGCAGGTGATCGACAAGTGCCTGCGCAGAGTCCCAAGCCGTGCCGTAGATCCGCTGGAGCTGCGGACGATGCTCGTCTCCGCGCCAATACGCGCCGGCCACCCGCAGGAGCCGGAAGTGACCGAGCCGGCCCGTCGAAGGCACATGAGGGCCGCGACACAGATCGACGAAACCGCCGTCGTGATCCACGACGCGCGCGGTCGGGTTCCGGTACACGCTCACGACGGACTCTCCGGGCACCATGTCCTGCGCCGCTTCAGCGGCCAGGTCCGCCTCAGAACCGACGCCCTCGATGATCTCACGCTTGAACGGCTGCTCCGCGAACAGCGCCAGCCCTTCTGCGATCGTGTGCTCCTCGCGCACGAACGGCTGGTCCTCGGCGATGATCTCTCGCATTCGCGCCTCGATGCGAGAGATGTCCTCGTCGCTGAACGTCGCACCATGCGGCAACGCGAAGTCGTAGTAGAAGCCGTCTTCGATCGCGGGGCCGATCGCGTAGTGGGCTCCCGGCCACAGGTCGAGCACCGCCTGGGCGAGCACGTGGGCGGTGGAGTGGCGCAAGATCGTACGTCCCGCGTCGGAGCCGCCCGTCAAGATCGCAACCTCTGTCTCTTCGCCCAACACACAGGTGAGGTCCACTTCAGCCCCGTCGACTGCTGCGGCTACGGCATCCTTGGCGAGGCGCTTGCCGATCGATCTCGCGAGGTCGAGCGCCGTGGACCCGGCCGGGAGCTGCTTGGTCGAACCGTCTGGCAGACGGACGATGACTTCGGCTCCCACGGCTCTGTCCCTCTTTCTGCGCTGCCCTGCGGCTCTCTCGTGCTGCTCTGCGGCTCTCTCGTGCTGCTCTGCGGCCCAGGCTATAGGTCCGGCTTCTTCTGATCGTCGATCATCACAGCACGACCCCCAACAGAGAAGCGGCCTCCCTCACGTCGTGCGCGTGGACGGCTGCTTCGTCGATCACCGACAACGCGCCGGGCGCGTCCAGGTCGGCGTCCAGGCGCGCGCGCACCTCTTCCAGAGCTGCCCGGGCCGACGACGACATGCCACCGGGCCGGCTCGACGCGGAACGCCAGCGCTCGATGCGATCGGCGGCCGTGACGAGGTCGCGCTCCTCCCAGTCCCAGTCGGAACGGTAGTGGTGGGAGAGCAGCGCGAGCCGAAGGACCATCGGCTCCCACTCCTTCAAGAGGTCGCCGACGAAGACCAGGTTCCCGAATGACTTGGACATCTTCCGCCCGCCCAGTCCCACCATTCCCACGTGCAGCCAGTGCCGGCTGAAGGTCGTGCCGGTCACGGACTCCGACTGGGCCACCTCGCACTCGTGGTGCGGGAACACGAGGTCGCGTCCCCCGCCGTGCAGGTCGACGGTCTGCCCGAGCTCCCGCATGGCAAGCGCGGAGCACTCGATATGCCAACCGGGCCTTCCCGGACCCCAGCGCGACTCCCACGCCGGCTCGTCCGGAGCCGAAGACTGCCAGAGGACGAAGTCGAGCGGGTCCCGTTTGTTCGGATCGTCGGGGTTCCCCCCTGTCTCCGCCGCAAGGCGCAACATCTCAGGGCGCGACAGGTGGCTCACCTGACCGAAGCGGTCGAAGGAAGACACGTCGAAGTAGACGGCACCGCCGGCCACGTACGCGTGGCCCGAGTCGAGCACTGCGCCTATGAGAGAGAGGATGTCAGGAATCGCAGAGGTGGCACGGGGCTCGCTGTAGACGGGCAGGAGGCCGATCGCCTGCATGTTGGCGTCGAAACGGGCCATCTCCTCGGCAGCGAGGTCCAGGTAGTGCACCCCGAGCTCTCGTGCCTTCCTCAAGATGTCGTCGTCGACGTCGGTGATGTTGCGCACGAGCTTCGTCGAGTGCCCCAAGTCCCGCAGGCGGCGCTGGAGCAGGTCGAAGGTCAAGTACACCTGGGCGTGGCCCACGTGGGCGGCGTCATAGGGCGTGACACCACAGGAGTACATGGTCACCGTCGGGCCCGGCGAGAAATCGACGATCTCGCCCCGGACCGTCTCGTACAGCCGCATCACCGAGACGAAGCCCCACCCCGAGGAAGCTTCTCCAGCCCGGCGAGTCGCAACGTGCAGCGCGCCCGGTAGCGGACGTTCAAGCTGGCGAGCACCGCGGTGAACGCTTCGATGGCTCCAGCGACGTCCAGGCTCCCTGCATCGAGAGGGCGGAGCCCCTCCACCACTCCGAGCATCGCCATGGTGGCCTCGGTCGCCTCGGGGTGGTCGGAGCACACGAGAACGTCGGCATCGAGGAGCGCTTCCAGATCCCCCAGAGGCCCTGCCGGCAGGTGATGGCACGCGGCGGCCACCGAGGCGTCCGGCAGTGCGGACTGAAGCGCCTCCGCCAGCGACCCCCTCGGCGGTGCCAGCGCGAGCATCTCGCGCCCTTGCTTCACGATCACGTTCCCGACCGAGACCACCACCTTGCCGCTCAGCGACCCGGTGAGCTCGCGCGCCGTCTGCACCGCAGCGTCCCAGGGGGTCGCCAGCACGACGATCTCGGCCTGAGCGGCATCTACGTTGGGGACACCGACGATCCCGAGCTCATGGTCCGGCCACCTCTGGATCATCTCCGAAGCAAGCAAGTCGGCGCGCCCTGGGTCTCGTGACCCGAGGCTGATCTCGACTCCGGCATCCGCCAGTCGCAGCGCCAGGCCACGTCCGAGCGGCCCGGTCCCACCGAGGATCCCCACGTGCACCGCACCACCCTTGCACAACGGAGCCGAAGCTCGGGTAGGGTCCGCCGGCGTGCCGGGACTACTGGACGGAAAGCGCATCCTCATAACGGGTGTCCTCACGAACGCGTCCCTGGCGTCCGGGGTCGCTCGTGTGGCCCAGGAGCAAGGAGCCGAGATCATCGTGTCGGGGGCCGGGCGAGGCCTGTCGCTGACCCGGCGCGTAGCACGCAAGCTGCCTGTGCCCGTCGACGTGATCGAGATCGACGTGAGCAGGCCCGAGCACCTGCGGGCGGCCGCCGATGACCTGGCCACCCGATGGGGGCGGCTCGACGGACTGCTGCATGCGATCGGCTTCGCCCCGGCCGATTGCCTCGGCGGAGACATCTTGCGCGCCGGCTGGGAGGACGTGGCGCAGGCGCTGCAGATCTCCGCCTACTCCCTGAAGGCGCTCGTCGGAGCGATGCGACCTCTGCTGGCCGCGGCGGGAAGCTCCTCGGTCGTCGCTTTGGACTTCGACGCCCGCGTGGCGTGGCCCGCCTACGACTGGATGGGAGTGGCCAAGGCCGCCCTCGAGTCCCTGGCCCGCTACCTCGCTCGCGACCTCGGGCCCGACGGGGTGAGGGTGAACCTCGTCGCGGCCGGGCCGGTGCGCACGATGGCAGCAAGGTCGATCCCCAGCTTCAAGACGTTCGAAGACACGTGGGCAGACCGCGCGCCCCTCGGCTGGGACGTCACCGACGGCGATCCGGTGGCCCGCGCATGCGTTGCGCTGCTCTCGGACTGGTTCTCCATGACCACCGGCGAGATGCTCCACGTCGACGGAGGCGTTCACGCCATGGGTGCCTGACCGAGCGACACTCGGCCCAGGTAGACCCGGACCCTCAGTCCCGGTGCCCAGCCAGGATCTGGTAGAGCTCCTTCGTCGCCCTCTGGACGACGGCCGACGCCCGCTCCAGCTCGTCGGAGTCCGCGCTCATACCCACCTGCTTGATCGCGATCAGGAACGGGGGGATCACGGGCCCGAGGCGCTCACCCGCTTTTCGCAGGCTCCGGAACCCGTCGTGCCGGCCCGGGCCATGCCCGCCCTCCGACTCCCACGGCGCCTTCCCGAAGCGCTCGGCACGATCCGCGGCCTCGGTGCGCCCGGCCTCGGTGAGCTCGTAGACGCGCTTTCCGTCACGCTCCTCGCACCGCACGAGCCCCTCGTCCTCGAAGAGCTGGAGCGTCGGGTACACCGACCCGGGGCTCGGGCGCCACATGCCTCCGCTCTTCTCCTCCAACCGGTTGATGATCTCGTAGCCGTGACCGGGGCCCTCGGCTAGCACCGCGAGCAGCGCCGTTCGAATGTCCCCTCTGCGCATCCTGCGTCCCCCGCCGCGAAATGGTGGTACGAGCTCGCCCCATTCCGAGCCCCAGTCCTCCCACCACGGAGCCCGCCGCCTCTGACGACCTCTGGTCGAGGACCCGCTCTCGACCCCTCTGACACCTCTGACCCTTCCTCCAGGGCGCGCGCCCTGGTGAGCCCTGAAATCCGATCCTTCGTGCATCTGGCCCTCCTTGTCCCTCGTCCACACCGTGTGACCGTTCACCACGGTGCGGCAACAGCCACAGTCAGACTATCACGATATATCGTAACCCCTCACGATACTATCTGCAACTCGTCCCTGCGCAAGCCTTCGAGCCTGCTTAGCGCGGCCGGTAGGTACACATGGTGGCACTATCCGCTATCATGTGGGCATGGTAAGGACTCAGATCCAGCTGACCGAGATCCAGCTCCGGCGCCTCCAACGCAGGGCAGCGGAGCGACACGTGTCGGTGGCTTCGCTGGTGCGTGACGCGGTGGACAGCTCCCTTGCTGACGACCAGCGTGATCGGCTGCGAGAACGTGCTACGGCCGTCGTGGGACGATTTCACTCAGGACGCTCCGACGTCGCATCTGACCACGACCGGTACCTCGAAGACGCCTTCGGGTCTTGACTACCCTCGTGGACACCTCGGCCATCTTCGCCCTGCTGGACGCCGACGACGCCAACCATGGCGCTGCCGCGCGATGGTTCGCGGACCACGAACGAGCCGATCCACTGATCACACACAACTACGTGGTCGTCGAATCGGCTGCTCTCGTCCATCGGCGTCTCGGCGTCATAGCCTCGCGGGCTCTGTTCGACGCCTTGTTACCCGCTTTCGAGATTGTCTTCGTCGACGAAGAGACGCATGATGCAGCGGTACGGGCGTGGCTGACGATCGGAACACGAGAGTCGTCCCTCGTCGACTGGGTCAGCTTCGAGCTCGTCAGGTCGACTCGGATCGATCAGGCGTTCGCGTTCGACCAGGACTTCGCCGATCAAGGGATCAGCGTCGTCCCCTCCGGCTGACGGTGACTCAGCGCTGGATCGCCTTCACCTCCAGGTACTCCTCCAGCCCGTAGTGACCGAGCTCCCGCCCGATGCCCGACTGCTTGTACCCGCCGAAGGGGGCCATCGGGTTGAAGCCACCGCCGTTGACCTCCACCTGCCCGGTGCGCAGTTGGCGAGCGACCTCTTGGGCGCGTTCCTTTTCGCCTGCCCACACCCCGCCGGCGAGGCCGTAGATGGTGTCGTTGGCGATGCGGATGGCCTCTTCCTCGGTGTCGTAGGGGATGATCGAGAGCACCGGCCCGAAGATCTCCTCCTGGGCGATCGTCATGTCGTTCGTCACCTCGGAGAAGACGGTTGGGAGTACGTAATAGCCCTTCTCCAACCCCTCGGGCACCTCCGCGCCCCCGCACAGCAACTTGGCGCCTTCATCGATACCACTCTTGATGTAACCCCGGACCCGCTCGCGTTGGGACGCCGACACGAGCGGTCCGAGGCGCGTCTCTGGATCGAACGGGTCGCCGGGCTTGTAGGTCTGCGCGGCCTTCACGGCCAGGTCCTCCACCTCCGCCAGGCGTGAGCGAGGCACGATCATGCGCGTGAGGGCCGAGCAGGTCTGACCCGAGTTCAAGAAGCAGGCGGACACCCCCGAAGGCACAGCCTTGGACAGCTCCGCGTCCTCGAGGATGACGTTCGCAGACTTGCCTCCGAGCTCCAAGGCCACGCGCTTCACGTTGTCGGCCGCGAGCTGCATGACGCGTTTGCCGGCGCGGGTGGACCCGGTGAACGACACCATGTCGATGAGCGGGTGAGACGAGATCGCCTCCCCCACCACGGTGCCGGGCCCGGTGACGAGGTTGAAGACCCCGGGGGGCAGACCGATCTCGTCGAACACCTCGGCCAGGACGAAGACGTTCAGTGGAGCCACGACGCTCGGCTTGAGCACGACGGTGCACCCGGCGGCGATCGCAGGGGCGACCTTGGCGCAGATCTGGTGAAGCGGGTAGTTCCACGGCGTGATGCAACCGACGACCCCGATCGGCTCACGCACGACGAGCGAGCTCCCGATCTCCTCTTCGAAGGCGATCTCTCGCACGATCTGGGACATCGTGGCGAAGCTCGTGATGGGAAGCCCGACCTGGATGAGGTTCGACAGGGTGAAGGGCATGCCGACCTCCTTCGAGATCAGCGTGGCGATGTCCGCCGAGCGCGCGCCGAGAGCCTCTTGGACCCGCGCGAGCGTCTTCGAACGCTCGTCCACCGAGGTCTTCGACCACTGGGAGAAGGCGTCTGCCGCGGCGCGCGCCGCGCGGTCGACGTCCTCGGCGGTACCCTTCGGTACGGTTCCCATCACCTCCTCGGTGGCCGCGTTCACCACCTCGATGCTCCCGGTGCCGGTGGAGGGCACCCATGCGCCATTGATGTAGAGCTTGTCGCAGACCTCCATTACCGACCTCCTGTTGGGCGACTGGCAGCTAAGAGTGCTGGGATCCGTGCCGGTTCGATGAACTGGCTCGAATGGTTGGGTTGGCCGTACTGGCTGAGGGTGCTGCGAAACCACTGGCTGAGGGTGCTGCGAACCCGAATTCTATGCCGCCGCACGGCGAGACGTCCGGTCGGCCCGCGTCATCTCACTATGAATGGTGAGGCAGGGTCCGACAGCTCGTCTCGGTACCACGTGATCGTCCTCTCGAGCCCGTCCTTGAGCGAGTGCTGCGGCTTCCAGCCGAGTAGTTCGCGGGCCTTGGTGCTGTCCGAGCGCATCTCCCAGATCTCGGTCGGCCGATCCGGCAGTGCTCCGAATTGCGCCGCCACCGGGTTTCCCAGCAGGTCCAAGATCAGCGTCGTCACCTCGCGAACCGACACGTCTTGGCCGCACCCCAGGTTCAAGAGCTCCCCCTCGACCCCCGGCACAGTCGCAGCACGCACGATACCGTCGACGAGGTCCTCCACGTAGTTGAACTCGCGTGTCTGGCGGCCCTGGGTCATGCGCAGCTCCTCGCCACGCAACGCTCGCACGATGACCTCGGGGATCACCCGGTCCGCGGTCTGCGCCGGCCCGTAGGCGTTGAACGGCCGCAGCATTACTATCGGCCATCCCTTACCCTCGTGGAACAACCGGCAGAAGCACTCCGCGCCGTACTTGCTGGCTGCGTACGGAGAGAGCGGGCGTACCGGCATGTCCTCCCGAAAAGGCGACGAAACAGCCCCGTAGATCTCGCTCGTGCCTATGTTCACGAACCGGCTGTATCCGCATCCGTCGAGGGACTGGAGGAGGTTCACGGTCCCCTGGACGTTCACCTGCACGCACTCGTCGACCCTCTGCCAGGACTTCCCCACATGGGTGTAGGCACCCAGGTGGAGCACGTGTGAGGGCCTCACCTCGTCGACCAGCGCCTCCATCGCACCCCGGTCGGCCAGGCTCGCTTCGTGCAGCGCGATGCTCTCGCGCATCTCCACCAGGCGCACCGCGTAGATGCTCGACACTGCGCTCGTGAGGCCGTGCACCTCGACCCCGTCAGCCACGAGGCGCCGCACCAGGTGCGATCCGATGAAGCCCGTGGCGCCCGTGACGAGGACTCGCGAACCAGAAGGCCAACGGGGCCGGGGCACTTGGCCCGACGACGTCGTCGCCACGTTCCTTGGGTATTCGGACGACGCGCTGACGCTCACTTCCCACCTCGGGCACTCAGATCGGGCGCCCGTTCCCACGGTGCATCGCCGCCCTCGCACAGCGCGCTCAGCTCGAGCGCGTCCTTGTACGTGTCCATCGAACGCCAAAACCCACGATGCCGGTACGCGTACAGTTCCCCGGCAGAGCCGAGCGCGGGCAGCACCTCCCGTTCGAAGTCGTCTCCTGCGAACCAAGCCTCCGCACGACTGTCGAGAACGAAGAAACCCGCGTTGATCCAGTGGTCGGGGAGGCGGGGCTTCTCCGTGAACCGATGCACTCGCCCGCCGGAGTCGCTCTCGATCGTCCCGTACTGCGACGGCAAAGGCACGGTGGTCATGGTTGCCGCCCCTGGATGGTCCTGGTGAAACGCTAGGAGGTCGGTGAGATCGATGTCTCCGAGACCGTCGGCGTACGTCACGAAGTAAGTCTGTCCCATGTCCCGCGCGCAGAGAGACACTCGGCCTCCGGTGTTCGTGTCCTCCCCCGTGTCACGCACCTCCACTTGCCATTCACTCGGCAGAGTGGCTGCGAATGCCTCGAGCAGGTCGGCCTTGAAACCCGCGGCCAAGACGAAGTCCGTGAAACCCTGGCGTGCGTATATCCCCATCACATGCCCCAGGACCGGCCGTCCCGCCACCTCGAACAACGGTTTCGGTACCTCCAGCGTCTGCGGATATGCGCGGGTTCCCTTCCCCCCACAAAGAATCAGCGTCCGCAACGTTCGGTCCTCGCGGTCATTGTGGCCCGGACGGGGGCACGTCAGCTACGTGCCACATCCCTTCCCGGCAAGCGCCAGCCCGGCCGCCCCCGGTCCATCGACACGGCTCAACACGAACTGCACTATCTGTCTAGCGGACAGCCGCGGTCAAGTGCTGGCCTCCCCTAACAAGCTAGCGGTGGATGCGGCGTCCCAGCCACAAGAGTGCTTGGCACGCATGTACCGTGTTTTGCCTGACCGCCGGTCGGCATGGTCTGTGTCAGAACCCTCAACACCCGACCTGCGAGTGTCCCGATCAGGGAGAACGCTCGCCGACGGGCTTCTTGCAGGCCCAAGAGATCACCAGAGCTGCATAGTCGTGATCAAAGAAAAGGAGAGCACAGATGGATTACTCCGAATACGAGAAGCTGACTTTCGAACGTCGCGGGAACGGCGTCCTGCTCATCACGCTGAACCGGCCAGAGAACTACAACGCCGCCGACGAGACCATGCACCGTGAGCTCTCGAGGGTCTTCGTGGATGTCTCGCGCGATCCTCAAACGCGCGTCGCCCTCGTCACCGGAGCAGGCAGGGCTTTCTCGGCGGGGGGCGACCTTGCGATGGTCGAGCGCCTGGTGGGCGACCACGACCGGGTTGCCCGCATGCTCTCGGAGATGAGCGACCTCGTTTACCACATGATCGATTGCGAGAAGCCGGTCGTGTCGGCGATCAACGGCGTCGCCATCGGCGCAGGGCTCGTAGTGGCTCTGCTAGCCGACGTCTCGATCTGTGCCGAGGATGCACGCCTGGGCGACGGTCACGTGAGACTTGGCCTCGCAGCCGGTGACCACGCGGCGATCCTCTGGCCCCTGCTGGCTGGCATGGCGAAGGCCCGCTACTACTTGCTCACCGGAGAGATGCTCACCGGCAGGGAGGCCGAGCGTATCGGCATGGTCACGATGGCCGTTCCGAAACACCGAGTGCTAGACGAAGCGATGGCGGTGGCAACCAGGCTCGGCAGCGGATCACAGCTGGCCATTCGGTGGACGAAGAGGGCCCTCAACAATTGGCTGCGAGCCGCCGGACCGATCTTCGACCAGTCAGCAGCCTACGAGATGCTCTGTTTCATGGGACCTGACGTGCCCGAGGGCGTCGCCGCTTTGCGCGAGAAGCGCCCGCCGCTCTTCCCTTCCGCTACCGACGCTCACTGACCGCCCCGGCCTGCTGACCCGAACGCCACCCGCAAGCCCCTGGCCTCAGCCAAGGGTCACCGTGGTGCACACCGACGTGTCGCAACTTCGACACAACCTGCTTGCAACCCCGCGAGCTTTCTCGCATGATGACATTTGGCAGCCCAGGAGATCGAGAAGGAGATCCGTCAATGAGTGTCTACAAAGTGATCGAGATCATCGGTACGAGCAACCAATCCTGGGAGGACGCCGCCTCCTCGGCCGTCAAGACTGCGCGTGAGACCCTGCGTGACCTCCGTGTCGCCGAAGTCGTCGAACAAGACATCGACCTCGGCGATGGCGACGTCATCACGTTCCGGACGAAGCTCCGAGTCTCATTCAAGTACCAAAGCGAGTAACAGCTCTGTCCCTGCCTAGGGCAGACGGCTAGTAGCAGCCGCCTGCGCCAGAGCCGTAGCCGGCCGCCAAGGCGGCGAAGTCAACGGTTCCCCTACAGTGCGGAGGATGCCGGATCGGCTGTCCCCCAGGCGGGGTGTGGTGGCGTCCGTGTGGCGTCTACTGATCGGACCACCGCTGCGAGCGCGCGAGGCGTCCAAGGAACAGCTCACTCCGGTGGAGGGTCTGTCTGCGCTGTCACTCGACGCCCTCACGTCGGTGGCGTACGGACCAGAGGCGATCATCGTCGTCCTCGCGGTGGCAGGTGCCGGGGCGCTGCATCTTGTGCTCCCGATCACTGTCACGATCGTGGCGCTCTTGGCCATCCTGGTGTTCTCCTATTGCCAGGTGATCGATGCCTACCCGGGCGGCGGGGGCGCGTACGCCGTGTCCCGGGCGAATTTCGGCGCTCGCGTGAGCCTTCTCGCCGCCGCCGCGCTCGTCGTCGACTACACGCTCACCGTGGCCGTCTCGATCACAGCCGGCGTAGGGGCGTTGACGTCGGCATTCCCGAGCTTGAGCTCGGCCACGGTTCCGATCTGCCTGGGGATCCTCGCCGTCGTCACTGTGCTCAACCTGCGTGGCTTGGGCGACACAGCCCGCGCCTTTCTTCTGCCGACGATGGTGTTCATCGTCGGGTTGCTGGCCATTATCTGCACAGGCCTGGTCCACCCCCTGGCGCTGCACGTCCCGCTGCCCGGCCGGCCTCTGTTGGCCACCCGCGGGTTGGAGATCGTGAGTGTGCTGCTGGTGTTGAAGGCGTTCTCGGCCGGATGCAGCGCGCTGACCGGCGTGGAGGCGATCGCCAACGGCGTGCCGCTGTTCCGCCAGCCGCGGACGGTCCGAGCCAAGCGAACCGAGCTGCTGCTCGGGGGGATCCTCGGTGCGATGCTGCTCGGCCTGGCGGTCCTGGCCCGCCGCTGGAGCATCGGGCCTCGCTCCGGACAGACCGTCCTGAGCCAGATCATGGCCATCGCCGTCGGCCGGCACTGGGCCTACTACTTGGTGTCGCTCACCATCACATTGGTCCTGGCACTGGCCGCCAACACGTCGTTCGGTGGGTTACCCGTGTTGGCCAGCCTGTTGGCGCGGGACAACTACCTGCCGCACCTCTTCTCCCTGCGCGGCGATCGACAGGTGTTCGCGAACGGCATCTGGGCGTTGGCCATCCTGTCCGGAGCTCTGATCGTCGCCGTGGACGGGAGCACCCTCACGCTCATCCCCTTGTTCGCCATCGGCGTGTTCACCAGCTTCACGCTGTCCCAGGCCGGACTGGTCGTGCATTGGTGGCGGACTCGGCCGCAACGTTGGCGGCATCGCGCTGTCGTGAACGGCCTCGGCGCGATAGTCACCGCGGCAGCCACAGCGGTGTTCTTGACCACCAAGTTCACCCAGGGCGCCTGGGTGGTCGTGCTGGCCGTACCCGCCTTCATCGGCTTGTTCGTCCGGATCCACGCCTACTACGACCGCTCGGCGCGCGCCATCGAGCTCGGTCTGGTACCGGGCAGACCACGAGGCAAACGCACTGTGGTGGTCGTCCCCGTGACGGGAGTGTCCCGTCTTACTCAGTACGCCATCAGCGAGGCGCTCTCGATCAGCAAGGACGTGGTGGCCGTGAACGTCGTGCTCGACGCCGACCAAGAGGCCGAGCGTGCCGGCGATCTGAAACAGCAGTGGGCTCGGTGGAACCCCGGCGTGCCGCTGCGGGTTCTCAGTACGGAGTTCGCCTCGGTGGCCGGGCCGGTCGCGACGTTCATCGACGAGCTTCGCGAGCACTACAACGAGCAGATCGTCGTGCTGATCCCGGTGGTGCTGCCCGACCGGCTGCGCTACAGCTTCCTGCACAATCACCTGGACCTGGTCCTCACCTCCGCTCTGCGGACTCGCGCCGACGTCGTGGTCGCGCGCGTTCCGATGCCCATGCATCCTGAGATCGGTTGAGCTACCTACCTGTGAGAGCTGACCTTCTCCAGGAACGGCACCAGGTGGCTGAAGAAGACGTTGCGCGGGTAGGCGCCTGCGGGGTCGTTGTGCGAGTACGTGCTCTGCCGATTGACGAGCGTCAAGTTGCCCAGAGGTATCTGTGACTGCTCTGCCAGGATTCGCGCGTCCTCGAGCACACCCGCTCCACCCAAGCGCGCTCCAAAGGCGTAGATCAGAAGGCCCGTCGGAAGGTCGTGTCCCATGGTCGCGTCGAGATCGAGCACGCTCTGGGCTGGATTTGCATTTCCGTTGTCCACCGCACCCGTGTCGTCGGTCAAGCGCTGCGGGAAATACCACTCGGTGCCGTCCACGTTCTTCATCGGATACCCCGAGAACATCGTCGCGAAACGTTTGATCGGGGTGAGAGCACCTGTGCTGTTCCAGCCATGGACCGGACCGCGTGCGCCTATGCCTTCGCCGAGATGAGCCTGGGCCGCGAGCAAACTTGACGGCGAGGTCGCCGCGTTGAGTGCGTAGCCGTATTGCGCGAGGTTGGTGACCCGCACCGGGGGCACGATGTCGGGCGGCAGAATCCCCGAGCTTTGACCGAGGGAGATCTCGTTCGGATGCAGAAGCGCAGTCAGAGAACCTGTGGCATTGAACAGTCCCGAGTACGGAGCCGGGATCCCGCCGAAGGCCAGCCAGGGAGTGGCGCTCGGGGCATCGAGCGACTGCAGCTCCTGGGTAGCCTGCTGCGCGCTGAGGGCGCTCGGGACGCTCCCGCCGTCGATGTAGACGAGGCCTGCTAGGTCATCGGCCCCTGCGCGGCCGTTGAAGTCCCAGGTCGCGTACGCCGTGACCACTGCTCCGCCGAGCGAGTGGCCACCGAGCACGACCTTGCCGCCGAGCTTCTTCGCGGCCTGGATCACCCTGTGCAGGTCCTCGACTGCAACGTTCATTCCCCACTGCTTCGCGAACGCGACACTCGAGTTCGAGATGAGTTGGAAGTGGTGCTTGACGCTCGGGTTCTTCAGGTACCCCAGGTAGTAGTCGAACACTTGCGTCGCTGTGGCCGCACCGTCCTTGGCCAGGTTCAGCTCCGATTGGTCCTCGAGCAGGTTCTCTCGGCGCTCCACGGACCACACCTGCCAGCCGCTGGTCTTCGAGACGATCCGCTTGGCGAGTGGCACGAAGTAGGCGCTTCCCGCAGAGGTGCCCGGCTCCAGTACCAGCACGTTCTTCGCGTTGGTCGGCCCGACCTTGATCACGCCGACCTTGTCATACTTGGCCGGCGTGCCCGGAGCGGCGAAACCCCGCATCCATCTGACGCCCATAGCCGTCGCAGGCGAGCTTGCAGCTGTCCCACCCGAGACGAGTGCCATCACGCACCCGATCGCGATCGCAACGAGCACACTTTGCCTTATTCGGATTCGTTTCATGTGAAATCCTCCCCTTCGGTACCGGCATCGAGTCATACGTTCTTCACGGTGGAACACTCGATGCCTACGAACTTGACCTCGGGTCTCACGAACGCCGACAGCGATGAACCGGAGCTACTCACCCGGAAGATGGACGGCGAGCCAGCTGGTTCCTCGCGCGGTCTGGACGAGTCGATGGCGTGTTCGTCGCGGCAGGAGAACCCAGTCGCCCTGCTCCAACGAAAGCCTCTCGCCGTCTACCTCGAGTACCGCCGCGCCTCTCAGGACCACGACCCATTCATCGAGGTCCTGGTCGAATTCGAGCACCTTGTCGAGCTCGCCGCTCAGGATCTGTTCGATGAGCGTCTCGCCCACCTGGACGACCCGTTCGACACGTTCACCTTTCACAGGAGCGAGGGAGCTGTCGAGAAGCCGACCACGAGCAGGAACGAGCACAAGGTCAAGGCTACGCCGCGATCGTAGGCCCGACGCTCATGGGGAGTGACCCTGTAACCGCGGACGACGCGCTCGATCGCGACTCACTCTCGTGAGCACTCATGCGGGGACAGGGTTCGCGCGGGCGCGGGCGCGGATGTGAGCGCGGCCGTGGGCACCTGGTCGGAAATCAAGCCGTAGCATTCGCAAATGACCCTCGACATCACGGTCGTCGACGCGTTCACCGACCGGGCTTTCACCGGCAATCCCGCAGCGGTCACCGTTATCGCGGCATTTCCCGAAGACCCCCGCATGCAAGCAGTGGCACGCGAGATGAACCTGTCCGAGACAGCCTTCGTGGTGCCCCGAGACGACGAGGATCACGACCTGCGTTGGTTCACGCCGTCCATGGAGGTCGACCTCTGCGGTCACGCCACCCTGGCTGCGGCGTACCTGCTCGGTGGCGAGGCACGCTTCCACACGCGCAGCGGCATCCTCACATGCGCACGTGTCGATACAGGAATTATCGAGATGGACTTCCCCGCCGACGCGCCGGTGGAGACGGAGCCGCCTCCAAACCTCGACCTCCCTGGTGTCTGTTGGTACGGACTCGGGAAGTTCGACGCCCTCGTCGTAGTAGACGATGCCGCCCCGCTACGAAGCCTTCGCCCGGATCTGGTCAAGCTGAGCGAGCTTGGCACTCGTGCTGTCATCGTCACCGCGCCGGGTGACCGGCCCGATGTCGACTGCGTGAGCCGGGTGTTCGCTCCGAACGCCGGCATCCCCGAGGACCCGGTGACCGGGTCGGCTCACTGCACGCTGGCCTGCTACTGGAGCGAGCGCCTCGGCCGGGACGTGCTCCTGGGCGAGCAGGCGTCGGCGCGCGGTGGCGTCGTCCGTATGCGTCGCGCCGGAGACCGGGTCGTCCTCGGAGGACAAGCGGTCACCGTGGCCCATGTCCGACTCCTCGCCTGATGTGCCATGTAGCGAGTGGCGAACGACTCGGCCAGGAACAGGCAGGGCTTGCTGGGCAAGCGAAGTGGGCGCAGCAGGACTCGAACCTGTGACCTCAGCCGTGTGAAGGCTGCGCTCTAACCAACTGAGCTATGCGCCCGCCGGAGCGATGCTAGCCGCGCCCAAAACGAACACGATGTGATCAAGAGCCGATCGGAGCCAACTCGTCGAAGCCGATCGCTCGCTCCAAGGCGGCCGCCGATCGGATGACGACCAAGTCGGCATGCTGGGGACCCACGAGCTGCAAACCCACCGGTAAGCCGCCCGAGCTCAACCCGACGCAAACCGATGCGACAGGTGAACGGGTCATGTTGAAGGGATAGGTGAAGCGCACCCAGTTGGCGTCCACCTCGTCGTTGATCATGCCCGATCCTCCGAGCGCGAGCGGGGGCGGCAGTCCCGCGCAGGTTGGAGCCACGAGCAATCTCACCTGTCGGAACAGCTCCACCAGACGCAGGTTGAGCCGATGACACGAATCGAGAGCATCCACGACGTCGACCACCGAGACGTTCTCTGCCGCCCAATCGAGCTGGGCGGCCAGCAAAGGGTCCACCTTCTGCCATGCATCGGTCCCGCGATAAGCCCCCAAGGTGCGCAGATTGTAAGCAAGCATGAGCGTGAGCCAATCGCGCACCGGATCCTCGTCGAAGACGGTCTCCACCTCCACGACCTCGGTCCCGAGCGACGCGAGCACCTCTACGGCGCGCCTGCATAGAGCTAGCACCTCTTTGTCGACGGGTGCGTAGCCGAGCGTGGGAGACCACGCGATCTTGGTCGGCACTCTGGCCTCCTCGAGAGCCGCGAGCCAAGACGCCTCGGGGCGAGGCAACGAGGAGAGGTCCGTCGGGTCCGGGCCGACCGCGACGTCGAGCGCGCTCACAACGTCGACCATGCGCCGTGCCATAGGCGCCTTCGTGGAGAGTAGATGCCATCCGGGGGGCTGCGCGCCGCCCGAGGGCACCCTCCCCAGTGAGGGCTTCATTCCCGAGAGCCCGCAGCATGAGGACGGGATGCGCACCGAACCACCCCCGTCCGAGCCCGTCGCCAGTGGCACCATGCCCGCCGCCAGCGCCGCCGCGCTCCCACCCGACGACCCGCCGACGCTGTGCTCGGTGTTCCAGGGATTAGAGGTGGCCCCGAACACCGTGTTGACGGTGTCGGCCTTCCATCCCAGCTCGGGTGTGTTCGTCTTCCCGACCACGATGCAGCCCGCCGCCTTCAATCGAGCCACCAAGGGCGAGTCGACTGTGGCCACGGCACCGCGGGCAAAGATCGCCGAGCCGTGTGAGGTCACATAACCGGCCGCGTCCTCCAGGTCCTTCACGCCGATGGGTACTCCCGCCAACGCTCCCGGATCACCTCCGGCTGCGACCGTCTCGTCGACGCGACCAGCTGCCTGGAGCGCCGCCTCTGCGTCGACGGCGACGAAGGCGTTGAGCACCGGGTTGAGCGTCTCTATGCGTTCCAGCGCATGTGAGACCACCTCGCGCGCGGCCAAGCCCCCACGGCGCACCTCACCCGCCAGCTCCGACAACGACATGGTACGGAAGTCCACGACCATCGCGTACCACGTCGGCGCCCCGGTTGCAGGAAGCGTTGGAGAAACGAGGACATCGGACCGCCCGACAGACCGTCGAGCCCCCTCGAAAGGGGGAGCCCGGTGCCTTTCGCTGCGTTAGTAGCCTGGTGAGATGGGTGAGGAGGAGACCGGCACGACGAACGAGCCCGTGCCGAAGCTGAGCATCGGGCAGCGGATCCTCGCCTCACTGCCGAATCTCGAGCACCAGAAGCATGGCGTCCTTGGACGCAGCGCTTCTGGCGGCGACACGACAGACACACGGGTACCCAGTGCCGACGAGGCGGAGGACCGCTCGACGGTCGTCGGCGAGGCGATCGAGCCCGACGATGTCATATCGCCCGCAGACGACGCCCGCCCGGGTTCGGGGGGACCCCCGAGCCGGCTACGCGACATGTTCTTGAAGCCTCCACCACCAGGCCAAAGAGCACGCAAGACAGACCCCACGTCGAAGATGAGCAACGAGGAGATCACCCACACGATCAAGCGGCTCGATGACCGCGAGCGCTTCTATGCGCTCTTCGCGGGTCCCCTTGGCGCTGCAATCGGCATCGTGCTCACGGTCGGCGCCATCCACCTCAACCCGGCGGTGGGCCACAAGGGCCACGTGGCCGAGAACCTCATCGTGTTCGAGGGCGTGACCCGCGTCGTGCTCGGTGGCGTCGTCGTGCTCGCCGCGCTCAGTCGGCGGCGCTCGCTCGTCGGGTTCACCCTTCTCTTCTTCGGCACGACCGTGTTGCCCTACGGGATCCTGTTCTGGGGCCTGGGGGGATGGTTGATCTGGCGGGTCTACCGCTACCAGAAGGTCCTCACCGCCCGAGGTGTGAGGCCTCAGCGAGGCGGGACACGAGGGGGCGGGCGGTCGACGCAGAGCCCGCGGGCAGCAGCGCGTGCGGGAGCCACAGATGCTCGAGGCCGCGTGAATGAGCGCAGAGCCACAGGGCGTGAAAGAGGAAGGGGTAGGAAGAAGCCCGAGCCCGTCGGCCCACCCCCCTCGAAGCGCTACACGCCTCCGAAGCCCACCCGGCCACGCCCGTCAGCCCCCACTTGACGAGTGCGCGATCCGAGCAGAGGGTGCAGTTCGAGCAGAGTGCGCAGTTCGAGCAGATCGCGCAGCGGACGTCTCGCCGGGAGCGTCACCGACTAGCAACGCCGACCGCAGCAGACGAAGGATCTCCTGGCGACGCCTGACGAGCGAACGGGCTGTGGGCTCCTCCCCCAGTGCGCGCAGCACGTCCACCTCGGTGACCATGCCGACCACGGTCGAGTAGATCGCGAGGAGCAGCAATCGCGGCTCGTGCCTTCGGACGTTCCCCAAGTCCATCTCCGACTCGAGGAACGCCGACGCCCGGGCCACGAGCGGCTCCAGCGCCTGGATCAACCGGGTGGCGGCCGGTGGGCCGAGCCTCCCCGCCTCGCGCACCAGTCCCAGCAGCTCGGGCCTGCGCGCGGCCACACGGAACACCGAACGGACCACGGCCTCGACCCGTGACCAGCCACTGCCGGCGCGCGCCAACGAGCTTTCCAGGGCCTCGGCGAGCTCGGCCGCCGAGCGGTCGATGAGCACCTCGAGCAGCGCCTCTTTCGACGGGAACCAATAGAGGATGGACTGCTTACGAAGACCCAGCCCCTCGGCGAGCGCGTCCAGCGAGGTGGCCTCGTACCCGCGTGAGCCGAAGGAGCTGAGAGCCGCGTCGAGTATCCGGTCGGCGGTGCCGCCGGGCGGGCGTCGCTCCACCCCCGGGGACCCGGCACGAGTGCTTGTAGACCCGCTCATCTACCATATGGTAGACAACTGTCGTGCCCGAGGAGGGATCTGTGCCCAAGGCGACCGAACAGCTCCCCCGAGCACAGCCGTTACCACCGCTCGCCTCGCTACTCGGGCGACGTCACATCCTGGTCACCGGGGCGACGGGCTTTCTCGGGACCGCGCTCGTCGAGCGCCTCCTTCGAAGCGTCCCCGACTGCTCGGTCGTGGTACTGGTCCGTCCGGGGCGCAGGGCCACCGCAGCCGCACGGGTTCAACGCGAGATCCTGCGAAACGAATGTTTCGACCGGCTGCGAGCAGAGCTCGGCGACGGCTTCGACGAAATGGCCGAGCGGCGGTTGGTCGCGCTGGCAGGCGACGTGAGCACCGACGGTCTGGGGCTCGACGACGAAGGACGCCGGCTGCTCGCGACATGTGACGTCGTGGTGCACTGCGCCGCCACCGTCGCCTTCGACGCCCCCCTCGACACGACGGTAGAGGTGAACCTCCTGGGTCCCTCGCGAATTGCAGCCGCGATCGAAGAGGCAGCCGACACGAGGAAGAAGGAGCACCCCGACGGCGAGCCCACGCACCTCGTCACGGTCTCGACCGCTTATGTGGCGGGAACTCACCAGGGCGACGCCACGGAGACTCTTGCCACCGATGTGCAACGCTCGCGTGCCGGGGCCCGCGCCCACACCACCGTCACCACCGAAGTCGACATCGACGCCGAGGTGCATTTCGCTCGTCGCCTGCGCGCGGACTTGGAAGCTGAGTCGCGAAGACCAGCGCTCTTGAACCGTTTCACCCGTGCAGCACGCTCGGAGCTCGGCGCGGCGGGCATCCACCTTCTCGCAAAGCGTTCCGAGAAGCTGCGCGACGAATGGGTGCGAGACGAGCTCGTCGAAGCGGGGCGCACCCGCTCGCAGTCTCTCGGCTGGCCGGATGCCTACGCCTTCACGAAGGCCCTCGGCGAGCGCCTGCTGGTCACCACCCACCCCGGCGTGCCGATCAGCGTGGTGCGGCCCTCGATCATCGAGTCAGCCCTCGCCGAGCCGCGCCCGGGATGGATCCGCGGCTTTCGCATGGCAGAGCCGATCATCATCTCCTACGCCCGCGGCCTGCTGAAGGACTTCCCGGGCATCCCCGAGGGGGTCGTAGACGTGATCCCGGTGGACCTCGTCGTCGCGGCCATCGTCGCCGTGACGGCCGCCGGGCCCGACCCCGCACGACCGAGCGTCTACCACGTAGCCTCCAGCGTGCAGAACCCGCTTCGCTACGGCGATCTCCAGGAGCTCGTCCAGTCCTGGTTCACCGCGCACCCTCTCTACGACCCACACGGCCAACCGATCGTCACCCCCGACTGGTCCTTCCCAGGGCGCGGGCGCGTCCAGGGACAGCTCCAGCGCGCGAAGCAGGTGTTGACGCTCACGGAGCGCTTGCTCGGTTCCTTGCCGGTACGCGGCGAGCGCGCCGAGCTCGCGGCGCGAGTCGAGGAGCGACGCTCGCAGGCCGAGCGGGCGCTCGGCTACGTCGAGCTCTACGGCGCGTACGCCGAGACCGAGGCCCACTTTCGAGTCGACCACCTGCTGGAACTTTGGGAGCGCCTCTCCGACGAGGACCGCCGCCAATTCTGCTTCGACCCCGCCGTGATCGATTGGGAGCGCTACGTGAACGACATCCATCTCCCGTCGATCGTCGAGCACGCGCGTGTGCGGTCGACCCCGGGCAGCTCTCGCGCGCCCAGCCGCTCCGAGCGCGCGAGGCGCGCGATCTTGTCGCCTCAGCGGCACCTGGCGGCGTTCGACCTCGAGAACACGCTCGTCGCATCCAACGTCGTGGAGTCCTACGTGTGGCTCGCGGGGCGCCACCTGCCGGTCGGCGAGCGCGCCGTCCTCAGCGCGCGGATCCTGCGCGAGGCGCCGCGGTTGCTAGCTCTCGACCGGCGCGACAGAGGCGACTTCCTCCGCAGCTTCTACCGTCGCTACGAGGGCGCCCCCGCGGCCCTTCTTCGAGAGGACTCGGTCGAGCTGTTGCACCACCTGTTGCTCACGAGGTCCTTCCCGGCGGGCATAGCACGCGTCCGGGCTCACCGCGAGCTCGGGCACCGGACGGTGCTCATCACCGGAGCGCTCGACTTCGTGGTAGAGCCGTTCCGACCTCTCTTCGACGAGGTGGTGTGCGCCGCCCTCGGAGTCGACGAGAGCGGGCGCCTCACCGGACGCCTCGAGCGTCTGCCCCCCACAGGTGAGGCGCGCGCGCTCGTCCTGGCCGAGTACGCCGACCACGAGGGTCTCGACCTCTCCGAGTCCGTCGCCTACGCCGACTCGGCCTCGGACCTGCCGCTGCTCGAGAGCGTGGGCTTCCCGGTCGTCGTGAACCCCGAAGCTCGTCTGGCGGCCATCGCCCGCAAGCGGGGCTGGCACAAAGAGCAATGGGACAAGGCCGCCGGTGCGGCGAGACCCCTGCTCCCCTTGGGACCCGTCGACCACGGCGTGTCGCGCTGGTGGGCCCGCATCGAGAGCTTTCTCCGAGAGCCGGACGCGACCGGGTCTTGGAGCTCGCAAAGCCCGACGCGCGCTTCGGGGGCCCGGAGCAACACGCGCAGGGAGCGCGGCGACGCGCGATCACGTGTGGCCGGACGCTCTAGCCGGTCCCCGTCCGAGACGCTCGGGACACGACGATGAGAGCGCTCGTCTTCGAGCGCAACCTCGCTCGTTTCGCTGCCGCGCGAGTTGTCTCGGGCCTCGCGGGGTCAGGCAGGGGCGTGAGCATCGCCCCACTTCGCTTGACCGATCTCGAGGCGCCGGCGCTGCGCGGTCCCGGCTGGCACCGGGTTCGACCACTCCTGGCCGGGATCTGCGGTTCCGACCTGGCCACGCTCGATGGCCGGAGCTCGCGCTACTTCGAGGACCTGGTGAGTTTCCCGTTCGTGCCCGGGCACGAGATAGTCGGCGTGGTCGAGGAGTCCTTCGGCGCCGATGGCGCTGTCACAGGCGGTGGGCTCGGCCCGGGCGCTCGCGTGGTGGTCGAATCGGTCATCGGGTGCATACCTCGCGGGATCGATCCGCCCTGTCGAGCGTGCGCTCAGGGTAGAAGCGGTGGTTGCGAGCGTGTCTCGTTCGGCCGGATCTCCCCCGGGTTGCAGATCGGCTACTGCGCCGACACCGGGGGCGGCTGGTCCAGTGCCGGCCTGGTGGCCCACGAGACGCAGCTGCACGTGGTCCCCGACGAGCTCAGCGAAGAAGCGGCCGTGATGGTCGAGCCCACGGCCTGCGCGGTGCACGCTGCCACCCGCGCCGAGGTGGAGCAGGGGGACACGGTCGCCGTGCTCGGTGCAGGCACCCTGGGGCTCACAACCGTGGCCGCGCTGCGCTTGCTAACCGAGCCGGGAGCGCTCTTCGTCGGTGCGAAGCACCCGCACCAGAGGCGCCTGGCCGAGGAGCTCGGTGCCGATGTTGCAGTGCCGCCTGCACAGCTCGGGCGCGCGGTGCGTCGCCACTCGCGATCGCTCACGACCGCCGAGCGCTCCCACCAACTGACCGGCGGCGCGGACGTCGTCGTCGACTGCGTGGGTAGTGCCGAGTCCATCGCCGAAGCCGTCTCCATCGTGCGCCCGCGCGGCCGGCTCGTGCTCGTCGGCATGCCGGGCAACGTCCGCGTCGACCTCGCCCCACTCTGGCACCGGGAGCTGACACTCACCGGCGCCTACGCCTACGGCACCGAGGAGCTGCCCGGTGGCTCGAGACGGACCTTCAACCTGGCCATGGAGCTGGTGGCCGACCGTGGTCTGGGACGCCTGGTCTCGGCGCGGTACCCGCTCGAGCGCTTCGAGGAGGCGCTCGCCCACGCCGGTGCCGCCGGCCGGCGCGGCGCCGTCAAGATCGTCTTCGACCTGCGACGCGCGCCGAGCTGGCACGACACGAGAGGTGAACCGACGCGACCGGGACCACGAACACGACCGCTAACACGACCGCGACCGGAAACACGACCGCGACCGCTAACACGACGACGAGCACCGAGAGGACCTACGCCGTGAGCCCGAGGCCCGGGTTCGTGCTCGAGGTCGACGGCTCCACGCCGCCCACCTTGTTCTGGCACGGCGAGGGCTTCCGCCTCGAACGTCTCCCCGAGGGCAGCCGCGTCCTGTACCCGCCTGAGCCCCTGGCGCCGCTGGCCGATCCCGGTGGTGCCGTCCGCCACGCTCTCGAGCATCCCCTGGGTGGCTCAGAACCGCTGAGCGCCCTGCTGCGGCCGGGGATGCGCCTGGTGATCGCCTTCGACGACGTGTCTCTGCCGCTGCCTCCGATGCGCCGACCCGACAACCGCCAGCTCGTGATCGAGCAGGTCCTCGACGTGGCGGCCGAGGCCGGGGTTGACGACGTGGTGCTGATAGCGGCGCTGTCGCTTCACCGGCGCATGACCGAGTCCGAGCTGCGCCATGCGCTCGGCGATCGCGTCTACGACGCCTTCGCACCCCACGGTCTTCTTCTCCAGCACGACGGCGAGGACCCGGCGAACCTCGTGCACCTGGGTGTCACCGACCTGGGAGAGGACGTGGAGATCAACAGGCTCGCCGCGCAGTCCGATCTCCTCGTATACGTGAACATCAACCTGGTAGCGATGGACGGCGGCCACAAGTCGGTGGCCACGGGACTGGCCAGCTACCGCAGCCTTCGGCACCACCACAACGCGCGCACCATGGCCATGAGCCGCTCGTTCATGGACCAGGAGCACTCCGAGCTGCACGCCTCGAACTGGCGTATGGGACGGCTGATCCGAGACAGCGGCGTGAAGGTGTTCCAGATCGAGACCACGTTGAACACCGACACGTTCCCCGAGCAGTTCAGGTTCCTCCAAAGACGCGAATGGGAGTGGACCGTCGCAGACCGGGCCGCGTTCCTGGCTGCGTCGAAAGGATTGGAAGCCGTTCCGAACCGCATCGCCAGGTCGATCCTTCACGGCGTGAAGTCCCCCTACCGCATGGCCTCGGTGCAGGCAGGCGAGGTCGAGGCTGTGCACGCGCGCACGACCGAGAACATCTACGCTCAGCACCTCGTCGACATCGAAGGGCAAGCCGACGTGCTCACGATGGGGCTCCCCTACGTGGGTCCCTACAACGTCAACTCCATCATGAACCCGGTACTCGTCGCCTGCCTCAGTCTCGGGTACTTCTTCAATCTCTACCTGGGAAAGCCCCTGGTTCGCGAAGGGGGCGTGGTGATAATCAGCCACCCCACCCCCTGGGCGTTCCACCCGGGGCACCACCCGAGCTACATCGACTTCTTCGAGCAGGTGCTCTCGGAGACCACCGACCCCGCGGAGATCGGCAAGTACGAGGAGTCCTTCGCCACCGATCCCTGGTACATCCACCTCTACCGCACGGGCCACGCCTACCACGGCGTGCATCCGTTGTACATGTGGTACTGGTGCGCGCACGCCCTGGAGTATCTGGGCGCTGTGATCGTGCTAGGCGGCGATCACGCGGCCGTCCGGCGCCTGGGGTTCAAGCCCGCTTCCACAATGGCCGACGCGCTGGAGATGGCCTCCGACGTCGTCGGAGCTGACCCCTCGCTCACGCACTTCCATGTGCCGCCGATTCTCATGGCACGGGTCAGTTGATGCGGCCGGTGACCGAACAGGTCTCGTGATGGCACTTGCATCGGTGCTTCGCAGGATGTACCCCTCGCGTGACCGAAGGTTCCCGTGGTCGGCGCCGGACTGGCCCGAGACCCTCCCCCGCCCCGCCCCCGAGCGTCGGCTCGGCGTCGACTACCCGACCGAATGGGCCCGGCGCTACCCGTCCCGCCTCCTGCGAGCGATCGTCCTCGACAACCTGACGCGCCCTGTGACGCACCTGGTCGCCTCACCCGAGGTGCGCGGAGCCGAGATGCTCACGCTGGTGGAACCGCCGGCGATCTTCGTGGCGAACCACACGAGCCACATCGACACCCCCCTGCTGCTGTCGGTATTGCCTGCACGCTTTCGGCACAGCACGATCGTCGCCGCTGCCGCCGACCACTTCTTCGACCGTCGCTGGAAGGCCCATCTGTGGGCTCTGGCTCTCGCCGCCGTGCCCATCGAGCGTCAGCGCGTGAACCGCCGCTCCGCCGATCTCGTGGCCGATCTCCTCGAGCGTGGCTGGAACCTCATCATCTATCCCGAGGGCAGCCGCTCCCCCGACGGCTGGTTCGGACCGTTTCACGCCGGCGCGGCGTACCTCGCGGCGCGCACCGGCCGTCCCGTGGTACCGGTGCACATCGAGGGCACTTTCCGGATACTGCCGCGCGAAGGCCACGGTCTTCGCAGAAGCCCCACCCGTGTCACCTTCGGCACACCGATGTCGACCGGGCCGGGAGAAGACGTACGGCATCTTGCGACCCGGATCGAGGAGGCGCTCGGGATCCTGGCCGACGAGAGCAGCACGGACTTCTGGAGCGCGCGCCTTCGTGCCGCCTCGGCTACGACACCCTCCCCACGCGGACCGGCCGTCTCGGCCTGGCGCAGGTCCTGGGCTCTCGGCCCGCCCCCGGAGCGGCGCGACGAGACCGACGAGCGACGTTGGGCGATCGAGAAGAAGACCGAACCCGGCACCGAGGGCGCCTCACGCCTCGGGCTCCGCCCGTAGCTGATAGCCTCACCACGCTCCGGCCGCCGGCCGGGGTGGTGCAGATCCAGCGAAGACCGGTGAGATCCCGGCGCTGTCCCGCAACGGTGATGCCCTCGAGGGCTAGCCCGGACGCCTGTCCTGCACCGACGAGACCTGTCCTCGGAGGAAGGGCGGTTCGTTGGGCGCCTTCATCGGTGGTGCGACAGCGAGCAGCGGGGTCCTTCGCCGACCCGATGGAGGATGACCATGCTCCGGACCACGAGCTCTGCCTTCTCGCGTTCGCGCTCCGTGTCGAGCCGGCGAGCCACATCCATCCGGCGAGCCACATCCATCCGGCGAACCGCATCCATCCGGCGAACCACGCGCGCCCTCGCGGTGCTCCTGATCGGCCCCGCTCTGGCCGCGTGCTCGACCGGCGCCGGCCCTCGACCGAAAGGCGAGTCCGGCTCCTCCCCGCCGTCGACCGCGAGCCAAACCGGTGCAAGCGTCTTCCCTGTCACGATCCAAGCCGCCAACGGAGCCGTACGGGTACCGGCCCGGCCGACCGCCATCGTGTCGATGTCCCCGACCGCGACGGAGATGCTCTACGCGATAGGCGCCGGCGGCCAGGTGAAGGCCGTGGACGAGCTCTCCGATTACCCGCCACAGGCGCCGCGCACGAGCCTCGACGCCACCCAGCCGAATGTCGAGGCGATCGTCTCCTACCACCCCGACCTCGTGGTGGTGGCCGGAGACCCGACGGGGCTGACCCATCAGCTCGCCTTATTCGGGGTGCCGGTCCTGTCCGAACCGGCGGCCGCCACGCTCGCCGACGCCTACGAGCAGTACGAGCAGCTCGGCATCGCGACGGGTCACAGCGCCCGGGCAAGAGCAGAGGTCGCCCGCATCCAGGCCCAGATCACCTCCGTACTCCGCAGCGCGCCACGGCCGATCGCGCCCGGGACCTACTACTACGAGCTCGACCAAACGTACTACTCGGTCACCTCGTCGACGTTCATAGGTAAGGTGCTCGGGCTGCTCGGGCTCAAGAACATCGCAGACCGCGCGACCGGCGCGGCGAGCGGCGATGGCTACCCGCAGCTGTCGGCGGAGTTCATCGTCAAGGCGAACCCGCAGTACATCTTCCTCGCCGACACCATCTGCTGCCAGCAGAGCGCGGCGACGGTCGCCGCTCGCCCAGGATGGTCCACCTTGCGGGCGGTGAGAGAAGGCCACGTCGTCGAGCTGAACGACGACATCGCCTCGCGCTGGGGCCCTCGGATCGTGAACCTGCTCCGTGCGGTGGCGAACGGGTTGAGCACGAAGCACGAAACACCGCGATGAGCGCCATCGCACCGACCACGACTCGAGCGGAGCCCCAGGCGCTCGCAACGGCGACCATCTCCGTCGCGTCGCCGCCTCGGGTGTCGGTGCGCACGCCGATCCTGGTCGCGCTCGCCGCCCTTGTCGGTGCCACGCTCGTGGGAGTCTCCGTGGGGCCGGCGAACCTCTCCCTGTCGACGGTGATGAGCGCTTTGGTCTCCCATATCCCGGCTCTCCATCTCGACGCGCACGTCTCCCGCGTCCAGTCGGACATCGTCTGGCAGATCCGCTTACCCCGGGTGGTGCTCGGAGGTCTGGTGGGAGCCATGCTCGCGGGCGGGGGCGCTGCCTATCAGGGCGTGTTCAGGAACCCGCTCGCCGATCCCTACCTTCTCGGGGTCGCTGCCGGCGCCGGGCTCGGCGCCACGGCCGTGATCGTGACCGGATCGCAGCTCACCGCCCTCCTGCCCGTAGCCGCGTTCGCCGGCGCGGTCGGTGCGGTGACCCTCACCTACGTGGTGGGAGCGACCGTCGGACGCCAAGGGGCCACGACCTCGATCGTTCTCGCCGGGGTCGCCGTCGCCGCCCTGCTCACCGCCATCCAGACCTACCTCCAGCAGCGCCATGTGGCCGACCTGCAGAACGTCTACTCGTGGATACTGGGGAGGCTCACCAGTGCAACCTGGTCGGACGTCGTGCTCATACTGCCCTACATCACGTTGAGCACGGTGGTGCTCGTGGCCCACCGCCGGCTCCTCGACGTGCTTCGCGTCGGTGAGGAAGAAGCCGACACGATGGGGGTGAGCTCCTCACGGGTACGGCTGGCCGTCGTGGCCGCCGCCACGCTCGGCACCGCCGCGGCCGTGGCGGTGAGCGGGCTCATCGGCTTCGTCGGGATCATCGTCCCCCACACGGTGCGCCTCACGACGAACGCCAGCTACCGCGTCGTCGTCCCGGTGTCGATGATCGGAGGTGCGGCGTTCCTGATCCTCGCCGACGTGGCCGCACGGACGGTCCAAGCACCCTCGGAGATCCCGATAGGGGTGGTCACAGCTTTCGTGGGCGCGCCTTTCTTCTTGTTCGTCCTGCGCTCCCGGCGCGCACAGCGCGGTGTGAGATGACCGACGCTCGGCCCGGCCTTCGGAGCACGCGCTGCCCGCGGACGCATACGACGATCCGGGCGAAGAGGACCAACTCGTGATCGCGCTGGAAAAGGTCACCGTCCGCTACGGGGCCGCGACCGCCGTATCCGAGGTCACCGAGCGCGTCAGCGAGGGGGAGTGGGTCGGTCTCATCGGCCCGAACGGCGCCGGCAAGACGACGGTCCTGCGATCGATAGCTCGGCTCGTCCGGCACGAAGGACGCGTGACCATCGCCGACGAGGACAGCTCGGGCATGTCGCGAAGACGCCTCGCACGTCGTATCGCCTACGTCCCCCAACGCCCGACACTCCCGCCTGACATGACGGTGTCCGACTACGTGTTGCTCGGACGCACAGCGCATATTCGCTACTTCAGCTTCGAGAGCGCGAACGATCACCGAGTGTGCTCGACGTTGCTCGAGCGCCTCGACTTGGTGGCCTTCTCCGACAGACGGCTGGCCACGCTTTCGGGCGGTGAGCTTCAGCGACTCGTGCTCGCGCGTGCCCTAGCCCAAGAAGCACCGGTGCTGCTGCTCGACGAGCCCACCAGCGAGCTGGACCTCGGCCGCAGGGTAGAAGCTCTCGAGCTGGTCGACGTCCTGCGCGGAGAATGGGGGCTCACGGTGATCAGCGCCCTGCACGACCTGACACTGGCAGGACAATTCGCCGACCGTCTGGTGCTGCTCGCGGGCGGGAAGGTCGCGGCTGCCGGTCCGCCCTCCGACGTGCTCGAAGAAGCATCTCTCGGTCACCACTTCGGCACGAATGTGCGGGTGCTCCACACGGGCGGCGGCGAGCTCGTCGTCGTGCCCCGAAGAGCCCCATGACAGAAGAGACGGCGATGCCCGACGCTTCCGACGCCGACTCGACACGCCTTCACCAATCCCGGTCGGGGAGCCGCTCCACGCGGCTCGACTCGCTGGTCGTCCTCAACACCGGCCATGGCAAGGGCAAGTCCTCCGCCGCGTTCGGGATGATGGGGAGGGCCTGGGCGCGCGGATGGCACGTAGGTGTGGTGCAGTTCGTGAAGAGCGGTAAGTGGAAGGTGGGCGAGCGGAAGCTCGCGGATCACCTCGGCATCGACTGGCAGACCCTCGGTGACGGCTTCACGTGGGAGTCCACCGACCTCGACGAGACCGCCGCCAAAGGCCGGCACGCGTGGCAGGTGGCCCGTGCGAAGCTCGCATCCGGCGACTACGACATGCTCATACTCGACGAGATCACCTATGCGGTGAACTACGGGTGGGTCCCGGTCGAGGAGGTCGTGGCCGGCATCAAGGACCGTGCACCACGAACGAACGTCGTGATCACCGGACGCGACGCTCCCGACGAGCTCGTCGAGGTGGCAGACACGGCGACGGAGATGCGAAAGATCAAACACGTCTACGACCGTGGCGTTCGGGCCGTCAAGGGAATCGAGTACTGATGACCGTCGGACGGTCCCCATGATCACCCTCGTCCTGGGTGGGGCGCGTTCTGGAAAGTCGGCTGTCGCCGAACGCCTCGCCGCGCGCATGGGAGCGACGGTCACGTACGTGGCGACGATGCAGCTCGGCGACGACCCCGAGCTCGCGGAGCGCGTCGCCGAGCATCGAGCCAGGCGCCCGTCGAATTGGCGGACCGAGGAAGCCGGTCCCAACCTGCCGAGCCTCCTACGGAGGTTGGAGGGACCGGCGATCGTCGACGCTCTCGGCGGATGGGTCCTGGCGAGCGAAGACCTGTACGTGGACGCCCAGGAGTTGTGCACAGCTCTGAAGCAACGCCATGGCGCCTCGTTGGTCGTCTCGGAGGAGGTCGGGCTCGGTGTGCATCCGTCCACCGAGGAAGGACGTCGCTTTCGCGACGTCCTTGGAACGCTCAACCAGGCGGTCGCTTCGGTCGCGGACGACGTCCTCCTGGTCGTGGCGGGACGAATCCTGCGTCTCGAGGAAACTGTGAACACCCAGAGCCCGAATCTCCGATGAGAAGCAGAGGTCTTCGATGAGAAGAGCGCTCGCCTTCCTCACGCCGTTCGGGGGGGCCGTCGCCCCTTCCCCCGCAGCACTCGCTTGGTTCCCCCCTGTAGGTGCCGTGATCGGCCTCGGGGTCGGAGGCATCTGGTGGCTGGCGGCAAGGGCTTGGCCCGCCACCGCCGCGGCGGGCGTCGCCCTCGCAGCCGACGTGGCGCTCACCGGGTACCTGCACCTGGATGGCCTCGCCGACGCGGCCGACGGTCTGTTCCCCCCGCTCGGGCGCGATCGCCGTCTCGCGGTGATGGCAGATCCCGCCGTGGGCGCGTTCGGCGTCGTGACCGTGGGCGTGATCTTGCTCCTGCGCTTCGGCGCGTTTGCATCCACGCGTGCGGACCCCCTTGTCATCGCGGCGCTTTGGTGCGGCTCGCGCACGGCTATGGCTGTAATCGCTAGGACCCTCCCCTACGCACGACCCGGAGGACTCGTCGGAGCGTTCGTCGCAGGGCAAGATGCCGCCGACGACACCGGCCGAGTCGCGCATCGGGGTCCGTTCGTGCCGGCGCTGGTCGGGTTGGCACTCGCAGTAGGACTGGCCTTCGCAGGACGGGGAGCGCACGCATTGGCCTCGCTCGGCGCTGAAGCGGCGGCCGTGGGCGCTGTGACGCTCCTGGCCCGCAGGAGGATCGGCGGCTTCACCGGTGACGTGCTCGGGGCCGCGGGGGTGATGGGAGAAACGGCAGGGCTCCTCGTCCTGGCTGCGAGGTGGTGAGGGCACAGTGACGGCACGTCCGAGACTGCAAGCACGAACAAGCCCCCGAGACCCCAGCACGAACAAACAGTGACAGTCGGGCGAACAGTCGGACAACGAAGGAGATGGACACGTGGTACCTGCTAGCTTCCGCGACGCAGCTGCTTCGGTGCTGAAGGTGGACTTCGCATCGGCTTCGGCAGCGGCTCAGCACCACGACCGCCTGACGAAGCCCCGCGGTTCGCTCGGACGCCTGGAAGAGACCGGGGCAAGGCTTTGCGCCATCGCCCGAACCTGCCCGCCGCCTGTCCCCGAGCCCGTGACGGTCGCAGTGTTCGCCGGCGATCACGGGGTGGTCGCAGAACGAGTGACTCCCTGGCCGCAGGAGGTGACTGCCCAGATGGTGGCCAACTTCTGCGCAGGAGGGGCCGCCGTCAACGTCCTGGCGCGCCACGCGAACGCGCAGGTCGTGGTCGTCGACGTAGGGGTGGCCACAGACATACCCGCCGAGGCCCGCGGACTGGTTCACCGGAAGGTACGCCGCGGAACGCGGAACATCGCCGTGGAGGCCGCCATGACCCACCACGAGGCCGTTGCCGCTCTCGACGTCGGCGTGGAGGTGGCGAACCTCGCAGCCGACCGAGGTGCCCGCCTGCTCGTCAGCGGTGACATGGGCATCGGCAACACCACCCCTTCCGCGGCGCTCATAGCCGCGCTCACGAGCAGCTCGCCCACCTCGGTCACAGGACGAGGAACGGGCATCGACGACGTCATGCTGGCTCACAAGGTCGCGGTGGTCGAGAAAGCCCTGGCGCGCGTGCGACCCGGCGCCGGACCGATCGGATTGCTGTGCGAGCTCGGCGGGCTCGAGATCGCCGCCCTGGCGGGGTTCATGGTGGGCGGAGCCGCCGAACACCTACCGGTGGTGGTCGACGGCGTGATCGCCGCCGCGGCCGCGCTCGTCGCCACGGAGTTGGCGCCGGATGTGATCGGTTACCTGATCGCAGGGCACCGGTCGAGCGAGCCCGGGTCCTCGACGGCCCTGAAGCATCTCGGGCTCGCCCCCGTCGTCGACCTCGACCTGCGCCTCGGCGAGGGGAGCGGCGCGCTGCTCGCTGTGCACGCGGTGCAGGCGGCGGCGAAGATCCTGCGAGAGATGTCGACGTTCGACTCGGCCGGGGTCACCGACAAGGCCGACCCGAGGAGCTGACGCGTGTAGCCGGGCGTGAGAGGACGGCTCAGGCCCTGCGAAGCTTCACCAGGTTCCGCAGGGCCTCGCCTGCGCCGCTCACGCCCCTTCTGGGACAGGCGCCCCAGCTGTCGATGCGCGATGCCGCGAGCCGTTCGTCACGGAGCGCCTGCTCCTCGATGTCGTCGAGGGGGGCCAGGGAGATCCCCGTCACCATCGTGAGCAACAGGTCGGCGAGAGACGGGTTGCGGGCGAGAACCGGCCCGTGCATGTAGGTTCCGATGACCCTCCCCGACACCGCTCCTTCGCTACGGTCACCCGTGCCGTTCCCGATCCCGGCCAGGACACGCGCCAGGGGGCGCACTCCGGCCCCGAGCCGAGTCACGCCTCCGTGGTTCTCGAACCCCGTCAGCCGCCCGAGTCGCGCGCCGCGCGAGCTCCACGGCTCGAAGAGAGCGACGGGTTCGGCCAGAAGCTCGCCCACAGCGCGCCTGGAGCGCCCTTTGACGGTGGAGACATCGAGCAAACCGGCGCCGGCTCGCGTCGTGCCTTGCGCGTCCGGGAACGACTGCCCCACCACCTGGTACCCCGCACACACGGCGAGCACGGCCGCTCCCGCCTCCACCGCTCCCTGCAGTGTGCCGTCGGCGAGGAGCTGAGCCGACTGCACCTGAGGCCCGTCCTCACCCCCCCCGAGGCAGTACAGGTCTGCGCCGGCCGGCAGGGCCGTGTCCGACAGGGCCATCACGAGCTCGACCGCGATCCCCCGCCACGCGGCCCGGTCAGCGAGCACTCGTCCGTTGCCACCGTCGCCGTAGGTGCCGAGCAGATCCGGGTGCACCACCACCACCCGCAACGCGCTCGCCCCGTCACCCCTACCACCGCGAGAGCGTGTCGGCGATACCTGCGGCCCACCACTTGCAGGCACCTTCACCGCCACCGAGGCGGTTCGAAGAGGCCGGCGGCCGAACCTGCGGTGTGCACTTCGTGCAAGTGCGCGCCGCAGCTGTTGGAACGCCGTGTAGTTGCCCACGTAGTCCACCTGTGCCGAGCCTGCCCTATCCAGCGCGTCAAGCTGGTCACGCACCACCAGGTGCTCCACGCCCGCGTGTCGAAGGCGGACGGCGAGGTCACGGCAACGCTCGCCCGTGGCGACCACCAGGCGGCCCGCCAGGCGCTCGAACTCCACGTCCCACAACCACGAGGGATCGTGCCCGTCCGCGACGCGCGCGTTGATACCGATCACCGTGGGGTGAGCCTGCTCGTGCAACAGGTCGAGCAGCTCGGTCCAGCCGGCCGGGTTCTTGGCCAGAAGCAGGCGTACCGCGCCTGCGTCGTGGTCGACCGTGGCGAAGCGACCCTCCACGTCGCCGACCGCGGCCATCGCAGCCAGCGCCTCCTCCGTTTCGACACCGAGCACGCTCGCACATCGGGCCGCGATCGCTGCGTTGGCACGATTGCAGCGCCCCGGCAGCTCCAGACGAAGCGGCAGACTGCGTCCGTCGCCAGTGACCAGCTTGTCTCCTTGCAGCCGTGAGTCGGGCTCTGGCCGTCGGAACCCGCACGAGCACCACCAGTCCCCGCCGTCGCGCCCTTGGGCATCGGCGAAGACGATGCGGCCTTCGCAGGCCGGGCAGCCGACCGCGTCCGCGTGCCAGAGCTGACCGGCTGCCACCCAGACGACTCGTGGCGCCCCCTGCGCCGCCCAGGTCACCAGCGGATCGTCCGCGTTCGCGACCACGACCGTGCGTTCGCGCCCGATGAGCGCCGCGCGCCAGCGTGCGGCGACCATTCGGACCTCGCTCATTCGATCCAGCTGGTCGCGCGACAAGTTGAGCAGTGCGACCACTGCGGGTTGCACGGTGTCGGCCACGTTCGGCAGGTGACCCTCGTCCACCTCGAGCACCGCCGGGGCCTGCGGCGCCGAGTCGGCCAGCGCGGTCACGAGGCCGGACGGCATGTTCGCGCCCGCCGCCGAGGTAGCGACACGATTCGGTCCTCCGAGCGCCGCCGCCAGCAACCGGGTGGTGGTGGTCTTGCCGTTGGTGCCGCTCACGAGGGCGACCGTCCGGCCCCGAGCCAGTGCGCCCAGAAGTCCCGGGTCCAGGATCAGCCCGACCCTCCCGCCGATGACCGAACCACCACCGAGGCCCAGCGCCTTGGACACCGAGCTCACGCAGAGCGCGGCGCGCCCTGCCAGGCGGGCGCGCCCGGGCGGCGTCACGTTGTGCAGCTGGACAAGACGATCGTGATGTCACGCACGGCCCAGAACGCTACCGCCGCGCGACCCTGCCCCAGCCTGTGCAGGGGCCCTGCCCCCGCCCGGCCGAGCCTGTTCGCAACGCCTCACACGCGACGAAGGGACCGGCGGGGGGGCGACCGGTCCCTTCGCACCGACTCGACAGAAACTAGGAGGGGGGGTGTCCAGTCCCTGTGGTCAATTACATCTTGCGGCATGCCCGTCGATCAGTCAAACAGCTATTGCAGATTTGTGGTATCACTATTCATGATGGAAATCAGGCATCTTCAAGCTCTCGTGGCCGTATCCGAGCAGGGTTCTTTCTCCGCGGCCGCCGATTCCCTGGGGACGGTCCAGTCGAACGTCTCGGCTCACGTCGCCAGGCTGGAGAAGGAGCTCGGCACCCAGCTCGTCGACCGCTCCGAAGGACACCTCACTTCCGAGGGAGAAGTGGTGGTGGCCAGGGCTTACAGGGTGCTCGGTGAGCTGATCGCCCTCACCGCCGACCTCGGCGCCCTACGAGAGGAGGTGGGTGGCACGGTTCGAGTGGGGATGATCGGCACCACCGCGCGCTGGCTCGTCCCC
Organism: Acidimicrobiales bacterium; assembly: GCA_050011255.1. GTDB lineage: Bacteria > Actinomycetota > Acidimicrobiia > Acidimicrobiales > UBA8190 > Bog-564. The sequence goes on from JBEKJK010000006.1 coordinate 99,602, forward strand.
CTGTTGCTGGCCAACCTCTCAGATCGACACCCCAAGCTCCGCCTCGTGGTGGCCGACGGCACCACGGCGGCGCTCGAGACGCAGCTGGCCGCGGGTCGTTTCGATCTCGCGGTTCTCACCTTCCCGGTGTCGGGTCGTGACCTCACCTTCGAGCCGCTGTTCGACGAGGAGCTCGTGCTCGTCGTGCCCGCCGACGACGACCCGCTGAAGGGGGCGGCACGCGTCGCGTTGGACGAGCTCGGCCACCTCGAGCTGCTGATGCCTGCGACCGGCACCCAGCTGCGCGCCGAGATCGACGCGGCGGTGAAGCCGGCGGGCATCCGGCTCCACTCGCGCACCGAGCTCGACGGCGTGCGGCTCCTCGCCTCTCTCGCCTTCGACGGTTACGGACCCGCCGTTCTCCCCGCCACCGCCGTACCTCCGCATCTTCGGTCTCGGTTCAGGCTCGTGGCCATCGACGAACTCCCAAGGCGGCGCGTCGGTCTGGCCATGCGAAGCCGAGGCATGCCTTCGGCTGCCGTGCGCGTGGTCACCGAGGCTCTGCGAGGTCTCTTCGCCTCCTCCGACGACCTTCCTGAGGGACTGCATTCGTTGGTCCCGCTCGCCGCCTCGCGAGCGGAAGGATCGCCGCGTTCGTTGGTGATGCCGAACGGGTGACCGACTGCACGCACTTCAGCCCGGGACTGGTCTGGGGTCGCGCCACATGAGCCAAAGAGTCGGCCCGCCACCTGGTGTGTGTATCTCCCCGGTCACTTCGAACCCGTGACGCGCGTAGAAGGCGAGGTTGCGCTCCTTGGAGGACTCCAGGTACGCGGGCAGTCCTTCGAGGTCGGCGCGTTCGAGCACCTTGCGAAGAAGAGCGGAGCCCACACCTTGTCCCTGGCGATCAGGATCTGTTCCCAAGGTGGCCAGGTACCAGTGCGCCTCGCGCGGACGCGCGCGATCGACCGACTGCAACAGGCGCATCGCGTCCGCCGCTCGACGCCCGAGCCCGGCCAGATCAGGGAGCAGCGGCAAGAAGTGCACGACGTCCCTGCGCCCGGGTCGAGGCTTGTTCGGCGGCGCCCACAGAGCGGCCCCCGCGGTGTCCGTGGTCGTCCACACCTCACCGTCGTCCAGGTACGTGTGACGCAACTGGACGAAGAAGAACCGCCTGAGCCCACGACGCCTGCGCTTGTCGCCGCGGAACAAGAAGTTCGGCATCGGGTCGTCGTCGAAAGCGCGCGCCAGCACCTCAACGAGCTTCGCCACGTCTCCGACACCCGCGCGCCGGATCTCGAGCTGGGGAATGGGCGTCATCCTCTCGAGCTGAATCGACTCAGTTGACCGAAGGATGTGGAGGATACGCGGCGAGCATGGCCAACTTCCCTCGCTGTCGCCGAAGCACGTCGTGCCACAAACGGTCGGGCTCCGCACACAGCAGATCGTCTCCCGTGGCGTCGACGAGGTACCAGGCCCCTTCGCCCACCTCCTCCTCGAGCTGACCCGTCGTCCATCCCGCATAGCCCGAGAACAGTCGCGCCCCTGCCAGGGGAAACGGCTGGTCCTCTGGGGGAACCGACAGGTCGACGGTGCCAAGCCGGTCGACGACGGGACGCCAGCGGCCGACGCCGTCCACATGCGCGAGATCCCCCTTCGCCGAGAGTGAGCGAGCGAGACCGATCACGGCTTCGCGCGACACCGGCCCACCCGAGAACACCACGCCCGGAGGTGCCAGGCAGGCCTGGTCGTACCAGGGTTCGAGGATCTCCTCGACCGGAAGTCCGGTAGGTCGGTTGAGCACGATGCCGAGAGCCCCGTCTGTACCGTGGTCGAGCAACAGGATCACGGCGCGCTCGAAGTTCGGGTCCCCCAGCTCGGGGGATGCGACCAGCAACCGGCCGATGAGCCCGCGTGGGCCCGCGTCCTGACCGTCAGGGATGCCGCCGGGCATGTCTAGATCATGCCCGAGGTCGCCATGCCCCGGCGCCGAGACCGGCGCCATCGTGGATCGGACGCTCCGGTTCGGTCGCTCGGCTCGAGGTGCCTGCGTGCTTCAGCAAGCCCTAGCGTTGGACGATGCCGCGCGAGGCGGGGGTGGCGAGGGCTTGGCCGCTCCTGGGCGCAGGTGCCGTGGTCGAGCTCCTCGCTCTCAGCGGGGTCTTACCCGCGCGTCCTGATCTCGTACACGCGGTCGCCCTGCCCCCTCTGGACCTGACGTTCGATCTCGGGACCCTGCTGAGCAGGACCACCGGGCCGGTCTGGTTCGCCCTCGGACTGGTTCTGGCCATCATCGGACGAGCGACGATCCTCTGTTTCATGCTCGGGTCGCGGCGGTGGTGGTTCGCGCTTCGCTTCGAGCTCGTGGTGCTGGTGCCGTCGTTCCTTGCAGCAGAGCTCGCCTACTGCGGACAGGCGTTGCTCTACTCGGCTCCTTTCTGGGTCGGGTCGGCCTTGGCCATCGCGTCGTCCCTCGTCGTCGCTCACGTGCCCTGGGGTGGTTCTGAGTCGGTGCTGTCCATGATCCGACGCGGGCTGCAAGGCGGTCCACGTCTACCCACGGTCCTGTCGTACCTGGCCGGGCTCGGCACACTCGGGGCCCTGGTGCGAAACGGAGGCGAGGTCCCTGTCCTGATCGGCGTGGGAGCATCGGCGGTGCTGACCGTGGCGGTCGCTCGCCATCTCTCGCACCCTCCCGCCGCACCGGTGGCGACGCGGCTGGCTGCGGTGCTGACGGCCGCCGTGTTGGTCGCGGCATCACTCACCACCACCGGCGTGCACCGTCCTCGCCCTGTGCAACGCGCCGGTGAGCTCGTCGTGGTGGCGGGCATCGACACGTCCAGCGGCCACGGCTCGCTCTTCTCGCTACGTCCTTCGGATCTGGGGTTCAGATGCGCACAGACCGTGTACTACTCGTACGCGGGCACCGGGCAAGGGGCCCCTCGGGGACAAGCGGCGTGCCCGATCACCACCGGCTCTCACTACACACGCGCCGACACCGAGCGGCCGCTGCCCGAGCTGGTGAGATCCTTCCGTGAACAAGTCGACAAGCTGACTCCCCCCGTCACGGTGATCACGCACTCTTCGGGGGCATGGGTCACATGGGCGGCGCTGTCAGGTGACCGCTCGACGCCTGTGCGAAGGATCGTGATGCTGGCACCTCTCAGCGATCCCCACGGCTACCCCCCGCCGGGGACGAACGCAGAGGGGGCCGTCGGGGCCGCGGCCATGCGCCTCATCGTCTCTATCGCGAGATGGGAGGGGTTCTCACGCTTCGACCCCGACCGTCCCCTGGCGAGGATGCTTCTCGGCCATCCGCTCGCTGCTCACGCGCTGTTCGAGCGCACCCTGCCACGGCAAGTGCGGGCCCTGGCGGTGCCCACCACTTTCGATCTCGTCCTCTTCTCCACCTCCGACACTTTCGGACGCGCCCAGGCCGCCTGTGCGCTGTTCCAGTCGCACGGGGCCGTCTCCACGTCGGTTGCGGCGGTAGTAGACGCCGATCGTTTTCTCTCGGGTCGTCCCCAGTTGCCTTGTGATCCTTGGCCGTCGTGGGTCGCCGACGCGGCTTCCGGTTTTCGCGTCCCCTGAGGATCCCACGGAACGACCCTCGACGCCGTGGTCAAGGTCATGCCGTGTTCAAGCCCTAAAGGACCCAGGTGATAACGTTGTTGCAGTCCATCGCTGCGATCGAGTCCGTCCAGCGGCGCGTCCCTTCTTCGTGCAAAGGGTGGAGGAGATATTCGTGACACGAGATCAGACTGTGCGCCGTCGCATCGTCGGGTACCTCAAAGAGCACGGCCCTGTCAGAGACGCTAGCGGCAGGGCGACGGCAGTACTGAAGGACGGCGTCGGTTACGAAGGCAGCGATACGGGCTTCACCCAGCTCGTGTCCGCCATGGCCAAGTCAGGATCGTTACTGCGCGAGGTGAGAGGAAAGCGCACCTATCGCATCTCGCTGAGCCCGAACAGTCAGCCCCGCAGCATCCCCGGATCCGCCCGCGAAGACCCTGGCGACGCGCTCATGGACTACGACGAGCTCGCGGCTGCATTGCTCGCGCGGGTCACGAGGATCCTCTCGACCCCCTCCGATGCTTCGGAGGGAGCTTCTTGGGCACGCCGGCGCCTCGAACAGCTCGAGACACGGAACACCGCCCTTCAGCGCGACGTGGCACGTGCCAAGGCCGAGCTCGAGACGGCCGTCATCGAACGTGACTCGTTGCGCGGCCAGCTCGAGGCCGCCCAGCACAACCTCGCGTTGCTCACCGAGCGTCTCGGAGAGCCCCGTCACCTGCAAGGACGCGCGGCAGAACGCCTCGGAAGCGACGAGCGGACCCTGCTCAACCAGCTTCGCGGTCGCCACCGGCCCAGCGCTCCCTCGCCTGAGCCCGTCAGCTGAACAGCGAGCGGCCCTCCTCTTGGTCGCAGGTCCCCTCGGGCCCATCTCTCCTGGTCACAACAGCACACGGTGGCGGAAATTGCGCAACCCGAGCCCCAGGAAGACCCCCAAGAAGGCGACCAGGACCGGGTAGACCACGTACAGGTGCATGTGCGACGCCTCGGTGAGCCCTGCGCGCATGCCCTCGGCCACATAGATCAACGGGTTCGCCAGCACCAGGATCTGGAGCCAGTGGAAACCTCCCACGTGCACCGGAGCGAGCCGTGTCCACTGGTAGTAGGTGCCGCCCAGGAACGTGAGAGGAAGCACGACGAAGCCGAACATGAGCCCGATGTTTCGAGGCTCGAAGCTGGTTCCGAGAAGCAGTCCCAGCGAAGCCATCGCCAGGCACGCCAACGGGATCAGGGTCAACACCACCCACCAGTGGAACGAGAGGTGCGCGTGAACCCCGCGAGCGTGGACCACCGCGGCGATCGGAAACACGATCAGGGCCGAGACCAATCCCTGTGTGGCGCCTGATAGCACTTTGGAGAACGCCACCAGGGAGATCGGACACGGCGCCTGGACGCGGTCCTCGATCTCCCTGGTGAAGCCGAACTCCGTCGACATCTGGACCGCCACGGCCTGGATGCCCTGGAACATCACCGCGATCGCCACCACCCCGGGGACCAGCACGGTGGCGAAGTTCGACTCACCCAGGCGACTTCCGCCACCCCCGATGCCCTGACCGATGCTGGGGAACACGTAGAGGAACACGAACACGAGCAAGAACGGCTGGATCAGCGTGCGGACCACGAACTCGCCGAAGTTCTTCTTCAACACGACGAGGTCGCGCCGCACGAGAGCGGCCATAGCCGCACGACTCGAAGCGAAGGCCGAACGCCGAGGATGAAGGCTGATGGCCATTCGCTCCACGGCCGTAGGCGTCGAGGTCTCGACCATCAGTCCCTCAGTTCCTTTCCGGTCAGGCTGATGAAGACGTCTTCGAGGCTCGGGTCTGCCACCGAGATGTCGGCGATCTCGAACCCTGCTCTTTCGGTGGCGGTCACCACACGAGCCAGCACCCCGCTCGTCCCCTTGGCGTGAAGAGCGATGCCTCCGTCGACCTGGCGCGCCCTCTTGATACCTTCGACCCTCTCGTTGAGCAGCGATACCAGTTCGTCCATGTCCCCGCTCGCCTGCATCGTGATCACCGTGTCCGCGTCGATGCCCTGCTTGAGGCTTGCTGGAGTGCCCAGAGCGAGGATCCGCCCGCGATCCATGATCGCCACCCTGTCACAGAGCTTGTCGGCCTCCTCCATGTAGTGCGTCGTGAGCAAGATGGTCTGGCCCTCTGCATGCAGCTGCCCGAGGATCTCCCAAAGAGCAAGCCTGCTCTGGGGATCGAGGCCTGCCGTCGGCTCGTCCATGAAGAGCACGGCGGGGCGGTGGAAGATGGCTCTGGCCAGCATGAGGCGTTGAGCCATGCCGCCCGAGAGGGCGTAGACAGAGGCTCTCGCCCAGCGCGCCAGATGGAACTGCTCGAGAAGCTCATCTGCGGTGGTACGCGCCGTGCTCCGCGGCATTCCGAACAGCAGACCGTGGAAGTACAAATTCTCCCACACCGTCAGCTGCCGGTCGAGCGTGTTCTCTTGAGAGGCGACACCGATGAGCTGCTTCGCCAAGGTCGGTTGCGCGACGACGTCGATCTCCCCCAGCAACGCTCGACCTGCCGTCGGCACCACTCTCGTGGTGAGCATCCCCACGGTCGTCGTCTTCCCCGCGCCGTTCGGACCGAGGAGACCGAAGATCTCACCGGGCCTCACCTCCAGGTCGAGCTTGTCGACCGCCGCGACGTCGCTGCCGGGATAGATCTTCGTCAACTGGCTGGTACGGATGACGCCGTCGACCACGACGCGTTCGTCGACGGAACCCTCGGCGGCCGGCACGCGACCATCTTCGCGCCGCGGCCGTACTAACGCCGTTCGGCTCGTGTCGGTGCAGATCGCTGGACCGCACAGCCCGGCGGTGGGATCATGCGGCCATGATTGCTGCCTTTTCTGTTGCTCCGGGCGGGCTCGGTGAGTCCGTAAGCGAGTGGGTGTCCGATGCCGTGCAACTGGTCAGGGCAAGTGGCCTCCCCAATGAAACGAACGCAATGTTCACCAACGTCGAAGGCGAATGGGACGAGGTGATGGCCCTCGTCAAAGCGTGCGTGATGAGGATCGCCGAGCACGCTCCTCGCGTGGATCTGGTGATGAAGGTCGACTACCGACCGGGCGTGACCGGCGCTCTTCGCGCGAAGGTGGAGGCGATCGAAGAGCGACTCAGAGGCGTCTGAGCCGCACCGCCTCGCCGATGACGTGCGGGGACACCGGCGCGGCGAAGCGGGGCCCGAACTCGAAGCGCCGACAGCTCTCTATGCGAAAGCCCACGTCTGCAATGGCCGCTTCGGTGTCCCGGTTGGCGTGGCATCCGCCGCTGAAGAGCGGCCAGATCCAGTCGATCCGGTCCTGGAGCCGTGCCCGACGGAGACCGTCGGAGCGAACGTGCTCGTAGAAGCGCAATCGCCCCCCGGGCAGGAGCACTCGATGCAGCTCGGCGAGCGCAACACGCTGGTCGGACACCGAGCAGAGCACCAGCGAGACCACGGCGACGTCGAACGACGAATCGTCGGTCGGCAGGTGACTCGCCTCTCCGCCGACCACCAGGACCGGGACCGGCGCGATGGCGGCGGAGCGCTGGGCCAGGCGGCGGAGGTGGGGCTCAGGCTCCACCGCAAGGACCTCGCTCACCGTGCGCGGGTAGTGAGCGAAGTTCAGTCCGCTGCCGGCACCGACCTCGACGACCCGGCCTGTCAAACCGGCGAGCAACTCGGCGCGGTGATCGGCCACACCCGTCTTCTCCATCGCCGGAGCCGTCCACCCGTAGACCCGGGCAAACAACGGATGACGCGTCCGGGTCACGTCCTGTCCACGAAACACTCGCCGGCCGCGGTCGAGCGGACCGTAGTTTCGCTCGGAGGTGTCCGTCTCAGGGGTGTGACGGAGCCAACGGAGCACCGTCGATCTCGAACAGCAGGTCGTCGGCATAGCACCACCACCAATCCTCGCCTGGTTCGTAGGACCGGATGAGGGGATGGTCCACGTGCTCGTGCCAATGGGCGGTGGCGTGGCGGTTCGGGGAGCTGTCACAGCAGCCCACGTGGCCGCAGCTCATGCACAGACGCAGGTGAACCCATCGCCCTCCTGTACGCAGGCAGTCCTCACACCCGTCGCTCGACGGCGTCACCTCGACAACTCTGTCCAGATGTGCGCAGGTGTCAGACATGGAGAGGGCCCTCAGGTATCGGCACGCGACATTGCCGGTGGCGACCATGTTGAAACCTCGAGTCCAGCACGGTCCCACCCGGCCAACTCGGCGACAGCCTCGTAGGTGCTCTGGAAGAAGGCAAGGAGCGCCGCGTCCGGATCTTGCGCTGTGCGAACTGCGGCGTAGGGCAGGAGAAACTCACCGAGGCTCTCGTCGTAGAAGGCGGCGTCCGGCTGCACGGACCACTCGGCGAAGCCATCGGGCTGTGGGTAGGCGTAGGCATAAAACGAGCCTTCGGTGCTCCCACCCGGCCAGAACCCGCAGCTGCTCACCTCGTGGCTGTATGCCAGCTCCTGGACCCAGTCGGCGCAGTTCGGCACACCTCCCGGGTGCTTGGGTGCCCGTCGGCCCGAGAACCGGGAGACGGCGAGATCCGCGCCACCCCAGAAGAAGTGCACGGGGCTGGCCTTGCCGACGAACCGTGACCGGAACCGATTCATGAGCCGATGCGCCTGGAGCAGCACCAGCCAGAATCGATTCGCCGCGTCGGCATCGTAGGAGGCGTGGTGCTGGTCCATCACGAACGGAGTGGCCTCGACCAGCTCCACCGGTCGGGCGAGGATGCTCACGTGTGCGCCGAGCTCCCCGAGGGCGGCCATCGTCGTCTCGTAGAACGCCGCCACCGATCGCGGCTCGAGCGCGATCGTGCGCATCTGGCCATTGCTCGTACGCATCTCGAGGACGTGGTGGATGAAGTCGAACTCGATCTCGATCCCCTTGCCACCGCAGTGCATGAGTGATGTCGTGAGCCCTCGGGCCGAGACGTAGAGGGGAACCTGCCACCAGTGGTTCGCCATGGGCTCCAGCGCCAAGCGAACCTGGCCGACGACCTGGGTCCACAGGTGCAGTGTCTCGCGTGTGTCGTCCCATCCTGACAGCACGAGCTCGGGCCACCGTGGGGACGGCCCTGCGTCGTTCTCCGGGTCCCCGTGCCGTTGAAGGATGTCCCCATCATCCATTTGCATCATCCGTCCGCGTGCTCCGCCCGAGGGCGGGTGACCGTCAGGCGCTCTTCCAACGGTGTTGCTCGTATCGCACGATAGTGCCGTACATGATCGGCGCGAGCGCGACTGCACCGATCGGGCCGTCCGCCCGGGTGCCATCGTTCTTGGGGGACCACGCACGCCACAGGATCTGAGCGATGTGGGATCGTCTCGGGACCTGGGATTGCGTCCAGTGGACAAATCCGGGGCCAGGAGCTAGACGACCGGGGCCCAGATGACCAGAACCTCAACTGACCGGAACCGTAACTGACCGGAACCGTAACTGAAAGAGCAATCGCATGAACGCCTTCCTCAACGAGATTCGTCAGACCCTCGTTCCCGGCCGCGACGGCGAGCATGGTCCGCTGCCGCCACTGCTGATCGCGATGACACTGGTCACCGGTCTTGTCGACGCATTCAGCTATCTCGTCCTCGGTCATGTCTTCGTGGCAAACATGACGGGCAACGTCGTGCTCTTGGGATTTGCCCTGATCGGTGCGCCCGGGTTCTCGGTCGCCGCGTCTGTACTGGCCATAGCGTCGTTCGGCCTCGGTGCCCTCGGCGGCGGCATCGTTGGCTCCCGGCTCGACCACCGTCGGGACTGGTTGCTGAGCTCTGCCGCAACCATCCAGGTGGTGCTGTTCACGGCCTCGGTCGTGTTCGCCGCCTCGAGCGGAAGCCCAGTGGGGACAGGATACCGTTACAGCCTGATCGCGGTCCTCGCGATCTCCATGGGGATCCAGAACGCAGCCGCCCGCAAGCTCGCGGTGCCCGACCTGACCACCACGGTGCTCACCTTGACCATCACCGGTATCGCTGCCGACAGCGTCATCGTCGGCGGGACCGGATCCAAGTCGGGACGTCGAGTCATATCTGCGGCAGCGATGCTCGCAGGTGCCGTCGTCGGAGCCACATTCATCGTTCACTCCCGTATCTACTACCCGCTCGTCATCGCCCTCGTCGTGATGGCACTCGTCGCGGCTACGACCCGGATACTCGCGACGCCCGGCGCTCCTTGGGTCCGCGCCGGGAGCTGACACCGCAATCGCAGGACGCTGACGGCGACTTGGACACCTGACCGGAGGCCCACGTCTCGTCCACAGGAGCCTTTGCATGTCTTCCCAGCTTCGTCCCAGGTTCCTGGAGCATGCTGGTGGAACTCGTGCTCGCCTCAGCCGTGGGAAACGCCCCAAGGGACTTACAGCGATCGCGGGTCGCGTTCGCAGGGATGCCGAACACATGACGCGCACCACCGCCGGTACCGTCGATTTCGGTTGGCGCCTCCGCGGCCGATCCACGACGATGCCGACTGACCACTCCTTCGATCTTGCGCCAGCCCGGCCTGAGCCCTCTTTTCTCGAGCCCTATTGCTGGAACCTCGCAGGACTTCAGTCCTGTTTGCAGTGCGGGGTCTGCACGGCCACGTGCGACCTGGCCGGCGACGACGGCCGGTTCCCTCGGCGGCAGGTCACGTTCGTGCGCCTCGGGCTGAAGGACACGCTCCTCGCCGACCCGGACATCTGGCACTGCTACGGCTGCACCGAGTGCTCCAGCCGATGCCCGTCGGGTGTGAATCCAGCCGGAATCATGGGCGCGCTGAGACAGTTCGCCACCGAGCGTTACGCCTTCCCACGGTCGGTCGCGCGTGGCGTCACCGGTGTGCGATCGTTCTGGCTCGTCTACGTCGGCGCCGCCGCTCTGTTGTCCGGCCTAGTCGCAGCGACCGGGGCGTTCAACCCCGGCCCCGGGCCACTGCGGTACGCGGGCATGCTGCCCGACCGGGCTCTCGTGCCTTTCTTCGCGGTCTTCACGATCCTGCCGATCGTCGCGATGCTCGCAGGTGCCACGAGAGCTTGGCGCGCTTGGTACGGGTCGTCGCTGTGGGCCGTGCGGCCGCGGATCTTTTGGCGTGCCCTGCGGCTCGCCGTGGCGGAGGTCCTGGCGCACCGCAGGTTCTTCGCGTGCAAGGAGCGCCGACTCAGGCCATGGGCCCACGGGGCGGTTCTGTACGGATTCCTCGGCCTCGTGGCCGTCTCCTTCGCGCTGGCGCTGTTCGTGCTCAGCGGCCGCTCCTACCCGATCCCGATGTCCGATCCGTTCAAGGTGCTGGGCAACGTCTCTGGCGCTCTTCTTATCGTCGGCTCGTCGTACTTCTTGCTCGTGCGAATCCTCGACTCGCGGCGAGACCGCGCCAGTACGGTCTTCGACTGGGCCTTCCTCTGCAACGTGCTGCTGGTGGCGCTCACGGGCGTCGGCACAGAGGCGCTTCGCGTCGCGAACGCCAGGGTCCTTGCATACCCCGTCTACTTCGTTCACCTGGTGCTCGTATTGGTGCTGATCGTCACGCTGCCCTACACCAAGCTCGCTCATGGCGTGTACCGGGTGATGACGCTGGCGGGCCAGCACTACGGGAAACTCGCCGGGGATGAAAGAACTCTTGGGCCTCGCAGAGCGGAACGCGATATGTCGCTGCGAACGAGGACGGCCGAGCCGCTTGTTGCGCCGGAGCGCCTCGTGGAATTGGGCCACCGTGAACTGGCCGCCTACTCCGATGACGAGCTCGGCGCGGCCTACTACGTGCTGCGCGACGCGACCGAGCTCAACGCCAACGGGAGGCAGTACCCGAACATCAAGCGGCTCTTCGGTACGCCCTTCGAGCGCGAGAAGGACAGACGGGAGGTGAAGGCCCTGCTGAACGGGCCGAACACGCCCGAGTGGCAAGACTGGTACGAGGAGGCCGCCGAACGGCCCTGCACCTGGTGGGTCGAGAACCACCTCGTGGCCCGCCATGCCCTTTCGCCCTGTACCTCCTGTGGCATGTGCACTTCCGTGTGCCCGGCAGCCGAACACTACGAGGAGTACGACCCGCGGTGCATAGTCGACGTGGCGCTCTCGGGAAACGAGGAACGGCTCGTGGAACTCCTCCAGTCCGACTACCTCTGGTATTGCGTGCAGTGCGGCTCTTGCAACTCGCGCTGCCCCATGGAGATCGACATCATGAACCTCATATCGTCGCTTCGTTGTCTCGCGCAGCTGAAGGGCTACCACCTGAACAGCGTGCGCGGCAGACAGCAGTACGCCGGCCGGCACCTGTGGGGAGCCAATCTCTGGAACCGGGCTCGCAGCTTGTACTTCCGAAACGGCGATCCGACCGATCACCCCGACTTCGGCCCTCGCTACGCACGGTGGCAGGCGGAGCTGGAGGACCAGTTCGTCCGTCTGGGTGCCCAACCCGACATGGACGGGACCTTCGCCGGCTGCAAGGTGGCCCCGGCCACGCTCACCGAATTGCGCAGCTGCATCCGCGGAGGGGGGACGTTGTTCCTCTGGGACAAGATCGAGGAGCACGCGGCCAGAGACGCGGAGAGGCTCGGCCTCGACCTCGACCAGTACTACGAGAAGGTGAGAACCGAGGGATGACCCGATGAAGCTCCCGCAGATCACGACACGCCGCTACGTGAAACCGATACCCCACGACGGTTATTACCTCACGCCGAGTTGCGTCCTCGGCGTGTTCAGCCCCGCCAGCGAGCCGCTCATCGCTCGCCTCTACGACCTCCTCGGCCGCCGCTGGGCAATGGGCGGCATAGGACCGGAGTCGCAGAACACGTGCTGTTCCGGCATCGTCACACACGGCAACGTCTTCACGATCGAGAGCTCGCTGCTCGTCGTGGCGCGCCTGTGGTCGCTGTGCGCCGAAGCCGGGTTCACGAACATAACGACCGCATGTGTCACCTCGTTCGCGGTCCACAACGAGTGCATCGAGTTGCTCCACAAGGAGCCCGGGCTGGCCGAGAAGGTGGACCGAGTCCTCCTCGAGAGCTGTGGCCGGGGGCTCGTAGTTCCCGAGCACATCGTGCACTGCTGTGACGTCATCTACCACTACCGCTCCGAGCTCGCCAGCTCGATGAAGTACCGCCTGGTCGACACCGAGACCGGCCGGCCCCTGAAGGTGGTCGACCACGTAGGTTGCCATTACAACAAGCTGCTCCCCCGGAAGTCGGTCGGCGGGACCGAGTATTGCGACGTGCTCGCGGCGATGATCCGTGAATGGGGCGGCGAGGAGGTGGACTATCCCGAGCGTCGTCACTGCTGCGGCATGGGTTTCCGCCAGTGCATGATCCGCCCGAACCGCGGCTTCACGGTGGCCTGCGTTCGCAAGAAGTTGGAGAGCATGGCCCCCTATGAACCTGATCTGATGCTCACGAATTGCCCGGGTTGCCTCCACGTCCTCGACCATGAGCAGTGGGCGGTCAACGAGCTCACCGGCGCCGATCACCGGGTACCGGTTCTCAACTATGCAGAGCTCGCCGGCCTTCTGCTCGGTTGGGACCCCTACGATGTCGTCGGTATCCAGACCCACACCGTGCCTGTCGAGCCGCTCCTGGAACGGATCGGCATCCCCGACCCGGCGAGCCCGGCCTACCTGCAAGATCGGCCTCTCGCCGTCCTGGGGGGCACCGCCGGATGAACCGCCCGACATTGGTCCTCGGCGGAGGAGTCACCGGGATGCACGTGGCGGTCGCGCTTGCCGATCTCGGACTCGACTCGGTCCTCGTGGAGAAGAGCTCCGAGTTGGGAGGCCTCGTCCCTCGACTGTCACGTACGTTCCCGTTCTTTGACGACGACGGCTTCAACGACGGCGCAGAATTCGCCGGCCAGATCGAAGCCGAGATGAGTGCCCGGTCCAAGATAGACGTGCACCTGGGCACCGTCCTGACAAGCGTCGAAGGGGAATTCCCCGAGTTCCGGGTGACCTTCAGCGACAAGTCTCAAGAGATCGTCAGCACGATCGTCGTTGCCACGGGCTTCGAGCCGTTCAACCCCTGCGAACTCGAGGAGTACGGCTACAGTCGCTATCCCAACGTGGTGACGGCACCGGAGTTGGAATGGTCCCTGAACCCGCGAGGCCCGACCCGGGGGGAGCTGAGACGGCCCTCGGACGCCAAGCGCGTCGACCGTCTGGCAATCGTCTTCTGCGTCGGCTCGCGCAACCGGCGGATCGGGGCGCCCTTCTGCTCACGCATCTGTTGCTCGTACAGCACCAAGCAGGCCCTCACCGTGCTCGATCGGAACCCTGAGGCGGAGATCACGTGTTTCTACACCGACATCCGGACCTACGACCGTGGGTTCGAGGAGATGTACTCGCTCGCCCAGGATCAGGGGATCCGCTACATCCGTGGACGGGTGTCGGGCTGCAAGGAGCTGCCCGGTGGCGACATCGTCGTGCGTGCCGAGAACACCCTTGTCCAGAAGATCTTCTCCAGCCCCTTCGACATGGTCTCGCTCTCCACCGGGATGCGACCGTGCAAGGACGTCGAGCAGCTGGCTCGCGTGCTGCGCATCGGGCGAGTCCCGGACGGGTTCTTCGCAAACCCGGCTTGGTTCCACTACCCGCACGACTCGACTCGCCAGGGCGTCTTCGTCGCCGGGTGCGCTATGGGAGCGAAGCCGATCCGCAATTGCATCGTGGATGGCAGTGCGGTAGCCGCACGCATCGCGGGGTTGCTGAGGAGCGAAGGTACGAGGTCGGGTCCAATAAGCGAAGCCAACTATCGCCGTTCCGTCGGATGCGTGGGATCACGAGCAGACTCGGCCCAATGACGACGGCGGCGTGCGTGCGATTTCAAGTTGGTGGGCCGTGGTCACTCGTATTCATAGAGAACCTCGACGATGTCCGGCAGCGGCTCACCTGGGTGTGAGAGTAATATAGTCTTACTTATGGTCACTCCCGCTACCGAGCAGGTCTCCCTGGCCGATGCCAAGGCACGTCTGTCCGAGGTCGTCGAAGGGATCGAGAGCGAGCACCGTCGCGTCGTGATCACCAAGCACGGGCGACCGAGCGTGGTCGTACTCGCGGTCGACGATCTCGAAGCGCTCGAAGACACGCTCGACGTACTGTCGGACCCGAACGCGATGGCCGACCTTCAGGAAGCTGCAACCGCCCGCAGGACCGGCCAGACGATCGAGCTCACCAAGGAGGAGGCACGGGCCCGCTGGTCCCGTGGATGACTACCTGCTCCGGTGGTCACCCCCCGAGGTTCGCCAGCTTGACCGTCTCGCGACATCGTCCTCGCGGGTGGTGGGCGCCGTCGTCGAATTCTGCTTCGGCCGCCTGATCGCCAACCCTCACAGAGTCGGGCATCCGCTCGGGCGGGAGCTCGAAGGCTGGTACAGCGCACGAGTTGGGGCGTACCGCGTCATCTACTGGATCGACGAGGACGGGCGCATCGTCTACGTCGACCGCATCGACCATCGAAGCGACGTCTACCGTCCAAAGTGAGCGCGTCCACCAAGCTCTCACGATTCGAACAACGACACAAGGTCTCTTCGCTAGTGGGCCGTAGTCGCTGGTGTTCGAACTTCGATAACGTGCGACTTCGCTTCGCGCACCTCGGCCTGCAGCAGCCGTAGCTGAATGTCGACGCGGACGTGCGCCGCTACGACTATCGCTTCTCCGAAGGCGGCGCCGGCCGAACAGGCGACTTCTGGCCCTTCTCGATATAGCCGATGAGATCCTTGTTCGGCCGGAAAGGAGGCGGCTCAGGCTGACTCTTCGAGGGTTGTGGGGCTGGCGCGCTCTGTGGCGCCTTCTCGTCAGGCATGGAGCTGACCTCCCGTAGCCGTCAGTATACCGGCGACGATCAGCGCCGCGGCGATGGCCAGACAGCCGACGGCGGCTCGAACTCGCCATCCCTTCTTCTTCACGAGAGTCGCCGCCTCCTTCACCATGACGATCTGGGTGTCGAGCAGCTCGAGGCGCGTCTCCGCCTCCGACGCCGTGAGGTTGCTCTGTCGGAGTCGCTCCACCTCCAGCACCGGGTAGCGTCGAGGGAGGAACGCCCACGCCGCCAGGATTGCTGCGACAACGGCGACGGCAAGTCCAGTCCGCTACGGACTCCCTGAACGAACGCGCACGTGACCAGCGAACTGTCTACGAAAAGTGTGGTGGGCCGTAGAGGACTCGAACCTCTGACCCCTTGCGCGTCATGCAAGTGCGCTACCAACTGCGCCAACGGCCCGTCGCAGGTGAGGCTATCACCGCCTCAGGGATCCCCCGTGAACGACACACGGCCCGGGCGACGTTACGATTCGATCTTCCAACACAAAACTGCAACGGGCCACCCCGTCGACGATGAACACGCCGCCGTGAGCCTGCACAGTGACAGATTCACCGAGGCACTCGATCTTGGGACAAGAGCGACCACGATGACCACTCACGGAACCAAGAGCGCCTACAACCGTGGATGTCGCTGTGACGCCTGCCGGGAGGCGAGCCGACTGGCCCGGACCCGTCAGCGACAAACCGCGCGCGAACGTGTGAAGGTGCGGTGTCTCCGGGCCACTGAGGAATCGAAGGACGAACTCCCCGATGCTCCCCAGTAGACGGTACCGGTTCATCAGGAGACGATCGTGAACACGGTGCCCCTGGGCAGGACATCTTCTTCTGTTTCCCCTGCTCCTGGCATGGTGCGCCGGCTGTTGATCGGCTTGGGCAGCGTGCTGATCGGTTTCGGCGTCCTGGTCCTTCTATTCGTCGCCTACCTCTTATGGGGAACGGGGATCTCCGAAGCCTCGCACCAGGACGCGCTGCGCCAGCAATTCCAGCACGAGCTCGCGGGGGTCAACGGGCGCGGGTCGTCGTCGACATCGTCGTCGACATCGTCATCGATACCGTCGTCGAGGTCGTCTTGCTCGACCACGTCCGCACCGAGTTCGTCGACCACGACGACACTTCCTACGTCGGGAACCCAGACACCGGTGCCGGGCACCGTGCCGGCGGAGGGCCAACCGATCGGCATACTTCAGATCCCCAAGATCGCAGCGGACAACGTCGTGGTCGAGGGCACGGCCACAGCCGACCTTCACCTTGGTCCAGGTCACTATCCCGGTACACCTCTTCCAGGACAGCCCGGAAACGCGGCGATCGCCGGACACCGAACCACCTACGGTGCTCCCTTCTACAACTTGGACGAGTTGGCACCGGGCGATCCAATATTCGTGACGACCACCCAGGGTCGCTTCTGCTACAACGTCACCCGCGTGCTCGTCGTAAGCCCGTCGGACTTGGCGGTCGTCGCACCTTCTCCCACACCCGAACTGACGCTCACCACTTGCAACCCGCGTTTCAGCGCTTCACAACGCCTGGTGGTACAAGCATCGCTCTCGGTGGACACTCCGCCATCGACCATTCCTGAGCAACCGTCCCGGTCGCGTCCGCGGCGTTTGTCTTCCTCGGGTCTGGCGGGCGAGCAGGGTGGATGGACCGGCGCGCTCAGCTGGGGCTTAGCCTGTCTCGCGGTGGGGATCGGGGCGTGGGCCCTCGCGCGTACGCGCCGTCATCCTGGCGTCATCTACGCTCTCGGAGCCATCCCGTTGCTCGTGGTGTTGTTCCTGTTCTTCGAGAACCTGAGTCCGCTCCTGCCGGCAAGCTTCTGAGGCTGCCGGCCCTGGTTCGCTGGGTCCCAGCGTCCTCCCAGGTCGCCCCGCGAGACTGCTGTTCCGTGACGCTGCTCACAGGCTCCCACGAGCACCGGGTCACCTCCCGGGTCAAGGCCGCTCTGAGGTCAATCTCTCGTCCCGACCGATGGGCTCTCGCAATGTTGGTGACGCTCCCGCTGGTCGCGTTCGTAATACCGGCGCTCGTCGGTCACCCGATCATTCCCGGTGACGACTTCACACAGAACTACCCGATGCGGGTGCTCGTGGGCGACCAGATCCGCCAAGGGCACCTCCCATTGTTCGATCCCTACATCTGGAGCGGAGCACCACTGCTGGGAGGTTGGAACGCCGCAGCCGCATATCCGTTCACTCTGCTCTTCGTGATCTTCCCCGGTATCGCTGCATGGACGCTCAACCTGATCGCGACGTGGTGGGTCGCAGGTATCGGCAGTTTCGCGTTCCTGCGCGCATCGCGCCTTGCCGTGGTGCCGAGCTTCCTCGGCGCGTTGTCGTTCAGCTTCGCGGGTGCCATGACAGCCCAGGTTGTCCATTTCGGTCTGGTTGCGGGCATGAGCTGGGTACCCGTGGCACTGCTCGCAGTCTTGCAGCTCTCCAAATGCGCCGGAGGCAGCGAGACATCCGCCGAAGCTCGACGCGCGGCACGCCGCTCACGGCTCGGCTGGACGGCTCTTCTCGGTGCGGCCGGGGCCATGGCCATCCTTGCCGGCGAACCGCGTGCTGTCGCGGATTTCGGTGTGATCGTCCTCATTTACGCGCTGTGGCGGGCGTTTCGTCTCGGACGCGGTGCCGCACCGTATCTCGGGTGGACGGTGGCGGGCGCGTTGATCGCAGCAGGACTCGGCGCCATCCAGTGGCTACCTGGAGTAGAGGCCGTGAGAACGTCTCAGCGTGCAGTGAGCAACGCGTACTTGTTCACCTCCGGTTCGCTAGCCAACAGGTGGCTCCTGCTGATGCTCGTACCCGACCTCCTGGGCGGGTCGGGATCGTTCGGACAGCCTGCCTTCTTGGCCAGTTACAACCTCACCGAGGTGACCGGCTATGTCGGTCTCATGCCGCTCGTTGCGTCGTTCGCCCTTCTCGGCCGGCTGCGATTTCGACGACCGTTGCCCGAATGGCTGATCTGGCACGTGATGGCGCTCGTCGGGATCGTCCTGGCCCTCGGGGGGAACACTCCCCTATGGCACTTGCTGATCCAGGTGCCGTTCTTCGGCGGACAGCGACTGCAGAGCCGCAACATCCTCATCGCGGACATGGGTTTTGCCTTCCTGCTCGCCTACTGGTCCGACACCTGGCTGGCCGGTGTCCGGGCACGATCGCCGCTTCGGACTCGACCTGCACTAGCGACGGCAACTGATACGTCCCCCGTGCCAGAGACAGCACCGACATCCGCGGCCGAGCAAGATGAGTCGGTCTACGCGCGGCGGTCCCGAATCCTCGGGACGATACCGGGGTTGATGGCAGTCGCGACGGTCGCAGTCGGATTCGCCTGGGGAGCGGGACTCCTGCAGTGGCTGGGCGTAAGCCTTCGTTCAGCTACCGAAGACGGGGGCCTGCGGTTGTGGTTCTTGCCGTTCGGAGTCCTCGGTCTCGGCGCCGTCGCTCTTGTCCTCGCAGGACACCGACTTGGACCTCGTCGACTCACGCAGACACTTGTCGGCTTCGTGGTCCTCGATGTCGTCACCTTTACGTTGATGGCGGTGGTCTTTCTGAGCTTCAACTTCGGCGGAGGTTCCCCCACCAACGCAACCGTCCACACCATCAGTCCTGGGGCGTCCGTCCCCAGTCCCCGGACCACCATCTCAGCGGCGGCCTTCGCAGGTTCCGGGCGCTTCGCCGTATATGACCCCGACCTGATCGACTCCAACGGGCTCACCGTCATCGGTGCACCAGACCTGAACGTCGTCCACGGTGTGGCAGCCGTGCAGGGCTACAGCTCGATCGTCGACGGCACCTATGCCTCTGGCACGGGATCGCACCAGCCGACCGGCCTCGGGCAGGACATCCTCAGCCCGGGTGCCATCGGAGATGGGACGCTCGACCAGCTCGACACCACGGTCCTTTTCGCACCGCGCGATTACTTCCTCGTCTCCCCCGAGTCCGACGCGGCGGCACCCGATCCGACAGCGGGCGAGCGGACGCTCGCGCCTGGTGAGCGCACGACGTGGTACTTCGGCGAGGACCTGGCCGTCACGAGCGTCGTGGTACTGGACGTGAACGCCAGCCGCGACGTCAGCCGAGGCCTACGCTTCGGACTGGTCACGTCCACCGGCGACACGTTGTGGGCACCTGCGGCGACCCTCGTGGGTCCGCACCTTCTTCGGGTCGCGCTCGATCGTCCCGAAGGAGCCATTGCTCTCGTAGCCGAGGCAGGCTCGACGAGGATCGGACTCGGCTCGCCTTCGGTCACGAGCGCGGACGGAACGTACTACAACGCCGACGGGCAGCTTCAGGGCGCGATCTCGCCTCCCCGTTGGACCTTTCGGGGCCTCGATGGATCATTTGCCGTCTTCGCGGACCGCTTCGCGCGTCCGGCTTTGACGCTGCGGGGCTCCCCACGCGCGTCGGTTCACGCGACGGCAGGACCGGCGTCTGCACCTTCGGCCGCCACCGTCTCGTCTCCCGACGGCGTAGAGGTGATAAGGGCCCAGGCGGCGATCCCGGGCTGGACCGCAACGTGGCACCCGGACACCGGCCCGAACGTGGCGCTCCGGGTGCGCCGGGTCGGCCTGGTCCAGGGCGTGGACGTGCCCGCCGGCCGCGGCGAGCTCACCTGGACCTATAAGCCGCCCGACTGGACCGTCGGCTGGGCTCTCTCCGCCTGCGCGCTCGCAGTCTTGGCGGTCATGGTCGGCTGGGCCTTGGTGGCGAGCCGCAAGCGAAGCAGCCCGAGTGACGGGGCTCCGAGCTGAGCGCGAGGTCCAGAGGGGGAGCTGACGTGTCAAGCGGACGACGCCCGCCCACGAGTGAAGCCGGCCTTTCGGCCGGCTTCACGAACAGACATCTATGAAGTTGTCTCCAACCGCCCCTCAAGCCACGCAATGCCCTCGGGCGGAGACCGTCTTGTCGGTCAGCCAGCGCATGACTGGCACCTCCACGGCCTTGTTGTGGGCTGGGCCCGGGCGGTAGATCTGGATGCTCCGCGGCCCCCGAAATCCGGCGGCACGCGGAGCCTGACTAACGCGGCGGACCACCCTCCTGTTCCGAGCTCGTCGAATGCATCGTCAAGCTCCTTCCGACTTCCTTCGCCGGATGAACGAACCGGCTCACTTCCATTGTCCGCCGAAGATGTCACCGCGTCAACACCTTCGACCTCCCGATTCACGGTTCGAGAACCGCGACGCCCCGCGGGTGATCCGGCTGCCCCTGGGACGGCCCGTGCGGGCTTCTAAGGTCGTGAAGTGGGCACCTCGACGCCCTGGATGCTCAAGAGGGTCTTCCCGTTACTCACCACCGTCATCCTGATAGCTGTCGGGATGGCGTCTTCGACTTGGTGGGGCCCCCACCTCGCCGGAAAGCCCGCGTGGCAGCTGCCCGACGACCTTTGGGGGACGATGATCGCAGCACAACGCCTGTTGCATCTGCACATAGGAGGCCTTTACACACCCCCGACCGGGTTGGTGGCGTTGCCGGGCGCTGCCGTGGCCCTGGTTCCGATCGCCGCGTTGATCGATGCAGCGGGACTCGGCTTCGATGTCCCCGGCGTGCACGACACCCACCCGGCCTCGTGGCTCGTCGCGGGGCCGTACGAGATCGCCCTCTCTGCTACGGCGCTGTTCGCCGCCGATTCGATCGCCGAACGCCTGGGGGCATCTCGACCGAAGCGAATGCTCCTTGCAACGGGAGGAGGGGTCACACTGTGGAGCGTCTCCGTTCGCTGGGGACATCCGGAGGATGCCGTGGCAGTCGCCTTGCTCATGTACGGCGTCCTGGCACTGGCCGACTCGAGAACCGAGCGCTCTGCATTTCTCCTCGGAGTTGCCGTCGCGGTCCAACCGCTCGTTCTTCTTGCCGTCCCCGTCCTCGTGGTCATGCTCGAGCCGAGGCGGGTCACCGGATATCTGACGAGGGCGGCCGCGCCAGGCGCCGCGCTTCTCGTCGTCGCACTCGCGGCGAACTGGCGAGCCACCTTGACAGCGGTGGCCGACCAGCCCAATTGGCCGGTGATCGACCACCCGACGCCGTGGATCGCCCTCGCGCCTCATATGAGCCACGGGGCGGTTGCCGCCGGTCCGGGTAGGGGGATCGCAGTAGTCCTCGCCTGCGCGTGTGCGCTCATGGTCGAGCGTCGGTGGGGAGGTGAGCTACGCACGACCGAATGGTCCTCCGTGAAGCTCACTGAGCTGCTCTGGTGGATGGCGGTCGCGTTGGCACTTCGTTGCGTGTTCGAGTCTGTGATGGTCGCCTACTACGTGTGGCCCGTGCTGGCGATGGCCCTCGTGGCGGCGGTTCGTCATTGGTCGCGCCTCATCCCTGCAACCGCAACGGCCTCTGCTCTCACCTTCGTCTCGCAAGCCTCGTGGCGCGGTCGATGGACCTGGTGGACCGCGGTCACCGCCGGCCTCGTCCTCGCCTTGGTCTTTGCTCGCGGCACGCGGTCCGAGAGGCGACTCCGTCAGATGATCATCTCGCCCGAGGTACCTCCTCCCCTCGCCACCACATCGTCTCAAGGCAGCCAGGACAATCGGCTGCGCAACACCACATAACCAACGAAGGCGCCCGCGTCGATGAGGCTATGGGCCAAGACCAACCGCATCAGCCGCCCCCGGCGTTGGTAGAGGCGGCCGAACAGAAGGCCCATCGCGGCGTTGCCGAGGAACCCACCGAAACCTTGGTAGAGGTGGTACGCACCGCGAAGCGCCGCGCTCGCCACAAGGGATCGATCGTCATTCCATCGGAGCTGGCGAAGCCGATGAAGCAGGTAGCCGCAGACCACCACCTCCTCCAGCACCCCGTTCTGCACAGCCGCGAGAACGAGCACCGGTATGCGCCACCACGTGGCGGGCAGGTTCGTCGGCACCACGCGCACGTTCAGCCCTGCGTGGTACGCGCCGAGGTAGAGCCCGAGACCCGCACCGCCTACAACCACGCCAAGAACGACACCCCACGCCGTTTCCCTCCCGAGCCGGGTCGTGTCGAGGCCGATGCTCGAGACCGACTCGCCCGACCTCACCAGCAGGTAGACGACGAGAGCGACCGGCACCATCGCAACGGCGATCCCCGCCAACTGGTATGCGAGGTCGAGTACGGAATGGCCCGGTGCGGCAGACGAGTTGATCACCGCCTTCTGCGCCCGCAGCGGAGCGCTCGCGCTGAGCGAGCGGAACAGGTCCAGCACGGCATAGAGAGCCGAAGCACCGAGGGAGAGCCCTAGTACGAGCCAGACCTCTATCCCCAGGGCTTTGCGATCCAGCACCTCTGAAGACCGCGCCAGGTGCTCGGGTGCTTCGCCACCGGTCAGAGCCTCGCCCACTCGGATCGACGCTAATGCCACGCTCGAAGGCTGCCACCACAGGATCCGGGCGATCAGCGATCTGGAGGCGAGAGGATCCCTCCCAGGTGCTCGAGCAGATCGGCGATCATTCCCGCGATCTCCGTCACGGTTCGGGGCCCACTGCACAGGGCGTCGAGTATCGCCAGGCGGGTGGGATCCGAGAGCTCTTGCAAGAAGCTCGCGCCGCTCTGCGACAGCGGCGTCCACGGAGCGCCTGGGCGGGTGGGCTCCTGGTCAGAGCAGGAAGGCGCCTGGCCGGACCCGAGTGCCTGCCGAGCAGGACCTGATCGCCCGCGAAACGTGATCAGGCGCGCAGTGTCCGGAACCTGAATCGCTGTCCAGGGCGCGTCGTCGTCGCGAAGCCCTTAGAAGGGCGCGGAACCGCCGGCCGCCACGGTCGCATAGAGGAACTGCGCGTAGCTCGCCACCTCCGACGCCGGCGGCGCGGTCAACGACACCGGGAAACCGAAGTCGCTCAACGTGATCCCGGCGTGGAGCGAAGCACCGGAAACCCCGGGGACCGCCATCGAGAAGTTGATCGCCCGCAGTTGGCTGTCGGAGTCCACGTACACCTTGTACACGATCGGCCCTGCCATCTCGAGAACGCGCTCTCCCGCCTGCACGGCCGACGGCGGCAGCCCGGAGCTCGATAGTTGAGCCCCCGCGGCGGTCTTGTTGATCAGGACGGCGTAACCCTCGACCGGCACACCGTCGATCGTCGAAGACCCGATCGAGCTGACCGTGTTGCCCCGAGCCGCGAGCAACTGGAGCATCTGTGTCGGGTCGCTGCTGCTCAGAGAGCTTCCGGCCGCTGAGCTCGTGTTGCCCACCGGCACAGAGACCCAGCTCTTGCCGGGGAGCAGCTGCGAGATCTGGGGAACGCCCACGAAGACGTTACCGTCAGAGCTCAGGACCGAGAGGTGCTCGCCCTGGACGCTCATCGTGAGGCTGACGTCGCGCGTGGAGAAATCCACACCGCCACTCCCAGTCACCGTGATGGCGCCAGCTCCCGAAATACCTGTGATGGTCTCTGTCATCGACATCTGCGCACTGTGAAGATGCTGGGTGGTGCTGGCCGCGGTGAGCACTGCCTTCGCGGGGCTCACGGCCGCCTTGGACCCTACGGTCCTCACCGCGAATACCGCTCCTGCCGCCACGACGACCAGCAGTGACGCGGCGAGGGCGAGCCGGCGCCGACGCGACTTGGACCTGCCGGCATCGGGGCCGTCGGCGAGGACCTCGGGCGCTGCGCCCTGTCCGGCCTCTTGCTTTGATGATGCGTCGGCCGGCTGGATGCACGCCGCAAAGGGCTCGAGCGATCGGAACACCCTCCAAGCGGCCGCGTGCTCGGAGATCGGCCACGTCTGGTGCGCCGCGCCCTCGGGGTCGCCTACCTCCCAAAGCCCGCAGATCTGGCGGTCGGGGCTGTAGCCCCACAAGAAGCGCTGGCCCTGGTACGTGAACGTCGGCTGTGCTGCAGCTTCAGAACGCACGACTGGACCCCTTTCTGGCTATGTGGGCTGACATCGGCAATTTGGGACAGAACCTGAAGCCCAGCGCCCAGCAGGAAAGGGCGGTCCACATGGGCCCACCATGCCACGGCTACCGTGGCAGCAGATCGGGATGTCGGCCTCTACAGCGCCCGGTATCTTGCCGAACAATCCCAGACAGCGAAGGAGACGCCTCGTGACAGGCGACCTGCGAGCCGAGACGATCACGATCACGGGCCACGGAGGCGACGGGGTCGAAGCCTACCTATCCCAACCGCTCGATGAAGGGCGACACGGCGGGGTGGTCGTGATCCACCACATGCCCGGTTACGACGACGGGACGAAGGAGATCACGCGCAATTTCGCGGCTCACGGGTACCTGGCGATCTGCCCGAACCTGTATTCACGCGAGGCCTCGGGATCGGGTCCCGAGGACACCGCCGCCGCTGTCCGGGCCGCGGGTGGTGTTCCCGACGAGCGCCTCTTGGGTGACGTCGACGGGGCGGCGAGGTTCCTCAAGTCTCTGGATCGATCGAACGGCAAGGTAAGCACGATCGGCTATTGCTCGGGCGGCAGACAGTCCTTCTTGTCCGCGTGCAGCCTCAAGCTCGACGCCGCCGTCGATTGTTACGGTGCCTTCGTCGTAAGCGCACCGCCCAAAGAGCTGGCCGGGCTGAAGGCCGGCCCGATCCTCCCCATGGCGGAGAATCTCTCTTGTCCCCTGCTCGGACTGTTCGGCTCCGAGGACCAGCACCCCTCACCCGAGGAGACGGCAGAGCTCGAGAAGGTTCTCGCGCGACACGGCAAGACCTTCGAATTCCACACCTACGAGGGGGCCGGGCACGCCTTCTTCGCGACGGACCGTCCCAGCTACCGGGTCGATGCAGCCCGGGAAGGTTGGAGAAGGATCTGGGAGTTCTTCGGTCGCTACCTGTCGGGGTGACGAGGTGATTCGCCCTTGCCGAGGAGTTCGAGCGAGCCGTCGAGAATAGAGCCGAAGGGTGGGGTCGATGATCGTCGGCGTTCCGAAGGAGCGCATGCAGGACGAGTACCGGGTGGCGATCACCCCGGCCGGCGTGCGCGAGCTCACATCGGTCGGTCACACCGTGTACGTCGAGAAAGGAGCGGGCACGGGATCCTCCATCCCGGATGAGGATTTTGTCCGTGCCGGGGCGGAGGTTCTCGCCGAACCCGACGACGTCTGGGCCACCGCAGATCTCGTGTTGAAGGTCAAAGAACCCGTGCCCGAGGAACATCCGCGCCTGGGCCTGCGCTCGAACCAGGTCCTCTTCAGCTTCTTGCACCTCGCTGCATCGCTCGAGCGCACCGATGCCCTCGTCGCCGCCGGCAATACCGCGATTGCCTACGAGACCGTGCAGCTCCCCGACGGCTCTTTGCCCCTGCTTACCCCGATGAGCGAGGTCGCGGGTCGCATGGCGCCGATCGTGGGAGCCCATCACCTGATGCGGCCCGGTGCCGGACGTGGGGTGCTCGTCTGCGGCATCCCTGGCGTGCGATCTGCCAAGGTGGTCATCCTCGGCGCCGGCATCGCCGGGGTGGCTGCGGCGACCCTTGCCGTGGGCCTCCGCTCCGACGTGCACATCCTCGACCGCAACATCGAACGGCTACGTCAAGTCGACCACCATTTCCACGGAGTACTCGAGACCGTAGCCTCGAGTGCTCACGCCATTGAAGAGGAGTGCCTCGAGGCCGACATCGTGATCGGTGCGGTACTGGTGGTGGGAGCCCGGGCGCCGAAGCTCGTCTCGGACGACCTGGTGGCGCGTATGCGCCCGGGGTCCATCCTGGTGGACATCTCGGTCGATCAAGGCGGCTGTTTCGAATCGACCAGGCCCACGACACACTCGCACCCCACTTTCGAGGCAAACGGCTCCCTCTTCTATTGCGTGGCCAACATGCCCGGCGCGGTCCCTCACAGCTCCACTCACGCGTTGTCAAACGTGACGTTGCCCTACATACTCGAGATCGCCTCCCTCGGGTGGCACGAAGCGCTGCGACGCGATGTCGCCCTGGCCAGAGGTGTCAACGTCGCCGAGGGAAGGGTCACCCACGAGCGGGTGGCAGAGGCACACGATCTCCTGTACACGCCGCTCGCCGAGTTGATGTGACCTCCCGCCCCGAGAGCGATCGGCGGGGCACTTGCCGAACGACGGCGTCGTAGCGCTTAGTCCCTCGTGGCATTCATGGAAAACGCAAAGGAATCCCTCAGTTTGCTCCAAGGCTCGCCGGACATGCTGGTGGCGACAGATCGGCGCCGGCTGACTCGGCCGAGGGCCCGCGCCGATGAGATCCACGGTTGTGGCGCGAGATCATCGAGGAGACCAGGAGATGCGAGACATGGACGAACCCACTGGCACGAATCCCGCACAGGAGCCGCCTTCCGGTCACCGCGTGCCGCCCAGCTCCGAAGACGTCGACTCCGAGCCGGCAGCTTCTGCGCCTGAGACCTCCACGAGCGACCCGGTCACGCCCGGCTACCAGTCGGCCGACATGACGCCCGAACCCACTGCCGAGGTCCCTTCCCAGCCCACAGCCGAGGTCCCTTCCCAGCCCACAGCCGAGGTCCCTTCCCAGCCCACAGCCGAGGTCCCTTCCCAGCCGACGACCCCACCGGGCTCCATCCAGCCGCCTGGAGCTGTTCCTTATGCGTTCGCCCCACCGCCCGGAACCGCTCCCGGTTCCCCCCCGCCGGGAGCGGTTCCACCGGGCCCACCTCCTCCTGGCGCCGTGCCCCCGTACGGCGCCTTCGGATACGGCGTGTCGCCTCCCTACCATGGCGGGCCCGGCTATCCGGGGAATGCCACGTGGCCCGAGAGTGGCGCGACCTGGGCCTGGCCTACCGCAGCGTCCAAGGCGCCTCGGCGCCTCGGGATGACGATCCTCACGATGATCGTGACCGCGGGTGTCGCGCTCGCCGCCGCCGCGGGGGTCCTGATCGGGCATGCGCTGTGGCACAACACATCGACCACGTCGGGTGCAACGCCGAGCGCCAGCTCTCCGCTCGGTAACTCCGGGGAAGGCTCGAACCCGTTCGGTTCAGGGAATTCAGGCTCTGGACAGGGCTCTTCGGCATCGGGCAGTCCTTCCGACGCGGCGTCCATCGCCCACAACGTCGACCCTGGCCTGGTGGACGTCAACACATCGATCAGCTACGACGGGGTACAGGGGGCCGGTACCGGCATGGTGCTCACACCCGCCGGCGAGGTCTTGACCAACAACCACGTCGTCGAAGGCGCGACCAAGATAAGCGTCACCGACGTCGGGAACGGCAAGACCTACGACGCCACGGTGCTCGGTTACGACCGCTCCGAGGACATAGCAATCCTCCAGCTCGTCGGCGCTTCCGGACTGCAGACGGTAAGCCTCGGCGACTCGTCGAAGGTGAGCGTCGGTGAAGGCGTCGTCGCCATCGGCAACGCGAACGGCGCCGGCGGCACGCCCAGCTACGCCGGCGGCTCGGTGACAGCGATCAACCAGTCCATCACCGCCAGCGACGAGATCGACGGGACATCGGAGCAGTTGAACGGTCTGATACAGACCAACGCCAACATCATCTCGGGTGACTCGGGGGGACCACTCGTGAACAGCTCCGGACAGGTCATCGGCATGGACACCGCTGGCTCGGGAGGATTCCAGTTCCAGTCCCCCAGCACCAGTGGCTTCGCAATCCCCATCGACCGGGCGCTGAGCACCGCGAAACTGATCAAGGCAGGATCCGCGTCGGCGACGGTACATGTAGGTCCGACCGCTTTCCTCGGGGTGGTCGTCCAGTCCGTAAGCGGTAACGGCCTGGGCCTCGGCGGCTTCGGCGGGCTCGGGTCGGGCAATGGAAACGGGTCGAGCTCCTCCACCTCGGGCGCCTACATCACAGAGGTGGGGTCCGGTAGCCCGGCGTCGCAGGCTGGGCTGGTACCCGGTGACACCATCACGTCGGTCGACGGTCAGAGCGTGACCTCCGCCAATGCGCTCACCAGCATCATGGTCGTCGAGAAACCCGACGCTTCGGTGCCGGTACAGTACGTCGACACGTCGGGACAACAGCAGACCACGACGGTCACGCTCGGCACCGGGCCACCGCAATGAGCGAGAGCGCGATGATGAAACGCACGTTCAGTGCTCCGACAAGAACCTCACGATCGCTTGCCGGAACTCCCGCCTCACGACCGCCGAGACGTGGTCCCCGGGAACCAGTTTGAGCTCGGCCTGAGGGATCGCCCCCGCGAACGAATCAGGTCGTCCTATAAGCGCGTCACGCTCCCCGTTCACCACGAGCGTGGGCACGGTGACGGCGCCGAGCACCTCCACACCGGGAGCCCCACATCCGGCGCGCTGGATTGCCGCTAGTGCCGCGCGGTCGGCACCTGTCGCGTCGGCAAAGTCCCGAAACGCCAGTGCCGTCGGGTCCGCTATCGCAGACCTGTCATCCGCCTCCAGTGCCTCAGCAATGCTCTGCGCCTGCTCTCGGCTCGAGAAACTACCCTCGAGAGTCCCGGTTCCGCCCAGCACGAGTGAGTGCACACGCGGGTCGGACACGGCGAGGCGGACAGCCACGAACGAGCCCATCGAATATCCCACCACAGAGACCTCTTCGATCTCGAGACGGTCTAGGAGCGCCTGTACGTCGTGCTCCATGGCTCCACCGAGGTACGCCTCTATGTCGTGAGGCTTCTCCGAGCGCCCGTGGCCCCGAGCGTCGATGAGCACCACCCGCCGCCCTGCATCGACGATCGCCCGGGCAACACCCGTACGCACCCAGTTGATCTTCGAATCAGACGCGAAGCCATGGTGCAAGAGCGTGGCGTCTCCGTCTCCCAACTCCTCGTAGGCGATTCGAACGCCGTCGAACGATTCGAAGCTCTTCACCTGTCGCGCCCTCTCATTCCTCGCTCGCGCGTTCACTCACCGAAGCGCACACTACAAAGGCGGGTGATCCCTTCCGTCGCCTCCTTGGGAACCTGTCACAACAAGGGTCGATTCCCCTCAGGACCAACAGGCGCCGCTAGCGTCAGGACTTGCCATTGATCTTCTCGACACCTGCGGTGGAGACAGCCAATGCTCGAGAAACCCTCACGCCCTTGGAGGTGGTCGCTCAGGTGGGCCGAACTCACCGCCCTCGTGCTGTGCGCTGCCACACTGCTCTCCTCCTGCAGCACGACGTCGCCCAACACGCGCAACGAGGGCACGGGCAATACAGACGCCGACGCCAACGCCAACGCATACGTCGGTCACTCAGGTCGGTGGCTGACGGACGCCAAGGGCGACGTCGTAATCCTGCACGGCATGAACATGGTGTACAAACGACCGCCGTACACTCCCGCGGCCACCGGCTTCGGGGAGATCGCGGCGCGCTCTCTGTCCGATTACGGGCTCGATCTAGTGAGGCTCGGCGTCATCTACTCGGCCGTTGAGCCGAAGCCAGGTGTGTTCGACGGCCATTACCTCGACTCGATCGCGGCGACCGTGTCGACCCTCGCCCGGCACGGCGTCTACACGCTTCTGGACTTCCACCAGGATCAGATGAGCGAGGCGTTTGGAGGCGAGGGTTTTCCATCATGGTCGGTGCAGACCAACGGCCTACCCGAAAGACGGTACGTCTTTCCCCTTGGCTACACCGAGAGCCCGGCGCTGAACGCTGCCTTCGACAACTTCTGGTCCGATCGAAAGGGGCCGGGTGGCGTCGGCCTGCAGGAACGTTACGCAAGCGCGTGGCGGTACGTGGCCAGACGCTTTGCAAAGGAGCCCTTCGTCGTCGGTTACGACCTCTTCAACGAGCCCTGGCCGGCCGGGGCCGGCGACGTCGAGCTCGCAAGCTTCTACGGGCGGGTGATCGCTGCAATCCGTTCGGTGGACCGACGGCACGTGATCTTCTACGAACCCTATGTGACTTTCAACTTCGGTGCACCCACCCAGTTGCCGCGCCTCGGGGACGCCAAAGTAGGCATGTCGTTCCACGACTACTGCCTTCAGGTCACCACCCAGAACGAGACGTCGTGCGCCGCATCGGAAATCAAGACCGTCCAGAACGCTTTGGCGCGCTCGCAGTCGACGCGAGACACACTGGTGATGACGGAGTTCGGGGCGTCAGCAGACGAGCAGGACGTGGGACGTGTGGTTAGTATAGCAGACCTGCACCAGCTCTCGTGGACGGAGTGGGCATACTGCGGATGCGATGACCCGACGGGTTCGATCCCCCCGACCAACGAGGAACTGGTCCATGACCCTCGCCTTCCTGCCACCGCAAGGAACGTCGACACGGCCAAACTCGAGACTCTCGTCGAGCCCTATCCGCGTACAGTCGCCGGGACGCCAATCTCGTACAACTACGAACCATCGAACCATGAGTTTCAGCTGGCGTATTCGACGAGAGCGCCCGACGGCCATCGGTTCGGGTCCGGGTCCGCCGACTGCACGACCGTCATCGTCCCGGCCCTCCAATACCCTCGCGGCTACAGCGCGACGGTCCACGGCGGGCACGTCGTCTCCTCCCCCGGAGCCGGATTGCTCCAGATCGTGCCGACTCCGAGAAGTCCCGGCGTCTCTGTCACGGTCGTACCGACCGAAAACGGCCACACGAGCGCTCCCGGAGTCTCGACGGCGTGCCCGAGGCGCTGACCGACGGCACTCGAGGACTCCCGGCACGCCCCGAGATGTCGCCGGGCGGTACGGGCCGTTCGACTCTACCCAGCACCTGTCGAGCGTGCCGAAATGGAGCACATGTTCATCAGCGAGGAGCTCAGCGTCACCGCTCCGTTCGGGGCGGCACGCGAGCGTCTTCAATTCGGGCTGATCTCCGGATTCGTCGAGCATTCCTCTTCGGACGCATACGAGCAGGGAACCCTGCTCTTGACGAGGCTGGGCCCATTCAGGGATCAGCCTCGCCTGGCGAAGCAGGTCCGGATCAAAACCCTGGCGCCATATCCGCGTGGAGACACGCTGGTGATCCCGGTCCGTTGGATGCCCACCGGTCCGGGCAGCGGCCTGTTCCCCGAGTTCGACGGCAACCTCGAGTTGACGCCTGACGGACCGGAGAACAGCCGACTGACGCTGGTCGGCAGTTATCGGCCCCCACTGGGCGCCCTCGGCAAGCGACTCGACAGGCTGGTGCTGCACCGGGCCGCCTACGCCACGATCTCGTCCCTGCTCGCTCGGCTGGTCAACAGCCTCGCCGAGCCACAAGGCGCCCCACCCGCCGCCTGAGTGGGCGCCGGCCCGGCCATCCTCCGAAGCCTGAGTCGACACCGGGCCGGCCATTCTCCGCAGCCTGATCCTCAGCTGTCCCCAGGACTCGGACCTGGGAGTCCGGTGGGAGCAGGCACGTCCATACCCACCGATGCGTGATGGTCTGGGGAAGCCCTGAAAGATCTTCACAACGACGACACCGGGTCCTTAGCCCCTACCCAACTCGCCTCGATCGCTGACAACCTGGCAACATAGGACTGCCAGAATCGCAACGAAGCGGAGGACAACGATGTCCGATGGTGTTCCCAGGTGGATGGAATCCGGTGACGCCGGTGCGACGGAGCACAACGGCTCTGCACGCCCGGGAGTCGGTCCGCCTCGCGGGGCAGAGCTCCTGGCCGACCCCACGCTGAACAAAGACACCGCGTTCACCGAGGCGGAACGCGACGAGTTCGGGCTTCGAGGTCTGCTGCCGTGGCGTGTGCTCACCATCGAGGAACAGGTCGAGATCGAGATGGAGCGGATTCGCCGCAAGGCCGACGATCTCGAGAAATACATAGGACTGGCTGCGTTGCACGACCGCAACGAGACGCTGTTCTACCGGGTGCTGCTCGACAACCTGGAGGAGCTCGCCCCGATCGTCTACACACCCACGGTGGGCCAGGTGTGCCGGCTCTTCGGCAAGGTGATGCGCCGCCAGCAGGGGCTGTGGGTCACCCCTGACGATGTGGACCGCATCCCCGACCTGCTACGCAACACGGGCCGGCCGGACGTCCGGTTGATCGTGGCCACGGACAACGAGCGGATCCTCGGTCTGGGTGACCAGGGCGCCGGCGGCATGGGCATCCCGATCGGCAAGCTGGCCCTCTACACGGCCGGAGCCGGCTTGCACCCGAACAAGACGCTCGCGGTCTCCTTGGATGCCGGGACGGACAACGAGCAGCTGCTCGCCGACCCCCGCTATCTCGGCTACCCGAAACCCCGGCTGCGGGACGGGGCCTACGAAGCGTTCGTCGAGGCGTTCGTCGAGGCCGTGCTCGAGGTCTATCCGCACACCGTCCTACAGTGGGAGGACTTCAAGCAGCACAACGCGATCCGGCTCCTCGATCGCTACCGGCACCGGCTGGCGAGTTTCAACGACGACGTGCAGGGCACGGCTGCCGTGGTCTCCGCCGGCATCCTCGCCGCCCTGAGGGTCACGGGCCAACCGCTGTCCGCCCAGAGGCTCGTGCTGCTGGGTGCCGGCGCATCGGGTATCGGCATCGCCCGGCTCTTCGAAGCCTTGCTCCGTGATGCCGGTCTGAGCGCGCACGAGGTTCGCCGGGCGGTGGTGCTGCTCGACTCGCACGGCCTGTTGTACGAAGGCCGCGATCACATCGCTGAAGACAAGCGTCCGCACGTGTTGCCCCGCCAGGAGTTCGAGGATTACGGATTCCAGCCGACCGATCCCATAGACCTCACGACCGTGGTCCACCACGTCGCCCCCACCGTGTTGGTGGGTGCAAGCGCGGTTCCCGGTGCGATCACCGAAGCAGCCGTTCGGGAGATGGCGAGCAAAGTCGCCACTCCGATGGTACTGCCGCTGTCGAACCCCACGTCCCTGGCCGAGGCAACACCGTCGGATGTGTACGCCTGGAGCGACGGCCGTGCATTGGTCGCCACGGGTAGCCCGTTCGATCCGGTCAAGGTCGACGGGCATGAGCGCGTCATCGGGCAAGCCAACAACGTCTTCATCTTCCCCGGGATCGGGCTCGGTACGATCGTGTCCTGCGCCCACGAGGTGACGGACCGGATGTTCCAAGTGGCTGCAACGACTCTCGCCGGTCTCCTGAGCCCCGATCGCATGGCAATCGGCGCGATGTACCCCGCATTGAGCGACTTGCGAACGGTCTCGCGCGCCATAGCCATCGCGGTGGCGCGCACCGCCCGCGACGAGGGCATCGGCCGCATGGCCGACGACGAGCAGATAGAGGCTGCGGTAGACGACGCCATTTGGAACCCCGACTACTCACAGCCGTCGTCCTCGAACCTCGAAGGGTGCTAGAAGACCCTCAGCAGCCCCGGGACTCCGGCGCCAAGGTCTTGGTAAAGACGTGACAAGGCAGAGCTGCGCGTCTGGGCGGTTGAAGCACGCGACGCTCTACGAAAGAGGCTCTTCGGAATCTGACGGGGTCCGGGCACCTCATCGGACCACGATCGAACCGAGCACCCGCCAGTTCGGCTTGCCGGCGTAGAGCAGCGCCCGTATCCGGTAGTTCTCGAAGTTGCGGAACCCGA
>JBEKJK010000007.1:0-132175 GCA_050011255.1 Acidimicrobiales bacterium
GCCGAGCTCGGCCTCGACCCCCCGCCCGCCGAAGATCATGCAACCCCAAGAAGAAGGAGAACCACCGAGCGCACAGCGGCATGAGGCGCGGGACGCCGACGATTTACAGGACGCTCAGGACTTGACCCCATTACACCCTCTACATCATGGATGGAGGACTGGGCAGACTGGTACAGCCTGGTCCCGGCGTTCGTGGTCGCTTACGGCACCGGTGACCTGGAGGACTTGGAGCAAGACGCCGACTTCCTGCTTCACGGCGAAGAAGGAGAGGACGTGGCGCTGTCGAGGGGCGACCGCGTCTACCTGCAGGCGTTGGAGTTGCAGTTGGGTATGTACCCCGAAATCCGACGGAACCGGTAGGAAGCCTCCTCAACGCCGTTCAGGTCTACCGCCCAGTTCGCTATTTCGCTACTGGTCTCCGGGAACGCCCGGTCGACGGCGTCGGCCAGATCGGTGTCTGAGAGATGCAGGTACCGCGTCGTGGTGGCGATGTTGGAATGGCCGGGCAGGTCCTGGACGACGTGGATGTCCACCTGCTCTTCAAGCTCGAACTGGGCGAATAGTGACGGTCCGTGGTGAATCGCACGCCGTGAGTAGCTGTAAAGAAGAAATGTTGCCAGCACCCAGAGGTTGAGGGCCGCATCGTCCGATTAATCCTCCTGAAGCCGAAAAATGTGAACAAGGAGGCCCTCGATTGGAAAGCGTCCCGCTTGATTACATCGTCGACCCGAACTTTGATCCCGACGCGACGGTAGGTGCTCAACCCACTTCTCCGCCGGCTTCGGTAGATGAGGTGCCGAGGACCAGGAAGACCAGCGAGCGCAAGCGTGCTTCAAATGCCGCCAACGCCACGAGGTCAACTGGCCCGAAGACCCCTGAAGGCAAGACACTCAGCTCGAAGAACGCCACAACCCACGGTCTGTACCAACAGAAACCTCAGCCGATCCAGCGCGGTCCATTCGCCGAAGACCCCGAGGAGGTCCATGAGTTCGTGGCCGCGATCACATCAGACCTTGAGCCTCGCGATTCACTTGAGAAGCAGTTTGCTGGCCGCATTGCAAGCGAACTGCTCCGAGGGGTCCGGCTCGAACGCGTCGAAGGCACCGTTCTCAGCGCGGCGGGAGCCCTGACGTCGCGCGAGTACGACGACTTGAAGCAACAGGTGGCGACAGCCGCGGATCTTGTCGATTACCTCGACAACCCCGACCGCGAGAGCCCCGGCAGTTGGCGATACAAATTGGTGGACTTCATCAACAGCCGCACTGATCCTTGGTCCAAGCCGTCACGTCCACACACAGGGTCTATGTACCCGCCGCAAGCGTTGCAAGTGACCATCACCCACCACTTCGGCGAGGACGTCCAGGCAGCACAAGACTGGGCCCGCGCGCAACTCGCCGAACTTGAGGAGCAGCTCGCCGTCACAGCCCAATGGGACGAGGGCGGGGGTGCTGAAGGCATCGTTCGAGAACTTGCCAAGCTAGGCGTGATCGGCACCCAGTCAACCCGGAATTTGCAGCGACTCCTTGCGGAGTATCGGCGTCTTCAACTACGTACAATTGACACTGAGAGTGATGGAGCCGACGAGAGCAGTGGAAACTAAGAAACGAACCCAAATCGCCATTGAAGAGAACTAGCGAGGTCTGGGTTCTAGCGAAGCCATGAACCCAGGGGGGAACATGAAGGGATCAAAGCGACAGACGAGGAGACTTCACCTCCTCACCAACCCGAAGCCGCCCGACGTCTTCATGGGCACGTCCGATGACGCGGTACTCGAACCGCCACCGGTGATCCCGACGCCTAGGGCGCGCTCCTACTGGGCGCATCCGTCGCAGTCTGGCCTCTCGGCCGTCTCCTAGGACGACGCACAACAGATCGGCTGTGACACTGCTTCGGGCCTGGCGGAGGCGATCCGAAAGGACCGTGCCGAAGCAGCTAGCCAGGCTGAGGGGGTCCTCCAGGGGGGGACCCCCTCAGCCTGTCCGGGGTGATGTCCTGCCATTGAGAACGTGAAGGACAATGATCTGCTCAATGGCTCCCCAATTCGAATGCTCAATGGTCTCCCAATTCCAGTGACAAGCCGTTGACTTGCCTCCGAGACGATGACAGTGTGCCCGGAACTTTCGTCTCCCGGAGGGCACAGATGAAGATGACCAAGCTCGTGAAGTTGGTGTTCGGGACCGGTGCAGCGCTCTTGGTCCTAACGGTCGCCCCGGCCACGGCCGCCTACGCCTCCCCACGCGGGTCTGTGCCCTGCGCGACCTCGGCACTCATCGCCGCTATCAGCGGCGGCGGGTCCATCAACCTGACCCCGGGGTGCAACTACACGCTCACCTCTCCCATATCGCTTACCTCCGAAGACGGCCTGCCCGTGGTCACGACGGGGATCGCCGTGAACGGTAACGGCGCCACGATCAGCGGGAACAGCACGGACTTCCGTATCTTCGAAGTCGACGGCCCGGGTGGGAGCCTCACGCTTCAAAACGTAACCATCACCGGTGGGTCCGCCCTCGACTTCGGCGGAGGCATCTTCAACAGCGGCGGCAGGGTCACGCTGAATCACAGCTTGGTGACGGGCAACTCCGCCGTGACGGCCGGCGGCGGCATCGCCAGCGGCACCTTCGGTCCCAACGGCACCGGCACGCTCACCCTCAACAACAGCCAGGTGACCGAGAACAACAGCCCAGGGACCGGCAACGGCGATGGCGTCGGTGGTGGCATCGTCAACGTCCAGGGCACGGCCACGCTCAATAGCAGCCAAGTGACGGACAACTTCGCCGGCGGCCCGGCCGGCGGCGGCATCGCCAGCGGCAATTACGTCGGTGCGCCCGGTCCCACCAGCTCGCTCACCCTCAACAACAGCCAGGTGAACGAGAACACCGCACCCAACGCCGGCGGCGGCGGCATCCAGAACCTCGCCGGCGTGGTCACGCTCAACAGCAGCCAAGTGAACGAGAACAGCGCCTTGAACGGTGGCGGCATCTCCAGCGGCAACGGCGCGGGTGGTGGTCCTGGCGGTCCACCCCCCGGTACCGCCCAGCTCACCCTCAACAAGAGCCAGGTGAACGGGAACACGGCGACCGCGCTCGTCCCACTACCGGGAGGGGGCCCTCCGATCGCGGCGGGTGGCATCGCCAATGGCGGCAACGCTGTCCTGAACAGCACCGAGGTCGATGACAACACGGCGACCACCACCAGCGGTGCCGGCATTGTGAACCACGGGTCGATGACCATCAACAAGTCCGAGGTGAATGGCAACATGGCCACCGGGACGGGCGGTGTCGCCTCGGGCGGTGGAATCTTCAACGCCGACATCGGCGCCCTCACCGGCGCAACGAACAGTGGCGTCCTCACGATCAACAACAGCCAAGTGAACAGCAACAGCGCGGGTGGTGTCGGAGGTGGAATCGCTAATGGGTTGCCTTCGCCCAAGATGCCACTGCCAGGGGGCATGCTTACGCTGAATCACAGCCAGGTGACCGCCAACAGCGCCGCCTTGGGTGGAGGTGGAATATTTAACGTCGGCGGTGTGGTGTCGCTTGCGTCCACTTCCATCAGCGGGAACAACCCCGACAACTGCTTGCCGCACGGAAGCATCTCGGGTTGCGCCGGCTGATGCCGCTCCGCCTCGGGAAGATACGCCCCAGGGAGTAGAGGACTCCGGTTTTGTAGTAGACGCGTAGACGATGGACATCGACGGAGCGGTCTGCATCGTCACCGGAGCATCTTCGGGGATCGGAGCGGCGAGCGCCCGCCTGCTTAACGAGCTCGGGGCGCGGGTAGTGCTGGCTGCACGACGGACTGAACGTCTGGCGGACCTCGCCGTCGAGCTGCCGGGCTCGCTGCCCGTCACGACCGATGTCACCGTCCCCGGCCAGATCCAGCAGCTGGTCGCCCAGACCGTAGAGACCTATGGCAGGGTCGACGTCCTCGTGAACAACGCCGGGCAGGGCCTGCACGTCCCGCTCGAGGAGCTCGACCCGGCTGACCTGCGTGCTGTCTTCGAGCTCAACGTGGTCGCTCCGCTGGTGGGGATGCAGGCTGTGCTCCCGGTCATGCGGCAGCAGTCAGCCGGGGCCATCGTGAACGTGAGCTCGGCGACCTCGTTGCGGGTGTTCCCGGGGCTCGGCGGCTACTCCGCCACCAAGGCGGCGCTCAACATGATCTCCCAGGTCGCCCGCCTCGAGCTGGCCCCTTCGGGCGTGGCGGTGTCGGTCGTGTACCCCTCTGTCACCGCCACGGAGTTCCACGAGCGGCTTCGGGCAGGTCGCATGATCGGTGGGGCTCGCGCCATGCCACGTGACCCGCCCGAGCTGGCAGCTCGGGCGGTCGTGTTCGCGATCCGGACCGGCGAGCCCCATGTCCTGGTCGCTGACCCGCCCCGGCCGATCGTCCCCGGGGACGAAGAGGGCTGGGCCGCCCTGCTCGCGCGTCAGGCACCGCGCCCTGTGACGGCACGGTGGCCAGGTGAGGAGAACACGGAGTAGTGGGACCGGCGAGCGTACCTACTTCAGTGCGCGGGCACTTGGCGTGATGAGACCGAAGGCGGTGCCGTCGTGCAGCCGTCGCACGGCGGGAGGCCCGAGAAGTACACGGGTAGGGTGGGAGAGTCGCTCGGCGGGTTGGTCGGAAGGAGAGCAGGCGCTCGAGGCGCCTGGGTGAAGTCGAAGTCGCTAACGAGGTTGCCCAGGATCGAGGCGTCCTCGCGGACGTCGGGCCGAGGGTCGGGCCGGCCGTCCGTCGCGGGGTCCAGGCGGGCGCCTCCCAAGAAGTCGTCCTCTATGAACTTGAGGTAGGCGTCGCTCGAGAGAACCTGGTGGTCGACATACCCCTGCTTCGCATACGGGGATACGACGATGCTAGGTACGCGAAGGCCGTAGCCGTTGCTGTCTACCGTCGGCGGTACGACGTTGTCGTAGAAGCCTCCCCAGTCGTCCCACGACAAGAAGATCGCCGTCGAGTCCCAGTCGGGGCTCTTCATCGCCGCGTTGACTATCGCGGTCACATACGCCTGGCCCTGGTGCACGCTCGCGGGAGGGTGCTCGCTGTCGGCGTCCGAAGGGGCGATCCAAGAGACCTGCGGGAGCGTGCCGGCCTTCGCGGCCGAGAAGTAGGTGTTCAAGGACCTGATGTTGGCCAGCTGGTGGTCGTCCTGCACGTCGTTGAACAGGGGCAGGGGGTTCCATATACCCGGTGTGGTCCAGCTCTGTGCAGGCTCGGCACACGTCTCGGCGGAGTCGTCGGAACAGTCGGGCTGTGTGCCGGTCTGGACGTAGTACGCCCAGCTCACGCGGTCGCGGTAGAGCAACCACGTGATGTCCGTCCAAGCCATGTCGATGTCCGTGGTGCCGGTGTCGACCTCTTGTCTCACGGCGTTCTCCATTTGCGCCGGGGTGTAGGGCCCGACGATCGCGTTCACGCACGAATAGGGGTTCGCGTTCTTGCACTTGGCCGACCAGCCGGACACGAGGTACAGGTGGTCGGGGAGGGACCACGACTTCACGGGCTCGAACATGTGGTCGTCGAGCACGAAGTCCTTCGCGTAGGCCCAGTAGTTCGATATCTCCGAGGCGTCGTGGTAACCCATCACGTCCGAAGTAGAGCCCGGAAGGACCTCACACGCAGGATCGTTCGGGGTCTTGCAGGTGCGTTTAGCCTTCAGGGCCTGGCCGATGAAGCCGTCCATCGCGCCGTGGGCGACGTCGGCGACCGCACTGGCTTCGCCGTGAGGCCCCCCGCCGTTCACATCGGCGACGTCGTGGTAGGGCTTCTCGCACGGACCGGGGGGGTTCGCGACGCAGACGGTCGGTGTGCCACCGCTCGTCGGGATCCCGTCGGCCCCGGGGAACGTCCCGAAGTAGCTGTCGAAGGAGCGGTTCTCCTGCATCACGATGATCACGTGCTGGATCTTGTGGATGCCCGAAGGCACCACGTAGGTGCCTGTAGGACCCTCGGGTGCTCGTGTCGTGTTGCTCGAGGGCGATGCAGTGTGGGAGGCGGCGGCCGAGCAGCCCGTGAGGAGTCCTGCGATCGCGATGATGGGCACGACGGCTCTGAGTTGCACGGCTCCCTCCCGTCTCGGCGGGATCGAAGCTAGCGCCAGGCGTGACCGAGAGAGCAGCAGAGCCAGCCTGCGCTCAAGGAAGGCCGGATTCAGGTCGATTCTCCCTTGGAGATACGAGAGCCGAGCGACGAAGCGATCATGGGGCCACAGCAACTTCGTGAAATGGAGGAGTGGGTCGAGGTCGACCCCGGACCGTTGCCGACGACCGGGCCCGGAGGATCCCACGAGGCGGCTCTCGTGCATTCGTTCCTACGCTTCCCCGTACCGGGGGCGACGCCGGTTCCCTCCGAGGCCGAGATGGGGTTGTTGGGCGACGAAGCCGAGAGAGACAGGATCTCGTCCTTGGCGGCCGCCGCCCACGACCAGGTGATGAAGGTCCAAGGCGTCGGGGATCTGGACTCGGTGCTCGCGATGCTCGTGGCCTACCTCGTCGATCTGCTGGGCGACGGTGAGGAGACAGAGCGCGAGGCCTTCGAGGGCCCTGTGTGCATGGGCGCGACCTTGGGGTACGTCATCGGGACGATGGAGAACGCCAGTGGTGTCGCCAGGGCGGGCAAGAGCGAGGCGCATTACCTGATGGCGATGCACGTAGCTCAGGCGGGCCTGCCGGTGGAGCTGCAGACGATCGCCTACGAGTACGCCAAGGAAAGCGGTTACTGCCTCGCGCGCAACGGAGAGGATTGCTTCGACAAGATCGTCGCGGAGGCGAGCACCTGCGTCGATCAACTCCGTATGCGTGCAGAGGCTCCGTAGAGCGCGGCTCGGAGCGTTCAGCCGGGCGCTCGTGACGAAGCGCTCGATGCCCTCGGGGTCAGTCGAGGCCCCATTTCTGTTCGATTCGGCCGAAGTGCCATACCGACAGCGCCACCGCCCAGGTGAGCACGAACACCGCCACGATGAAGTACCCGGCCGTGTTGATGTTGAAGCGCTCGGTGAACGACCACAACCCGCCTCTCAGGTGGGCGTCGTCGGCCACGAGGCCGAGCACCTCGACAGCGCCGATGAAAAACGCCACGAACACCGACAGCCCCGTGATGACGATGTTGTAGTAGACCTTCCGGACCGGGCGGGAGAACGCCCAGTCGTAGGCGAAGTTCATGAAACATCCGTCCATGGTGTCGAACAGGGTCATACCCGCCGCGAAGAGGATCGGCAACGAGAGGATCGCGTAGAAGGGCAGTCCGCCCACGACCGCGGTGCCGGCGATGACGAGCAGCGCGACCTCGGTGGCGGTGTCGAATCCCAATCCGAAGAGGAATCCGACCGGGTACATCTTCCAGGCTGCGTCGACCCGGCGGGCGATCGGCCCTAAGAAGCGCATCATGAGCCCGCGGTTGTCGAGCTGGGCCTCGAGGTCGGCGTCGTCGTAGCGGCCCGTGCGCATCTCGCGGAAGATCCGCACGATCCCGAGAAGGATGACGACGTTGAGACCTGCGATCAAGAACAAGAAGAACCCCGAGACCGAGGTCCCGACGATGTTCGTGGTGTGCTCGAGGCCGGAGCTCGAGTTCCTCAGCTGCCCGTCGAGTCCTCGGATGCCGAAGTTCAGCAGGAGTGCGAGCAAGAAGACCACCGTGGAGTGCCCGAGTGAGAAGAAGAACCCCACGCTGAGGGGGCGCTCGTCGTCGTTGACGAGCTTTCTGGTCGTGTTGTCGATCGCCGCGATGTGATCGGCGTCGAAGGCGTGGCGCATTCCGAGCGTGTAGGCGAGGATCCCGGTTCCCCAGCCGAAGACCGCTGTCTTCGAGACGTGGTAGTGACCCCCTAAAGCGGCGGCCAGCATCGCCCAGCCCAGTACGTTCAGCCCGAGTATCGCGAGCGCCATGGCGGAGACTGCGGCCCATTCGTCTCTGCTGAGCGCATCTCGGATCCGACGGGGACGTCTCATCGAGGGTGCCGGTGGTCCTGCGGTGGCGAGCGCCATGGCGTGCTTCTTCTCGTGGTGGTCGGCGGCGAACGGCAATTCGTAGTCTAGATGCGACCTTCACGCAAGAGGGTCCAGGTCGTAACTGCGCCCCGGTGGGGGTGAGCGGCGCACAATGCCTGGTGCGACCCTCGATCCGGGATCCGTGCGAGGATCATCGCCGTGGCGGGACGGGCCTGGGAGACCCATTGGCACAAGCACCCGGGGGTGCGATCGGGCGACGAGCTGTCTCTCGGCGAGCGGGCGGCCGACCGGATGCGCAACATGATGGGTTCATGGCCCTTCGTGTTCAGCTTCTTCGCCATCATGATCGCCTGGGCGGTGCTGAACACGCTCCTGCTGGCCCGGGTCCTGCACCACAAAGCGTTCGACGCGTACCCGTACATCCTGCTGAACCTGTTCCTGTCCATGCTGGCCGGAGTGCAGGCCGCGGCGCTGCTCATCGCCGCCAAGCGGGCTGACTCGATCTCCTCGGAGATCGCCCTTCACACCGAGCACAACACCGACGACATCAAGACGCTGATCCAAGAGAACACCGCCCTGACCGCGCAGGTGAAGAAGAACACCGACCTCTTGGACGAGATCCACCTGCACGTGACGGACATCGGCAAGAAGATCGGAGCAGGAGGTCCCTCAACCGGTCCCTAGGGCCCTGGCGGCGGCCACGGTCGCCGTGGTCTCGCACACCGAGGTGGGCTGGTGGTCGGTGACCGAGCAGATGGCGGCAGTCAAGTAATTGGACGATCCGACGATGGCCTGGGTCACGGGGTCTTTGGGGTTCTGGAGCTTGGCAGCGATGGCCGAATGCGAGAGCCCCGCCAGGATCGTGGGATCGAAGCTCAGTCCTATGACGAACACCTTGTTGTCGATGTCGAGGAAGGGGAAGCCCTCTGCGGTGCCGAAGCGCGCCGAGTACGTGGCCCACAGGTTGGATTGGGTCGGGGTCAGCTTCTGAAGCGGTTGACGGGTGCCGGCTCCGTTGGTGTCGTTGCCCTCGGCCTCCACAGGCTCGAAGGTGAGCAGGCTGCTCGAGTAGCTGGCGCCGTAGAACGAGAAGGTCGCAGTGGACGGGGCATAGTCCCAGCGAGAGGATGACGTCTCCTTCAGACCGGAGAACGTGCCGAACTTGGAGAAGGCCATCACGATGGCCCACCGTTCGGCTGCGCAGTAGGGGCAGAACTCGGCGCCGATGTACACCGCACCGGGCTTCCCGTCGAGGGTGAGCGGTTGCTGTCCCTTGAGCATGCTCGGAGGAGTGACAGAGGACGGCAGGCCGACGGCCTGGGCGACCGAGGAGGAGACTCCGGTCACCTCGGAGATC
This sequence comes from Acidimicrobiales bacterium, assembly GCA_050011255.1. Classification (GTDB taxonomy): domain Bacteria; phylum Actinomycetota; class Acidimicrobiia; order Acidimicrobiales; family UBA8190; genus Bog-564. The sequence goes on from JBEKJK010000007.1 coordinate 9,307, forward strand.
AGGCTCGTAGGCGCAGATATCTCCCCGGTGGTGGAGAGAGACGTCGAGGGGCTGGCCGAGGAGCTGGTCGAGGAGTTGGTCGAGGAGTTGGTCGCCTTCAAGATCACCAGGGCGACGACGATCACGACGACCACCCCGATGGCGCCGAGACCGAGGACTGAGGACGAGTACCGCCTCGGCGGCCGAGGCTTGCCTGGGCCGGGTGATTGTCCTGGTCTTCTGCTCCCGTGCGCCTGTACCGGGCTCATGTCGCTCCTCACGCCGTTCTCGCCGGTCGCCAGGCTACGTCGGCGGCTCGTCAGCAGGTTGTCAGCAGGTTGTCAGGAGGACGAGCGGTTCTGACCAGCGGCTCGTACTAGGTTGCGGCGAGCGAGAGACCCGAAGGAGGTCGTCATGATCGGCGAGAAAGTGGAGCACTTCGAAGGCAAGGGCACGGACCTTGGCGCCCTTCAGTCCCACATCGAGGAGTACCTGAAGAATGACGGCTTCACGACCCAGACTTCGACACCGAGCGAGCAGGGCGTGGTCCTACAGGCCAAGAAGGGCGGCTTCCTGCGCGGGGTGATCGCAGCGGACCGCGCGATGACCATCATGATCTCGGGGAGCCCCCAGGACTTCACGGTCCGCATCGGGATCGGCAAGTGGCTGGAGCACCTCGCGGTGACGGCGGTCGAGACCTTGCTCATCTCAGACCTGTTCCTGGTCGTGGACGTGGCCGAGATGGCCTGGAACATCGAGATCGAGGACAAGCTCGTCAAAGACATCAAGTCGTTCGTCGGCTGAGGCGGCCACAGCCGGGGTCGGAGCGCGCGACAGCCGTCGGGCGCACCACTTCCAGGCGCCCACGAAGCCCGTCGCGGCGAGCACGACGAGCGACACCTCGAACTCGGCGCGAAAGCGCACCTGCCCGAACCCGACCATCGAGGACAGGGTCACCACGAGCGCCGGCACCAGCAACGGCCACAGCGTGACCCGGCGGCGGCGCATGGCGACGATGCCGATCACAGCAGCCGGAAGCAGCGCGTAGTACGCGAAGAGCCCGGCGCGAGAGGCGGGGACCGGCCGGCCCTCGTTCACGTCGACGTGCACCATCTGAAACGGCTCGTAGAGATCCCACAGCCTTCCCGCCCTCGCGAGGGCGGCGACCGGGAGCCGGCCCAGGTGATGGGAGATGTAGGTCTTCGCGGCGTCGAATTGGCGCGTCGACTCGACCGACGCGTCCTGTGCCGGGCGCACCCGGAGCGAGCATTCGAGGCTCCAGCCCCCGAGGCTCGGCCCGTAGTAGGTCTGCGGGCAGTTCGCCCCCAACATCACCGGCCCGATCTCTGTCGAGAGGATGGTCGTGTCGCGGAACGAGACGAGGTTGCGCCCGATCCAGGGGCCCGCGGCGAGACCCGCGGCCAGCAGGCCGACCGCGACGAGCCCGAAGCGCGATCTCCAACGCAGGCCCTTGCAGGCCAGCACCACCGGCACGAGGAGGAAGGGCACCAACAGCACCGCCTCGGCCCTCACCATCATCTCCGCTCCACATCCCAAGCCGAGAAGGGCCGCGATGACCCAACCCGGGGATCGCAACAAGCGGTACGCAGCGATCAACACCAGAGCTATCCCGAGCATCGTCAGGGTCTCTGACATCACGATGCCGTTCGGGATCCACATGTTCGGGTAGACCGCCGCCAATGCGGCGGCAACGAGGCCTACCCGGGGCCCGGCGAGGTTGCGCGCCAGGAGGCCGACGCACAGCACGACGAGCGCCCCGAGCACGGCCATGGTGAGCCGCTGGGGGGTCTCGCCCGGGGGGAGCCCGAAGAGATACGTGACGGGGGTGATCGCGATGGCCGTGAGGGGCGGGTGGGCGGCGTCGGGTCCGTGCCCGAAGAGGACGGGGAAGAAATGCCCCCGAGACAGCGTGAAACCTTGTAGCTCGTACCAGAGGGAGTCGTAGAGCTTGGTGTCCTCGTGGCGGGTGACCACGAGCACGTAGAACACCCGCAGGACCAGCGCGACGGCGACGACTAGACCCAGGCCCAGGGCGAAACGCGAAGACCCCCGCCGGCTCACCGAGCGCGCGGTCGGCGCCCCTCCGGCGGGCTCGCTTCGTCGCACTCCTGACACGAGCGACCATCATTGCCCGAGGGGCCCTGCCGGGCGAACGACCCCGGGCAGTGTCGGCGGCCCGACAGAGCCGGGTGGACGCGGCCCCAGGGTGCTCCTCGGCTCAGGTGAGCCGGTCGGATGCCGATACCTTTCGTGTGCTAGATCCCACAGAGAGTGTGGCCGGTCCCGCCGGGGTGGCCGAGCGGCCCACCGTCTCGAGAGGCTGGAGGGCAGAGCCCGGGGGGCCGATGTGGAGACGACCGGGACTCATGCTCGGCGTCGCAGCGCTGGGTGTCCTCGCGACCGTCGTGGTCCTCCCGAAGCAGCTGGCGGACGGGGAACCTTCGAGCGGCAGGGTCACGGTCGTCTCGGGGCACGAGCGGTCGTCGTTCGACGACTCCTCCCCTTCGAAGTCACAGGCGCTTCCGACGAGCACGACGGTGCCTCCCCCCGCCCCGGCAAAGCCCTCTGCGCCTGTGCCTGCACCGCCGGGGACAGCGGTGCCGCGCTATGTGGCACCACCCCGAACACCGTCCCAACCGGCGACCGCCCGCGGGGTGCTCTCACCTCAGGACCCGCCGGCCAACGTCGCTCCGCAGCCGAATTTCCTCGCGAGCTGCTCCGGCTCGCAGTACGACGACTCGAGCGGATGCGTCGGGGCGACGTTGGACGCGATCGCCAACGCCCGCCGGCAAGAGGGATTGGGGCCCTTGACCCTCCCAGGCGACTGGGGGAGCCTGTCACCACAGCAGCAGCTCTTCGCGGTGACCAACCTCGAGCGCACCGCCAGGGGACTGGGTGCCCTGGTCGGCATGGCCTCCGCTTTGGACCAGGCGGCCACGGCCGGGGCGGCGGCGAACGGCGATCCGTCGCCGCCACAGGGTTTCGGGTTCGTCCGGTGGGGGGCGAACTGGGCGGGAGCGGTGGGCAACCCGCTCGAGGCGATCTACTTCTGGATGTACGACGACGGGCCGGGCTCCTCGAACCTCGACTGCACGGCGGGTGACCCTTCGGGATGCTGGGGACATCGTGACAACGTTCTCCTGGCGATCTCGGGCCCGAACTGCGTGATCGGCACCGGGTACGTCGCAGGCGCCTACCGCGGCACCCCGAGCTGGACGGAGCTGCTGGTGGAGGCAACCGGCCCGGCACAACTGGACTTCGCCTACTGAGCCCGCAGAGCCGCAGCTCGCCTCGCAGGCGCCCGCCGTCCACTACGGTTCGAGCGCCATGGCGGGATCGCTTCTCACCGATCTCTACGAGCTCAACATGGCGTCGAGCTACCTGCGCCGGGCCATGAACGGTGTTGCGACGTTCAGCCTCTACGTTCGCCGATTACCGCCCGGACGCGCCTTTCTCGTCGCGGCGGGCATCGAAGAGTGCCTCTCGTGGCTCGAGGAGCTTCGCTTCGACGACGAAGAGCTCGAGTACCTGTCCGAGCTCGGTTTCGACGGCACGACCCTCGAGGCGTTTCGACGCCTACGGTTCACCGGTGAGCTGTGGGCGGTCCCAGAGGGCCGGATCGTCTTCGCCGAGGAGCCGCTAGCCGAGGTGAGCGCTCCGATCGCCGAGGCGCAGCTGGCCGAGACATTCCTGTTGAACCAGCTGACCTTTAACACCGCGATCGCCTCGAAGGCCGCGCGCTGTCGCCTGGCCGGTGACGGACGCGTGCGGCTGGTGGAGTTCGGGTTCCGGCGTACGCAGGGGATCGAGGCCGCCATGAGCGTGGCGCGCCTCACCGCCCTCGTCGGGTTCGCCGCGACGAGCAACGTCGAGGCGGCGCGTCGCTACGGGCTGGCACCTGCGGGGACAATGGCGCACTCGTACGTCGAGGCGTTTCCCACCGAACGCGAGGCGTTCCGGGCGTTCGCGAGCGACCTGCCGAGCGCCACGACGTTCCTAGTGGACACCTACGACACGCTCGGGGGCGTCGCGCACGCGATCGAGGTGACGAAAGAGCTCGGGATCGAGTCGCGCGCGGCAGTCCGCCTGGACAGCGGGGACCTCGTCGCGCTTTCGTACGAGGCGCGCCGGATGCTCGACGAAGCAGGTCTGCAGAGCGTGGGGATCTTTGTCTCGGGGGGCCTCGACGAGCGCGACATCGAGCGGATGCTCGACGCGGGCGCGCCCATAGACGCAGTGGGGGTGGGCACGCGCCTGGGGGTCTCGGCGGACGCGCCGTACCTCGACAGCGCCTACAAGCTCGTCGACTACGACGGGCGGCCCGTGATGAAGCTCTCCGCTGGCAAGGTGACGCTCCCCGGGGCGAAGCAGGTGTTCAGGGCGCCGGGCATGCACGACGTGTTGGGGTTGCGCTCCGAGGCGGCTCCGGCCGGCACCGAGCCCCTGCTCGAGCACATGATGTCGGCGGGGCGGCGGGTGGTGGTGCCGGCGACCCTCGAGAGTTCGCGTGGACGCTTCGAGCGTGATCTCGAGCAGCTCCCGGCGTTCTTGAAGGACCTCGACGCCCCAGCGCCGGACGGGCCCGAGGTCTCCCGGGCATTGCGGGCGCTCGCCGAGGAGGCCACCGTCAACGCCAGGCGAGCGGGGGGACCGTAGTCTGGCCTCGATGACAGGGGTCGTGAGCCCCGTCGCATACTCGGCAGCGGTCGTCCTGGGAGCGCTCTGTTGCGCCGTGTTGTGTGTGGAGGGGCGCAGGCATCCGGGCGCGTGGACGCGCCGCGCTTCACGCGCGGTGGGCGTGGTACTCGCCGCGGACGCTGTCAGCTTCGTGGTGGCACTCGCCGTGCAGGGGAAATTCTCCGCTAGGACGTCGCTGCCCTTCGCGTTGTGCGACATGGCGGTGATCGTGGCGGCCGTCGCGTGCTGGTGGCGGATCCCTGTGCTGGTTGAGCTCACCTACTTCTGGGGGCTCGCAGGCACGCTGCAGGCGATCATCACCCCAGACCTGAACGCGGGCTTCCCCCACCTCGTCTTCTTCCAGTACATGGCCGGTCATCTCGGCATCGTGGTGGCTGCTCTGTTCCTGGTGGTCGGGCTGCGGATCACACCGCGTCCGAAAGCAGTCCCGCGTGTGCTGGCCATCACTGCGGCCTACACCGCCTTAGTCGGCCTCATCGACGCGACGAGCGGCGCCAACTACATGTTCCTGCGCAGCCCCCCGTCGAACTGGACCCTGTTGCGGGTGCTGGGACCGTGGCCCTGGTACGTGCTGAGCGCGACGGGGGTCGCTCTGGTCCTGCTGGTCGTGCTGGACGCGCCGTTCTGGGCGGCCCGGCGCACGGTGCGTGGGCACCTTCACCGTGCCGCGCCCGAGAGGCGAGGCCCGTCGACTCCTGCGAGCGACGAAGGGAGCGACGAAGGGAGCGACGAGACGCTCGCGCGCGCGTCGCGGCGCGCGCTTCGCTGACTCATGGGCGCTTCGGAGGGCTCACGCCCGTCGCTGGAGCTTCGTGGATGGCTGGACCCCGCGGTGGTCGCCCTCGCTCTCATGGCGCTCGCATCGGGGTTCGGGCAATTCGGAGCGGTCTCCGCGCTGGGCGACGTGGCGAAGACCTTCGGCCGGGTGGTGCACGGGACCTCGATCGCCGACCAGGCGGGGCTGTCGGGAACCCAGCTCGGCGTCGGGCTCGCCGTGCTGCGTCTGGCGTCGTTGGGCGGGCTGCCGCTCGCGGGGATCGCCGACCGTTTCGGCCGGCGCAAGATGCTGCTCCTCACGTGCGCGCTGGGCCTGGCGTTCACGGTGGGCGCCGCTGCCAGCCCCGGGTACTGGTGGTTCGTGGTCATATTCGCCCTGGGGCGCCCGTCGCTCAGCGCCACGAACGCCCTCTCCCAGGTCGGCGCCGCCGAGGAGACCGGGTCGGCCGATCGGGCGAAGGCCGTCGCCCTCGTCGCCGCCGGGTACGGGGTGGGCGCCGGGCTGACCGCGGTGATACACGGCCTGGGGGGGACGATCGGGTTCAGGGGGGTGTTCGCCCTGGCCGTCGTGCCGCTCGCCGGCCTCGTGTTCGTGCGCCGGTGGCTCGTCGAGCCCCGCCGTTTCGCCGTGGCCCAGGCCGCACCCGAGCATCCGCTGCCGGTCCTCGGGGCCGTCCGCCGGGAATTCCGCGCGCGGCTGCTCGTCGTGTGTGGGCTCGCGTTCGCGGTCTCGGTGGTGACCGGCCCCGCGAATAGCTTCGTCTTCGTATACGCGAACAACGTCCTCGGGCTGTCGGGCACGGTCACCGCGTTGATGGTCGTGGTGGCGGCAGCCTTTGGCCTTGCGGGTCTGTTCCTGGGCCGCTGGCTCGCGGACCACGTCGGAAGGCGCCCGACCGCCGCCGGGGCGATGGCCGCCATGGCAGTCACCGGGGTGCTCTCCTACAGCGGATCGCGAGTCGCGCTGCTCGTCGGCTACGAGCTCGGCATCCTCTGCGCGTCGACGTTCGCCCCGGCTGCGGGCGCCCTCGTGAACGAGCTGTTCCCGACCTCGGTTCGCGCCTCGGTGGCAGGTTGGAACGTGGCCGCGGGGGTGGCCGGGGCCGTGATCGGGCTGCTCGTGTTCGGATCTGTCGCCGACGTCGGAAACCGCTTCGCGATCGGCGCGGCGGTGACGTTCCTGCCGGTGGTGGCCGCCACCGCACTGTTCTTGTTGCTACCCGAGACGCGCCTCATGGAGCCCGAGGACCTCTGGCCCGAGACGACCTGAGCGACCGCCTGCCTCTTCAGTCGGACCGAGGAGCGTCCTGGCCGGTCGGTGACCGAGTACCTATCCCTTCAGGGCGCCGGCGGTGAGCCCGCGTACGAGCTGCTTCTGGAACACGAACAGCAAGACGAATATGGGCAGGGCGCCGAGTATCGTCCCCGCGAAGACGACGTCGATCTGGTTGAAGTTGGAGATGCTGAGCTGGCGCAGGCCTATCTGGACGGTACGCACGCTGTTGGTCTGGGTGACAACGAGCGGCCACAGGTACTGGTTCCAGGCGTTAAGGAACGCGTATATGCCGAAAGCGGCGGTCACCGGTCTGTTGAGCGGGAGCACGACCCGGACGAGGAACCGCAGATGCCCGTATCCGTCCAACGTGGCCGCGTCGTGCAGGTCCCGAGGGACCCCCAGGAACGCCTGGCGGAACAAGAAGATACCCAAGCCGCTGCCCACGAAGGGCACGATCAGAGCCGGGAACGTGTCGTACCAGCCAAACGTCTCGATGGTCCTGTAGTTGGGGAGGATCGTCGCCTCGACGGGCACCATCAAGGTGGCGAGGCAGACCATGAACAACACGCCGCGCAACGGGAAGCGCAAGAAGGCGAACGCATACCCCGCGAGCACCGAGGTGACGAGCTGAGCGGCCGTGATGCTGACGGTCACGATCGTGCTGTTCCTCAGGTAGATGCCGAGGTGGGCCTCGTCGAACGCGATGCGGAAGCTCCCCCATTGCGGATGCGTCGGGAAGAGCGTGGGCGGCCGAGCCCCGATCTGCGCGGACGGCAACAGGGCGTTCACCACCGTGATGTAGATGGGGAAGGCGACGACGACCGCCATGGCGACGAGCAACACGTAACGCGCGGCACGGCCCGCCGGGCGTCGCAGACCGAAGCTCCCCTTGGCGCGGCGTGGCTCTGGCGGTCGGGCGGCGCGGCGGTCGGCGCGGCCGCCGGCGCGCGGTCGGACGCCGCGGCGGTCAGCGCGCATAGAAGACTCTTCGCTGGAAGAACCAGAACTGCACGAACGTGAGCAGGAGGAGGATCGCGAACAGTGCCACCGACAACACAGCCGCGTAGCCGGTGTTGTCGTACTGGAACGCCTGCTTGTAGATGTCGTAGATGAGCAGGAGCGTGTGGTTGTTCGGGCCGCCCTGGGTCAGGATGTGGATCTGGCCGAAGGACTGGAAGCCACCGATGATTCCCACGATCGTGGCGAAGAAGATCATGGGGGACAGCAGCGGGATCGTCACGGAGCGAAACCGGCGCCACGAGGAGGCTCCGTCGACGCGTGCCGCTTCGAGTAGGTCGTCGGGCACCGACTGCAACGCGGCGCTCATGAGGATGAACGTGAGTCCGATGTTCTGCCAGATCGTCACCACCGACACCGCCGGTAGGGCCAGCGAGGAGCTCTGGAGGACGCCGCTGCCTCCCTTGCGACCGAGCCAGTAGCTGAGCAGGCCGACCTGCGGGTTCAGCAACGTGAAGAAGATCACCGACGCCACCGCGGCGGAGGTGGCCACGGTCGAGGAGTAAATGGTCCTGAAGATCCGGATCCCCGCGAGTCGCTGGTTCGCGAGCACCGCGAGGCCGATGCCGAGCACGATGCCCGCGGGCACGGTGTAGAGGACGAACTGCACGGTCCGCCACAGGCTGTCGCGGAAGTCGCTCGAGGAGAGCACCGAGCGGTACTGGGAGAGCCCGACGTAGTGGGAGGGGAGGTTCGGGGCCGGGGGGGTGGTGAAGAACCCGAGGTACGCCGTCTTCACCAGCGGATAGAACACGAACACGCCGAACGCCACGAGGGCCGGGAGCACGAAGAGGTACGCGGCGACGACCTGGCGACGCGTACGGCTGCGAGGATGCCGGCGCGCGTGCGCGCCTCGCGCTCGACGTCGAGCCCCCACCTCTAGAGGCTCCCCGTCCCTGCTCGTTCCACGCTTTGCGGGTCTGCGTCGATTCGCTTCCCGCTCTGCGGGTCGAAGAGGTGCACGGCGCCTCTGGCGGCGATCTTCACGTCTTCCCCCGTTCGCATGCGCGGCGCGTCGCTTCCCGTGCGGACCCACACGAGCTGGCCTCCCGGCAGGCGCAACGCCACGTGCTGCTCATGGCCGATCAGCTCGACCACGCTCACCACGGCTCCGATCGTGCCGTTCGGGTCCAGGCTCAGAGCCTCGGGGCGCAGGCCCACGAGCACCTCGCTCAGATAGCGGTCCTCCACCGCGCGTGCAAGGGGGGGCGACAGGCCGACGCGTCCGCCGGGCACGGCCACGTACGGAGCGTCGCCCTCGGCGACCGGCCGGCCCCGGATGACGTTCATGGGGGGGCTGCCCACGAAGCCCGCCACGAAAGCGTTCGCCGGACGGTCGTAAACGGCTTCGGGAGTGTCGAGCTGCTGGAGGACGCCTTCGTTCAAGATCGCGATGCGTTGGCCCATCGTCATCGCCTCGACCTGGTCGTGCGTGACGTAGAGGATGGTGATGCCGAGGCGCGTGTGCAGCTCGACGAGCTCGGCCCGCATCTCGACCCGGAGCTGCGCGTCGAGGTTCGACAGAGGCTCGTCCATCAAGAACGCGCGCGGGCGGCGGACGATCGCGCGCGCGAGCGCCACCCGCTGGCGTTGGCCACCCGAGAGCTGCGCGGGCCTGCGGTCGAGGAGCTGTTCCAGGCGAAGGCTCTCGGCCACCGTGGCCACGAGCTGGCGACGCTCGGGGGCCGGGACCTGGCGCGCCCGGAGCGGGAACTCGATGTTGCGGCCGACGCTCAGGTGGGGGTAGAGCGCATAGCTCTGGAACACCATCGCCACGTCGCGGTCCTTGGCGTCCACGTAGTTCACCACCTGGTCGCCGATCCGCACCGTCCCTGACGTGGGGTCCTCGAGCCCGGCGACGAGCCGCAGCGCGGTCGTCTTGCCGCAACCGGAGGGGCCGAGAAGCACGAGGAGCTCGCCGCCCCGGGCCTCGAGGGTGAGGTCCTCGATCGCCGTCACCGGCCCGTAGCTCTTCGTGACGCCTTCGAAGGCCACCGAGGAGGCCGCTGCACGCTCTCCAAAACCCTCTGCACGCTCTCCAAAACCAACTGCACGCTCTCCGAAACCCGCCGTGAGGTCAGAAGTCATCGCGTCGCCCCGAGGAGGACGGCGGCTTCGGCCGTCGGAGAAGTCACGGGCTGTATCCTTGCGCACTCGCCAACCTCGTTCCGAAGTCGGGCGGCTGCGCAACTCGCGCTCACGAGGGAAGATGGAGAGTTCGCGAACGATCGGTGACCGCGTGGACCTGATCCGGACACTGCGTACCACAGGGGCGGTGCGAGAGTTTCTCGACGAGCCCGTGCCCGACGAGGTCGTCTGCCGCCTGCTCGACACGGCACGCTTTGCTCCCAACGGAGGCAACCGTCAAGCTTGGAGGGTGGTCGTGGTGCACGACCCTCGGCTTCGACGCCGGCTTCGCGACTGCTACCTGTCAGGGTGGTACGAGTACCTGGCCCAGGTGTCGGTGGGTCTGTGCCCCTGGGCGCCGGTCACCGACGAGGAGGCCGAGCGGCGCGCCCTCGCCGGGGCGTCGGCACTGGCGGCCCAAGCTTCTGCGGGGCCTGGTGGCTTCGCGGAGCACCTCGAGGCGGTCCCCGTGGTTCTCGTGCTCCTGGCGGACCTTCGCAAGCTCGCCGCTGTGGACCGCGGGTTCGACCGGTACACGCTCGTAGGAGGAGCCTCGGTCTATCCCTTCGCCTGGAGCCTCCTCCTGGCCGCCCGCTCGGAGGGCCTGGGCGGCATGATGACCACGATGGCGACCCGGCGCGAGCCCGAGGTTCGCGAGCTCCTCGGTGTGCCCCACCACTTCGCGGTTGCCGCTCTGATAGCTCTGGGGCGACCTTCACATCAGCCCACTCGCTTGAAGCGGTTGCCCGTGACAGAGTTCGCCACGGTCGACCGTTTCGACGGGCCGGCGCTCGACCAAGGCGAAGGTGCTCCCGGGCGATAGCAGGCCGGCGGTGACATGCAAGGCAGCGGCCGTAGGGGAGCGGGAGAAGGATCTACCCATATGGCGAGGCGAGTACGAGTGCTCGAGTTCCACGTCGAGGAACCAGGATCGGTCGTGGAGGAGATGGACCGGATCGGCGAGGCGCACGACGGATGGGTCAACCTGCGTCCCGCGTTGCCCCCCGAGCAGGAGCCGCCCCCGCCCAGCGGGCTCGGCGCCCTCTTCTCGACGGCGGTACACGACGTCCCGATCTGTACTTGGGTCACCGGCAAGTCGAGCCGGCACGGGGTGGAGCCCGACTCGCTGGGCGTGCAACATTCGGCCGGCACGAAGACGGTCGCACACCTGGGCTCGCTCGGTGTGCTGCTCCCTCGAGGTTGGCGCACCGTTCAGGACCACCCTCGGCGGGGTCTGGTCGTGCTCACGCCCGCCGGCACCGGACATGCCGATCAGCTCGTGTGGCTACTTCAGGCCGGTACCGTCCTGAGCAGAGTCCCCCTCAGCGGCAAGTGGCGCGCCGAGGTGCACGAGACCGCCTAGAGCCGCGGACGACGAGTCCGCGCCCGGGGCAACGCCTGCCAGCTCGACGCCTGCCAGCGCGACGGTTGCCAGCTGGAGGTCCCCCAGCGGCTCGATCAGAGGCCGGGCGTCGGGGTCGGGGCGCAACATGCCCCGAGAGACCCAGTTCCGCTGGTCGGCCCATACCACCACGGGCGGCAGGATGACCAGGGCGCTGATGAGGGCGATGATGACGTTGAACGCCACCACCTCACCGAACCCCGACAGGATGGTCATCGACGACGTCGCCATCACGGCGACACCTGCTATCGCCGTGAGTCCCGACACGATGAACGCGCGTCCGGTGCGGGCCGACGTGCTGTTGAAGGCTGCTCGAGGCTCGAGTCCCCTGCTGCGCTCCTCGATGTAGCGCAGCAGCATCAGAGAGGTGAATTCCGTGCAGACGGCGACCACCAGCGGTCCGCCGACCGCGGTGGCAGGGCTCAGCTTGATGCTCAGTGCGTAGGCGACGAGGTTGGCGAGGCCGACGGCGATCAGCACCGGCACCATCGACAGCAGCGCTCGCACGAAGCTGCGTAGCCGGATGGTGAGCCATACGAGGACGAAGATGATGGCCAGGTACGTCAACAGGGCCCTGTGCCGCTGGATGTCCTGGAGGAGGCCGGCACCGACCTCGGCGATGCCGCCCGGACGGATGCTGATTCCGGCCGGGGGATGCTGGGCGTTCACGGTGTCGACCGCCGTCTGCAGCGCGTTCAGGTTCGACGTCTTCGCGATGAACAGCACGTCGAGGTCTCTGCCGCCGTCTGCCACGAGGAGCTGTCGCATCGCCGGTGGCTCCTTGGCGTAGACGGCAAGGACATCGGAGACCTTCGGGGGGATCGCGGTAGCGCCAGGTAGAGCCGTCAGGTCCGCCGTAGACGAGACCAGGCTGAGAGGGGGCTGAAGGAGGGCCGAGTCGAGCCGAGCGACGCGGTTCTCGAACTGTTCGATGTAGGCGATGCCCTGCTCCGTCATGACACCGGGCCCGCTCACGAGGACGTTGAGCTGCCCGGCCGCGTCGACGTTGCGCTCGAGCGCGTGGATGTCTTTGACGACGGGCGAGCGCTGGTTGATCCACTGGACTGGGTTCGTCTGGATGACGAGCTTTCCCTCGACGGCGAGGCCACCTGCGAACACGGCGATGCTGGCGAGGGCCAGCGGGATCGCCCACTGTCGGGGCAGCGATCCGAGCCGGACCGCTATGCGGCTGAGCGTCGCCTTGGAGAAGTCCCGCTGCTTCGGGCGCGCTCTCGTGGGTGACTTGTGCTCGCGGATGCCCAGCACGGCCAAGGAGGTGATGATGGTGCAGAGGCAGATGACGCCCACCCCTATGGCGAGCATCAGCCCGAATTGCCGGATCATCGGTACAGCGGAGAACTGCAGGGCCAAGAAGGCGAAGACCGCGTCGAACGTCACGACCAGCAAAGCGGGACAGAGATTGCGCGCCGTGGCCTGGATCGGGTGTGCGACACGGTCGAGGACGACCTCTTCCTCGACGCGCGAGTGCATCTGGATCGCGTAGTCGATGCCGATACCCAGCATGATCGGCAGCGCGGAGATGGTTGCGAGCGAGAGCGGAACGTGCAGGTAGGCGACGAGCCCGAACGCCCAGATCAACCCGATGGTCACGATGCCAAAAGGCAGCAGCCGCCATCGCACGTTGAACAGGAGCACGAGGATCGCCACCATCAGCAAGGCCGCGATCGCCGTCAGCCTCAGCATGCCCCCGCGCAGGTAGTCGTTGAGGGCTTTGAGGAAGGAGGGGCTCCCGGTCGTGATCACTGTGGCACCCTCGAAATGGGCGCCGGACATGATCGCAGCGACGGTTGCCGCCGTGCGGCTCTCCTGGTCGATCGACAAGTTGCCGGCGAGCCGCACGTACATCACCGCGTGAGTCGGGTTCACGAAGTACTGGTTGGCGCCGGAATAGAGGCTTCCGTTGCTCCCGTGCAGCAAGAAGCGGTCCCACTCCGGGTTGCCGATGACGCGGTCAGCGACGGGAATGGCGGCAAGGCGCTCGAGGTTCTGGGTGCCCACGTTCTGTCGAATCGCGATGCTCGCCGCCGGCTGTGGAGCGGCCATCGCGGCGACCTGCAGCTGTCCGACGAGGCTCTGGGTGACGTCGCCGGTGGGGCTGGCGAGCATGTTCTGGATGAACTGGAGGATGGTGAGGGGGGTGGTGACCGCGCTGACGTCGTGGACCGCCTCGAGTTGGCGGGTGACCTTGCCGAACTTGGCGAGGTTCGCCCTGGACAACAGGTCCTCGACCGTGTGTCCGCGGCTCATGGTGAACATCGACACCATGTCGTCGCCACCGAAGGTCTGCTGGTAGATGGCGTTGTCCTTGTAGGCGGTGTCGGTCCGGTTCATGTAGCTGGCGTTGTCCGTCTTGAACCGCAGCTGCCCGAGCCCCAAGCCGAGCCCGATCGTGATCGCCAGGCCGACGAGCGTCACGATCCGAACGTGTCTTCCCGCGTTGAGGCCGAGCCAGGACCAGAACGCTCTCACCAGCTCCGCCCCCTCTCGCTGCGGCCCCTCCGCCGCGAGACCGGGTCCCTTCGACGTCCTGACGGGCCCGTCAGGAAGGACACGGTCGGAGAAAAGAGGGGCTAGCGAAACGTTAGCTTGGCCAAGGTCGGCTGCACTAACGCCGGAGTCAGACGTCGAGCAGCGTCCGACAGCATCGACAACAGGTCTGCCAACATGATCCGGTGAGCGTGCCGGCGGTTGGAGGGACCTGGGTGACGGACCTGGACGGGGTCGTGTGGTTGGCAGAGCGACGGATCCCCGGCTCGGCAGAGGCGGTCAGCCGGCTGAGAGAGGCGGGCATTGGGGTCCTCTTCGTCACGAACAATGCGGCTCCCACCGTCGAGGAGCTGATCGGACGCCTCGCGACCGTCGGGATCGTCGCCGGAGAGGAGGACCTGATCACTTCCGCGCAGGCTGCCGCGGCGATGCTGGAACCGGGAAGCACGGCCGTCTTGTGCGCCGACGAGGGAGTGAGCGAGGCGTTGGCGAGGCGGGGCGTGAAGGTCGTGCCCGAAGGGCCGGCGGATGCGGTGGTGGTCTCTTGGACACGGGACTTCGACTTCGACCGCCTTGCCACGGCCGCCACAGCGGTGCGTGGCGGAGCCCGCCTCATCGGGACGAACGAGGACGCCACCCACCCGACGCCCGAAGGACTCCTGCCCGGTTCCGGGGCAATCCTCGCGGCGGTGGCGACCGCCTCCCAGGCGACTCCCGAGGTGGCTGGCAAGCCGCACGAGCCGCTCGTGTCGTTGCTGCGCGAACGAGCCGCGGACATCTCGATGGTGGTGGGGGACAGGCCTTCCACGGACGGCCTATTGGCGCGCCGGCTCGACGTACCTTTTGGTCTCGTTCGAAGTGGGGTGACTCGAGACGGTCGCGAGCCGATCGTCGTACGACCCGACGTAGAGGCGCCGGACCTGGCGCGGTTGGTAGAGCGGATCCTCGAGCAGTAGTTCAGGTGCGTGCTGGTTCACGGGAACGGTGGTTCGCTGAGAATGCCCATGGCTCTTGCCGTTCGGCATGAGGCGCCCTACGTTGTCCGCATGTCACAGATCGACGGACTCAAACGGTACGTGGAGGCTGCTCTCGCGCTCGGACAGATCACCCGTGCGCGTGCCGAGGAGCTGGTCCACGAGCTCATCCAGACAGGAGCGGTCGACCACGTCCGCGCCCAGGAGTGGGTCGAGGATCTCATGTCGACGAGCCGCGAACGGTCCGAGGCGTTCGTCTCGGCCGTGCGCAACGAGGTGCGCACGCAGTTGTCCGAAGTCGGGATCACGAACCTCGAGGAGCTTGCACAGCGTATAGAGCGCATCGTCGCGAGGGGCCAGGCCGCGGCACGAAAGGCTGCCGAGGGGCCCTCAGGCTCCGCGGCCGCCTCGAAGAAACCGGCCGAGAAGAAGGCCGCGGCGAAGAAGGCTCGGCCGAAGAAGGCTTCGGTGCAAGAGAAGCGTGCCGCCGGGCGAACGTCGACGAAGAAGGCTTCGCCGAAGAAGAAGACGGTGTCAACCAAGAGGGCTTCAGCGAGCAAGCGATCGCCGACGAAGAAGGCCGCCAAGGCCGCCAAGAAGAAGGCGACCGCCACGAAGAAGGCCACCGCCAAGCGAGCGCCTGCTAGGAGATCGGCATCGACGCGAGAGGCCGGCGCCTGAGAGGTCCTCGAGCCCGCCGGCGGCTCGACGCCGAGCTCGTGCGGCGTGGTCTCGCCCCGTCCCGGCATCAGGCGGCGGAGCTCGTCGAAAGGGGCCTCGTGCTCGTGCAGGGTGCGGTGGCGGGAACACCGGCCCGACTCGTGGCAGAGGCCGAGCCGATCGTCGTCGACTCGAAGATCCGGCGTTTCGTGTCCCGGGGCGGGGACAAGCTCGAGGCCGCGCTGGCGCGCTTCGCGGTCGCCGTCGATGGTAAGCGTTGTCTCGATGCGGGAGCGTCCACCGGGGGTTTCACGGATTGTCTTCTGAGCCATGGTGCCGCCCACGTGGTCGCGGTCGACGTCGCCCACGGGATGCTCCATCCCCGCCTGCGGGACGACCCGAAGGTGACGTCTCTCGAGCGCACGAACCTGCGACACCTCGACCTCGCCGCGACGGGCAACATCCGATTCGACGTCGTCGTGGCCGACCTGTCCTTCATCTCTCTCACGGTCGTAGTCGGGGTGCTTGCCCGGGAGCTTCCAGTGCCCGGTGCGGACCTGGTGCTGCTCGTGAAACCGCAATTCGAGGTGGGAAAGGCGGTTGCGAGGCGCGGCCGTGGGGTAGTGAAGGACCCCACCGAGCGTCGCGCCGTGCTCGAGCGGGTAGCGTCCGCGCTGGTCTCGTCCGGAGCGAGCATCATGGACGCCATGGCGTCTCCTCTTCTCGGCCCCGCGGGAAACGCCGAGTACCTGTTGCACGCGCGCGCACTCGTCGCCGTGCCTCGAGGCGAGAGCGCTGTGCCAGAGGCGGTTCTCGACGCGGCGATAGGTGCCTCTCCGGACATCGGTGACGATCGATGGTTGCAGTAGCGTTCGTAGTCCACCCGGGCCGTCCCGAGGCCGCGGAGATCGCGGAACGTGCAAGCGACTGGCTGTTGTCACGCGGCCACAGGATCGAGAGCATCGTGAGCGACGTCGCTCACTCGCACGAGGAGACGCACAGGCCGATGGTGGGGCGGCCTCGCGGCGCCCCCGACGTGCTCAACGGCGCGCCCATCGACCTGGTCGTGAGCCTCGGCGGGGACGGGACCATGCTGAGGACCATGGCCGCCACCGTCTCTCGGGGTGTGCCGGTGCTGGGGGTGAACCTCGGCCACCTGGGCTATCTCACCGAG
Organism: Acidimicrobiales bacterium; assembly: GCA_050011255.1. Taxonomy (GTDB): domain Bacteria; phylum Actinomycetota; class Acidimicrobiia; order Acidimicrobiales; family UBA8190; genus Bog-564. The sequence continues at coordinate 25,920 of JBEKJK010000007.1, forward strand.
GTGGACCCGGGCGCGCTGGAGAGCGCCTTGGAACGCTTCATCGCCGGGGACTACCAGATAGAGGAGCGCATGACGCTCGACGTGCACCTCGAACGCTCCCGGGGAAGCGCCGCCACCGACGAGGAGGAGCCGTCGTACGTCGTGTTGAACGAGGCGGTCGTCGAGAAGACAGAGCCCGGGCACACCATCCGGGTGGCGGTAACCGTCGCCGAGAAGCCCTTGGTCATGTACGTCGCGGACGGGTTGCTCGTGGGCACGCCGACAGGATCGACCGCGTACAACCTGTCGGTTCGCGGACCTATCGTCAGCCCGCAGCTGCGGGCCATCGTGGTCACCCCGATCTCCCCGCACATGCTGTTCGACCGCCCACTGGTCCTCGCGCCCGAGGAGTGGCTGCGCCTGGAGATAGCAGAGCCCCGGTCCGCCCTGGTGGTACTCGACGGCCGGTCCATCGCCAGGTTGGAACCCGGTGACGCCGTGGTGTGCCGCGCGGGTGAGACCCCGGCACGACTGGTCACCTTCGCCCCTCGGGACTTCCACGCCATCCTGAGGGCACGGTTCCACCTGGGCGACTGAGGGTTCGCCGAGCCGGTCCATCGATCGCCGAAGAAGGTCCGCTACGGTACAATGGTGCTCCGGTGGTGCCGAGCGTGACCAAGTTCGTCTTCGTCACCGGAGGTGTCTCTTCCTCTCTCGGCAAGGGCCTCACCGCCTCCTCGCTCGGCCGTCTGCTCAAGTGCCGCGGGCTGCGCGTGACGATGATCAAGCTCGACCCGTACATCAACGTGGACCCGGGAACGCTGAACCCCTTCGAGCACGGCGAGGTGTTCGTCACCGAGGACGGCGGGGAGACCGACCTCGACCTCGGTCACTACGAGCGGTTCATCGACGAGAACCTCCACCGTGACTCGAACGGCACCACCGGCTCGATCTACTCGGCGGTGATCGCCAAGGAGAGGCGCGGCGACTACCTGGGAAAGACGGTGCAGGTCATCCCGCACGTGACCGACGAGATCAAAGAGCGCGTGATGTGCCTGGCCTCCGACGAGATCGACGTGGTGATAGTCGAGGTGGGAGGCACGGTCGGCGACATCGAGATCGTCCCGTTCCTCGAGGCCATCCGGCAGTTCCGCCAGGACGTCGGTCGAGACAACGTGTGCTATGTGCACCTGACCCTCGTGCCGTACCTGGCGCCCTCGGGGGAGCAGAAGACGAAGCCGACGCAGCACTCGGTCACCGAGCTGCGCAGCCGAGGCGTACAGCCCGACGTCATCGTCTGCCGGTCCGACCAACCGATCTCCGACGCGCTCAAACGCAAGGTCTCCCTGTTGTGCGACGTGCGCATCGACGCCGTGGTCTCTGCCGTCGACGCGCCGAGCATCTACGAGATCCCCCTGGTTCTCCACGACGAGGGGTTCGACCGCGTCGTGTGCGAGACCCTCGCTATCGACGAGACGCTGCATCCGATCGACTTGTCACGATGGGAGCAGGTCGTCTCCCAGGTGTCGGCGACCGAGCGCACGGTGAGGATCGGCGTCGTGGGCAAGTACGTCAACCTGCCCGACGCGTACCTGTCGGTGGTAGAGGCGTTGCACCACGCAGGCTTCCACCACGCGGCGAACATCGAGGTGGACTGGATCCAGGCCGAGCAGATCCCCGACCTGCTGGGCATGGACCGCCTCTCCCAGCTCGACGGCATGGTCATACCCGGGGGGTTCGGGGAGCGCGGCATCGACGGGAAGATCGCGGCCGCGCGGTACGCGCGCGAGCACGAGATCCCTTGCCTCGGACTGTGCCTCGGGTTGCAGGTGATGGTCATCGACGCTGCGCGCAATCTCGCCGGGCTGGAGGGCGCGAACTCGCGCGAGTTCGACAGCGTGACCCCCTACCCGGTGATCGACCTCATGGAGGACCAGCAGAACGTGGTCGACAAGGGTGGGACGATGCGGCTCGGGGCCTACGTGGCCCAGCTCGTCCCCGGTTCGCGGGTGGCCGAAGCGTACGGGGCCACCGTGGTCTCCGAGCGCCACCGCCACCGCTACGAGGTGAACCCCCGCTTTCGCGCGCGCCTCGAAGAGGCTGGTCTGGTGTGCTCGGGGACCTCCCCGGACGGTCGCCTGGTGGAGTTCATCGAGTTGCCCGGGCACCCCTTCTGGATCGGCACACAGGCGCACCCGGAGTTCAAGAGCCGACCCGATCGGCCCCACCCGTTGTTCCACGAGCTGGTTGGGGCAGCCCTCGTGCGCGCCGAGGGCCGCCTGCCGCACCTCATCGCCGTTGACGCCGACGTAGGCGCCGTCTCCTGAGGACGGGCCCCAGGTCCGGGCGGACCCCGGCCGAGCAAGGGAGCAGGCGCACGAGCGGCACCACCGCCACATCCGGCTCAAAGAACCCGAAGGGCTTTCGCCACGTGAGCGAGGTGACTCACTTCGAAGGCTGGCGGATATCGCTGGTGAAGGCGACCTTCGAGGCGCCCGACGGTACTGAGTTCACGCGCGACGTGGTGCGCCACCCCGGGGCTGTCGCCGTCGTCGCCGTCACCGACGACCGTCGGGTATTGCTGGTCCGGCAGTACAGAGGTCCGGTCGACCGGGAGCTGCTCGAGATCCCAGCGGGGACGCGTGACGTCGAGGGCGAGCCGCCGCAGGAGACCGCACGCCGTGAGCTGAGCGAGGAGGCCGGTGTGCGCGCCGGTGAGCTGCGTCTGCTCGCCAGAGTGCTGAACAGTCCCGGCTTCTGCGACGAGGAGACGTTCATGTTCCTGGCCACCGACCTCGAGCCCGACCGGGCGCCACCTCCGCAAGATCACGGGGTGGAGGAACGGTTCTTGGAAGTGGTCGAGGTCTCGCTGAGCGAGGTGGACGACCTCATCGCCTCCGGTCGGTTGACCGACGCGCAGACCGTGCTCGGTCTGCTGCTCGCGCGCGACGCGCTGGGAGACGCGCAAGGAGCAGCCCGACGTTGAGCAGAGACGTCGGTGTCGCCAGAGGCTCCCTGGTTGGAGGCTCTCCAGTTGGAGGCTCCCTGGTCGACGGTCCGAGGGCTCTGAGCACGAGCGGCGAGGAGTACCTGACGTGGCTCGTCGTCGAGCAGGGGCGCTCGCGCAACACGGTCGTCTCGTACCGTCGTGACCTCCTCGCCTACGAGTCGTTCTTGGCGTCTCGAGGAAGCGACGTGCAGACCGCCGACATGGACCTGGTCGAGGAGCATCTCGCCGAGAGACAAGAGGCCGGTCTGGCGTCGGCGTCCGTCGCTCGCGCTCTGGCCGCCATTCGTGGCTTGCACAGGTTCTGCCTGGAGGAGGGGCGCGCGGTCGCGGATCCGACCACGGACGTGAACCGGCCCCGGATGGGCCTACGCCTGCCCAAGGCCCTCGAAGAGGAAGAGGTCTGCAGACTGCTCGACGCGTGCTCCGGGGAGGACGCGTTCTCACGACGGGACCGGGCGATCCTCGAGATGCTCTACGGCACCGGCGTGCGCGTATCGGAGCTGGTAGGCCTGTCCCTTTCGGACCTGGGCTCCGACACGGGCCTGGTGCGCGTCCTGGGGAAGGGAGAAAAGGAGCGGCTGGTGCCCCTCGGCCGTTGTGCGCGCCGCGCGCTCGAGGACTGGCTGGGGCCGAGGGGGAGGCCCGAGCTCGAACCAAGACGCTGGGCACGCCGCGGTGACGCCGAGGCGGTGTTCCTGAACGCACGCGGCGGCCGCCTCACGAGACAGGGGATCTGGGGAGTGTTGAAGAAGCGGGCGTCCTCGGTCGGCCTCGGTGGTCGCGTGCACCCGCACGTGCTGCGTCATTCGTGCGCCACCCACATGCTCGCTCATGGTGCCGACATCCGGGTGGTTCAGGAGCTCCTCGGTCACGTGTCGGTCGCAACCACCCAGATCTACACGCGGGTCTCGCCCGAGCACCTGCGTCGCGTGTACGAGGAGGCACATCCGCGCGCCGGACGGCGGGTGGCGCAGTAAAGTTCGAAAGGTGCCCGGGGAAACCTCCATGGTCGACTACCGCGCCCTCCTAGACGAGGAGCGCAAGGATCTCCTGTCCAAGCTCGAGGAGCTTGGTGTGGGCACCGGCCGTCAAAACTACGACCCAAACTTCGCTGATTCGAGCCAGGTAACCGCGGAGCGTGGTGAGGCTGAGGCACTAGCCGGCAAGCTCCAAGAAGCGCTGGAACAGGTGGAAAGCGCCCTGCGAAAGCTCGAGAGCGGGACTTACGGGGTCTGCGAAGACTGCGGGCAGGCCATCGACCCTCTGCGCCTGGAGGCCAAGCCGGCGGCGCGCTACTGCATCAGCTGCGTGTCGAAGCACTGAGCCTTCGAGAACCGACAGAGGCGTGTGCCGATGAGCGACGGCTGGGGTTCCCCGGCGCCGCAGCCGCGCCGCCCGGGCATCCAGCCGCGCACAACGGTGTGGGTGATCGCCGGGCTCGCGCTCGTGGTGGTGCTGGTTCGCACACATCACCTGAGCACTTTCGACATCCTGTTGTTCTGCGCGTTGATCCCTTCTGTGATCTTGCACGAGGTGTCACACGGTGCGGTGGCCCTCGCGTTCGGAGACGACACGGCCAAACGTGCCGGGCGGCTCACGCTGAACCCGATCCCTCACATCGATCCGTTCGGCACGGTCATACTCCCCGTGCTGCTGGTTCTCAGCGGGGTGGGCGCGTTCGGGTACGCGAAACCGGTTCCCGTGAACGTTGGACGCCTACGCCATCCCCGCAACGAGGGCGTCGTCGTCTCTTTGGTAGGTCCGGCGGTGAATGTGGCCCTGGCCCTGGCCCTGGTGTTCGGACTCGTGTACGCGCACATGGTGCCCTTTTCGATCAAGGAGAGGGTGCTCATGACAGGGGACATCTCCCAGCAGCCGGTCTGGTCTTTGCTGATCTTCCTCGCGGGGTACATCAACGTGATCCTCGCGGTGTTCAATTTGATCCCACTGCCACCGCTCGACGGATCGGCCGTGGTCGAGCGGCTCTTGCCTCGGCACCTGCTGCCCGGCTACTACCGCATCCGGCCGTTCACGCTCTTCCTGCCGCTGATCGTGATCCTGCTGTTCCCGCAGGCGTTGAACGACGTCTTCAACCCGGCCTTGAACCAGTGGGCCCGGGTGGTCGGGCTCTGAGCAGCGTTGTGGAAGAGCGAGAGGTGGGCGGCTCAGGCGGTGAAGCCTCCGCGAGGTGCGAGCAACCCGATCGCTCGCATCGCCCGGTCGAGGGTGGTTCCGGCGACGGCACTCGCCTTGGCGGCACCGTTCGCGAGCACGGCCTCGACATGGCCGGGGTCTGCGGCAAGCTCGAGATGACGCTCGCGCACAGGGCGAAGCAGCTCCACCAGTGCCTCCGATACGTCGCGCTTGAGCTCGCTGTAGCTCGAGTAGCCCGAGGCCAGCTCCTCGGGGTCTCCTCCGGCGGCGGCTGACAAGAGCTCGAGGAGGTTCGACACCCCGGGCTTTGTGAGCGGCTCGTAGACCACGCTGGTGCCGGCATCGGTGACGGCGCGGCGGACCTTGCGGTCGATGTCCTCGGGCGGGTCGAGAACCCCGATCGTCCCCACAGGAGAGTCCAGCGACTTCGACATCTTCCTGGTGGGCTCCTGGAGGTCCATCACCCGCGCCGCGACCTCGGGTATCGCGAGCTCCGGAACCACGAAGGTCTCGCCGTAACGGTGATTGAAGCGGATGGCGAGGTCGCGGGTCAGCTCGAGGTGCTGGCGCTGGTCCTCACCGACCGGCACGCGATCTGCGTCGTAGAGCAAGATGTCCGCTGCCTGCAGAACCGGGTACGTGAAGAGCCCTGCTCGGACGCTCTCGTTCTCGCCACCTTTCTCTTTGAACTGGGTCATCCTCCGCAGCTCGCCGAAGGTGGCGGTGCACTCGAGCAGCCAGGTCAGCCGCGGGTGCTCCGGCACGTGGCTCTGGACGAAGAGGGTGCACACCGACGGGTCGAGCCCTACGGCCATGAGGTTCGTGGCGGTCTCGAGGGTCTTCGAGGCCAGGACGGTGGGGTCGTGGTCCTGGGCCAGGGCGTGGAGGTCCACCACGCAGAAGAAAGCCTCGTGCCGGTGCTGGTCGGAGACCCACGTGCGAAACGCGCCCAGGTAATTGCCGAGGTGCACGTCTCCGCTCGGCTGGACCCCCGACAAGACCCTGGACATCGCGTGCCATGGTACGGGAAGCCGGCGTCCGTCCTGATCTTCGGGCATGCACGGCGGAGCGAAATCCACCCGGTATCGTCACTTGCGTGGCCGCCCACGTCTGCACGCCCGTCTTCGAGGGGCCGTTCGACGTGCTCCTGCGGCTGCTCTCGGAACACAGGCTCGAAGTCTGCGACGTGCCGGTGGCCCCCTTGGTGGACAGGTTCATCGCGGAGATGTCGGCAGCCCCCTCCTTGGACCTCGAGACCACGACGGAGTTCCTCGTGATCGCCGCGGTCCTGGTCGAGCTCAAGTCGAGACGCCTATTGCCCGCTCCCGAACAGGACGAGGACGACGAGGAGCTCCTGTCGGGGTTCGAAGAGCGCGACCGGCTGCTGGCGCGGTTGCTCGAGCTCCAGGCCTACGCAGGGGTCGCCGACCAGTTCGTCGCGATGATGGACGTCGCGGCCCGTTCGGTCCCGCGCATCGCGGGGCTCGAGGAGCGCTTCTGTGACCTGGCACCGGACCTTCTCGCAGGTGTGACGCCGGCCGGTCTCCTGGGGGCCTACCTGAGATCCGTCGAGCGGGGACCTGCCGAGAGGCTCGACCTCTCCCACGTCACCGTCGAGGCCGTGACGGTCTCGGAGGCTGTCGCAGAGCTGGAGGAGCGCCTCCCGGTCGAGGGCAGGCTCACCTTCGGCGAGCTGAGCGCCCGCTGCACCACGAGGATGCAGGTCATCGTGCGTTTCCTGGCCCTGCTGGAGCTGTGCAAGCGCGGCCGAGTGGCACTGGACCAGGGCGAGACCTTCGGGGACCTGATGGTCACCTGGATCGGGCGCGAGGTGGTGCTGGCTTCGGTGGGCGCTTCGGGCCCGGTCGAGGAGTACGAAGGATAAGTGCAGCTGTCCGAGGAGCACCGGGCGCTCGAGGCCGTGTTGATGTCCGCAGTGGAGCCTGTCCCGCCGACGCTCCTGGCAGAGCTTCTCGAGGTATCGGCCGAGCGCGTGGAGACGCTGTGCGACGAGCTCGCTCGCGGGTACGAGGATCGAGGGCACGGCTTCGTCCTGGCGCGCGTGGCCGGCGGGTATCGGTACCAGACGCACCCGGACATGGCGCCGTTCGTCGAGCGCTACGCGATGGAGGGGGTCTCCTCCCGCCTGTCCTCGGCCGCTCTCGAGACGCTCGCGATCGTCGCCTACCGCCAGCCGGTGTCTCGCGGCCAGATCTCTGCGTTGCGTGGCGTGAACGTGGACGGCGTGGTGCGACTGCTCGAGCAGCGTGGCTACATCGTCGCCGTGGGCCAGGCTCCGGGGCCCGGCCAGCCGATCCTCTACGGCACCACGCCCGCCTTCCTGGAGAAGCTCGGAATCGACAATCTCGGTCAGCTGCCCCGGGCGGAGGACCTCCTGCCGGGTCCCGAAGCCATGGAGGAGCTCGAGGAGCGCCTCAGGCCTGCCGCCGACGCTTGACGAGCTCCTCGCTGCTCGAGAAGCCTCCGAAGTTTCCGCGGAAACCTCACCGAGGGTCTCAAAGTCGAGTTCGGTAGAGAATGCAGAGCCACGCTCGGTGAGAATGGGGTCCCAAGATCGTGCTCGGCCATCCGCCTGAGGGTGGGGTGGACTTCATACTCTTTGGAAGTGGCTACGGGGCAAGGGGAGGACGGGCAGCCGGGCGCGGAGTCTTCCGAGAGGCTCCAGAAGGTGCTGGCCCGAGCGGGACTAGGAAGCCGGCGAGCGTGCGAGGACGTGATCTCGGCGGGTCGTGTCACGGTCAACGGGGAGATCGCGGCGCTCGGGCGGCGGGTGAACGTCGCCCGCGACGCCGTCGCCGTGGACGGCGTGCGGATCGGGGTGTTCCCCGGCCTGGTCCACTATCTCCTGAACAAGCCGCGAGGCGTCGTGACCACGGCCGACGACCCACACGGGCGGCCCACGGTCACCCAGCTAGTGCCCGACCGTCCGCGGGTGTTCCCCGTGGGCCGGTTGGACGCGGACACCGAAGGCCTGCTGTTGATGACGAACGACGGGGAGCTCGCGCAACACCTGACCCATCCCTCGTTCGGGGTGGAGAAGGAGTATCTCGCCCAGGTGGAGGGCGTTCCCGGCAGAGCGGCACTGCGTCTTCTTCGCAACGGCGTCGACCTGGAGGACGGTCCGAGCGCGCCGGCCAAGGTCGGAGTCGTGGGCGAGGCGCGCGACGGTGTGCTGCGGATCGTGGTCCACGAGGGACGCAACCGGCAGGTGCGGCGTATGTGCGAGGCGGTCGGCCACCCGGTCCGGCGTCTGGTGCGTGTGCGCGTCGGACCGATCGCGCTGCGTGAGCTGGAGCCCGGGGCGTGGAGGGTGCTCTCCGCCAAGGAGGTACGCCTCCTCGAGGTGGCGGTGAAACCCGGTACGAGCCCCCTCCCGAGCGCCCGCCCGGAGGAAGCAGCGTCCGCTGACCGGCGCTCGCGGCGGTCGGCTCGGAGGCAGCCTCCGGGGTGATCTGTAGCATTCGGAGCCATGCCCCTCGCTGTGCGGGCCCTTCGCGGAGCGACCACCGTCGATGCCGACGTGCCGGAGCAGATCTCGAGTCGCATCACGGAGCTGCTCACCACGATGCTGGAGCAGAACGGGCTGAGCCACGACGACGTCATAAGCATCGTCTTCACGGCGACGGGCGACCTGGTCTCGATGTTCCCTGCCGCGGCGGCACGCGTCATGGGCCTGGGCGACGTTCCGCTTATCTGTGCCCTGGAGCTGGACGTCGTGGGCTCGACCCCACGCTGCTTGCGGGTCCTGGCCCATGTCAACACCGACAGGGCCCGCGACGAGCTTCACCACGTCTACCTCGAAGGAGCACGGGGGTTGCGCGATGACCTCCCGGAGTGATCCACCGCCATCAGGCTGTTCGAGACGTGCGGCGGTGATCGGCACGGGGCTGATCGGCGGCTCGGTCGGAATGGCGCTGCGTGCGCGCGGCTGGCACGTGACGGGCCGCGACGTCGAGCCCGAGCACGCCGAGCGCGCTCTCTCGCTGGGTGCTCTCGACGCCGTGGGGGAGGATCCCGAGGCCGAGGTCACGTTCGTGGCCACGCCCCTCGAGTCCGTCGCCGCGGAGGCGAACGCCGTCCTCGCAAGGGCGCTGCGGCCCGACGCGGTGGTGACCGACGTGGCCGGGGTGAAAGCCCCCGTGTCGGAAGCCGTCGGCGACCCCAGGTTCGTGGGGGGACACCCGATGGCCGGTTCGGAACAGGTGGGCGTCGAAGGGGCCGACCCCGAGCTGTTCGTGGGCGCCACCTGGGTGCTCACCCCGACCGACAACACCGACCCCGCGACGTACGCCCGCCTGAGGGCGGTGGTCGGGTCGATGGGGGCCGAAGTCGTCGCGCTCTCGCCGGCACAGCACGACACACTGGTCGCGGTGGTGTCGCACGTTCCTCACCTCACCGCGGCCACGCTCATGAACCTCGCCGACCGCGTGTCCGAGCAGCACGCGGCGCTTCTTCGCCTGGCGGCGGGAGGGTTCAGGGACATGACCCGTGTGGCCGCCGGGCAGCCGGCCATATGGCCCGGCGTCTGCAGCGAGAATTCCGCGGCCATAGTCGCCACGCTCGACGCGCTGGTTCTCGACCTCGCGGCGATGCGCGACCGGGTGGGCGAGCAGGATCGTGAGGGCCTGCTGCGCGCGCTGGAACACGCGGCGCAGGCGCGCCGCTCGCTCCCGAGCGCAGCGGCCCGCCCGGAGCGTCTCGCGGAGCTGCGGGTGCCCGTCCCGGACCGGCCCGGGGTGCTGGCGGAGATCACGACGCTCGCGGGTGACCTGGGCGTAAACATCGCGGACCTGGAGATAGCCCACAGCGTCGAAGGCGACCGCGGGGTGCTCGTGCTCGTGGTCGACGCGGACGCCGCGCATCGCCTGAGCGACGCTCTCACGGCGAGGGGCTTTCACTCGACCGCCGGCCGCCTCACATGAGCAGGCCCGCCGGCACCGCGTTCGCCATCGAAGGCGGCCGGCCCTTCACCGGTCGCGTGCGGGTGCCAGGCGACAAGTCCATTTCGCACCGGGCCGTGATCATCGCGGCGTTGGCCGACGGGGTCTCGGTGGTGCGAGGACGCTCGGAGGGCGAAGACGTCCGACACACCGAGGCGGCCACGCGGCGCATGGGTGCGCACGTCGAGGGGGAGCGCATCGGCGGGGGGGAACGTGCGCTTCGACCCCCAGAGGCCCCGATCGGCCTCGGTAATTCCGGCACGAGCATGCGCCTGCTCGCGGGGGTGGTGGCCGGACGGCCCTGGACGGTCGAGCTCACGGGGGACCCCTCGCTCTCGTCGCGCCCGATGGATCGTGTGGCCGTTCCGTTGCGACTGATGGGGGCGCAGGTCGAGGGCCGCACGGAGCGTTGCCTGCCACCGCTGGTCGTGCGCGGCGGATCGCTGCACGGCATCGACTACTCCCCGGTCGTCGCGAGCGCCCAGGTGAAGTCATGTGTGCTCCTCGCCGGCCTACGGGCGGACGGCCAGACCGTGGTGCGCGAACGGGTGCTCACCCGCCGGCACACGGAGGAGATCCTCGCTCTTTGCGGAGCAGAGGTCTCCGAGTCCTACGAGGGGGGCGACCACGTGGTGAAGGTCCTTCCCGGACAGCCTCAGCCGTTCGAGCTCAACGTGCCCGCAGACCCCTCCCAGGCCGCCTTCTGGGTCGTGGCGGCGTGCCTGGCTCCGGGCAGCGAGGTCACCGTCGAGCGCGTGTACGTAGGCGCCGCCCGACGAGGTTTCCTCGACGTGCTCAAGAGGATGGGGGCACGTCTGGACGAGCTCCCCGCGACGCGGCCGGACGACCTCGCGGCCACGGCGGACGTCGTCGTCCGTTCGGGCTCGCTCGTCGCCACAGAGGTCGACGCGGCCGAGATTCCCGGTCTCGACGAGGTCCCGGTCCTGGCTGTGGCCGCCGCGCGAGCGGAGGGCACGACGGTCTTTCGCGGCGTCGGCGAACTGCGCGTGAAGGAGTCGGACCGTCTGGTGGGGGTGGCGGAGATGGTCCGGGCGTTCGGCGCGAGCGCCGACGTCGAAGCAGACGACCTCTTCGTCACGGGCGTGCGTGCGCTTCGCGCCGGGAACGTGGACGCGCACGGCGACCATCGCATAGCCATGGCTGCCGCGGTCGCGGGCGCGTCCGTGCCCGACCGGGCGACGCGCATCGTGGGCTGGGAGGCGGTGAGCAGCTCGTACCCGACCTTCGCTAAGCACATGGCCGACCTGACCGAAGGGCGCGCTACATGAAGGAGAGGGGGAGCCGGAGGTGAGCCGCGCCACGGAGCGACGGGTTCGGCCCCACCCCCCTTGCGTCGTGGCCATCGACGGTCCCGCCGGCGCCGGCAAGTCGACGCTCGCGCGCCTCGTCGCCGAACACCTCGGGCTCAAGTGGCTCGACACGGGTGCGATGTATCGGGCGGTCGCCTACGGCGCGCTGGTGAGGGGGATCGACCCCGCAGACGCGGCTGCGGTCGTCAAGTTGGCCCGTGAGATCGTGCTCGACCCCGGGGAGCAATTGAGAGTGGACGGAGTCGACGTCGCCGAGGCGATCCGCTCTCCTCAGGTGGACGCCGCGGTCTCGATCGTGGCCGCGAACCCCGAGGTGCGCGCGGAGATGGTGGCCCGCCAGCAGGCATGGGTCGAAGACCACGGCGGGGGAGTGGTGGAGGGCCGTGACATCGGGACCGTGGTGTTCCCCGACGCGCAGCTGAAGATCTACCTCACCGCTTCGGCGGACGAACGAGCCCGTAGGCGCGCGCTCGAGAACTCACGCCACGACCTGACCGCCGTCGCTAGAGCTCTGGCTCTACGTGACAAGCTCGACTCGACCCGAGCGACTTCGCCACTCGCCGCCCCCCAGGACGTGGCTGCCGACGCGAGGGTGGTCGACTCGACGGGTCGCGAGGCGGCCGAGGTCCTCGAGGAGGTCCTGGCATGGCTCTGAAGGGTGGGGCGCCTGACACGCGGCTCGAACCATCCATGCACGTCCCGGGGGCGCTCTACCGTGCAATCCGAGTGCTCGCGCACGCGATCAACCACTGTTACTGGCGCGTGTCGGTGGAGGGAACGAGCGTGCCGGAGAAAGGCGCGGTGATCCTCGCCCCGGTGCATCGCAGCTTGATCGACTTCTTCGTGGTGTCGGAGGCTGTGCCTCGGGCCCGCGAGCTCTTCTTCATGGCGAAAGACGATCTCTGGCACTCTCGCATCCTCGGTAAGTTCCTCGACTCCACCGGAGCATTCCCCGTTCACCGGGAGGGCACCGACCGACTGGCGCTCAGACGAGCCGAAGAGGTGCTCAAGCACGGCCACGTCCTGGTGATGTTCCCGGAGGGGACCCGCCGCACCGGAGTACCGGTACAGGACCTCGAGGAGGGCGCAGCCTTTCTCGCGGCCCGAACCGGCGCCGCGATCGTCCCGGTCGGTGTCGGAGGCACGACCGAATCACTGCCCAAGGGCTCGAGACTACCCAGGCCGGTGAAGGTTCATCTGGTCCTCGGAGACGCGCTGGTGGTTGCACCGCGCGCGGGCGGCCGGACGCCGCGCCGCGAGGTGAGAGAGCTCAGCGCGAGCCTGTGCTCGGAGCTACAGCGCGTCTACGACGTGGCCCGGTCGCGCGTCCGAGGCTGAGGATCCGGGGCGATCTCGAGGTCGGACATCGTCGGGGCGGGCGCGACCTCGATGTTGCATTCGCGTTCGAGCCGGCGCCGCATCGCTGCGTCGATGGCCAGGGCCTTCCCCCGAGCGCGGCGCGCCTCGCCGGAGCGCCCGAAGTGCGCCACACCACGGGCGGGCTCGGAGGTGTCGAAGCGCGTCCTGTAGCAGATGGCGGCGAACCCCCACTCATGGAATGCCCGGGCCCAGGCACGCGGCACCGTGTACGGGGTCATGGTCGACAGCTCGTTGGTCGCGCCGAACCCAGTCGCCCGCCTGCTCGCGAGGTCTGCCCCCCTGGCCGGCGAACGCAGCGTGAACGAGAACAGCCGGCGAGCGTCCAAGAACTCCGCCGCGACCACCCCGTTGTCGAGCTCAGGCCCGATGACCTCCAAGATCCCCGTCAGCTCGTCGGTGCCGAGGTAGCAGGTCCCGAACGGCTCGACCAGGTCGAAACGGCAGTCGCCGCGGCTGCAGTACCACCAAGGCGTCTTCCGGGCGGCACGCCAAAGGCGCGTGCCCGCGCGATAGGTCCGAGCCGGGAAGCCCCTCAGGTCGGCGGGGGGAAGGTGCTGGATCTGGCGCGTGCGCCTGCTCAGGTCGACCAGCGCTCCGCTGCGGCATCCGCCACCTCGATCACCTGCTCGTCGGCACCTCTTCGCGCGAGCTGCTCGACGATGCTTCGTCCGCCCAGTGCCGGCTGTGGCGCCCGAAGCCACGACGCGAGCGTCCAGTCGTCCACCGTGTCCGAGACGCGCTGGAGAACCTTGGAGAGCCCGGGTATCACCTCACGGCCCTTGAACTGGAACACGGGGTAGACGACGTGCCCGTCGCCGGTGTGCAGCGCTAGCACCGTGCGACGGCGAGCGCGGTCACCGACAGCCTGGCGGGAAGCTGCGCCGAGCAGGGCCCTCACCTGCGAGGTGTCGTACACGGGCCCCACGACCGCACCCCACGGCGAGCGCGAGGGGACGAGAGAGACCAGTCGCTCGGCCGCTTCCTTCGGCGGGCCCAGCTGCTCTTTCATGTCCAGTCTGCGGGCCATCTCCAGCAAGCTGTTACGCACCTCGTAGACCACCTCGTCGACGTACTCCTCCTGGAAGGCACTGAGATCCTCTGCCTGGTGCAAAGCAGCTCGGCTCATGTCGCCAACATAGAACGATGATCAGGGTACGTCAAGGACGTCAAGGAAAGGACGTCAAGGAAAGGACGTCAAGGAAAGGACGTCAAGGACAGCGCCGCCAGGGACAGCCCGGCCTTCTCGAAGGGCAGGACCAGGTAGAGCACACACGTGCTATCGATGGCGTTCGCGCAGCCAGGTGCGAAGGATCACCCTGGCGTACTGCAGGGCGAAGAAAGCGTTGCGCCCTTTCTTCGATTCCCCCGAAGAGCGCGCATGGCGCGCGGTGGGCCGCTCCGTGATGCGCCAGCCCCTCGAGGCCGCCGAGATCACGAGCTCCGCGGTCTGGTACTGGTCCTGCTCGAGCGTGACGTCAGCGAGCACCTCGGTTCGCAGTGCGCGAAGGCCCATCGACGTGTCGCTGAGGTGTTGTCCCGTCAGGAAGTTGATCACGGTGGCGAAGAAGACGACGCCGGCACTTCGAAAGCGGTCGGTCGACTCGTCGGTGCCCAGACGCCTGCTCGCTATGACGAAGTCGGCTTCGTCGGCCACCAGCGGGGACAGGAGATCGCCGATGGAGGAAGGGTCGTCCTGTCCGTCGGCGTCGACGGTGACGACGAAGCGTGCACCGTGCGACCGTGCCAGCTCGTAGCCGAGGCGCAAGGCGAGGCCCTGGCCCATGTTGACCGGAAGGACTGCGCAGTAGGCACCCAACCCCGTCGCGACGTCCTCGGTGCCGTCCTCACCGCCGTCGACCACCACGAGGACCGAGACTCCGAGCCCGCACGCCTCGCCGGGCACCGCCTTCAAGACTTCGCCGATGTTGTCCGACTCGAGGTAGGAGGCGACGATCACGACGACCGGGGTGAACGTGGCATCGGGATGACGGCGAGCGAAGTCTTGCCGCCCCAGCTCCATCACCAGTTGGCGCAGGTCCTCGCGCCGGCGTCTCTCACGAGCGCGCGCGCCTCCGAAACGCGCGAACCACCGCGATCCGGACATCAACCCGCCAGTCTCGCTAGCACGTCGGCGGCAGAGACGTGACGGTCAGATGCAAAGGGCCCGCCGTCTGCAGCCTCCGCGATACGCAGTGCAACAGCGTCCGTGCCCTTGATGGCAGCGAGATCGCCCTCGTCGAGCGAACAGGGGATCGCGCCGGCGCGCCGCTCGTCCTCGGGCGCCCGGGCACCCAGCGCCCATGCGAGCACACCGGCGAGCCCTCGAAGGAGGTCTCTCAGCTCGGGTGGGGGGGGGAAGTACTCGTCCTCGTCGGTGACCCGGACCTCCTCCACCGTCGTGGCGGGCGCCAGGCTCGCCACGACGCGTTCGACGAGCTCGTCCGGCGCAGAAGCCCCGGCGGTCACGCCCACCGTCCCCGAGAGGTCGTCGGGCAGCTCGTTCGCGTCGTTCACGCGCAACACCCTCGGGCAACCGGTCGCGAGAGCGACCTTCTCCAGGGCCCGGGTGTTCGAGGAATTGGCGGAGCCGATCACGACCACCGCGTCGGACCTGCCGGCGATCGCCTTCAGCGCCGCCTGGCGGTTCGTGGTGGCGAAGCACAGGTCGGACCGGTTCGGCATCCACAGCGCATCGAAGCGTTCCTTCGCCCTGTTCATTATCCCCGACCACGCGTCGTGGCTCAGGGTCGTCTGGGCCAAGAGAGCCACAGGCGTGTCGGGCTCCACCTCCGATGCGATCGCGTCGACTTCTTGCTCCGAGCGCACGAGACGCACCGATTCGGGGGCCACCGCCATCGTGCCGACCGCCTCCTCGTGCCCCTCGTGGCCTACGTAGAGCACCGTGTAGCCCTTCTCGGCGCGGACCTTCAGCTCGTGGTGCACCTTCGTCACGAGCGGGCAAACCGCGTCGACGACCGTGCGGCCCTGACGACGTGCTGCGGCAACCACCTCGGGGGCTGACCCGTGTGCCGAGAGCATGAGCGGCGCACCAGGAGGTACTTCCTCCACGTCATCGACGAAGATCACCCCCTGGGCGCGGAACCTCTCCACGACGTAGGAATTGTGGACGATCTCGTGGTAGCAGTAGACGGGCGGCTCGAACACGCGCACCATCCACGCCAGCGCCTTGATGGCCTTCTCGACGCCCGCGCAGAAGCCCCGGGGTGAGGCCAGCAGGACCCGCTCGACCGGCACACAGCCAGGCTAACCGGCCCACCTGGGCGAGCTGGTCCGAGCGGTAGCCTCGGTTCCATGCCGGCAGCTCGGGTCGTCTCGGTGGCGCGCGAGTCCCCGGCGCAGCGAGCCGGCCTGAGGGTCGGTGACGAGCTGCTCAGGATCGACGGGCAGGCGCTTCACGACGTGATCGAGTACCAGCTGCTCACCGACGCTCAGGACCCCGAGGTCGAGGTTCGTCGCGACGGCTGGGAGCTCCTGGTGCAGGTGGAGAAGGAGGCAGGAGCTCTGCTGGGCGTCGGGGTGTCCTCGGCGCTGTTCGACCGGGTACGAACATGCGACAACCACTGCGAGTTCTGCTTCATCCACCAGTTGCCGAAGGGCATGCGTCGAAGCCTCTACGTGCGTGACGACGACTACCGTCTGTCGTTCCTGTACGGGAATTTCACCACGCTCACCCGGTTCACCGAGCTCGACCTCGAACGGGTTCTCTCCGAGCGGCTCTCTCCGTTGTTCGTGTCCATCCACTCCACAGACCCGCGTTTGCGCGCGCGCATGTTGCAAAACCCCCGCGGCGCGACGAGCCTCCGGTGGCTGCGAGCGCTGCTGGACGGCGGGATCGAGGTGCACGGACAGGTCGTCGTGTGCCCCGGCGTGAACGACTCAGAGGCGTTGGAGATCACTCTGGTCGGCATAGCCGACGAGTACCCGGAGCTGGCCACGGTGGCCTGCGTGCCCCTCGGGATCAGCCGCTACACCACAGAACCCGGGCTGCGAAGCCACAGCGCGGCCGAAGCCGCCAGGGTGGTCGACCTCGTGGAGGAATGGCAGGAGCTGTTCATGAGCGCGACAGGGCGCCGGATAGTCTACGCCGCGGACGAGTACTACTTGCTGGCCGGACGCCCCTTCCCCCCGGGCGCGGCCTACGACGGTTATCCCCAGCTCGAAAACGGGATAGGCATGGCACAAGCGTTCACCGCCGCGTTCTGCGGCTGCGCCGAAGCGGAGCTCGCCGTGCGACCCGACTTCTTCTCCTGGGTGGACGGTGCGCCCGCGTACGGTTACCGCGCCCGGCGAGCCGTCGCGGCGCGCGAAGAAGCGCGCGAAGAGGCGCTCGACGTGCGGGCGGAGGCGACGACGGTCATCACCGGGGAGTACGGAGCGCGGGTGCTCGGGCCGCTGCTCGACGCCTACCGTGCGAGCGAAGACGTCGCGCTGCGGCTCCTGCCCGTGCACAATTCGTTCTTCGGTGGGAACATCGCCGTGACGGGGCTGCTCACAGGAGCCGACGTGGCTGGCGCCCTCGAGCACGAGCCTGCCGACCATAGGTACCTGCTCCCCGACGTATGCCTATCCGAGGGGCGCTTCCTCGACGGCTTGACCCTCGCCGACATGCCGCGTCCAGTGGAGGTCGTCGCCACAGACGGGCTCGCTCTGCGCCGAGCGTTGGAGTCGACGCGCCACCTGCGCGGGTGAGTGCGATGGCACCCGCGGGGACCGAGACGACACCCGGAACGGCCTGTGACGGGCCGCGTCTCCCGGTCGTCGTGGTGGCCGGGCGGCCGAACGTGGGCAAGTCGACGCTCGTCAATCGCTTCGTCGGCCGGCGGGCTGCTGTCGTCGAGGAGCGCCCCGGGGTCACACGCGACCGCCTCGAGCTCGAGGCCGAGTGGAACGGGCGGGCCTTTCGGCTCGTGGACACGGGAGGTTGGCTCGGCGGCGGGGGCTCGCTCGAGGCGAAGGTGGCTGAACAGGCGCGACGCGCGATCGAGGCGGCCGACCTGGTGCTCGTGGTGGTGGACGTGACGGTCGGGGTCACGACGGAGGACGAGGACCTGGCCAGGCTCGTGAAGCGAGCCGGTGCGCCGGCGATGCTCGTGGCGAACAAGGTCGACAACCCGGCGCGTGAGAGCGAAGCATGGGAGCTCGTCTCACTCGGTCTCGGTGATCCTCACCTGGTCAGCGCGCTGCACGGACGACGCACCGGCGACCTGCTGGACGAACTGGTGAAACGCCTGGGTCCCGCCGCCGAGCAGACGACGGACGACTCCGATCGTCACGCTGGCGAGCGCGAACAAGACAGCGACCTGCGGGTCGTGAAAGCGCCGGAAGCCGAAGGCGGGGCTTGCCCGAGGATCGCCATCGTCGGACGACCCAACGTCGGCAAGTCGACCCTCTTCAACCGTCTGGTGGGGGAGGAGCGCTCTGTGGTGCACGACGTTCCCGGGACGACCAGGGACGCGATCGACACGGTCCTGGACACCTCCGAGGGCCCGGTCCGTTTCGTCGACACGGCCGGGATGAGGCGCAGGTCACGCTCGGCAGTGGGCAGCGAGTACTTCGCGATGGTGCGGGCACTTCAGGCGCTCGACGCCGCCGACGTGGTGCTGCTCGTCATCGATGCGAGCGAAGGGGTGACCCACCAGGACCAGCGCCTGGCCGAGCGCATCGGTGCCTCGGGCAGCCCGGTGGTCGTCGTGCTCAACAAGTGGGAGCTGCTCGCTAGCGAAGCGCGCCGCGCCGTGCTCATCGATGTCGGGGACCGCCTGGCCTTCCTGGGGGAGTCACCTGTGCTCAAGGTCAGTGCGCTCACCGGCCTCGGGGTGCACCGCATACTCGGCGCAACAGGCCAGGCGGTCGACGCGTACCACCGGCGCGTCCCCACCGGCGAGCTGAACCGGGCGATCGCTGCCATCCAGGCGGCACACTCCGCACCAGGTTCGCGTATCCGCTACGCGGTCCAAGGCGCGACCGACCCACCGACCTTCACCCTGTTCGCGACGCACCGGCTCCCGGCGCCCTACCTCCGTTACGTCGAGCGACGCCTGCGCGAGCTGCTCGAGTTGGGTCCCACCCCGCTCAAGCTGCGGGTGCGGCTCGGGGGTTGAGAACTGCCGGCAACGCTCGAGCTACGTGATGCCCTGGTGTGACACCTGCGACCGCATGGTCGCCGACGACGAGCTCACAGACACCGGCACCTGCCCCACCTGCGAGGAGCAGCTGGTGGAGAGGCGGAGGATCCCGTGGCACTTCAAGCTGTTGGTCCTCGCCACGGTCGGCTACCTGGGATGGAGGGCGTACCAGGGGATCGGCTGGCTGGCCCATCACCTCTGACGCCCCGTGGCTGCAGAACGCCTCACGGGACAGCCGAAGAGGCCCGCAACGGGTCACTAAGCTACGTGGTCGCATCGACGGGCTGTGGCGCAGCTTGGTTAGCGCGCTTGACTGGGGGTCAAGAGGTCGCGAGTTCAAATCTCGCCAGCCCGACTGAGAGGCCGGCCCGAATTCCAGGCATCGATATGCCTGGAATTCGCACGCTGACTCGACTCAGTCGAAGATCACGTCGATCACCAGCGGACCGTTGTAGTAGTTGCCGTCCAGGGCGTGAATCTCGCCACCGAGCAAGGTTTTGCGTCACACGAAGAAGCGCGTCGTCCGACAGGATTCGCCGCTCATCGCTGGCCGACCACCGTCCGGATTCCTGTGGCATCTCACGCACGGGGCGCAGCTGCTTCGTTCCGGCCATACCTGGTCTATCGGCTGCCGGGCACTTCGCCCTAAGTACCTCACCCACCAAGCGCTCACCCGACGGCGAGGTGGTTTCTCTGTACGATCAGACAAGCCCGGTATCGGAGTCGAGGGGCGCGGGGCGCCCAAGGTGAAAGCCTTGTCCGTAGTCGACGCCGAGGCGAGCGAGCAGATCGGCCGTCTGCTGGTCGCTCACGAACTCCGCGATGGTCTGCTTGCCCATGCCGGTGGCGATGTCCACAGCAGCCTTTATCAACAGACGGTCGGTCTGGCTGTTGCGACAGCCCTTCACGAATTCGCCGTCGATCTTCAAGAAGTCAAAGGGGAGGTGTTTCAGGTAGTAGAAGGAGCCGTAACCGGCACCGAAGTCGTCCAGTGCGAACCGGCAACCCATCCGCGTGAGGGAACGGGCGAATTGACCGGCGCGGGTGATGTTTATGACAGCCGCTGTTTCAGTGACTTCGAAGATGAGGCTGTTCGGAGGAACGTTGGTGCGCTTGAGCGCGCGACTGATGAGCGTCAGCAGCTGGGGATCTCCGATCGAGAGGCCTGAGAGGTTTACCTCGAGTGTCAGTTCCTGACCGCGCCTGCGGCCGTCGGCAACGAGGGATATCGCCTGCTCGGTCACCCAGCGGTCGATCTCCTGCACTATCCCGAGCCGCTCGGCGATGTAGAGGAACGCCCCCGGCGGAATGAGATCGCCGCGCTCGTCGCGCATGCGCAGCAGCAACTCGTGTTGGCTCGTGCGGCCTGTTCGGAGGTCGACGATCGGCTGTGCCAGGAGCGTGAACCCGCTGTGCTGGAGCGCTTCGCCGATGCGCTGCGCCCACGTGAGGCGCCCCTTCATGCCCGAGAGCTCGTGATCGTCGGTTGCGTAGAGCTCGGCGCGATCACGTCCGGCGTTCTTGGCGTCGTACATGGCCAGGTCCGCCTTGACGAGCACGTCGTCGCCGCCCTTCTCGGATTCGAAGAGCGCGATGCCGGCGCTTGCCGAAAGCGGCCGTGGATGCCCGCCGAGCTCGACCGTCTCTGCCCGGAGGGCCTCGAGCAGCTCGTCGGCTACGAGCCGCGCCGTTGGCGCGTCGGCGCGTGGGAGCAGAACAGCGAACTCGTCCCCGCCAAGGCGGGCGAGGACGTCTGTCTCGCGTAGGCGCGAGCGAAGAACGGTCGCGGCGCGAGCGATCGTCTCGTCACCAGCGCCGTGCCCAAGCGTGTCGTTGATGAACTTGAAGTGATCCAGATCGAGCATGATCGCGGCACCCCCGCCCCCGTAACGCTCGGTACGTGCCCGGTGTGATTCGACCTCGCGCTCGAAGCTGCGCCGGTTGAGCAAACCCGTCAGGGCGTCATGGTCGGC
Source organism: Acidimicrobiales bacterium (assembly GCA_050011255.1). Classification (GTDB taxonomy): domain Bacteria; phylum Actinomycetota; class Acidimicrobiia; order Acidimicrobiales; family UBA8190; genus Bog-564. Next base: position 46,854 of record JBEKJK010000007.1, read on the forward strand.
AAGGTGACGCAGCCGATCTTCATAACGTCGGCGATCGGTGATGTCCTGGATCTGGGCGAGAATGTTGAGCGGGTTGCCCGCGGAGTCACGAAGCAACGTTGCCTGCATCGCCACCAACACGGGGCGGCGAGCTGCATGGACGAGTCGCTTTTCCAGCCGGTGACCGGCGGCCCCGCCGGCGAGCACGCGGCCGAGCTCCTGCTTCGCGGCGCCCAGGTCGTCGGGGTGGGTGATCGCGTCGAGGCTTGTGGCCTCGAGCTGATCACGTGAGTAACCCGTGATGTCGCACAGAGCGTCGTTGACTCGGACGAAGCGGCCGTCCGCGTCGAGCATCGCCATTCCGATCGGCGCTTCCTCGAAGGCCCGTCGGAAACGCTCCTCGGCCTCCCTCAACACGGTCTCCGCTCGTTTGAGCTCTGAGACGTCCTGGATCGCGGCCGACACGAGAGTCCCCTCGACCGTCTCCAGCGGGCCAAGCGAGATCTCGACGGGAACCTCGCGGCCGTCCTTGCGCAGCGCGTACAGTTCGAGCCCCGCCTTCATCGGACGCGGATGAGGGTTGTCGAAGAAGCGTTTCATCTGGCCCGCATGGGGTGCCCTGAGCCGCTCAGGGACGAGAGCATCGACCGTGAGCTCGACCAGTTCCCTTTGGGTGTACCCGAGCAATACCTCGGCCTGGACGTTGGCCAGCACTATGTGGCCCCGGCCGTCGACGATCAGGATCGCGTACGGAGCCGACTCGAGCAGCCCTCGGAACTTCGCCTCTGCCCGCTTGCGGTCGGTGACGTCCCTCAGCGAGCCGAGCAACGCGGGCTCGCCCTCCCATTCGATCTCAACCGTGTGTAGCTCGACGGTCCTCGGTGACTTGCCGGTGAGGATCTCGATCTCGCCCGGTTCGCCCGGGACCACCGGGAAACCGAGCTGCTTGCCCCTCAGAGATCGGGCCGGTCTGCCGAGCAGCTTCGCGGCGGCCGGGTTGGCGAAGCACACGACACCTTCGCGATCGGTCACGAGCATGCCGTCGGCGTTCTCGTGGATGATCCGGCGCAGGCTCTGCTCGTCGAGCTTGGGATCCGCCACCGGCGCCACCGCCGGGCGTTTGCGGCTCACCACGACGCCTCACAACGAGCTCCGCTCGCACGCGAACGGCTCCCTGCGGCGCCATCCCAGCAGTCCGCAACGGCGGGCACGCTGCCATTTTGCCTCATCTAAGCCGAGTCGCCGGCGATGCCGCGAAAAGGCAAGCTGCCCCTCGCGCCTCACAGACGAGACCCGTCGAGCACGCCCAACTATGGGCCGATGTTCCGTGCCCAACTACCGGCCAACCTTCTCGGAGATCCCTTCTCAAACCCTCCTGATCGTGTTAAACGGAACGGTCTCGCGGTGCAGGAACAGACGTTTCCGGCGAACACGACGTCGGTGAAATGGCTTCGCCCGGACACAGACACCGGACAGAGACACCGGAGAAATACCACACAGAAGGGGGGATCGCGATGCGTCCTCAGGTCAGCCTTGGTCGAACTCGACGGGAACCAAGTCGGAGCCGCTCGCCGCGGCACGGGGTGCGGCACCTTCTTGCCACCTTCCTCGCCGCCGCGCCTGTCGCGGTGATGCTGGTGATGATCGTTCCCACGCCGTCCCCGGCATCCGCGGCGGCATCGTGTCCCACGGGGCCGCTGACGTTCAACGCCACTTTCTCGAACGGGACCGCGTCGATCGGCACCGCCGCCAAGGGCTCTGGGCTCTCCGGGACCGCCTGTGGGGCACTCAAGCCGGTCCTCGGTGGCTTCACGCTCGACGTCCCTGCTGCGAACATCTCGTTCGCCCCGACGACCCTCAAGTTGTTCGGGATCATCTCGGTACCTTCCACGATCACCGTCGACGGGCCGATGACGGGAACAGTTACGGGGCCCACCTCCAACCCCGACGGGACGCTGTCCTTCGAGCAGACCTCGGCCGCCCCGCTCACCTCAACCGTCAAGCTGCTCGGCTTCACCTGTAGCGTCGGCCCCTTCACGCCGGTGCTCACGACCGGAACCAGCGGATCCCTCACGGGCACGCCACTCACCGGTACGTTGACGGCACAGACGGGGACGCTCGTCTCCAATACCTTCTCCGTGCCGGCGATTCAGGGCTCACCGACTTGTCCGGGGTTCATCGCGGGGCTGTCCAACTCCACCCTGGGCCTTCCTCTGGCGCCAGGGAAGTCCTCGCTTACCCTTCCTGTGAGTTTGACGGTGACTCTTTGACCTGATCGGCCTGGCGTCAACCCTGTTCGCACCCGAACGGAGCCGGTGAGCGCAATGCGCTCACCGGCTCCGTCGTCGGATCAAGACCTGGCTGCACCTCATACGGTGAACAGACGCTCCACGGTGGCAGGGTCGATGCCGCTCACCTCGACCACCTTGGTCTTCGCCGAAGCGCCGGTGACGATTCGGACGGCACTGCGTTTCACGCCGAGGGACGCGGCCAGGGCCTCGACGAGCGTTCGATTGGCTCGCCCGTCCACGGCGGGAGCCGCCACTCGTGCGACGAGGACGGGGGGTCGCCCGTCTCCATAGCGTCCGCCTATCCGTGTCTCTCGCGCGCCGGGTTGGACCCGGACGGTGAGACGCACCGTCGTAGGAGGCTCTGCTGCCACGTCACTCACACGTGCAATCGGTCAGGGGTTCTCAGGGACCACCGACGGAAGAGGTCAGCAGCCGGTCACGGAACATGGCGAGCACCTTGTCGAGCGCGTCGCGCGTGGGATGGCCGGGCCGGTCCACGAGGTGCTCGGTGAGGACGGAGTGGGCCGAGCTCGGGTTGTCGTAGGGATTCCCCGGAGAGGAGTCGATCTCCACGCCAACGAAGCGTTCTCCCAGCTCCTCACGTAAGCGGGCGAATCGCTCCGGTGGAGACACCTTGTCGTGGGTGAAGCGCAGCCCGAGCACGGTCAGGTCGCGTGCCGCGCACTGGCGCTTCACCGCTTCGAGATCGGCGGGGGAGAGGCCGAGATCGCGTTTTCGTCGCGCGCCGATCGGAAACGGGAGCGACGGCTGAGAGAGCACCGGCGCCAGCACCGGCGCGCCCGCGACCATGGCGAGGGCGAACCCACCGGTGAAGCACATGCCGACCACACCGACGCCGGGACCGCCACACTCGCCGTGCAAGGAACGTGCCAGCGCGCGCAGCCATTCGACGACCGGAGAGGTTCTGCTGGTGGCGAGCACGGTGAAGTCGCGTGACACACAGGCGGATATGAGCGACGACAGCTCACGACGGGCGGTCGCGCGAGCCCCGGGTTCTCCGAACAGTTGCGGGACGGCAGCAGTGCATCCGAGGTCGGCGACCTGACGGGCGAACCCGAGCACGCCCGGTGTGATACCGGGTAGCTCTTCGATCACCACGACAGCCGGCCCGCTGCCCTTGCGGTAGACGTCACGGGACTTCCCGTTGTGCGCGAACCTCGTGCGGACGAAATCGTCCAGTTCTCCCATCAGGCCGTTCATCTTGGCGCAGGACGACCCCCGGTGCCCCCGGCTGCCAGGGCAGCCGGCGACGTGACGCCGACCTCGGGCTATGGGGCGCCCGGGGCTGCCAGCACCAGGGCCTCGAGCCAATGAGGGTCCTGATCCGGGCGGGTGACAGTCTCGTAACTACCTCGATGTGAGGAAAGCGGTTAGGATGAACCTGCACCTGAGGTGGAGGGAGTCGTAGATGGTCTCGAGAACGCCTTATGCCGCTCAGCTCCCTGGCATCTCCGACGTCGGCGGTTCCGACGAGACGCAGTCCGACACCGACGGGTTTCGTGGTCCGCAGGTGTGCAAGCTCGTGGGAATCACCTACCGCCAGCTCGACTACTGGGCGCGCACCGGGCTGCTTCGCCCCTCGATAGCCGACGCTCGCGGCAGCGGGACGCAGCGGCTCTACGCGTATCGGGACTTGCTCGAATTGAAGGTGATCAAGCAGCTGCTCGACGCGGGAATCTCGCTTCAGCGCGCACGGCGCGCGCTCGAATGCCTGCGTGAAGGCCTCGGAGCCGACCTGGCTTCGGCGAACCTCGTTCTCGTCGGATCAGGATCCGTGCTCGCCAGAAGTGACGGTGAGGTGGTCGACCTTCTCAGAGGTGGCCAGGGCGTGCTGAACATCGTCCCTCTGTCGGGGGTGGTGGAGGAGCTCGACGCGGCCATCGTCCAGATCGCGCGCGACGGCGATCGCTCTCGGGCGAAGCGCAGCCGCGTCGCGATGGCGAAAGAGGCCACGAGCGGTTGAGACCTGCGCGCGCGAGCCGAGCAGCCGACATCGACGAGGTCCAGTTCGCGCACGACTCCGAGCGCCAGTTCGCAGAGCTCTTGGACTTCTACGGTGTGCGTTGGGAGTACGAGCCCGTGGAGTTCGTGCTCGACTGGCACTGTGACGGCACGCTGAAGGCGGCGTTCAGGCCGGACTTCTACCTTCCCGAGCACAAGTGCTTCGTGGAGCTGACCACGCTCAACCAGAAGCTCGTCACCCGGAAGAACGCCAAGGTTCGTCGCCTGCGAGAGCTCCATCCCGAGGTGGAGGTGAAGCTGCTCTATCAGCGTGACTACGTGGCCCTTGTGGCCAAGCACGGGCTTTCGAGTCCTCCTCGCCCGCCGCGTAGCTCCTCGCCCGCCGCGTAGCTCCTCGCCCGCCGCGTAGGCTGCTCGCGTGAGCGCGCCGGAGGCTCCCGCCGCAACCGCGGGCGCGCGACGCCCCGCCGATGCGGCACACCGGAGGGGACTTCGGCGCTCCTCACTCGAAGCAGAGCACGTCGAGCTCGGGGCCAAGCTCGTCGAGTTCGGGGGATGGTCGATGCCGCTGACCTACCCTTCTGGGACACTGGTCGAGCACCGGGCCTGTAGGAGCGCGGCGGTGGCCTTCGACGTGAGCCACCTCGGCACCGTCCGAGTAGAGGGCCACGGCGCGTTCGGTGCCCTCCAACGAGCCCTCACCAACGACCTGCGCAAGATTTGCCCCGGGCGAGCCCAGTACACCCACCTCCTCGACGAGGCCGACGCCTCGGTAGTCGACGACCTCATCGTCTGGTGGATCGCCGAGGAGGTCTTCGACGTCATGCCGAACGCATCGAACACCGCGCGCGTGCGAGAGGCGATCGGCGGCACCGACACGACGGCCACCAGGGCGGTCGTCGCGGTCCAGGGACCCCAGGCCCACCGTCTGCTCTCCAGGGTCGCCCCCGACGCGGCTCGTGTGGCTCGCTTCGCCGTGGGCTCGTTCACGTGGAACGGCGCGAGGTGTACCGCGGCGGGCACCGGATACACGGGTGAGGACGGCGTGGAGTGCGCGCTTCCCGTGGAGGCGGCCGGCTCTTTCTGGCGAGCGGTGCTCAGCACGGGCGTCGTGCCGGCGGGACTCGGTGCACGCGACACCTTGCGCCTCGAGGCGGGCCTGCCGCTTCACGGCCACGAGCTCGGGGCCGGCATCACCCCTCTGCAGGCGAAGTTGGGCTGGGTGGTGAGCTGGGACAAGGGGTACTTCCGAGGCCGAGGCGCGCTGGAGCGCGAGCACCTGTCCGGCCCCTCGCGTACCTTGCGCGGGATCGTGGCCGAGGGACGCCAGCCGCTTCGCGACGGCGCTTTGGTCCGCCACGGCGAGCAGGTCGTCGGCACGGTGACGAGCGGCAACTTCTCCCCGGTGCTCGAGCGGGGGATAGCGATGGCCTTCGTTGAGACCGGCGCGCGGATCGAAGACGGTGAGGAGGTGGTGCTCGAGCTGCGAGGTAGAGCGGTCCCGGCGCGAATCACCGCGCTGCCGTTCGTGCGTCGGGGTGCGGCCACTTCCCGGGCCGCGGTGGCGTGATGGGCGGCTACACGCCCCACACGCAGCCCGAGATCGCCTCGATGCTCGACTTCCTCGGGCTTTCCTGCGTCGAAGAGCTGTTCGAGGCCGTTCCCGCTGCGCTTCGCCTCGCGGGGGGGACGGGTCTCGCCCCCGGGGCGCCGGAGCCCGACGTGCTGGCCCACGTCCACGGCCTCGCAGCCACGAACCGCCCCGTCGGGCGGGACCTGGTCTGCTTCGCCGGTGGCGGTGCCTATGACCGTGAGGTGCCCGCCGTCACCCGGGCGCTCGCCTCGCGCTCGGAGTTCGTCACCTCCTACACCCCCTATCAGCCCGAAGTCGCCCAGGGCGTGCTCCAGGCTCTGTTCGAGTTCCAGACCCTGGTCGCCCGGCTCGCGGGTATGGAGCTCGCAAACGCCTCGCTCTACGACGGGGCCGCGGCCTTGGTGGAGGCGACGAACCTCGCGTCGAACGCCACGGGGCGCGAGCTCGTGTGGGTGTCGCAAGGAGTGAACCCCTCGTGGCGTTCGGTGTTGAAGACGTTCGCGGCGGGCACCGGGCACACGGTCGTCGAAGTCCCGCTGGTCGACGGCTCGACGCACTGGCCCTCGGTCGAGTCCTCCGGCGACGCAGTGTCAGCTGGCGACCCAGTATCAGCTGAACCGGAGGCGCCGAGCGGACCGGGGGCGGTGGTCGTCGCGTACCCGAACTACCTCGGCTGCCTCGAGGACCTGGCACAGGCGCGGGCGCTGTGCGACCGCACCGGGGCGCTCCTGGTGGTGGCGTTCGATCCGATCTGCGCGGGGTTGCTCCGCTCGCCCGGGGACTGGGGAGCCGACGTGGTGGTGGGGGAGGGGCAGCCGCTCGGCATGCCGCTCGGCTTCGGCGGCCCGTACCTCGGCCTCTTCGCCTGCAGATCCGCTCACGTGCGACGCCTGCCCGGTCGCCTCGTCGGAGAGACGGTCGACTCAGAGGGCCGGCGCGCCTACGTGAGCACCTTGCGTGCACGCGAGCAGGACATCCGGCGAGAGAAGGCCACTTCCAACGTGTGCACGAACCAGACGCTCATGGCCGTGACCGCCGCCATACAGATGGGCTGGCTCGGCACGTCGGGCATCGCCGAGGTGGCACTTCGCTCGGCCAGGGGTGCCGACTACTGTCGCAAGGCCCTCCTGGCCCTAACGGGGGTGGAACCGCTCGTGTCGGCTGCGACCATGAACGAGTTCGCCCTTCGGCTCCCGATCGACGCGGACGTCCTCGTCGAGCGCCTCGCCGACGAAGGGTTCCTGGCGGGCATCGCTCTCGACCAGAGCTACACCCACGGTCGCCGCGACGGGTTGCTCGTGGCGGTCACGGAGCGCCGGACGCGTGCGGAGATCGACTCCTTCGCCGACAGCTTCGCAAAGGCTCTGCGATGAAGGCACCCCGATGACGGGTTTCGAAGAGACGAAAGAGGGGACTGTACCGATACGCGCGGGGGGCCGAGCCGCCAGCGCGCCCCTGCTCGGCCATGACGCTGAGCCGACCCTGTTCGAGCTCTCCGAACCGGGCAGACGTGCGTGGCAGTTGCGCACGACGGGCGTTCCCGAGGTGCCCCTGCAACAACTCCTGCCCGAAGCGCACATACGCGACGCACCGCCGGAACTTGCCGAGGTGTCCGAACGTGACCTGGTGGGCCACTTCACCCGGCTCAGCCACCGACAATTCTCCGTCGACCTGGGCGCGTACCCCCTCGGGTCGTGCACGATGAAGTACAACCCGAAGATCTGCGACGAGGTCGCCCTGCTCCCCGGGCTCGCAGACGCCCACCCGGCGGCCCCCGCCAGTTGCAGCCAGGGGTGGATGGCGCTGCTCGTCGAGCTCGAAGAGGCCCTCTGCGCGATCACGGGCATGACGGCCGCGACACTGCAGCCGGCCGCCGGGGCGGCAGGCGAGCTCACAGGGCTCTTGCTCATGCGTGCCTGGCACGAGGCGCAAGGGCGGCCTCGGCGCAAGATCGTGATACCGGACTCGGCTCACGGCACGAACCCGGCCTCCGTCACCCTCGGGGGCTACGAGACGGTGACCGTGAAGAGCGATGCCCGCGGGTGCGTGGACCTCGAGGCACTGCGAAGCGTCCTGGACGCCGAGGTCGCCGGCATCATGCTCACCAACCCCAACACCCTCGGGCTCTTCGAGGAGGACATCGTCGCGATAGCGGCTGCCGTGCACGAAGTGGGCGGACTTCTCTACTACGACGGGGCGAACCTGAACGCGATCCTCGGGGTGGTCCGCCCGGGCGACATGGGCTTCGACATCGTGCACCTGAACCTTCACAAGACCTTTGCCACGCCTCACGGGGGGGGCGGGCCAGGCGCTGGGCCGGTGGCGGTGTCCGAACACCTGGCCTCGTTCCTGCCCGGCCCCCGCCCGCGCAGGGTCGATTCAGGCGTGAACGGCGTCGGTGCTCGATACGAGTGGACCACGCCGGAGCGATCGATCGGACGTGTCCATTCCTGGCACGGCAACGCCCTCGTCCTCGCGCGCGCCCTCACGTACATCCTCGTACACGGCGACGACGGGTTGCGCGAGGTGGCGGAGCGTGCCGTCCTGAACGCCAACTGGCTGAGAAAGCGCCTCTCCGGAACCTTCGACGCGCCCTACGACCGTCCCTGCATGCACGAGTGCGTGCTTTCCGCCGGCGCGCTGAAGAAGCGAAGCGGCGTGAGGGCGATCGACGTGGCGAAGTGCTTGCTCGAAGAAGGCTTTCACGCTCCCACCGTGTACTTCCCTCTCACGGTCGAAGAAGCTCTCATGATCGAGCCCACCGAGACCGAGAGCCTCCAGACGCTCGAGGCGTTCGCCTCGGCTTGCGATCGCGTCGTCGCACGGGCCGCCACGCCCGCAGGCGCCGCGGAGATGACCGACGCCCCCCGCACCACTCCGGTGCGACGGGTGGACGAGGCGCGCGCGGCGCGCAACCTGGTGCTCACCTACGACGACCGCCGCTGACACGCTTCGGTTCTTCGGCCACTCCCGGTGGTGAAGGCATCCACCACATTTAAGACCACATCTGGGATATGTGTGCGATGACACAGCAAGGGCCATCCCTTGTTCGATTGAGGCAAGAGGTCCATCCTCGTGGGAACATGTGTTCTCAAGAGAGAGGAGGCAAAGGAATGGAGAACGTGAACTGGGCTCTGGTTGTGCTGTGGGCTGGCTGGATCGGCCTGCTCGCTGCTGCCGTCGGCCTGTACGCGACCTACCAGCTACGGAAGGCCTGAGAGGCCCTCCTAGCCCTAGCGGCGGTCGCCCAGGGGCGACACATCCCGAAGGTACGAACGCCGATTGGTCTGGCTCCCGGCGATCAGTATGTTCGCCTGTACCCGCAAGATTTCCGCCTCAGCAAGGATCACGGCCACCGCGGCGGCAGGATCGCCCCCTACGGGGATATCTGGTGTGCTAACTGGTGGTGTCGTCATCGTTGTTAGCCGCCCCATCTCCATTCACAACGCTCATGGGCGTACCATCTAGTGTCAGGCTTCCAAGCCGTTCCCGCAAGTCGCCGTGGATTTGGCGCTCGATCTCTTGGTACACGCGCTCCAGTTCCCCGAGCTGATTATCAGCGAGTTGGTGAACCCCCGTTGTCGAGATGATCGCCATGTCGGTGCCTGACCCGACTCCCGGAGCCGACTCGGCTCGACGCTTGGCGGCGTATGCCCGATAAACGGTTTCCTTGAGACCATCGGCACTTGTGTGACCGAATCCGATCATCGCTTGCAGCACGTGGACGGCACCACTTCCGATAGCTCCGTACCCGATCACGTCGTGCTGTAGATCAGCCCTCCCCGGGTTATGAACGGAGTGTATGTGAGCACCAGTCGGATCGATGCCAGCAAGCAAGACCTCAAGGGTCAGATCAAACTGCGTCATCGTCTGGTCGATGAGCACCGTGATCTGTCCGTTCAGCGATGCGTGCGCCTGGTAGAAGGTCTGAAGATTCAGACCCCTCGGTGATAAAACCTGGCTCTCAAGTCGCTGATGCCGGACGGCTTCATAGCTCATTGCCAGTTGCTTCGCTATTTGGCCCACCAAGGGACTCGTCCCAAAGAGGCTTGCTGCGGTTTCCCGAATCAACCGTGCTCCCGTCAGCGCGTCCCCCGCCACCATCGCCACGGCCCCCGGGGTCATCAGGGTCATTTTCGGAACGCCATGCTCGAACTCGATGAATCCGGGATATGTGACCATCCTGTCGGTAGCAACCACAACAGAAGGCTGGCCATCATCGTCAACACATAGCGCGGCCAAGCCAACAGTCACTGGGGTAGAAGCCTACCCCCCGATAAGAGGTCACCCGACGCTGCGGTCGCTGGCGACCAATTCCTCCGCTGTGGGCAGCTCACTCGGCTTGCGCTGAGGCGGCAGGGGGATCACATCGCCTTCGGGCTGAGGTCCGAACTTCTCTAGCGGATTGCCGGGTCGCCTAGTCATCATGAGCAGTTCCTTGACCCGAATGAGGCGAACGTTCAGGCCGTTTTCAGCCTGGGCGCGGGCCACCTCCTCAACAGCGCCTCTGGTAAAGCTGAAAGCCACCACGTAGCCAACGGTGGCTTTCTCTCGATGCATGGCTGTTTCAAACTCGTCCAGGATGGGCCGACCGACGTGCTCCTGCTGCTTCACCTGAATGGGGTCGCGGGTGAAGAACCAGTAGCCGTCGACTCCCATGTCTCCTGTCTTCTTCGGCGAATGAGTCCCGTTCAGGGCGTTTATGACGTAGTTCTGGAACTCAAAAGGCTTGAGATACCGTAGTTCGTCCTCAGTCTCGGGCACGTCGACAATGACTGGCGTAAACCTTCGCTGATTCCAGAGGCGGCGGCGCATGATCTCCATCGCGGTCGGTGAGATATCTATTCCGATCCATTGGCGTTTCAGGGCATGGGCTACTGAGACAGTGGTGCCACATCCGCAGAAGGGGTCGAGAATGATGTCACCTTGGTTACTGCTGGCTCTGATAATCCTCTCCAGAAGGGCCTCAGGCTTTTGTGTCGGGTAGCCAAGGCGCTCCGCCGCCGTGTTACTGATGCGCTCAATGTCTGTCCAGTTGGTACCGACTAGCTTGCCCTTCGTCTCCTCCAAATAGATCTTCCAGCCGTCCATGCGAGGCGACCCATCCCTCTTGAGGAGGATGCGCCCTTCGGCGTACATTTCCTCAAGCTGCTCCAATGAGAATCCCCAGGAACGATTAGGGGGCGGCTTGGTCCCTCGCCACTCAAACTGTCGGGTCGCGTTTGGGGTCGAAAACGTGAGGTTTTCGGCCTTGTAGAGCCTGCCCTCCCTGTCTTTCTTGAACCTCCCCAACTGTTCGGGACCATACGCGGTGTATTGCGGGTTGAAAGTGAATCCGTTTCTGGTCTTTGTGTAAAAGAGGATCACGTCGTTTACGCGAGGCCACACCTTGGATCGCATGTTGTGAGCATTCGTCCGCTCCCAAACAATCTCGTCCTGGAAGTTGGACATCCCAAATATCTGGTCCAGCATGACCTTGAGGTAGTGACTCGCGTGGGGGTCACAATGCAGGTAGAGCGAGCCGGCGGATTTGAGAACCCGGTACATCTCGGCCACGCGGTCCCGCATCCAACCCACGTAGTGCTGAATGCCCCCCTCCCAGCGGTCCTCAAAGGACCGGACTTCGGCCTCGTCACCCCAAATGACCTCATAAACCCGGTTCGAGAAGAACGGGGGGTCCAGGTAGATCAGGTCGACGCATTCGTCAGGAAGCACCGCCAGGCGTTCCAGATTGTCGTTGCAGTAGAGAACGCCGGTTTCTGTCTCAACTGGCATTGGTGACCCCCTGAAAGCCACACAACGCCCCGGATTGTCCGCTCCCCCTCGTAGAGCAGGGGATGAGCGTAGTGTCCCAATAACCTCGGTATCAACGACCGTCACTTTGAGCCTCTTTGCCCCCAAGAGGGCCAAGAGCAACAAAATGACCTCTGACCAGGAACTACACCGATGTAACTGTCACAGCCCTTTGCGACGATGGGGGTATGGAAAAGACCACAATCGCCAGCCTGAGCAGGGAGATCAGCACCGAGGCCGAGGCCTACGCCTACCTGGAGAGCCTGCGGTGGGGGGGCTACCCCACATGCGCCCACTGCGGGAGCGAAGCGGTGTCCTACATGACCCCCAAGAACGGCACCAGCCGCAAGACCCGGACGGGATCGCTGTCCGAGCGTCGGGTTTGGCAATGCCGCGACTGCCGCAAGCAGTTCAGCGTGACCACCGGCACGGTGATGGACCGCACGAAGATCAGTGTCCGTACCTGGGTCATGGTCTTTTTCGAGCTGTGCGCTTCCAAGAATGGCGTTGCTGCTCGCGAGATCGAGCGCAAATACGGGCTCTGCCCGCGCACGGCCTGGCACATGACTCAAAGAATCCGGGCCGCAATGGCGAACAACAATGGCGGGTTGTTCTCTGGCATCGTGGAAGCTGACGAGATGTACGTCGGCAAGCGCCAGCGCGGCAAGGGGAGCGGCATGATCGACAAGCTCCCCGTTGTGACGTTGGTGGAGCGTGGTGGCCGAGCACGGTCCACGATCCCCGTCAGCGGCAGCGCCATCGAGGCGCTTCCCATCGTGGTCGATGGCGTCAAGCCAGGTACCGCCGTGGTGACAGACTCTTCGGCCCTCTACTCGGACCTTCACCACTACGTTGCCAAGCACGAGACCGTGAACCACTCCGCTAAGGAATGGGGACGGGGCGTGTGGCACACAAACACGGTCGAGGGGTTCTTCGGTATGTTCCGCCGCTCCGTCAGCGGCACACACCACTTCGTCACGAACAAGCACGTAGCCCGCTACTTGGCCGAACACGATTTCCGTTACTCCACGCGTCGAGCGACTGATTCCGACCGCATGGCGGCGCTGCTGCGCCAGGTCGAAGGCCCGCTGCGTTACAAGACGCTTACGGGTCGTCGTTAGGTTCTGGCTTCTCCTCGGCCTCGTCGTCTCGCTGATTGAGCGGCGGCTGTTGGAGCAGCTTGCGTAGTCCCTCTTCGGGGTCAAGAGGGTGAAGTGAGATCTTCTCGTCCAAATCCGACCTACGGGCTCGGTGTCGGCGCACCACGTCAGAAGGTTACCGGGACCACAACCAAGAGAGGCGTAGGGTTGTCGGTGACGCGTATCCGGCGCGTCACCGACAAGGTCAGAAGGGACCTGTATAGCCAAACAACTGCGTCTTGCCCTGCGAGCGGTTCTGACGCTCGCATTTGCCTGGTCGATCGCCACACACGCTCCTGACCAATGGTCAGCGGCAGTCGTGGTCCTCACTCTCAGGGGGTGGGACATGAGTTGAATGGCTCTCCTGACCTTTCCCTAGCCGCGCTGTGTCAGCGCACACATATCCCACATCTGGTATATCTCATTTTTGATATCCATTCGTACTTGGTGTTCACTTGTCGGGCGGTGCTCACCCGCAAGGCATCGAGGATGCCCGGCGGCACCTATAGGGCATCGACGAACCTTCAGCCGTCGCAGGGGAGAGGAACATGACCAAACCGGGCGCGACCGGGCGCGACGGCCGCGCGTCACACCGCTCCGGGCAGGCCTCTCGGCCGCGGCCGGCGGGGAAGGGCCGTCCGGCGAGCCGCGGCCAGTCACCCCCGGCCCGCACCGGCGCTCTCGCCCACTACGAACGCACCCTCGCCTCCATCATGGTCGGCAGCGCCGTCCGCGTGGCCAGACACCGGGCCGGGGTGAGCCAAGCCGAGCTGGCCAAGCGCGCCGGTACCAGCCAGCCCTCCATCGCCCGCCTCGAGCAGGGACACATCTCGCCGACCGTCGTCAGCCTCGAGCGAATCGCCAGGGCCCTCGGCACCGAGCTCGTGATCGACTTCGAGCCGCTGGCTGACCGTCCATCCCTACGTGCCCCTCAGAGGCTCTGAAACCACCGGCTCGGTGTCCGGGGTGCCGGGCATTCGAGCTTCCGACGCCGATCTTGTCCGCAATTCACGGGGGAGGGCCCCTCTGGACGGCTCTGAGCGTCCCGATGACGAGAGCCGTGATCCACTTGAGCTGACTTTACATAAGATCCATTATCGGCGGGTCAGTGAAAGGATCCCGGACACCACCGACAGGCGTTCGCAGAACGACCGAGGATGCCGCCTTACGGTTATGACGAGGCAAGTCGCGCAGGACTGCCGATCGCGTCGTGGAGTCGATCAGCTCACGTGGGCGTGGAAGATCGCGAAGGTTCGGGACCACATGAGGGCGCCGTGAGAAGTTTGCGGTGAAGAAGAGCCTTGGGATGAGAACTCCGGTTCGACGTGCACCCGTCGACTTCTCCGTGTGCATGCGCGAGTACGGGTAGCGTGGTTCTCGGCCATGTCGCGGAGAATGGACATCGAGCTGACCAGCCGGCGAGATGACGGGTCGTGGACCTGGCGTGCGTCGGGAGCGCGTCAGCCACGTGGATCGATCGACAGTGCCCTCGTGCCTCCGGAGGTGACCGTCGGCGACGTGCTGCGGGTTGAGGCCGACGTCCAGCTGGACGGCATCTTCATCACCGCCGTGCAACCGCCGAAGGAGGCGTCCGGCGACGCCGACGGTGGCGGACGTATCGAGATCCTCGGCTCTGGGCGCGAGACTGCCGGTGTCTCGGTGAGCGTCGGGCCGCGGGCGCGGCGGCACCGTGAGGACGGAGGTGACGTACGCCCGCCCGCGAGCGCACGCCGCGACGGGCGTCGACGGCCCCCTGGGAAGAAGCGTGACGAAGGAGAAACACGGACGTCTCCCGACGGTGAACGGCTGCGCCCGGGTCCGCGTCGCGAGCGCCCTCGACGCGAGCGTCCCGACGCGACGAAAGACCTCGCCGGAGCGCCTCGTCAGCTTGCCGACCTCACAGAACGTCCCGAACGTCCTGAAACCACCCGGTCCCCCCGGGCTCCAGGCCCGCGTGAGGAGACCGCGCATCGGCCGGACCGCAGAAGGCTCGAGCAGGTCACCACGCACAGGAACGCCGCCTTGGCAGCTCTGCGACCCGAGCAACTACCCGTGGCCGAGCAGTTGCTTCGTGGCGGAATACCCGCGGTTCGCCGAGCGATCGAGGAGCAAAACGCACGAGCTCGCGAGAAGGGTCACGCCGAGATCTCCCCCGAACCGCTTCTCGCGATTGCCGAGGAGCTGCGGCCCACGATAACGCTCGCCGCGTGGAAGGACCGCGCCGTCACCGCGCGAAACGCAGGAAAGGACACGCCGTTACGGGAGCTGCGTTCTGTGGTTGCGGGGGCGTCACCGGTGATCCTTGACGACGAAGCACGCACCTTGCTGACGGCTCTTCGTGAATCTCTCGAAACCCGGGTCACGGCGTTGCGCGAGGCGTGGCTCCGCCGGATCAAGACCGCCCTCGACGACGACCGCGTCGCGGACGCGCTCAGGATCGCCTCCAAGCCCACTGAGCCGAGCGCGCGTGTCCCCGGTGAGCTGGCGGTGAACCTCGCCGCTGCGGCGGGTGCTGCTATGTCCCCCGAGCTGCCCGAAGACCGCTGGACGCAGTTACTGGAGGCCGTGGTGGAGTCCCCCGTTCGCCGCACCGTCAAGCCCGCCGGCTTTCCGCGCGAGCCGAGCGGGGATCTGCTTCGCGCTGCTCGCCGTGCCGCGGGAGCGGTCCCGGAACTTGCACGGCTTCTCGGTTTGCCGATACCCCCACCGCCCGGTCCCCCTCGGCCCGTCGTGACCGGTAATCGGCGATCCTGAACGGCCGGCGAGTTGTGACTCGCCTCGGTGTCGAGACGTAACGCTAAGAACGCCGAGGTTCAGCCGAGCACGTCATGCTCCTCCAGGAACTGCACCAGGCCATGCACGGTGTCGATCGACGCCACCTCGTCCAGGGGCACCCAAGAGACACTGACCGCGTCGCCTCCCGCAACAGGCGTGAAGCCGCCCACCACTGTGACGTCGAAATCGAGGATCACGTAGTGGTAACCGGGAAGGATCCGTTCCACCCACCCCCGCAGATCTCCGCAACGCACCTCCAGCCCTGTCTCTTCGAGCAGCTCGCGCTCGACCGCCGCGGCGAGGGTCTCCCCCGCCTCCACGCGCCCTCCGGGTAACGTCCACCGCCCGGCTTCCGGCGGCTCGCCCCTGCGCACCAACAAGACGGCGCCGTCGATGACCGCCACACCACCGACGGCGACCACGGGCGTCACCTCGGACGCGTGCCCAACGTCGTTGCCGGGTCGCCCTGTCATTTCGACGGCCGGCCTCCCTTGGACAGCCGGCTCGTCCGCAACCGGAGCACGCTCAGCGAAGCGCCCGGTGCATCGTGACGAGGCGGGCCTTGAAGCCGGCCCCCTCGAAGAAGCTCTTGGTCTCACGATCCCCCGGCAACGCCGTCGCGTCCACGGACCGACACCCTGATTCGTCGAACCACTCGACCAGGGCGTCCAACAGGGCGCGACCGGCCCCTGCCCCACGGTGGGAGGGGTCCACGTACAGACCGTCCACCACACCCAGTGAGGACTCCCCCACCGGGTCCAGCCTCCCCACCGCAACGCCCACGACGACGTCGTCGACGGTCCCGACGAGGACGCGCCGCCGAGGGTCCGACAGCAGGCGGGACAGCCCGCCCGGCCGCAGCAGCGCCTTCGCGAGCAGCCCCGTCTCGCGCCGGGCGAAAAGGGTGCCGCCGCGTCGCTCCTGCAGTGAATTCAACGCTTCACGGCACAGTTGCGCGCATGGCTCGGCATCCGCGCGCTGGGCGGGTCTCGCCGACTCCACCGGCACGACCCCGTGGCGCGCCATGTTCGAAGGCGTCTAGGAGGGGTGCTCTGTGCCGGCGCCGCTGAGGAGCTGGTCCACCCGGTTCAATATCGTCCGGCGGTGTCGATGCGAGAACTCGTGGTCCCTTACCTCCTCCAGCTCCTCGCGACGCAACCCGTCGAGGCGCTGGACCACCTGTGACGCTGAAAGGCTGTCGTAACCCGGGATCGCGAGGCCGGCCGCCGGCTTGCTGCCGTTCTCGGTCGCCAACGGGGCCTGCACGACCGACGACGTCGCGTCGCCGTTGCTCCCCTTACCCGTCTCGCCGGCCCCCGGACGGTCGACCGCGACCGTATCCGCCACGGTATGCGCGACCGAGTCCCCGGCCTCTCCTCCCCCGCCGGCCACCCTGGCAAAGCCGGCTTGTAGTACCTGCTCCACCTGGCGTCGGGCGGCCTGAACGGCGATCTGGCCTACCACCCTGGCGGCATGCAGCTGCCCGTCGACGCGGTGACGGCCCTGCTCCACGATCTTCTCGAGCTCCTCCGCAGCGCTCTGCACGAACCCCGCGGGCGAACGCACCATCAAATCCACGAACCGCCGGATCTCGGACCTGTCCTCACTCATCGCGACGACCCCCATCCCCACAACGTCCCATTCTGCCTCTCAGACACAGTCGCGGCACAAACCTTTCGCTGGATCCGCCAGCTGGCTCGAGTGTTTGACCAAGAAACAGGAGCTGCACACGAACTCGTCGGGCTGCTTCGGCAATACCCGTTCGGATATCTCGGAGCGGTCCTCCGTCTCGGGGACATCCTCCTCTTCCTCCTCGACGACCAGGCGCTCCTTCAGGATCTCGTCGAGACTCGCCTCGACGTCTTCGTCGTCGACCTCTTCCTCTTCCTCTTCCCCCTCCTCGGCGACAGGCACAGCCACGGAAGCCACCTCCGGGACGACGCGTGCGTCGATCGGGTCCTCGTCGACCGGGAGCTCGACGCCGAGCTCTTCGCCGGCCAGATCGTCGACCTCGAGGTCTTCTACAAGATCCTCGTCGAGGTCCTTGTCGTCGAGCTCCTCATCGGGAAGCTCGTCGAGCTCCTCCGGCTCCACCACGTCTTCAAGGTCGTCGGCCATTCCTACCCTTCGCGGTCCACCTGCCGCCGGGGGAGCATATCTGTTCTGACCGAACCTGAATCACGCCCGAGGACGATCACCCCGCCGCGAAGAGTGCTCACTCACCGTAGAAGATCTCGACCAGCCCTCGTGCTGGACCTGGAAGCCCGAGAATGCCGGGGCGGCGAGGCCCGGGGACCTTTGGTACCATCTCCGCCTCACCGGCGCCGCCGCCGAGGTGATGGTGGGACGTTCTCTACTCGGTCCGCGGGCCTCGCTCCGCCTCTCACAGCATCCCCCCCTCGGTTCCGCCGGGCCTCTGGACCGCTGGCGCGACTTCGGGGCGTCTGGGATTGAGCCACACTATGCGTTGCATTTTCCTCGTCGTCAAACGTACTTACTTCCCGTTCACCAGGGTGTTTACGCGTCAGCCCTGCTCAGCGGCTCCGAGGTTCGAGCAATGCCGATGACCGCTACGTCGCGAGCCGCGCCCGCCGGTCTTCGGCCCGACGCTCTGCATCAAGACGCTCGAGCCCATGTTCGCCCATGTCCGCGAATGACATCGCGTCCGCGATCAGACGGTGTCCTGCACGATCCGCGATCAGTCGGTACATCTCCTGCGCGACGTGCCGGTACGTGGGATGGCCCTGAGGACCTGATCGCAGCTCGATCACGTGCATGGCCTCGCGCGCGTTCATCTGCATGACGAAGCGCGTCCGAAAGGCGAGCGCCACCGCGTACGCCGCCTCCGCCGGACAGATCTCAGACATTGCCGCGTGCAGCTGAGCAGAGCGCTCCAGCGAGGACGCGAAGTCCTTTGACCTTCCGGCTTCGACGACGATCCGCGGAACGTCGTATCCGAGATGCGGAGCGAGCTCCTGCCATTCGATGGTGAGCATCCGATGCCGCTGCAGGTCCCTGAAGGCCCCGTAATCCGCCACCACGTCGAAGCGGTATCCCGTGCGCTCGAACGCCCGGCCCGGCCGGTGACGCCGATTCATCCGCTCCCCCACGTACGCCCGCACGACGGCCAGGCGGTCCGCACTCGACAGCCGACGAACACGGCGGAGGATCTCCTCTTCCCCCAGGGTCGAGTACGGGTAGCACATCGCAGCCAGGACCTTGTCCTCCCCGTCAGGGTCGAAGTCGACCAGCCTGACGACAGGCGACGCTTCCGTGCTCGTCTCCTCGCGCGGCCACAGGCGCTCGACCACTTCCTCGGTCTGCGAACGCGTCGTAGCGAGGTAATTCGCCCACGCGCCCCCCCGCTCGGGTACCTCCAGACGACGCAAGAACGACGGGATGACCTTTTGCAACTCGTCGAGCATCAGCTTCCCGTAGCGCCTCGCCTCGGGAAGCGGATCGGAGCGCATGCGCAGAAGAACCATCTCGTAGGACTGGCCTGTGCCGTAGATTCCAACGTTCGACAACGATGCCGCCGGAAGAAGGCCGCGAAGCGCGTCGAGCGCCTTTGCCCTGATCGACCGCCGGTAGACGAAGTCCGAGTCGCCGCGCTGCTGAGGGTAACGGTGCCCCAGCCATGCCTGGATCTCAGGCAAGAGCCTGCCGTAACAGTCGAACATGCGATCCATGTCGCCGACATATCGCGCTCCGAGCGGCGAGTCGAGGACCTCGGGACCCCGGTAGTAGCGGTAATGACCGGTGGAGAGTCGGCTGTCGTACGCGATGTAGCGCGTTGACTGCTCGAGATACGCCATCAGCCGGCCTCGCTCGAGCACCTTGGTGAGCAAGTTCGAAGCCTGTTCGCACGCCAGGTGAACGCCCCCCAGCTGCGCCACCGAGTCGTCGCCGTACTCGAGGAACACTCGCTCGTAGAGCCGCTCCGCTCGCTCGACGCCCACGGTGGCGTCCGTGCCGGCGTCACCGCTCGTGTCCAGGTCTCCCACGAATTCGTCGAGGAACAGTCGCCTGAGGCTCTTCGCCGAGCGCGAGTACCTGGCGAAGAGCGCTCCCTTTGTGACCTCGGGCAGGTTGACGAGCGCGAACACCGGCCCGTCCAAGTTCGTGAAATAGCGCCGGAGCAGCTCCGACTCAGCTTCGCTGAAGGTCTCCTCGGCGTAGGGGAACATGCCCCGGCAACACTACGGCCGAGGTTGGCCGGAGGTCGTGGACCCCGCCCGACCAGGGAAGGTGGAGCTCGCCCCCGAAGACGCTGGTGGCACGTCGTCTTCGGGCCCTGCGACGGGCCCCGTCGCAACCGGCCACAGCGAAGTGGCGACGACCCCCCGTCTGATGGCCTTCGCCGCCTGCGTGGCCACCGCCGCCGTGGACCGCCTTGGGGCGACGACGGCGATCTGGCTGAGAAGGTCCACGAGCTGCTTCGCGTTTCGCACGAAGTCCCCCGCAGAGAGCTCGGCGCGCTCCAACACCCGCACGAGCCGCTCACCGCGCGCCCAGCGCCAAGCCGCCTCGGCGAAGGAGGGGTCAGGAGCCCTGGTCTTTGCGAGACGCGCCTCCTGCTCCTCTGCGTGGAGACGTTCCCACAGCGCGACCATCGCCGCGAGCCGAGGCTTGGCCTCCTTGGGTGGGCGGGGTTCGGTTCGCCGACGCCCTGCACGCGCTTCGAAGGTGCAAGCCGACAAGACGGCCGCGAGCGTAGGAGCGTCTAGACCGTCCAAGATTCCCTCCGACAGTGCTTCGCTCACCAACAAGTCGGACTCGTGGTACACGCGCGCCAGCAGCTGACCGCGCTCGCTGAGCTGCCAACTGTCTATCTCCAGGTACCCCCATCTCTCCAGAAGGCCGAGCGCGCGCTCCAGGTGTCGCGACAGAGCGTTGTGGTGGCGCCTGTCGAGGAACTGGGCGAACGAGCGGTCCAAGACGTAGTGCGCCTGGTGCGCGGGGTAGCGGCGGACGAGGTTCACAGCCAGGTTGTAGGTGGGCCTGAACGACGAGGTGAGTGCCGGAGCGGGCGACGTGGCGAGGCTCGCCAGATCGCGCAGCGAGACCTGAGGCCTCCACAGCGTCACGGCGTGGCCCACCGGGTCCAGACCGCGGCGCCCTGCGCGCCCTGTGAGCTGTGCGTACTCTCCCGAGGTCAGCCCCGCCCGACCCTCGGAGCGGACCTTCGAGAGCTTCTCGACGACCACGGTTCGCGCCGGCATGTTGATCCCCAACGACAGCGTCTCGGTGGCGAAGACGACGCCCAGCAGGCCGCTCGAGAAGCAGTCCTCGACCGCCTCGCGAAACGCCGGGATCAGACCTGCATGATGGGACGCGACCCCCGCTTCGAGCCCCGCGCACCAAGTGCCGTAGCCCAGCGCGCGCAGCTCCTCCTCGGACAGACCTTCGGTGTGGGACTCGCAACGTCTTCGGATCTCGTCGCGTTGGGCGGGTGCCGTGAGCCGAAGTCCGTCGTCCAAGCACTGGGTGACCGCAGCGTCGCAGCCCGCCCGACTGAAGACGAAGATGATCGCTGGCAGCATCCCCTTCGCACCGAGGGCGTCGATCAGCTCCGTGCGCCTGGGCGAGACTAGGCGCGAGTGACCAAGGCCGCCTCCACGCCGTCTCATGCGTGCGACGCGTTGGTCCAGGGCCGTCGCTCGTGGATGGAGGCGTCCGTCGTCGAGCAACGGGACCAGGTCCACGTTGCTCGTTCCTCTCTCGGCGATCGCAACGTGGTTGAGCAGCTCGACTGGACGGCGACGCTCCACCACCACCTCCGTGGGGCCTCTCACGTTCGAAAGCCAGGCTCCCAGCTGTTCGGCGTTCGACACCGTCGCCGACAGACAGACCATGACCACCTCGGGCGGGGTGAGGATCATCACTTCCTCCCACACCGACCCCCGGTACGGGTCTTGCAGGTAGTGCACCTCGTCCAGGACGACCAGCCCGAGCCCGTCCAGCACGGGAGCCCGCGCGAAGAACATGTTTCGCAGGACCTCGGTGGTCATCACGACCACCGGAGCGTCCGGCCTGTGGGAGATGTCCCCGGTGAGCAGACCGGTGCGCTCACGCCCGTAGACCGCGGACAGCTCCGCGAACTTCTGGTTCGACAATGCCTTGAGTGGGGTCGTATAGAAAGCTTTGCGCCCGTCGGCCACGGCGCGTGCGACCGCGTAGTTGGCGACCACCGTCTTGCCCGATCCGGTCGGGGCCGACACGAGCACCGAACGCCCGGCATCGAGCGCGTCGCACGCCTTCGACTGGAACGGGTCCAGTTGGAAGCCGAGACGGAAGACGAACGCGTCACGCACGTGAGAGGTACGCGACACCTCAGCGCTCACGGAGACATCCGCCCCATCTCAGCCGTGCTCTCAGCGACGTAGGAGTCTGCCGAGAACGATGGAGACCTCGTAGAAGAGGTACATGGGCACCGCGAGCGCGAGCATCGAGAACGGGTCGCTGCTCGGAGTGATGATCGCGGCAAAGAGCACTATCAGAACGATCGCCCAACGGCGCCAGGAGGCGAGCTTCGCCGGCCTCACCACGCCGGCGAGCTCCAGCGACACGAGCAGGACGGGGAACTCGAAGGTCAGGCCGAACACCGCCATCAGAGCGACCATCAAGCTCAGGTACTTGTTGGGGTCGTAGATCTCGTGCAAAGACGGACCTCCCACGCTCTGGAGGAACTGAAGAGCGTGGGAGAACACGACGTAGGCGACCACCGCTCCCGCAACGAAGAGCGCTGTGGAGGCCGCGACGAAGGGAAGCGCATAGCGCTTCTCGGTGCGGCGCAGACCCGGGGTGATGAACCGCCAAACCTGCCAGAGCACCACTGGCGAGGAGAAAAACAACCCCCCATAGGCCGCGAGCTTGATCCGGAGGGTCAAGGGGTCCAACGGTCCAGTGACATAGAGCTGGCAGTGATGCGCCCCGACCACCTGACAGTAGGGCGACTTCAAGAAGTTGAGGATGTGGGGGTAGATAATGAACGACACCGTCGCTGCGACCGCGAACGCGATCACCGCCACCACCAAGCGTCGTCTCAGCTCGCCCAGGTGCTCCCCGAGCGTCATGGCGTCGGGCGAAGGCCGCGGTTGGCGGGTGCGGAGGCGCACCAGGCGCAAGACGGTCACCACCGAACGCCGGCGCTCAGTTCATGCTCGGGTCGTCCGGAACCGTCTGCGCCTCGACGGGCTCGGCGACGTCTACGGCTCGACCCGGCGGGCCCTGCCGCGCGCCAGCTCCGTCGTGGAGCGGCTCTTCATCAAGTCCATTCCCGCTCGCGCTCGCGTTCGAGCTCGGCTCTCCCTGCGCGTGGTCTGGTCGGGCTTTGCCGACAGGCGTCTCCGGCTCAGGTCGCTCGGCCACCTCGCGTCCGCTCTCGCCTCTTGCAACCGAGCTGTCGTGTGCGTCGGCGAGCTTGTCGAGGAAGGCCAGCGGCGACCGGACGGCCTGGACCACCTCGTGGGTCGGGGGCAGGTCGGGGAAGGTGCTGCGCACCTCGCTCTCGAGCGTCTTGCGCCACCGGCGCAGGTCCCCCCACATGGCCCCGACCTGGCGGGCCATCTGCGGCAACTTCTCGGGCCCGAGAACGATCAACGCGATCACGAGGACTACCAGCAGTTTCGCCGGGCTGAGAGACAGCATGACGGATCAAGTCTACGAGTGAGCGAAGAGGATCACGAACACGCCGGGCGGGCATGCTCGCGGATGGTCCGGCCCTTCGCGGCATCTCAGAAGAAGCCCATGTGAGAGATGGGCCAGATCCTGAAGACCACACGTCCGACGATGAGCGATCTCGAGATGGGTCCGAAGTAACGGCTGTCCTGTGAGTCTCCTCTGTTGTCGCCCATGACGAAGTACTCGTGTGCCGGGATGACTTGGGGACGGATCGGCGGCCCGGGATCGCTTCGTGCCGAAGCGCTCAGCCACGGTTCACGCAGCGGCTTCCCGTTGATCAGAACCGTCCCGTTGGCTTCGGAGGAGATCCTCTCGCCGGACAGCCCGATCACGCGTTTCACGAGGTCCTTCAGTTGCGGGGTCGCAGGCTCGCCAGGGGGTGTCGAGAACACCACGATGTCCCCCCTGCCGACCCCGTGGAGGTGATAGCTCAGCTTGTCGACCAGGATACGGTCGCCGACCATGAGCGTCGGCTCCATCGACCCGGAGGGGATGAAGAAGGTCTGAGCGACAAACGCGCGGACCAAGACAGCGACACCAAGAGCGACGAGGAGCACTGCGAGCCATTCGAGGGCCCAGCGTCTTCTGTTCCTGCGCCGTCTTCCGCCTGTCTCGAGCGGCGCGGCAGCATCCTCCTCCGGTGTCGGAGAAGACTCGTCCTCCGGTGTCGAAGAAGCCTCAGAGGGCATCCGAACGATCTCACTTTCACCCATCTCGCCGACAATGCCCTCGCCGTCGGGTCCGCCATACGTGGCCCGGTCGCTCAGAGCACCACTCTTTGGAGCAGGGCCCACGGGAGAAGGGCTCGAGACGTCGTCCACCATGAAAGAGCGAGAATAGGCGACTTCGAAGCCCTGCGTGCGAACCGTAGACTCACAGGTTCGCGATCAGCTTCTCCACGCGTTCGTCGTGCGAGCGGAAAGGGTCCTTGAGCAGCACCGTGCGCTGCGCCTGATCGTTCAGCTTCAGGTGGACCCAGTCCACGGTGAAGTCTCGTCGGCGCTCTTTGGCTCGCCTGATGAACTCGCCACGAAGGCGCGCGCGAGTGGTGGAGGGCGGCTGGTTCATCGCCTCGCTGACCGAGACGTCGTCACACACGCGTTCCACCGCGCCACGCGCCTCGAGGCGGTAGTACAGGCCGCGATCGCGACTTACGTCGTGGTACTGAAGGTCGAGCAACGCGACCTTCGGGTGACCGAGGGGGACGCCATGGCGGCGGCGGTAGGCGTCGATCACCTGGTGCTTCACGACCCAGTCACATTCGCGTGTCAGGCTCATCGGGTCCGACTCCAAGCCCTTCATGCAGTGCTCCCACATCTCCAGAGCCCGATCCTCCTGCGCAGACAGACCATGGGAGTCGCGATAGCGAAGTGCACGCGTGAGGTACTCCGACTGGATGTCGAGCGCGCTTATCTCCCGGCCGTTGGCCAGACGGACCTTGCGCCTGCAAGTGAGGTCGTGGCTGATCTCACGGATAGCCCGGATGGGGTTCTCCAACGTCAGGTCACGCAGTACCGTCGCGGGGTCCTCGAGCATCCGCAAGAGCACGCTCGTCGCGCCCACTTTCAGGTACGTCGCGTACTCACTCATGTTCGAGTCGCCCACGATGACGTGTAAGCGCCGGAAGCGTTCTGCGTCGGCGTGAGGCTCGTCGCGGGTGTTTATGATCGGCCTGCTCCGTGTGGTGGCGGAGGAGACCCCCTCCCAGATGTGCTCGGCCCGCTGCGACAGGCAGTACATGGCGCCACGCGCGGTCTGCAGCACCTTTCCTGCACCCGAGTAGATCTGTCGGCTGACGAGGAAGGGAATGAGCACCTCCGTGTAGTGAGAGAAATCGTCGCGCCTGCTCGTGAGGTAGTTCTCGTGACAGCCGTACGAATTCCCCGCCGAGTCGGTGTTGTTCTTGAAGAGGTAGATCACTCCGCGGATCCCCTCCTCGCGTAGTCGTGCCTCGGCTCCGGTGACGAGGTGGTCGAGGATGCGCTCACCCGCCTTGTCATGAGCCACGAGATCGCAAATCGAGTCGCATTCCGGTGTCGCATACTCGGGATGGCTACCGACGTCGAGGTAGAGACGCGCGCCGTTCTCGAGGAAGACGTTCGACGAGCGGCCCCAGCTGACCACGCGTCGGAACAAGTAACGCGCCACCTCGTCGGGACTGAGTCTCCTCTGGCCCCGCAGAGTGCACGTCACCCCATACTCGTTCTCGAGCCCGAAGATGCGCCGCTCCACGGATCCCACGCTAGTGCCGCACCCCTCGTGATCGACCGATCCCACAGCGAGATGATCTTCTGATCACAGACGGCCCACAGACGGACCGTGAGGCGACGCCAAAGGTGCGACACCATACCCGACGTTCTCGGGACGGCGAGGCGCCCTCTTGTCCTACCGGCCCTGGCTCGTGTCTCGGGTCGAGGTCTCCCCCGCTGCTCGCTCGCCTGCCGAGCGAGAAGACCTACCGGGGCGCTTGCCTGCGGCGAGGAGCTCCGAGAGCTCCGCCGACGTCAGCCGCCGGAACGCCCGGCGCCCGTTGCTCCGTGCGAGCACCGCCACCTCCAGGTCCTGCGGACCGAGAGTGCGATCGGGACCCGCGAGCGCACTCACCGCCGCCCGAAGCGCGCGCTCGAGACCCCAACCCTCCTCGTAGCTGGCGGCGAAGCGTTCCGAGATGATCCCGGCCTCCCCACCCAACACTGCGAAGGCGTCTTCGTCGGTGATAGTTCCTTCGTAAGCCACGTGGTACAGCTGGTCGGGACGGCTGTCCGCGCCCAGCTCGGCGACCAGGATCTCCACCTCGAGCGGCTTCATCTCGTGGGTGAACACCTGACCGAGGAACTGTGCGTAGAGGTTCGCGAGCGATCGGGCATCGACGTCTTCGCGGCTGAACGCGAAGCCCTTCGTGTCAGCGTGGCGTACGCCTGCCACACGCAGCTGGTCGAACTCGTTGTACTTGCCTACCCCCGCGAACGCGATGCGGTCGTAGATCTCACTCACCTTGTGCAGTGATCGCGAAGGGTTGTCGGCGACGATCAGAACACCTTGGTCGTAGACCGTCGCCACGAGCGACCGGCCTCGGGCGATGCCCTTCTGGGCGTACTCTGCGCGGTCCTTCATCACCTGCTCGGGGGCGACGTAGAACGGCATGGTCATCGGGCGCCGCCCCCCTGCCCACGACCGAGGCCCCGCTGCTCCACCAGCGCGGCGAAGCGCTCCGCCACTTCCTCCTGGGCCACCTCTTCGTAGCCGTCTGCCGTCACGACGGCGACCATCGGGAAGATCCCCCGCACCACGTCCGGCCCGCCCGTCGCGGCATCCTCGTCTGCGGCCTCGTACAGAGCACGGACCGCGAGCTCGATGGCCTCGTCGCGTCGGAGGTCGGGGCGCCATCCCAACTTGATCGTGGTACGCGCGTCACGACCTCCTGAACCGGTCGCCGCATGATCCGCCTCTTCGAAATGGCCTCCGGTCACGTCGTAGGTGAAGATCCGTCCTTCGTGCCTTCGCAGGTCGTACCCGGCGTAGAGCGGGACGACCACGAGACCCTGCATCGCCATCGGTAGGTGCTCGCGCACCATCTGACCGAGCTGGTTCGCCTTGCCCTCCAGGCTGAGTAGGACGCCCTCGACCTTCTCGTAGTGCTCGAGCTGCGTCTGGAACAGCTTCACCATCTCCACCGCCGGGCCCGCTGCTCCGGCTATGGCCACCGCCGAATGACGGTCGGCCGGGAAGACCTTTTCCATCGTCCGATGGGCGATCACATTCCCCTCGGTGGCGCGGCGGTCACCTGCCATCACCACCCCGTCCACGTATCGCAGAGCGGCGACCGTCGTGCCGTGACGCAACGGCAGCTCCGCAGGCAGCGCGGTCGCACCTGTCTGACCGGCGTTGTACAACGAGGCCCCTTGCGCTCCACTCAGAGGGACCGCGCTCGGGTGGCTCCCGCGAAGCAGGGCGGCGAAGCTCGGACCCGGATCGTCGCGGGGCTCGAACATCAACAGACCCACGTGGTTATGTCCCGCCTTCCTGTACCTCGAACATCAACAGACCCACGTGGTCATGTCCCGCCGTTCTGTACCGCGAGGCCAACGGCCCACGTGGCTATTCTCCGCCCTTCTGTACGTAGTTGCGCACGAACTCCTCGGCGTTCTCCTCGAGAACCTCGTCGATCTCGTCGAGTAGGTCGTCGAGCTCAGCCGTCAACTTCTCGCGTTGCGCGGACGCCGCGGGCGCCTCAGTCTCCTCGGGCGCCTTTTCCTCTCGCGGCGTCGACGCCGTCTTGCGCTTCTGTTCCCGTTCTGGCATTCGTGCTCCCTAGCCGCTTAACCGTGTCAACAGCTCCGCCACCGAGAAGCTTCCTTCCAGGAGCTCTTCGGTGTGCTCGGCCGTTCCACGAAGCGGGTCCATCATAGGGACGCGCCTCAGTGGATCGGTACCCAGGTCGAACACCAGCGAATCCCAGTTCGCGCTGGCCACCTGCGAGGCCCACCGCCTCAGGCACTGGCCTCGGAAATAGGCCCGGGTCCTGCGAGGAGGCTCGCTGACCGCTGCCAGGACGTCGTCGCGATCCACCAGATGGTCGGTCGCCAGCCGGACGAAGAGGGAGCGCTCCGGACGCAGGTCGTGGTACTGGAGGTCCACAGCCGAGAGGCGATGGTCCTTCCAGTCCAGGTCATGGCGCGCCCTGAACGCCTCGAGCAACTGGAGCTTTGCCACCCAGTCGACTTGACCGGCCACGGTGGCCGGGTCGGTCTCGAGTCCGTTCAGCACGCCTTCCCACCTGCGCAGGACCTCGCGTCCTATCGAGTCGTCGCCCAGGCACTGAAGACCACGGTCTTCCGCGTACTTGCGCGCGAGCCCGTAAAGCTCCCACTGCAGCTCGATCGCCGTAGCCGTGCCGCCGTTGTCCATCTCCAGCGGCTCGCCGAGGGTGAGGTCGTAAGAGACCTGATGGATCGCCTTCACCGGGTTCGCCAAGGTCAGGTCGATGCCACCGAAGGCATCGTCCTCGATCAGCGCGAGCACCAGGGCGGTCGTCCCGACCTTCAGGAAGGTGGCGACCTCGGCGAGGTTCGAGTCTCCCACGATGACGTGGAAGCGGCGGTAGCGCTGCGGATCTGCGTGTGGTTCGTCACGCGTGTTGACTATGGGCCGCTTCAGCGTGGTCTCCAAGCCCACCTCTTCCTCGAAGAACTCCGAACGCTGTGAGAGCTGGAAGGGCACGTCGCGTCCCGCCGGGGAAGTCTCGGTGCCCACCTTGCCAGCTCCGGTGTACAGCTGGCGGGTCACGAAATGCGGCGTGACCGACCGCGCGATCTCGGCGAAAGGCACGGCCCGGTCCATCAAGTAGTTCTCGTGGGTCCCGTAGGAATTCCCCTTCCCGTCGGAGTTGTTCTTGTAGACGACTATCGCCTGTGGATCCGGAAGGAGCCAGCGCGCCGCCGCCATGGATCGCCGCAACACCTCCTCGCCCGCCTTGTCGTAACGGACCAGCTCCAGAGGATCTGCACACTCGGGCGTCGAGAACTCGGGGTGGGCATGGTCGACGTAGTAGCGAGCACCGTTCGTCAGCACCGTGTTGACCAGATGCGTCTCCACCTCGGGGGGCAGTGCACCCTCCCTGGCGAACCCGCGCGCGTCGTTACCCGGCATCTCGTCCTCGAAGTCCCACGCGACCCGGGCGAGGTCGGAGATGTACGCATTCACGAGCAGCGACGACGAGGCGACCGGATTGCCTTCAGCCCCGGCATGATGGATTCCGTACTCGGTCTCCACGCCGCAGATTTTCGCCACTGCCACCCAGCCGACCCTAGTACCCGCCCGACCCGAAACGGGCTCTCGGCGGGCCGGGCTGCCCGTGGTTTCTCAGAGGTACTGTCCCGTACCCATCCGTTCGATCGAGCGCCCACCCGTCGTCTCGTCCGAGCTGGCGAGCAGGGTCCGCACGTAGACGATGCGTTCCCCTTTCTTGCCTGAGATCCGGGCCCAGTCATCGGGGTTGGTGGTGTTCGGCAGGTCCTCGTTCTCCTTGTATTCGCGCCGTATCGACTCGATCAGGTCCGAGCTACGCACGCCCTTACCCTCCCCGGCGATCGCTCGCTTGATGGCGAGCTTCTTACCGCGACGAACGATGTTCTCGATCATGGCTCCCGAAGCGAAGTCGCGGAAGTACAGCAGCTCCTTGTCTCCGTTCTGGTAGGTGACCTCGAGGAACTTGTTGTCGTCGTCAGCCCGGTACATCTCCTCGACGGTCTTCTCGATCATTGCCTGCACCGTCTTGTTCGGGTCTCCCCCACCGAGACGCTCCACCTCGCTCGCCTCGAGTGGAAGGTCGGCCGTGAGGTATCGGCCGAAGATCTGGGCGGCCGCCTGCTCGTTGGGACGCTCGATCTTGATCTTCACGTCGAGCCGACCCGGACGCAGGATGGCGGGATCGATCAGGTCCTCTCTGTTCGACGCACCGATGACGATTACGTCTCGCAGCGTCTCCACACCGTCGATCTCGGCGAGCAGCTGCGGGACGATGGTCGACTCGATGTCGGAGCTGATCCCCGTGCCGCGCGTACGGAACAACGAGTCCATCTCGTCGAAGAAGACGATCACCGGCACACCCTCTTCGGCCTTCTCACGGGCACGCTGGAAGACCAACCTGATCTGGCGTTCGGTCTCGCCCACGTACTTGTTCAACAGTTCCGGGCCCTTGATGTTCAGGAAGTAGCTACTGATGTTGGCATTGCCGGTGACTTCGGCGACCTTCTTCGCCAACGAGTTCGCCACGGCTTTGGCGATCAGCGTCTTGCCACAACCTGGTGGCCCGTACAGAAGAATGCCCTTCGCGGCCGGAAGTCGGTAGTCGTTGAACAATGCCCTGTGCAGGTAGGGAAGTTCGACGGCGTCGGTGATGGCCTCGATCTGCGAATCGAGCCCGCCCACGTCCGCATAGGTGACGTCCGGCACCTCCTCCAGGACCAGTTCCTCCACCTCCGGGCGTGGCAGCTTCTCCACCAGCAGTTGGGAACGAGTCTCCATGAGCACCGCGTCACCGGCGCGGAGGTGGATTCCCACGAGGTTGTCGGCGAGCTCCACCACCCTCTCCTCGTCGGCCCGGGCGTAGATGATCGCGCGACGACCGTCTTCCAGGATCTCCTTCAACGTGACGAGCTCGCCGGAGTCCTCACCTTCGCGGGCGAGAATCACGTTGAACGACTCGTTCAGGACGACCTCCTGGCCACGACGGAGGTCGGACGCTTCGATCTCGGGATGCACGGCGACACGCATCTTGCGGCCCCCAGAGAACACGTCGACGGTTCCATCCTCGTTGGCGTGCAGGAAGGTGCCGTAAGCGCTCGGAGGCTGCGTGAGCTTGTCCACCTCCTCTCGCAAGGCGGCTATGTGCTCCTTCGCCTGCTGGAGGGTGTAGGTGAGCTTCTCGTTCTGCGACACGGCCTGTGCTAGCTGCCCCTTGCTCTCGAGAAGGCGTTCCTCGAGGGACTGCACCCTTCCGGGTCCCTCGGTGAGGCGCCTACGCAGGAGGGCGACCTCCTCCTCCGCGCGGCGGGAACGATCCCGGACGCGCTCGATCTCCTCGCGGAGGGCCAGCTGCCGTCGATCCTCTGGTTCCGCCGTCGGAACCACCTCCCTCGAGCTAGCCGTAGCCTCCTGTCGGGACCATACACTCCCGGGTGCCCGACACGGCGCGCCCCGACCTCGGGCGTCGCGTTCGGCGCCTCGGCCACCAGCTTCTTCTTACGTTCTGCTGTCTCGGGCCGGCCGTACCGCGGCCCGAGCCCGCGGCGGCGAACGGTAAGCTCGCCGGTTGGCTGCCACACACGAGCGACCTTCGGCCGGCAGCAGGGGCAAGAGCGAGTGCACGCGGCGACACGGTGTACACCCGGAGCCGAGGTGAAGAAGGCTGACACTCCGATCGGCCCGTCGTTACCGTCCGAAGCGGAGTGCCTGAGCACCAGGCGAGAGGCGAACCGATGAAGGTCTGGATCGACCAGGATCTGTGCACCGGGGACGGCCTGTGCGAGGAGATCGCGCCGGCTGTGTTCACCCTGCTGGACGACGGTCTTGCCTACGTGAAGGAGTCCGACCAGGTGAAGAACGACCCGGGCGGGTCCGCGGGCCTGGCCTTTGTCCCCGAGGACCTCGAGGACGCCGTCACCGAGGCGGCCGAGGAGTGCCCCGGGGAGTGCATCTTCATCGAGCAAGGCTGACTTCGTCGCTCTCTGAACCAGGTCGCCCTCTGAACCAGGTCGCCCTCTGAACCAGGTCGCCCTCTGAACCCGGTCCCCTTTGGACCTGGTCGGCCTCTCAGCCGGTCGGCGCCAGCAGCCTGGCGGTGGTGAGAAAGCCGGTGTGCGCCACCATCCGGTGGTCGGGACGCACCGACCGCTCCTCCACGTGCCAGGTTCGCCGTAGCAGCTCGGACGTCTCTGCCATTGCGAAGCGGCTTCGGCTCATCGCGGCCCGAAGTGCCGAGACCTGGTTGATCGTAGGCAGGTAGGCGAGCAGGATCCCTCCGGGGCGTAGGGCCTTCTCTGCGTGGGGAAGAACCCGCCACGGCTCGGGGAGGTCGAGGACGACCCGGTCCAGATCGCTCTCTTCGATGCCCGCGTAGACGTCGCGCTCGACCACCTCGTACAGCGCGTCATCGCCGACCCAGTCGACCACGTTCGCCCGGGCACGCCTGGCGAAATCGGCCCGGATCTCGTAGCCCACCACCCGCGCGCCCGCGCGCAGCATCGTCATGGACAACGCCCCCGAACCCACTCCGGCCTCGAGCACGCGCATTCCCGGCCCCACGTCGCCGGCCAGCAGTATCGCCCCAAGGTCCTTCGGGTAGATGACCTGCGCGCCACGAGGCATCTTCAGCACGACGTCCGCCAGCGTCGGACGTACCACCAAGAAGCGCCGCCCTGTGGATGTCAGCACCTGCGACGCCTCGTCCACGCCGATGACGTCGTCATGGGCGACCATGCCCGCATGGGTGTGGAAGATCTGGCCCGAGACGAGCGTCGTGAGATACCCGCGCTGCTTCTGGTCGACGAGCAAGACGCGCTCTCCGGACACGAGCGGGCCACGGGGCACCTTCGCGGAGAGGGTCACCGCTCCTCTGACAGCAGGCTCGCGAGCGGTCGCAGCACTTCTTCGCCGTCGCCAGGGAGTCTCAGGCCCGCTCCGTCACGGTCTTGGCTCGAGGGTCGCGCATGGTGACGAGGAGTTGCTGGCCGGGCTCGACCCTTCCCTTCCAGATGGGCCTGGACGCTGGATTTCGTGCCCGGCGCCACAGCCAAGCCCCGACCCCGACCGCAAGCCACAACGGCTCGCCTCGTATTCCACGGCGCAACGCCCGCGACACCACCTGGCCGAGCAAACGGTCCATCAAACTCTCCGGAGCTCGACGACGACGGGCTTGCGCCCCCGTCGGCGACCCACCAGGTAGGCGAGGACGACGATCACGAGCACCCCGACCACCGCCCCGGCCAACAGCCTCGGCTTCTTCG
The DNA here is from genome assembly GCA_050011255.1 of Acidimicrobiales bacterium. GTDB lineage: Bacteria > Actinomycetota > Acidimicrobiia > Acidimicrobiales > UBA8190 > Bog-564. The sequence continues at coordinate 79,597 of JBEKJK010000007.1, forward strand.
ACTCGACCGTGTCTTCGAGGTCGCCCGAGATCTCGCGCAACTTCTTCTCCAAGTCGTCACGCGTGACCCGCTCCGTCGCCGTCACCTCAGCTCCTCCGTTCGTCGTGCGCCCTCGGTGCCGTTCGCTTGGCAGCGCCTTTCGTGATGCGCCACCCGGCCAGGCCGGCCACCACCAGCGCCGCCCCCGCGGTGATCACGTAGGGCAGCCAGGAAAGCTTGCCACCGAAAGTGGTGCCCGTCTCGGTCTGCAGCAACCGCAGGAGTGCCACCAGTAGGACGACGACTCCCACCGACAGCGCAATGGAACCGAAGACACCGAATGCCACGAAGCGCGCGAGGCCTTTCACGGGACCGAGCGTCTCTTGCTTCGCGTAGTCGACGACCAGGCGGACGAAGTCGCCCCCTGCGGCGCTCACGCCGCGACGGGTTCGACCTGCAGCTTCGTTGCCACCACCGTGCGCCACATCTCTCCTAGCCGCCGCTGTGGGCAGCCATCCTCCCCCGCGACGACACATTCTGGCAAGCAGCCACGAAACCTGATCGGCTACCGACTTCCCCCGTTAGCGTCGGGATCGATGCCGTTCGCAGCTGCCATGAGCGAGCACCCTGTCACCGCCCACGCCGTGGGAGAGGTTGCCGGGGCCGTTCTCGAGAGCCTGGGCCAACACCCGGACCTCGCGCTGGTCTTCGTCACCCCCCCGCACGCCGGCGCCCTCGAGGACGCGCTCGGAGCGATCGACGAGGTACTCAGTCCCCTCGTGCTGCTCGGCTGCGCCGCCGAATCGGTCGTCGGCCCCCATCGCGAGGTCGAGCGATCTGCTGCGGTCTCGCTGTTCGCGGCCCGTACCGGTCCCTTGCTCCCGCTTCTGCTCGAAGCAGGCGCCGACGGAGCCTTCGACACGACCGCGGCCTCGGGATGGCCCCTCGAGATCCCCTTCGACCCTCAGGCCCTTCTGCTTGTCGCAGATCCCTACAGCTTCCCCGTCGAGCAGTTCCTGGACCGGATCGCCACCTGCTACCCGGGCCTCCCGGTCGTAGGGGGAATGGCCTCCGCCGCGCGAGGCCCGGGGGGCAACCGCATCGCCACCGGCCGGCACGTGACGAGCTCGGGCGCCGTCGGTGTGATCCTCGGACCCGGCGTCGAGGTGGAGACCGTCGTATCCCAAGGGTGCCGTCCGTTCGGCGACCCGCTCGTGATCACCAAGGCCGAGCGCAACGTGATAGTCGAGCTCGCAGGCCGTCCTGCACTCGAGAGGCTCGTGGCCCAGGCACATCACTCGTTGTCGGAGCAGGAGCTCAGCCTGCTCGAGACGGGTGGCCTGCACGTCGGCCGAGTCATCGACGAGCATCGCGACCACTTCGAGCGCGGTGACTTCCTCGTGCGCAACGTGATCGGTGCGGACCGTCACGCCGGCGCTCTCGCGGTGAGCGGCATGATGCCAGTCGGCACGACGGTGCAGTTCCACCTGCGTGACGCGCGATCCGCCGACGAAGACCTCCGCTTGATGCTCGAGGGGCGCAGGGCTGACGGCGCGCTCGTCTTCACCTGCAACGGTAGGGGGACCCGAATGTTCGAAGAGCCCCACCACGACGTGGGAGTGCTGGCCGACTCGGTCGGTCGGCTTCCCACCGCCGGGTTCTTCGCAGCCGGTGAGGTCGGGCCCGTCGGCGGGCGCAATTTCCTGCACGGTTTCACGGCGTCGCTCGCGCTCCTTCGCGACCCCGAGGACTCTCGGGATCCGACCAGGAACCCGGCTTCCGCGTCGACGAGGAGCCGTCCGCACGGCTGACCGAGGGCACCGGTTGGGAGGCGGCCGCTGAGCCGGCGAGGACAGCAGGTACGGTGGCGTCGTGGAGGACGCGGACCTCGAACAGCTCGGGATCAACGTCATCAGGGGGCTGGCCATGGACGCGCCCCAGAAGGCCAACTCGGGCCACCCCGGCACCGCCATGGCCCTCGCTCCGCTCGCCCACGTCCTGTTCACTCGCGTCTTGCACCACGACCCCGGCGACCCGAGCTGGCCCGATCGCGACCGCTTCGTCCTGTCGGCGGGTCATGCCTCGATCCTTCTCTACGCGATGCTGTTCCTGACCGGGTACGGCCTCGAGATCGACGACCTCGAACGCTTCCGACAATGGGGCAGCCGGACCCCGGGGCACCCCGAGCTCCACCTCACAGCAGGCGTGGAGGCGACCACCGGTCCGCTGGGCCAGGGCGTGGCCAACGCGGTCGGGCTCGCTCTCGCCGAGCGCTGGTTGCGCGCGCGCTTCGGTCCCGAGCTGGTGGACCACCACACCTTCGTCATCTGCTCCGACGGTGACCTCGAAGAGGGCGTCAGCCACGAGGCCGCTTCGCTGGCGGGACATCTCGGGCTGGGCCGGCTCGTCTACGTCTACGACGACAACCACATCTCGATCGACGGCCCTACCGAGCTCGCGTACTCCGACGACGTCCCCGAGCGTTTCGAAGCCTACGGCTGGCACACCGAGGACATCGGAGAGGCCGCCAACGACATCGAAGCCCTCGAGGCGGCGCTTCGTCGGGCGGTGGCCGTCGAGGACAGACCGTCGATGATCGTGCTTCGAAGCCACATCGGGTGGCCGTCTCCGGGGAAGACCGACACCGCTGCAGCGCACGGGGACCCTCTCGGGGAAGAGGAGGTCCGCAGGACCAAGGAGATCCTCGGGCTGCCGCCCGACGAGAGCTTCTGGGTGCCCGAGGAAGTCCTCGACTTCTACCGGCGCTGCGTCGCGCGCGGTCAGAGGTGGCGTCGGGAATGGAACGACCGCCTCGACGCCTGGGACGGCGACCGTGGTGTGTGGGAAGCCTGCCAGGCCGGGCGCGGGCTCCAGGGTTGGGCCCAGAAGCTCCCGACGTTCGAGCCCGGCACGAAAGTCGCGACACGACGGGCGATCAACCAGTGCATCGACTCGTCCGCGGAGCTGATCCCGGGCCTGCTAGTCGGGTCGGCGGACCTCACGGGGAACACGGGCGTGAAGCTCGAGGGCGCGCTCGACCAGTCCTCCCGATCCCCGCAAGGCACCCAGGTCCACTACGGAGTACGTGAGCACGCCATGGGCGGGGTCATGAACGGTCTGGCTCTGCACGGGGGTGTTCTCCCCATCGGAGGGACCTTCTTCATATTCAGCGACTACATGCGCCCGGCCGTGCGCCTGGCCGCGTTGAGCGAGGCGCACGTCGTCTACTCGTGGACGCACGACTCGATCGGTCTCGGTGAGGACGGCCCCACTCACCAACCTGTCGAGCAGCTGGCCTCGTTGCGCGCGATGCCAGGGCTGCGCCTCATCCGCCCGGCAGACGCTAACGAGTGCGCGCACGCCTGGCGAATCGCGGTCGACTCCGACGGGCCTACCGGCCTCGTGCTTTCGCGCCAGGCGATCCCGGTGCTCGAAGGCACCGCCGAGGCCTTCGAAGGCGTCCGCCGTGGCGGGTACGTGCTCGCCGATGCCCCGGACGGCATACCCGATCTCGTCCTGGTCTCGTCGGGCAGCGAGGTCCACGTGTGCTTGGAGGCAGCCGTCCTGCTGGCCGAGATGGACGCTGACGCGACCTCGGATGACGAGCCGATCGCCGCAAGGGTGGTCTCGCTTCCGTCCTGGGACCTCTTCGATCGCCAAGACGCCTCCTATCGCGACAACGTCCTACCCGAAGGCGTCCCGACGCTGGCGGTTGAGGCCGGCGCCTCGCTCGGCTGGGAGCGATTCGCCGACGACGTCGTCGCGATCGACCGTTTCGGTGCCTCTGCACCTGCGGCCGAGCTCTTCGCTCATTTCGGCTACACACCAGCCAACGTGGCCGAGCGAGCCCGAGCCCTGTGGAGGAGGACCGGGCACGGAACTCGCCCGGGGGAGCTGCAGACGCGAGGAAACCGGACGCGATGACGAGGTTGCACGATCTCTACGAGCAGCAGGGGCAGAGCCCGTGGATCGACAACATCCGCCGCGGATCCTTGCGCGACGGCACGTTGGCCAGCCTCGTCGACAAAGGTATCCGGGGTGTCACCTCGAACCCGACCATCTTCGCGAAAGCGATCGAAAGCGGCCACGACTACGACGAGCAATTCGGGGACCTTCTCGTGAGCCGCAGTGTCGAAGAGGCCTACTGGGAGATGACGATCACGGACATCGTCGACGCGCTCGGAGTGCTTCGTCCCGTCCACGACGCCTCGGGAGGGACCGACGGGTTCGTCTCCATCGAAGTTGCGCCCGCTCTGGCCTACGACACCGAGGCCACCACCGAGGCGGCCAGACGCCTGCACGAGCTCATCGCTCGGCCGAACCTGTACGTGAAGATACCCGGGACCGCCGAGGGTCTCCCCGCGATCCGAGCGATGATCGCCGAAGGGCGGAACATCAACATCACGCTCCTGTTCAGCGTGGAGCGCTACCTCGAGGTCGTAGAGGCCTACCTCGGAGGGCTCGAGGACCTCGTCGCGTCGGGTACCGAGGACCTCTCGGGAGTGCACAGCGTGGCCTCTTTCTTCGTCAGCAGAGTCGACACCGAGGTGGACCGGCGCCTCGAGCAACTGGTCGACGGCGGCACCGAGAGCAAGGGCACCGCAGGCCGAGACGCCGCAGGAAACGAGGTCCTGGCCATGCGCGGCAAGGCCGCGGTCGCACAGGCGCGCGCCGCCTACGAGCTCTTCAAGAGCCGGTTCTCGGGCCCACGCTGGGACGCCCTCGCCGCCAGGGGCGCCACGGTCCAACGGCCTCTGTGGGCCTCGACCTCGACTAAGAACCCTGCTTATCCCGATCTCGCCTACGTGGATGCTCTCATAGGCCCCGACACGGTCAACACGATGCCCGACCAGACGGTCGAGGCGTTCTTGGACCACGGCACCGTCTCGAGAACGGTGGACGCCGACCCTGAGGGGGCCAGGCGGGTCCTCGACCGTCTCGGAGAGCTCGGGGTGGACATGGCGGACGTCGCGCTCACCCTCGAGTCCCAGGGCGTGGCCAGCTTCACGAAGTCCTTCGAGGAGGTCCTCCAGGTCCTCACCGACAAGGCGCAGGCTCTCGCGTCCGGGCGCCCGAGACCAGGACGATGAGCGACGACGCCCGAGCTCTTCTCAGCCGCCTCGAAGCCCATGACCGCGGCTTGTGGCCGGCGAACAACGTGTCCCCGACACGCCTGGGCTGGCTCGAGGCTCCGAGGAGAATGGAGGCGGAGGCGGCCGACCTTCTCGAATGGGCCCGTACCGTCGAGCAACGCACCGTGGTGCTGCTCGGGATGGGCGGGTCGTCGTTGGGTCCGGCAGTGCTCGAGGCGACAAGGGACGCCGGCGTAGCGACGTCGCAGATCCACGGCGACGCTCCACGACGGCTCGTCGTGTGTGACACGACCCATCCCGTCACCGTCAGCTCCCTCGACTTCTCCGACGCCTTCGTGCTCGTGTCGTCGAAGTCCGGCACGACCCTCGAGCCGAACGCGCTGCTAGCCCACGCGTGGTCCCGCCTGCCCGATCCCTCTAGGTACGCCGCTGTGACCGACCACGGGACGCCACTGGCCAAGCTCGCCGCCGAGCGCGGCTTCGCGCGGTGCTTCGAGAACCCCCCGGACATCGGCGGCCGCTACTCGGTGCTCTCGTACTTCGGCATGGTCCCGGCCGCGTTGATCGGCTACGACGTCGCGGAGCTGTGCTCACGCGCGCTGTCGAGCGACCTGGTCGAGGCCGCTGCCCTCGGCATGACCATGGGCGAGGAGGCCAGAGCAGGACGCGACAAGCTGACCGTCGAGCTTCCCGATGCCTACGCCGCCTTCGGTCTTTGGGTCGAGCAGCTCATCGCCGAGTCGACCGGCAAGCAGGGCACGGGATGCGTGCCCGTCCCCACGACCTCCCCCGAGGCGGGAGCCGATCGGCACGTGGTCCAGCTGCACCCGAGAGGGCCCGCCGACCTCGCGCAGCAGTTCTATCGATGGGAGGTCGCGGTGGCCCTGTGCGGCCACGTGCTGGGCATCGACCCGTTCGACGAGCCAGACGTCGCCGAATCCAAGCGAAACACCAACGACGTGCTCGGGCACCTGCCGCTGCCGGAGCTCGAATCCCGGGAGCCGAGCGAGGTCCTCGCCTGGCTCGGTGAGACTTTCCGCTCCGGCGACTACGTGTCCTTGCAGGCTTACCTTCCCTTCGGTCATGACGCTCAGCTGGAGACGCTACGGCGTGCTGTTCGCGACCATCTCGGCGGGGCGCCGGTGACCGCGGGTTACGGCCCTCGTTTCTTGCACTCCACGGGGCAACTCCACAAGGGCGGTCCCGACTCGTTGGTGGCCGTCCAGATCGTCTCGCGCACGTACGAGCCCGAGGTGCCCGTGCCGGGAAAGCCCTACGACTTCGCCACGCTCATCGCCGCACAGAGTGTGGGCGACCACCGCAGCCTCCTTGCGCACGGACGGCGCGTAACGCGTGTCGCCCTCGACGACCTGGCCGAGATCGCCTGAACCGTCAGGAACAGACGAGCGCGGGCCGAGGACCGGCACAGACAGAGGAGCTCGACATGAAGATCGGCATGGTGGGGCTGGGCAAGATGGGCGCGAACATGACCCAGCGGCTCATCGAAAAGGGCCACGAGGTCGTGGCGTTCGACGTGTCGGCCGAGGCACGCGAGTCGGTGGCGGCCAAGGGCGCGCGCACGGCCTCCAGCCTGAAGGACTTGGTCTCGAAGCTCGACCCACCGCGGGTCGCCTGGGTGATGGTGCCGGCCGGAAACCCCACCACCAGCACCATCGACACCCTGAAGGGTCTCATGGCCAGCGGTGACGTCGTGGTCGACGGCGGGAACTCCAACTACCGCGAGGCCCGACCCGCGGCCGAGTCCCTGGCCGAGAACGGGATCGGGTTCGTGGACGCCGGGACCTCCGGAGGCATATGGGGGCTCAGCGAGGGCTACTGCCTCATGGTCGGAGGCACGAAGGAGACGGTCGCGAAGTGTGAACCGGCGTTCGTGGCGCTCGCCCCCGACGGTGGGTACGCGCACGTCGGGGACGTCGGTGCCGGCCACTTCGTGAAGATGGTCCACAACGGGATCGAGTACGGGCTCATGCAGGCCTACGCGGAGGGCTTCGAAGTGATGGACCACGCGCACGAGTTCGAGTTGGACCTCCACCAGATCGCCTCCATCTGGCGCTACGGGTCGGTGGTCCGTTCGTGGCTTCTCGAGCTCACCGAACGCGCGCTCGCCCCTGGCTCGGGGTTCGAGAAGATCGAGGGGTACGTCGTCGACTCCGGAGAGGGGAGATGGACCGTACAGGAGGCTCTGGAGCGGTCGGTGCCCGTCCCCGTCATAAGCGCCGCTCTCTATCGGCGCTTCGCGTCCAGAGATCCCGACGCGTTCTCGAACCGTCTCCTGGCAGCCCTGCGGAACCAATTCGGCGGTCACGCCGTGGTGAGCGAACCGACTGCCGCCTCGAGCGCAGCGAAGTCCGAGAACGCCCGTCCATGAGAGAGGCGTCTTGAGCGTCCAAGACCCGCGCGAGTCCCCCGGGCAGCCCGACGGGGTCGAGGTCGCCCCGCCGCTGGCGCTCGTCGTGTTCGGGGCCTCGGGTGATCTCACGGCGCGCAAGCTCGTGCCGGCGATAGCCGCCATGTGCGAACACGACACCCTGCCGGAGGGATTCGCGATGATCGGCGTCTCACGCACGGCGTGGAACGACGAAGACTTCCAGAAGACGGTCCTCGACGCCGCGCCGGCGGGGGGCGCCTGGCCCGAACTCGTGAAGCGGTTCCGGTACGTCGCCGGCAACTATGCGGACAAGGACACCTTCGACCGGCTGAAGCAGGCCCTCGCCGAGACGGACCGCCGCTTCGGGACCTCGGGCAACCGCGTCTACTACCTGGCCACGATCCCCGATCTCTTCGGAGCGGTGGCTTCGGCACTGGCCCAGCACGGCTGCAACCGCCCAGGAGAAGGAGGAAGCTTCGCGCGCCTCGTCGTCGAAAAGCCCTACGGCCATGACCTCGCCAGCGCCATGGCGCTCGACGACACGCTCCACGCCGCCTTCGAGGAAAAGCAGATCTTCCGAATCGACCACTACATGGGCAAGGAGACCGTCCAGAACCTCCTCGCCCTGCGGTTCGCGAACGCCATATTCGAGCCGATCTGGAACCGCCGTTACGTCGACAACGTACAGATCACCGTGGCCGAGCAGCTCGGAGTGGAACACCGCGGCGGCTTCTACGAACATGCAGGTGCGCTCCGGGACATCGTCCAGAACCATCTGATGCAGGTGCTGGCTCTCACGATGATGGAGCCGCCCGCCACCGTCGACGCGCAGGGAATCCGCGACGAGAAGGTGAAGCTCCTCAGAGCCGTAGTCGTCACCGACGCGGACGAAGCCGTCGGGACGGCCGTGCGCGGGCAGTACACAGCCGGGCGAATCGGCGGCCAGGAAGTGCCCGGGTATCGCCAGGAGAACGGCGTCGATCCGAACAGCGTCACCGAGACATACGTCGCGATGCAGCTCGCCGTCGACAACTGGCGCTGGGCGGGGGTCCCCGTCTACCTCCGCACGGGCAAACGTCTCAACGGACGCGTGACCGAGGTAGCCATGCAGTTCCACAGGGTCCCCCACCTCGCCTTCGGCGGACGCCTGGCGCGCGACCTGCGCCCGAACGAGCTCGTGATCCGGGTCCAGCCCGACGAGGGCATCTGCCTGCTCTTCGGCGCCAAGGTGCCCGGAGAGGCGTTCCGGCTGCGATCGGTGAACATGGACTTCTCCTACGCGAGAGTCTTCGAGGGTACGAACGCCGACGCCTACGAGCGACTCCTCCACGACGCGATGACCGGCGACGCCACCCTGTTCATCCGCACCGACGAGGTCGTCCAGGCATGGCGCATCGTCGACCCGTTCCTCCAGGCATGGAGCGAAGATGGCGTGCCGCTCGCCCACTACCCCGCAGGGAGCTGGGGGCCGCACGAAGCCGACCTATTGCTGGCGCGAGACCAACGTCAGTGGCGCCATCCCTGACGCGTCGAAGGACCCAGTGAGCCCACCGTACGGCTCCTTACGCGTCGTGGAGGATGTCGCGTCTGCGTTCGCCGAGGTGGTCCTGGACGCGTTCGCGAAGCGGCCCGACCCACGTTTCGTCCTGGTGCTCTCCGGCGGGCCCACTGCGCGGCGCTGCTACGAGAAGCTGGCCGACCTGGGCGTCAAGACCGTCGACTGGGCACGGGTCGACGTCTTGATGGGCGACGAGAGATGCGTCGGCGCAGACCACCCCGACGCGAACCAACGCCTCGTGCGCGAGGCCTTGCTCGAACGAGTGGGCCCTGTCGGGTCGTTCCACCCTATGTCGTGCGAGAACGTCGGCTCCTATCAGAAGATGCTCGAGGAGACGCCCGCGCTCGACGTCGTCCACCTCGGCCTGGGGCCCGACGGTCACACCGCTTCTCTCTTCGCCGGCTCCCCCGCCCTCGACGCTCCACCCGGCGCCCTGGTGGTCCGCTCGTCGGACCCCCACGAGCGAAACCCCCACGAGCGCATGACCCTCACTCTCGACGCCATCGCGCGCGCTCGTCTGGTGATCTTCACCGTGTCGGGCGACTCCAAGCGCGACGCGCTGGGTGCCCTCGAGGCCGGTGCAGACCTTCCCGCCGCCCGTGTCCACGCGACGCGTGTGCTCTGGCTCGCCGACCACCTCGCCGCCACCGGGCTTTGAGGCGCGCCCGGACAATATGCTGGTCAAGTGAAACAGGTCCTCCCACCGCTTGCCGCCGACACCGCCGGCGTCGAGACGGTCACACCTGAAGAGCAGCTCGACCCCCGGCGCGAGCACCTGGTGGACGAGCTGCTGGACTCGATCGGGGTCAGCGCGCGCCGGGACCTGTACAGGGCCATCCTCGGCACCGTCGTGCACCTCGCCGAGGAGCGCACCGACGCCCTGGACCTGAAGCTCGCCAGCGCGGCTCTGGCCGAGATGGCCGAGGCGTTCAAGGTGTTCCGGCCCTTTCGCGACGCGCACAAGGTCACGTTCTTCGGCTCGGCCCGGACCCGTCCCGAGGACCCCCTCTACCTCCAGGCGCGCGAGCTCTCCCAACGCATGGCGGGTCACGGGTGGATGGTGGTCACCGGCGCCGGCCCCGGCATCATGGCGGCGGGCATGGAGGGTGCGGGCAAAGCCCGCTCTCTCGGGGTCAACATCCGCCTCCCCCACGAGCAGGGTGCGAACGCGTTCATCGCCCAGGACCCGAAGCTCGTCGAGATGCGCTATTTCTTCACGCGCAAGCTCATGCTCATAAAGGAGTCCGACGGCTACGCCGTGCTCCCGGGCGGGTTCGGCACGCTGGACGAAGCCTTCGAGCTGCTCACCCTCCTGCAGACCGGGAAGGCACAGCCCGCCCCCCTCGTACTGCTCGACGTCCCGCAGGGTACCTACTGGAGGGGATGGCGGCGCTTCGTCGAGGAAGAGGTCACGGCACGAGGATTGGTGGAGCCCGAGGACCACTCCCTGTACAAGGTGACCGCCGACGTCGAAGAGGCGACCCGGGAGCTGCTGGGCTTCTTCCGCAACTACCACTCCGTCCGCTGGGTGGGCGACCTGCTCGTCGTTCGGCTTCGCAAACTGCCGACGCGCGCCCAGCTCTCCGAACTGAACGACCGCTTCAGTGACATCGTGGTCAGCGGGATCATACGACCGACGAAGCCGCTCGCACCCGAGCGATCAGGTGGCGATCATCTCGAGCTGCCGCGTCTCGCGCTTCGTTTCGACCGCATGCACTACGGGCGACTGCGCCAACTCATCGACGCCCTGAACGCGACGGCGTGAACGCGTCAGCTGTCTTTGACCTCAGGCGCCCGCAACAGCGTGGCGGCCTTCTCCACCGACCTTCGTGCCCGGGTGATGCGCCTCTCCTCGGCCGCGAGAGCCGGATCGGGCCCCCCTTCGTGGCTCGCAGAGGCCGACGCCTCGCGCAGGCGGTCGAAAGCCAGGTCCGCGAGCTCCTCTGCGATCGCCGAGAGACGCTCGGCGAGCTCCTCTACCTCCAACGCCCTCAGCGGAAGTGAGAGGACAAGTCCAGCTGCTGCACCTCGAAGGCACCCTCTGCGGCGCGCGCACGAAGCACTTTCTTGTCGAACTTGCCCACCGAGGTCTTGGGCAGCTCATCCACGAACGTCCACCGCTCGGGCAGCCACCAGCGCGGCACGCGCTCAGCCAGGAAGGCGACGATGTCCGCGGGTTCCAGACGGGCGCCGTCTGACGCCACGACCGCCACGAGGGGCCGCTCGGTCCAGCGGGGGTCCGGGACGCCGATGACCGCCGCCTCGAAGACGCCGGGACACGACATCACCTCGTTCTCGAGCTCAACGGAGGAGATCCACTCACCGCCCGACTTGATCACGTCCTTCGTACGATCCGAGATCTGCATGAAGCCCCTGCCATCGAGCGTTCCGAGGTCGCCGGTTCGAAGCCATCCGTCGTGGAAGCGCTCCGTGCTCGGGTCTCTGTAGTAGGACGTGGTGACCCACGGCCCTCGCACCTCGAACTCCCCCACCGAGACGCCGTCGGTCGGCAGCACCTCGCCGTGCTCGTCGACGATCCTGATCTCCACTCCGGGGACGACCCGTCCCGTCTTGGCCCGCCAGTCCATCTCCTCTTCGAGCGTGATCCCCCTCGGGGGAAAGCCGAGCGAGCACACAGGGCTCGTCTCGGTCATGCCCCAGCCCTGGATCATGCACACGCCGAAGCGCTGCTCGTAGGCCTCGAGCATCGCCCGTGGCACGGCCGCCCCGCCGACGTGCAGGCGCCGGAACGAGGAGAGGTCCACGTCGTGGGTCGTGCTGTAGTTCAGCACGTCGTTCCAGATCGTCGGCACACCGATCGACAGCGTGGGGCGCTGGTCGTGGATGATCTTGCACAACGGCTCCGCCTTCAGGAAACGCTCGGGCATCACCAGGTCCGCTCCGCAGAAGAACCCCACGTATGGCATGACCCACCCGTTTACGTGGAACATCGGCACGATCAAAAGAACACGGTCGTGCTCGGTGGTGCCGACGCCGTTCGCCGACATGCCCCCGAAGGAGTGCAACCACGTCGAGCGGTGGCTGTAGACCACACCCTTGGGTTTCCCGGTGGTCCCGCTCGTGTAGCACATGGCCGCCGCCTGGGTCTCGTCGAGCGCCGGCCAGTCGTAGCCAGGGTTCTCGGCCGCGATGAGCTCGTCGTAGGAGAGGACCTTCCCGAGGCCCGAGAGGTCGCCGTCACCGACGACGATCACGTGCTCTACCGTCTTGCACTCGTCTCGCACCCTGGCGAACAGCGGTGCCAGCGAGCCGTCGACGATCACGACCTTGTCCTCGGCGTGGTTCACCACGTACGCGAGCTGATCGGGGAAGAGACGGACGTTGAGCGTGTGGAGGACCGCTCCCATGGAGGGGACGCCCAGATAGGCCTCGAGGTGCTCCTGCTCGTTCCAGGCGAAGGTCCCCACCCGGTCGTCGCCCTCGACACCGAGGCGCCTCAGCGCCTTCGCAAGCTGCTCGGCGCGTGACGCCACCTCGGAGAAGGTCGCTCGCCTGTAGCCGTTGGCCTGCGCCGTCACGACCTCGCTGTCGCCGTAGACATACTGGCCATGGCGAAGGATCCCACTGATGAGTAGGGGCCCCCCCTGCATCGTGCTGAGCACACACAAATCATACCCAGGCGCAAGGGTCCGGCCACAATCGGTTAAACGTGCACGGAGCACCGCGAGGGGCCGGACCCCTTGACGACGACGCCACCCCCGTGCTCCACTCGAGTGACGGTTCGACGCACCGCCGGTCACGGCCGTGGGTCGCCGTGCGCTCTGAGCCGAGGCTCACCGAAGTCCTACGACCTCGCCCGCGGTCCGACGTCCCACCCGCGCGCCGAACGGTCCTCATCGCTTCGGAGGGTCAGCTGAGACGATCTCTTCGCCTGGTGGCCCTCGGCGGCGCTCTGGTCGGCGGCGCGGTGTTCTGCCTGACGCTCGGTGTCGTGGCCCTCGGCGCGAACGGCACCCTGGGCGGGCTCGGTGCGATCGGTCCGGCGCTCCTGCCCGGCTCGGCCCCCAGCGCCGCCGCCGTGAGCAACGTGCCCCCCCAGATGCTCGCCCTCTACGAACGCGCAGCCCTGACCTGCCCCGGCCTCCCCTGGAGCGTGCTGGCGGCGATTGGCACGGTCGAGTCCTCGAACGGTGCCTCCGACCTTCCCGGAGTCCACTCGGGCTCCAACTACGCAGGAGCGCGCGGTCCCATGCAATTCGAACCGGCCACCTTCGCCGAGTACGACGAGCCCGTGCCGCCCGGGGGCACGGATCCCCCGAGCCCTTATGACCCCACCGACGCGGTGTACGCCGCGGCACGCCTGCTGTGCGCTAACGGCGGTGCCGGCGGCACGGACCTCTCCGGCGCCGTCTACGCCTACAACCATTCCAGGTCCTACGTTTCCGAAGTACTCTCGCTCGCCGGGTCGTACGCGCAGTCCGCGAAGCCGGCAGCCCGATCCTGAGAGCACGCCGAAGGGGGAAGCAGTGGGTCAGGTGAACACCGTGCGCGGACCGGTGCACGCCGACATGCTCGGACCGACGCTGATGCACGAGCACGTCTTCGTCCTCTCGACCGAGGTGGCGGCCAACTGGCCCACCGGTTGGCACCGGGAAGCCCGCGTCGCGCAAGCCGTAGACCGCCTCGAAGAGCTGGCCGGTGCGGGCATCAATACGATCGTCGATCAGACCGTCGTCGGGCTCGGCCGTGACATCGAACTCGTCCAACAGGTGGCCGACCAGGTCGACCTGAACATCGTCGTGGCGACCGGCCTCTACACCTACAACGACCTACCGCACTACTTCGACTTCCGCGATGCGCAGTTCAACCCGAGCGGCATCGACGCCCTGGAGGAGTTCTTCCTTCGTGATATCGAAGATGGTATTGCCGGCTCCGGCGTCCGTCCCGGGATCTTGAAGTGCTGCACCGACGAGCCGGGCCTCACCCCGGGGGTCGAACGGGTGCTGCGTGCGGTGGCCCACGTACACCGCCAGACAGGTCTGCCGATCTCCACCCACACCCATGCAGCGACGAGACGAGGGCGCGACCAACAGCGCGTGTTCAGCGAGGAGGGCGTCGATCTCTCGCGGGTCGTGATAGGCCACAGCGGGGACTCGACCGACCTGGACTACCTCGAGGAGCTCGCCAACGCAGGCTCGACGCTCGGCATGGACCGTTTCGGACTCGACACGTATTGCCCCACGGCCCAACGCGTCGACACCGTGGCGAAGATGTGCGAGCGTGGCTTTGCGCCACAGCTCGTGCTGTCCCACGACACCGCCTGCCACTTCGACTGGTTCGAAGACGAATTCATCATGCAGGCCCAGCCGAACTGGCACTTCCTGCACATAAGCCGCGACGTGCTACCCATGCTTCGTCTTCGCGGCATCGACGACGAACAGATCCGCACGATGCTCGTCGACAACCCGCGGAAGCTTCTCGACCACCCTCTCCCTTACTGACCCGCGCACGACCGCTGACCCGCGAACGACCGCTGACCCGCGAACGACCCGCCGCCGGGCGTGAGCTCAGCGAAGCGCCAGCTGACCCGGAACCAACGGCTCGGGCAGCGCGCTGTCCCCCATGAGCCAACGGTCGACGCTCGCAGCACAGGAGCGTCCCTCGGCGATCGCCCACACGATGAGGCTCTGGCCACGGGCCATGTCGCCGCACACGAACACCCCTTCGCGCCGCGTCTGCCAGCTCGAGTCGCATGCCACGTTCCCTCTCGCGTCGAGGCCGAGCCCGAGCTCTCCGAGCACCCCTCGGCGTTCGGAGCCCACGAACCCCATGGCAAGGAGCACCAGGTCGCATTTCAGCTCGAACCCGCTCGCGGGCACGGGCTCGAAGCGTGCCGAGCCCCCCTCGCCCGTCAGCTCCACCTGCTGGCATCGCAGAGCGCGCACGTTACCCGACGAGTCGCCGACGAACTCGCTCGTCGTGACTCCGAAGAGCCTCTCACAGCCCTCCTCGTGGGCGAAGGAGGTCCTGAATACGAGCGGCCACGTGGGCCATGGGTTGTCGGCGGAGCGCGACTCGGGCGGGCGCGGCAGGATCTCCAGCTGTTGGACGCTCGACGCGCCCTGCCGGTGAGCAGTACCCAGGCAGTCCGCCCCGGTGTCCCCACCCCCGATTATCACGACGTGCTTGCCCTCGGCATTCACGGGGCACACCTCGAGCGCGCCCTCGCGCACCAGGTTCGAGAGCTTCAAGTAGTCCATCGCCAGGTGGATCCCGCGAAGCTCGCGCCCTCGAACCACCAGGTCGCGCGGCATCGTCGCCCCCCCCGCCAGAACGAGCGCGTCGAACTCTTCAAGCAGCGCCTCGGCGGACACGACCTGCACGTCGGCGGCGCACGCCGACCCCAGCCCTCGGCCCATGCCCGGCTCGATCCCGCCTGGATCGCTCGGCAGGGGCTCGGTCGTCTCGCTTACGACGCCGACCGACGTGGAACAACGCAGCTCCACGCCCTCGGCGCGCAGCTGGCGCAGGCGGCGCTCCAGCACTGCCTTCTCCATCTTGAACTCCGGGATCCCGTAGCGGAGCAGCCCACCGGGCCTCTCCGCCCGTTCGAACACCACCACCCGGTGCCCCGCGCGCGTCAGCTGCTGTGCGCAGGCGAGGCCCGCGGGCCCCGAGCCCACCACCGCCACCGACTTACCCGTGCGCGCGTCCGGGACTTGGGGGGTGACCCATCCTTCTGCGAACGCGCGCTCGGCGATCTCCTGCTCGATCCGCTCGATGGTCACGGCGTCGGAGTTGATCCCGAGCACGCACGCGCCCTCGCAGGGCGCAGGGCACAGTCGCCCTGTGAACTCGGGGAAGTTGTTGGTGGCATGCAGACGCTCCACGGCGTTGTACCAGTCCCCCCGGTACACGAGGTGGTTCCACTCCGGGATCAGGTTCCCGAGCGGGCAGGCGTCGTGGCAGAACGGGATCCCGCAGTCCATGCAACGCGCCCCTTGACGACGTGCCTCGTCTTCGCCCAGCTGCTCGTACACCTCGCGCCAGTCACGAACGCGCACCCTGACCGGACGTCGCTCAGGAAGCCGCCGCGGGTACTCTAAGAAGCCGGTGATCTTGCCCATGGACGCGCCTATCCGTGAGCAGAAGCCATGACGGCCTCGTCCACCGACGTTCCCACCTCGACCGCGTGACGCGTCGCTTCCAGCACGCGCCGGTAGTCGCGGGGCATGACCTTCACGAAGTCGCCGACCGCCTGTCCCCACGAGGCGATCAGCCGCTGCGCGACATGCGAGCCGGTCTCCTCCTCGTGACAGGTCACGATCTCGAGCAACAGGCGCCGGTCCTCCTCGTCGGTGGGCTCGAGGTCGACCATGTCGAAGTTGACCTGATCGGCGAAGGTTCGCCGCGGGTCATGGACGTAGGCGACGCCGCCGGACATTCCCGCACCGAAGTTGCGCCCGGTGGGCCCGAGGACGACCACCCGGCCTCCCGTCATGTACTCGCAGCCATGGTCGCCGACTCCCTCCACCACCGCCGTCGCCCCCGAGTTGCGCACGCAGAAGCGTTCTCCGACGCGTCCGGACACGTAGCACTCCCCCGCCGTGGCGCCGTAGAGGATCACGTTCCCCGCGATGATCTGCTCCTCGGCCGCGAACGGCGACGTCTCGGGCGGGCGCACGATCACGCGACCTCCCGAGAGCCCCTTGGCCAAGTAGTCGTTGGCGTCGCCGTAGAGCCGCAAGGTGACCCCACGAGGCACGAAGGCACCGAAGCTCTGTCCCGCCGATCCCCTGAAGGTCAGGGTGATCGTGTCCTTCTCGAGCCCCGCCGCGCCACGCGCCGAGGTGATCTCGTACCCGAGGAGCGTCCCCACCGTACGGTCGACGTTCGTTATCGAGAGCTCCATGGAGACGTTCTCCCCCCGCTCGATCGCCGGGCGGCACGCCTCGAGGAACCGGTGGTCGAGCGCGCGCTCGAGGCCGTGGTCCTGGGCCCTGCAGCACATCCTGTCCGTGGGCGGGCCTTGCTCGGGCGCGGCGAGCACCGGGGCGAGATCCAGCCCTTTGGCCTTCCAGTGCTCGACCGCCTCCATCGAGTCGAGCAGGTCGACGCGCCCCACGGCGTCGCAGAGCGACCGAAGACCGAGCATCGCCAGGTACTCGCGTACCTCCTCGGCGATGAACTCGAAGAAATGCTCGACGAACTCGGGTTTCCCGTTGAAACGCTTTCGCAGCTCGGGATTCTGCGTGGCGATCCCCACCGGACAGCTGTCGAGGTGACAGACGCGCATCATCACGCAACCCGACACGACCAGAGCCGCTGTACCGAATCCGAACTCCTCTGCGCCCAACAGCGCTGCGATCATCACGTCGCGCCCGGTCTTGAGCTGCCCGTCCACCTGCACCGCGATTCGGTCCCGCAGCCCGTTGGCGACGAGGGTCTGCTGCGTCTCGGCCAGCCCCAGCTCCCAGGGGATCCCCGCGTGCTTGATCGAGCTGAGCGGGCTCGCCCCTGTGCCGCCGTCGTGACCCGAGATGAGCACGACGTCCGAGTGGGCCTTGGCCACCCCGGCGGCGACCGTGCCGACCCCCACCTCGGCCACGAGCTTCACGTGCACGCGCGCCCGGGGATTGGAGGATTTCAAGTCGTGGATCAACTGCGCGATGTCCTCGATCGAGTAGATGTCGTGATGCGGTGGAGGCGAGATCAGGCCCACCCCCGGTGTGGAGAAGCGGGTCTTCGCGATCCACGGGTACACCTTGTGGCCCGGCAACTGCCCACCTTCGCCGGGCTTGGCTCCCTGGGCGATCTTTATCTGCAGGTCGTCGGCGTTCACCAGGTACTCGCTCGTCACCCCGAAGCGCCCTGACGCCACCTGCTTCACAGAGCTCCGACGCGAGTCCCCGTTGGCGTCGGGCAAGTAGCGCTCGGCGTCCTCACCTCCCTCACCGGTGTTGGACTTGCCGCCGAGACGGTTCATGGCGATCGCGAGGGTCTCGTGCGCCTCGGCGGAGATCGACCCGTAGCTCATGGCTCCGGTCGAGAAGCGTTTGACGATCTCCGACACCGGCTCGACCTCCGCCACGGGCACAGGCGGCAGCACGCCCTCGCGCAACCGGAGCAGTCCCCGAAGCGTCGCGAGCTTCTCGGACTGGTCGTCCACCAGGCGCGTGTACTCCTTGAAGATGTCGTAGCGCTTCGCTCGCGTCGCGTGCTGGAGCTTGAAGACCGTGAGCGGGTTGAACAGGTGAACCTCGCCATCGCGCCGCCACTGGTACTCGCCTCCCCCTTCGAGCTCGCGGTGAGCGCGCTCGGTGGGCCTTTCGAGGTGCGCCAGCCGGTGGCGTGCTGCTACCTCCTGCGCGAGCACGTCGAGACCCACCCCCTCGATACGGCTGGTCGTGCCCGTGAAGTACTCGTCGACCACGTCGCTGGCCAGGCCTACGGCCTCGAAGATCTGGGCGCCGGTGTACGACGCAACCGTCGAGACTCCCATCTTCGACATGGTCTTGATGACGCCCTTGGCCAGCGCTTTCATGAAATTGGCTCGAGCCTGGCGTGGGGTGAGCCCTTCGAGCAGACCCGTGGCGATCATGTCGCTCACGGTCTCGAGGGCGAGGTACGGGTTCACCGCTGAGGCGCCGAACCCGATCAGAAGCGCGATGTGGTGCACCTCTCGCGCGTCGCCGCTCTCGACCACCAGTCCCACCCTTGTGCGTGTCTTCTCGCGCACCAGGTGCGCGTGCACCGCGGCCGTGAGCAACAACGAGGGGATCGGCGCCATGTACTGGTTCGAGTTCCGGTCCGAGAGGATCACGATGTTCGAGCCGAGGGCGATCGCGGTGCTCACGCGCCGACGGACGTCGGAGATTGCGGCGGCGAGCGCCTCGCCCCCACCGCCGGCGTCGAAGAGCCCGTCGATGGCGAAGGCCTCGAACCCCGGGGTCTCCCCATTCTCGTTCACGTATCGCAGCTTGGCGAGATCGTCGTTGTCGATCACGGGGTACGGAAGGATGATCTGGCGGCAGGACTCTGCGGTGGGCGCGAGCAGGTTCTGCTCGGGACCGAGCTTCGAGCGGTTCGAGGTGACGAGCTCCTCACGGATCGCGTCGAGCGGTGGGTTCGTGACCTGGGCGAAGAGCTGGGTGAAGTAGTCATAGATGAGGCGGGGCTGGTCACTGAGCGCTGCTAACGCCGCGTCGTTCCCCATCGAGCCGATCGGCTCCGCGCCGGTCTTCGCCATCGGGGAGAGGATGATCTGGCACTCCTCGTTCGTGTAGCCGAACAGGCGCTGGTGGTTCACGACGGACGCGTGCTGAGGGGTGAGCATCACCCTCGGGGGGAGGTCCTCGAAGGCGACCTGGTTCTCCTCGAGCCACCGCTCGTACGGGTGCTCCGCCGCCAACTGCGCCTTTATCTCGTCGTCCTCGACTATGCGACCTTGGGCCGTGTCCACGAGGAACATCCGTCCCGGGGCCAGGCGTCCCTTTCGCACGACCTTCTGCGGGTCGATGTCGAGTACACCCACCTCCGAGGCCAGCACCACCAGTCCGTCGTCTGTCACCCAGAAGCGAGCCGGACGAAGGCCGTTGCGATCGAGGACACCGCCCGCCACCGTCCCGTCGGTGAAGACGACCGCCGCGGGCCCGTCCCACGGTTCCATGAGCGAGGCGTGGTAACGGTAGAAGGCCCGTCTGGCGCCGTCCATGAAGCTGTGGTTCTCCCACGCCTCGGGGATCATCATCAGCACCGCGTGGGGCAGGGACCGTCCGCCGAGGTGGAGCAGTTCCAGCACCTCGTCGAAGCTGGCGGAGTCACTAGCTCGCGGATCGCAGACCGAGAACAGGCGCTCGAGGTCGCCCGGGATCAAGTCGCTTCGAATGAGCGCTTCACGGGCACGCATCCAGTTCCGGTTGCCGCGCAAGGTGTTGATCTCGCCGTTGTGCGCCAGGTAACGGTAGGGGTGTGCGAGCGGCCAGGACGGGAACGTGTTCGTGGAGAAGCGTGAGTGCACGAGCGCCAGGCCGCTCTCGAAGGACGGGTGCGAAAGATCCGGGTAGAACTTGCTCAGCTGGTGCCCGGTGAGCATGCCCTTGTACACGAGGGTGCGCGCCGAGAGCGACGCCACGTAGACGCCCTCGAGCTCGTGCTCGATCCGCTTGCGCAGGCAGAAGGCGAGGCGGTCGAGCGCCAGCACGGAGTCGCCCTGAACCTTCGCCGCGCGGCGCGCCCGAGCCTGCACGCTCTTGGTCCCACGATGTGCTCGTCCAGAGCCAGGGGCGCGCGCCACGACAACCTGACGAAGGCGCGGCATGCACGCGAGCGCAGATGCTCCGAGGCCCGACGGATCGACGGGCACGTCGCGCCAGCCGAGCACGGCGAGCTGCTCCTCGGCTGCGAGCTCCTCCATGCGGCGCTCGGCCTTGGCTGCGTCCTCGGGATCGGTCGGCAGGAAGACCAGACCGGGCGCATATGTGCCCTCACCGGGCAGATCGAAGTCCGCCATCTCCGCGAGGAACCGATGCGGAACCTGGGTGAGTATGCCCGCCCCGTCACCGGTCGCAACCTCTGCGCCCGACGCGCCCCGATGGGCGAGGTGCTCGAGAGCGTCCAGAGACTGCTCGATGAGCTTGTGGCTGCGTCGACCGTGGAGGTCGACCACGAGCCCGATGCCGCACGCGTCGTGCTCGAACACGGGCACATACAGGCCCTTTTGCAGGTCGTGCTGTGTCGTCACTCGGGTCACTTTCGTGGTTGGCCACGTTGCCGGCGGAGGTGAACGGCTGCCCGGGACGACGCTGGCCCAGTGCCATCTGGGCATCCTCGCTCCGATGGTGCCCCCTACGATACAGGGCATGAACGCAGCGCTCGTGCGTCGTCCCGTGGACGGCAGGGCAGAACCCTGAACCCGCCGGTAGCGATGACCATCGCCGGCTCGGACTCCTGCGCCGGCGCAGGGCTGCAGGCGGACCTGAAGACTTTCGCGGCGCTCGGTGTGTTCGGGACGAGCGTCGTGAGCGCCGTCACCGCCCAGAACACGCTCGAGGTGCTAGGCGTCGAGCCGGTCGGTCCCGAATTCCTCGACCTGCAGATGACAGCGGTGCTCGACGACCTGCCGGTGGCAGCGGTGAAGACCGGCATGCTCGCGACCGTCGCGAACATCGCCGCGGTGGCCCGCCGGGCGGCGGCGCGAGAGCTTCCGAACCTCGTGGTCGACCCCGTCCTGGTCGCATCGAGTGGCCGACCGCTCCTCGACGAAGGTGGCGTCGACGCCTATGTCGACCTGCTCGTCCCCCATGCCGAGGTGATAACCCCCAACGTCCGCGAAGCCGCGCTCCTCACCGGAGCGGCGGTCGACGACGTGGACGCGATGATCGCCGCCGGTGAGCTCCTGCGTGACCGAGGAGCGCGCGCGGTGATCGTCACGGGCGGCCACCTCGACGGCGACGGAGTACCCGACGTCGTGGTCGGGCCCAAGCAGACGGTGGTACTCGACGCCGCGCGGGTGACATCGCCCAACGACCACGGGACCGGTTGCACGTTCTCCGCAGCGCTCACCGCCCTGCTCGCGCGCCAAACGCCGTTCTTCGAAGCCGTCTCGCAGGCCAAAGCCTTCGTCACGGCTGCCATCCGAGGTGCCTCTTCCTGGCACCTCGGCAGGGGCCACGGCCCCTTGGACCACTTCGGATGGAACACGGACCGACCCGTGCGCACGGGCGGGCGAGAGGGCTGAGCGGCCGCGAAGACTTACTCCCCTGACGGGCACGACGTCGCAGCACGACCAGAGCTCACCCCCGATCGCGAAGCGAAGGGTGAGGGCCGAGGCGCACGTGCGGTTCCCGGAACCGCGCATCGGGGGCCTTCGGGTCCGAGCACTCGTCTGGCGCTCGTCGTCGTCGCGATAGCAGCCGGGCTGACGGTCCTAGGCATCGTGGCGGGCGCTCTCACGGGAGGCAAGCCCGCCTCTGTACCGAGGTCGACCCCCACCGCGAGCGGTTCACCGATCCGCGCAGTCGCGGCGCGCCCCGAGCTCTCCGCGATCACCACCGCAGGTCTCCCGCCGAACGACGTCCTCGCCTCCTTGGCGCTCCCCCGCGGAGCACGCGTCGTCCCGGGGTCCGCGCTGAACAGCGGCGTCGGGCTCTACGACCACTCGCTCGGGTTCGTCGCGGGCGCCTCCGAGCACGACGTGATCGAATTCTTTCGCGCCCAGCTCCCGTCCGAACGTTGGCGCATCCTCAGCCAGGGCCCCACCTCCTCCGGAGAGGGGTACCAGGTCATAGCCCAGCACCCTGCCAGCAACGGCTACGAGTGGGAGATCGGCCTCACCATCAGGCCCGAGGCCTTCGGCACCACGTCGCCGAGCAGCACGACTTCTGCGGGCGCAACCTCCCCCGGTGGCACGACGCCGTTCACCTTGAGGTTGTTCGAGGTCACCGACGAGCCATGAGCTACGTACGGGCGTAAGCCGCCGGCTCGCGCGAACGCTCCGGCATCTCCACGCGCCGTGCCGCACCGAGTGCTTCGTCTGCCTGCTCCTCCGGGGTGGGAGAAACCTCATCGAGCAACGGAAAAGCCTTGTCCTCGCATGACAGCAGCCAAGACCACGCGAAGAAATTGATGGGGTACAACACGTACCCGAGCCGGGTGGCGGGTGCGAGCACGATGGCGAACGTCAGCACCCACCCCACGAGCTTCGAGAGAGCTGCCGGTGTCCTCGGAGTGTGGCGCACGAGCACGTAGATCAGCACGATCATTCCGGCACCGGCCACGCAGATCGTGAAGAGGCGGTGGATGCCCGGGAACAACGACACCACCAGGTGCCCGAGCAACGGACTCTGTGCCGGCGAGCTGATGCCCGCGAGCCCGAGCGGGAAGCGCACCACGTTGTCCACGAAGGCAGGGACGTTCTCCGCCAACGTCGGGAGGATCGCCGGGAGCATCACCGCGCCCATTCCCCCGAGCAGCCAGAGCGCCGGGCGCCTGCCGGTTCGACCCTCACGGTCGCGAGCTACGAGGAACGCGAGCGCCGCAACGGGCCACGCGGTGATCTTCATCGACGCGGCTATGCCGAGGGAGATCCCGGCGCCGAGCGGTCTTCGTCGCTGGATGAGCACCAACCCGAGAAGGATGAAGGCCGCCACGGGCAGGTCGTCACCACCCGTGGCCAGTGGGAGCGCGGCCGTGGGCAGCACGGTCATGCTCTGCAGGGCGAGCACTCGTGGTCCGGTGTCCCCCTTGCACAACCCGAGCGCGGCTACCACGACGATGACGGTGATGATGGAGAACGTGACACGAGCGTCGGTGAGTCGCGGTGGTGCGTGCGTGCTGCGGGCCAGACCCAGATACGACATCAGGGG
The DNA here is from genome assembly GCA_050011255.1 of Acidimicrobiales bacterium. Classification (GTDB taxonomy): domain Bacteria; phylum Actinomycetota; class Acidimicrobiia; order Acidimicrobiales; family UBA8190; genus Bog-564. Next base: position 102,943 of record JBEKJK010000007.1, read on the forward strand.
CAGGTACGGGTCATAGGCCTCATAGGCGGGCTGGCCCGGCGGAGCCTTGGGATGCCCGCCGCTCACGACCGAGTACGGGTCCTGGTCATGGGCAACGCGCACCCCGGCCTGCTCCACGACGGTCGCCTCCGGCTGGACGTGGGCGGTGCCACCGGTGTCGGTGCGCCACAGCACCTCGAGCGACAACGGCAGGAGGGTCGCGCCTATCAGGACCATGAGGAAGATCACGGCGCGAGTCCCCGTCCAGTGCCACGTCCTCGTGGGCTTCGTCGTGGCGGGCACGCCGACCAGCGAGTCCTCTGCGCCCCTGAGCCGTCGCTCTCTTCGAGCCAGGAAGGCGGACAGCACGGCACCCACGGCATATGGCCCCGCCGCCAGCTTGCCCCACTGTTGGTAGAGCGTGATGGAAGACGCCTCGGCTGTCGAGATCGCGAACAGGGCCGACGCCGCGTAGAGCACGGCGTCGCGCTCCTCGGGGCTCCACGACTCGATCACACGAACACCGTGCCTGAGCAAGCCCGGCGTTTTCGATCCGAGCTCGAAGAGACGAGCCCTCACAAGCCCCCCTGACATGAATCCATCCTATTGCCGGACCTTTTCTCGGGGATGCCTACGGGAGCTACGGGCCTCCTCAGCTAGCGGGGGGCGCCGTGGTCTGGGTCTGGGCGGACCCTGCGCCGAACACCGGGGACACCGTCAGCGCCCCGTGGTTGCACACAGTGGCCCCGAACGCGATCACGAGCTGGCCGGAGTCGTTCGGCGGGGTCACCTCGAGCCGCGAGGAGCTCGGGCAGGTGCTCTCGGAACCGGTCGGGACGTCGGAGTACCCCACGTTGAAGTACGCGGTCGCGCCCGGCACCAAGGTCACCTTCGCGGGAGGAAGGTCCGTGAACGCGAAGCCACCGCCGCGTATGGTCGTCTGGGTCCCGAGCGGCGCCCCAGACGCGTCGAGCATCCGTGCCCCTGGGAAGCCGAACAGAACGCACGAGCTCGTCGACGTGTTGCGCAAGTCGAACGTCCACTCGACGGTGCCCGCCGCTCCGTTTCGACCTTCCAGGCCGAGCGTCAGCGAATTGACCTGGCACGTGGAAGTCCCCGGCGGCACGGACGTCGTAGGGCTCGTGGTCGTGGTCGTGCTCTGGGACGAGCTCGTCGTAGAGGCACGGGTCGTTCGCGATGCGGAGGCACTCGGATGAGAGGAGCACGATGCCAGCGCGGTCGCACCGACGAGCGCGGCTGCGCCACTCAACGCGATCGTGCCGAGCCCTCTCGCAAGGTGGCGTCGGTGTCTCAGGAGCTTCGTCCTCGTCTCAGGAGCTGAAGTCCTCGGGACGGATCTTGTCGAGGAACTGGCGGAATTCGCCCACCAGCTCCTCGGGGCTGGCGCCCTCGCCGTTCTCGCCCTCGTCATCGGACGGAAGGAGTATGCCCTCCGCCTCCATCAGGTCGTCGGCCACGTAGAGCGGGCTGCCGGTGCGCACTGCCAGAGCGACCGCGTCCGATGGTCGGCTCGACACGCTCAGCGGACCGTCGCCCCGCTTGAGCTGAAGCTCCGCGTAGTACGTCGCCGAGCGCAGTTCGGTGATCACGACCCGCTCGAGCTGTGCCCCGAGAGCTTCCATCATGTCGCGCAGCAGGTCATGGGTCATCGGGCGCGGCGGGGAAACGCCTTGGATGGCGAAGGCGATCGCGGTCGCCTCCGGCGCGCCGATGAAGATCGGGAGAGTCCTGCCGAGACCTTCAGCCTCGGTCAGGAGCAACACCGGCGTGTTCGACTGGAGGTCAACTCTCACAGCGCTGAGCCGCACTTCGACCATGCCTGCAACTTACCGCCCGTAGAGCTCCGCGACGTGCGCGTCCGGGTCGCTTTCCAAGAGCCGTGCGTCACCTGCCGCCACGAACGGCAGGTTGCGATATCTGCCCGCCATATCGAGGCCGAAACCCAGGAGCAGGTCGTCTCCGGCCTCGAGTCCTCTGAACCGCACACCCACCGGAACGATCCTGCGGACACGCCGATCGAACAGGGCGCACACCTCGAGCGACGCGGGACCTCGCCGGCCCAGCTCCCCCAGGATGTAGGTGCTGGTGAGGCCGGTGTCGACGATGTCCTGCACGAGCACCACGTCCCGGCCACAGACGTCTTGATCGAGGTCCTTAGTGATCCGCACGCGTCCGGTCCCGGCGGAGTAAGCCGAGATCCCCAGGAAATCGACCTGGCACGCAACGTTTGTCCTGCGCACCAAGTCCGCCAAGAAGAAGATGCTGCCCTTCAGCACGGCGACGAGCAACATCCCTCGTGGGTACGCCTCCGAGAGTTCCCCGCCGAGCCGCGCGGCGACGGAGGCCAATTGCTCGCGGTCGTGAAGGATCCTGGTGCGCCCCTGTGTCGTCACGACGCCCGAGCACCTACGAATGAGGTGGGTTGACTCACAGCGGCTCTCCCACAGCTGCTGCCTCGCGTGGGGGCTGCGCAGGGAGCTCGGTCACGTTTGGCTCCTCGTCGCTCCCGTGGGGACCCTGCGCCGAGCAGTCAGCCACCCAGCTGCTCGCGAAGGCGTTTCTGCAGGAGCACCGCTCGCAGCTCCTGCCCGAGACGTGACAGCTCGGCCACGGTCTCGTGAGCCCGCTGTCTCGAAGCGGGGTTGCGCTGCTTGAGCAACGGCAACACGATCTGCTCGACGAAGCTCGCTTCGCGCTGGACCGCCAGCAGGTGCAGGCGCAGGTGACGTGCCTCCACGCCGTAGCTGGCGAACTTCTTCGCCAGGTGGGCCACCGTGAGCGCGTCCTCGTCGAAATATGCGACCCCGCCGATCAGCCGGCACGCGAGCAGGCCGTAAGACTCGAGCTCGCGCACGTCGGCGAGCTCCAGTCCGCTGGCCGTCGCGAGCTCCTCGAGGGTCATGCTGCTTCCCGAGAACGCGGCCATCGTGAGCACCCCGCTCGCCTCACGCGACCCGCGCGTGGTGACCGCCGTCGTCGAGAGCGTGCCCCGCGCCGCCTTGCGACCCTCGAACCCGGGCAGCTCCTGGCCGGAAACCTCTTCACCGTCCGCTTGCGCAGTGCGAGGTTCGTCTCGGTGCTGCGAGCCCGCAATCGACCTCGCAGAGCTCGGTCTGCTCGGCAGAGACACCTTGTCGTCTCCGGTGCCCTCAGGCTCGATCCCACGCTGTCGCACCAGGACCGGGGTGGGGCGCCCTCGACCTTTTGCCCTCGAAGCGCCCGTGCCGGCAGTCGCGACGCGCCCCTGCTGACGGCGCTCGGCATGTGAGGCGTGTGACGAGTCGCGTCCGTTCTCCTCGCCCGTCGAAGACTCCTGCGCGAGGCGGCCTTTGATCACCTTGAGCGGTAGAAAGTGTTCGCGCTGCTGGCGCAGGACCCACCTGAGCCGCTCCACGTCGGGCTCGTAGAACTTCCGGTACCCCGAAGGCGTCCTCTCGGGGTTCACGAGTCCCTGACTCTCGAGGAAGCGGATCTTCGAGATCGTCACGTCCGGGAACTCCCGGCGCAAGAGGGTGAGCACGTCCCCTATCGACAGGTACGTTCGCCCGCTCACATCCGTCCCTTTCCGCGCACCCCCGCGGCACCTGCACCCCCGGGTGCCCTGCTCACCGGACGTCCTCTGACGTCGGCGTGGACAAACAGGATGTGCCTGCCGGTTCGCTCGCCTTCAGATCTCTCACTCGTCTGCTGCTGCCAGGTAGACCAACTTGAACTTACCGATCTGCACCTCGTCGCCCGAGGAGAGAACGGATTCCTCGATACGCTCGCGGTTGACGTAGGTGCCGTTCAGCGAGCCCACGTCGCGTATCGCGTACCCCGCGTCTTGGCGGACGAACTCGGCGTGGCGCCTGGACACGGTGATGTCGTCTAGGAAGATGTCGCTCTCCGGATGTCGACCCGCCCGTGTCACGTCGGTATCGAGAACGAAACGAGCACCGGCGTTGGGACCGCGCTTCACGACCAGGAGCCCGGCCCCACTGGGCCGCTCGGGAAGAGTGACCGTGAGCTCTTCCTCGCCCGCTTCGCCTTGCTGGTCGGCCGGGTGCAGGGTCACCGTGGTGTCCGAGCTGGGCGACGTGAGGACCGCACCGCAGGACGAGCAGAAATTGGCGTCGGGAGGGTTGCGATGCCCGCAGTTGTTGCAAAACACCTCGTCCACGCTAGCCTGTCGCCTCCCTTCGGCCCGACGCCCTATTCCACTGCCATCGGCACCCGCGACGGGTGCCGGCGACCGGTACCCGCGACGCTCTACTGCAGATCACCCCGAGATCAGTTGCTCGTAACCGGCCGCGTCGAGGAGGTCGCCGTACGCGTCGGAATCCACGGGAACTACCTCGCAGATCCAGCCCTCGCTATACGGGTCGGAGTTGAGCTTCTCGGGCGCGTCCGCCAACGAGCCGTTCACGGCCACCACCTCTCCGGCCACCGGCGCGTATATCTCCGACACGGACTTCGTGGACTCGACCTCACCGAGGACACCGCCCTGCTCCACCCGCGCGCCGACCTCGGGGAGCAAGACGAAGACGACGTCGCCCAACGCGTCCTGCGCGTAGTCGGTGATCCCTATCCGCACCCGGCCCTCGTCGAGGCGGGCCCACTCGTGATCCGACGTGTAACGCAGCTCGGACGGCACGACCATGGCCGGGACCCTACTGCGCCGCCGGGAGCGCCGCAGCGGGCGGTGCCGCGCTTCAGCGCAGGCTCTGGCGGATGAGCTCCGCCTGCTCCTGCACCCGGGCACGCGCCGAGGGCGCAGACGGCCCCTCTGCCCACACATGGGTCACGGGCATCTCGGGGTCGGGCAGCACCAGGCTCCAGCCGTCCGGTTCGGGGAGCTTCACGCCGTCGACCAGGACGATCGGCTTGCCCTTGGCACGCTCGACCGCCGTTCGCATGACGGTTCCCATCTGCTCCTTAGGGGTCACGACCTCCTCATGGGCGATGTGGACGGCAGGCAGAGCACCGGTCAGCTTCGACATGCGCTCGCCCGTGACACTGAGCATCGCCAGCAGGTACACCAGTGTGGCGACGGCGTCGAAGGCGGGGAGGAAGCCGGGGAAGATGTAGCCACCGAGCTGGCTGGCGGCGAAGCACACTTCCCCGCTGCTGGCGACCCTCATGAGGTCGTTGGCGGACAACTTCGTCCAGGTGATCTCGGCACCGGCGGCCGAGCAGGTCCGCTCGGCTGCCACGGGTACGGCCACAGGCAGCGCGACCTTCGCGCCCGGCGTGGTCGAGACGACGAGATCCAACAGCAGCAAGAGCGCTTCGTCGTCGCTCAGGACACGGCCCTCGTCGTCGACGAGGGTGAGGTGCTCACCGCCCGGGTCGATCACAGCTCCGAGATGAGCCCCCGACGCACGCACGAGATCGGCGACGTTCCCCGCGGCCGAGACACGGTCGCTGGCGACATCGGATGCCGTGACGGCGTAAGGGTTCACCACGAGCACGTCCGAGCCGAGCTTGCCGAGGACGTTCGGCATGACGAAACTCACCGTTCCGAACGAGTAGTCGAGCACGAGCTTGAACTCCGCCCGTGAAATCGCCTCCACGTCGACGGCGCTTATCAGCGCCGCGGTGTAGGACTCGAGGGTCCTCGCAGGGAACCCTATGTCTCCTATGTTCGGGCCCAACGCCCGGCGAAATTCCTCGCGATGGTACAAGCGCTCGATCTTGCGCTGGGTCGTCTCCGCGACGTCGATGCCGTCGGAGTCGAAGAAGCGGATCATCACCGACCGCAGGTCGTCCGCGACGAGACGCACCGTGATGCCCCCCGCGCTCTGTCCGGAGCGGACCCGGAAGCGGGTCACGGGAACCGTGGCGACCTCGAGGTCGTCGACGTTTACCCCCGCCGTGTTGCAACCCACCATGATCGCCCGCTTGAGCACGCGCGCGGCCCTGGAGGTGTCGCGAGATATCGTGATCGTCGCACCTCTCTCGAGGGTGCTCGCCCATGCCATCGACAGGCGCATCACCAGGTCCGGGGAGATGTCGACGTTCGCCAAGCCGGTGATGCCGCTTCTGCCGAAGAGTGTGCGGGCCCCTCGTGACTCCCACACGATGGACGTGTTGACGATGGCTCCGGCTTCTACGGTCTTGAACGGGTACACCTTCACGCCCGACTTGATGACCGCGTGCGCGCCCACCGAGGTCTCCTCGCCGAGCACGACCCCCTCTTCGCATCGCACACCCTGACGCAGGTCACAGGAACGGCCCAGCACGCAACCGTCGAGCCGGACCATCGGACCGACGAACCCGTTCTCGTGGATCACCGTGCGCATGAGCGAGGCGTTCTCGCCTATTCGCACGTTCGGCCCGATGACGCAGTACTCGCCCACCCGGGCGTCCGCGCCTATGTAGCAGTTGTCTCCGATCACTGCAGGACCGCTGATCGTGGCCGAAGGCTGGACCTCGGCACCCTTACCGAGCCACACCCCCGGCCGAAGCGGGAAACCGCCGACGTCGACACGGACCTTCTCGTCAAGGATGTCCTGGTGCGCCCGCAGGTACGCACCGAGCGTGCCGACGTCCTCCCAATAGCCTCCTGCGACGTATCCGAACAGCGGCTTTCGCGCCGCGAGGACCGCGGGGAACACCTCCTCCGAGAAGTCCGACGGCCTGCCTTCGGGGATGAAGTCGAAGATCTCCGGTTCGAGCACGTACACGCCGGTGTTCACGGTGTCGCTGAACACCTGGCCCCAACTGGGCTTCTCGAGGAAACGCTCGATCGACCCGTCGTCGCGGGTGATGACGATCCCGAACTCGAGGGGGTTCTCGACCGCCTTCAGACCGATCGTCGCCAGAGCGCCCTTCGAGATGTGGTAGTCGAGCAACGATCCCAGGTCGATGTCCGTGAGGACGTCACCGGAGATGACGACGAAACGCTCGTCGAGCTGCTCTCGGGCGTTTCGGACTGAACCCGCGGTCCCGAGGGGCGCCTCCTCGGTGGCGTACGCCATGCGCACTCCGAACTCCTCTCCGTCGCCGAAGTAGCTGCGCACCACGTTCGCCATGAACGCCACCGTCACGACCACGTCGTCGAAGCCGTGGTGCCTCAGGAGAGACACGACGTGCTCCATCATGGGCCTGTTCGCCATGGGGAGCATGGGCTTTGGCTGGTTCGAGGTCAGAGGGCGAAGACGTGCCCCCTCACCGCCGGCCATGATCACCGCCTTCACGGGAGCATCATCCCACGGCGTCCGGCACGCCCGGCGTTGAGGGCCCGGCTCGCGGCCGGTACGTAGAAGAGGACTGCGACCCATGCGAGGGCCAGGCCAGGTACCGCGCACAACCAGGCCAGGATCTCGAAGGGCTGTTGCCATCCCGCTGTGCCGTGCGCGAGGAGGAACGTCGGGTAGGCGAACATCAGGCCGAAGGTCCCCGCCTTGCCCACCCACACGACGTCTATGCGCTCGGCTCCCAACAACGCCAGCACGACCACGGTCGCCCCCACGAGCACCTCTCGGACCAAGGTGGCGAGGCCGAACCACAGCGGCACCGCTCCGTGCACCATGACCGAGACCACCGCGGTGCCGAGCAGGAGCCGGTCCACCGTGGGATCCAGGACCTTTCCGAGCGTGGAGACCTGGTGCCATCGCCGGGCCGCGAAGCCGTCTACGAAGTCGCTCGCCCCGAGCACCCCGAGCAGCACCGCAGCCGCCGTCTGGCGATGTGCACCGAACAACAACCAGCCGAAGATCGGGATGCAGGCCAAGCGAGCCACCGTGATGGCGTTCGGAACGGTGAGGACACGGTCGAGAGACCCCCCCTGGTTCCCCGCCGGACCCCCTGCGGCGTCCTCGGCTAACACGCCGGCATTCTAAGAGGCACCGACGGTGTGCCCGGGACCCGCGCCTGCTCTTCGGTCCTCGGAAGCTCGATCTCGTTGGCCGATCACGCTCTCTTCCTCCGCACCGTCGCTCCTGTGGTACGCATCTGTGCGTGCCAAGGTTCGAGCCCTTCGCCGGTCTTCGCTACGACCCCTCGGTCCCACTGGACGACGTCGTCGCCCCCCCTTACGACGTCGTCGGCCCCGAGGAGAGGGCGAAGCTCGCTTCACGCCACCGGGCGAACTCGATCCACGTCGAGCTTCCCTTGGAGGACTCCGTCTCGGGGTTGGACAGGTACCAGACGGCCGCCCGATTGCTCAGCTCGTGGGTGGAAGAAGGCCTCGTCCGGCGTGACCCGGCCCCGTCCGTGTACCCCTACCGGATGACCAGCCCGTGCGGTGGCACGACCACCGGAGTCATAGGAGCCTTGGCGTGCGAAGCGCCCGACGGGGACGTCGTGCCCCACGAGCAGACGATCGGAAAGGACATCGGCGACCGCTTGGAGCTGTTGCGCGCATGTCACGCCAACCTCTCCCCGATCTGGGGCCTGTCGCTCACAGAAGGTCTGACGAAGACCTACGAGCCGCTGGGGTCACCGCAGCGCACGGCGACCGACGACGCCGGAGTCGTCCACCAGCTGTGGGTGATCGAAGACCCTGTTGCAATCGAGTCGATCTCACAGGGTGTGGCACACGCACCCGTGGTCATCGCCGACGGTCACCACCGCTACGAGACCGCTGTCGCCTACCAAGCCGAACGCCGCACGGCGAGAGGCGGCGCGCCCGGTGACTACGACCTGGTCATGGCTCTCGTCGTGGAGCTGACGGAGGCTCAGCTCTCGGTGGGGGCCGTCCACCGCGTGCTGAGCGAAATTCCACCCGGCATGGACCTTCTCGACGTGATGGGTCGTTGGTTCGATTGCGAGCTCGCCGGGAGCACGGCCGAAGAGCTCGCCGGCGAGCTGGTTCGCTCCGGAACTCTCGCGCTCATCACGCGCAGTGGTGTGTGGGCCCTCGCACCACGGCCCGAGGCGTACAGCGCCGCTGGGTCGAACCTCGACTCGAGTCTCGTCTCACTGGCGTTGGAGCAAATCGCAGGCCTCGCTCCGACCTACCGGCAGGACTGGCACGACGCTGTCCGGGCTGTGACCGAAGGCGGTGCCGACGCGACGTTGCTGCTGCGGCCGATCACCGTGTCGCAGATATCGAGCTGGGCACACGAACGCAGGCGCATGCCACCGAAAAGCACCCACTTCCATCCCAAGCCGCGCACCGGCATGGTCTTCAGGCCGGTGGTCGAGTGACCCCGTCGGCGCCCCTGGGCTTGCGCAACTGACCCGTCGGCTCCCCCGACCCTCAGCAGCTGAGAGAGAACGGGGGACGCGGCGACGCCCTCAGCCGTAGCCGAGGGCCACGGCATCGCCGCGTGCGCCCCGTTCCTCTGCCCCCGAAAGACACCGGTCCACCCCACGGACCAGGTGTCTTTCTCGGTATCGGCGCAACGTGTGACGCGGTTGAGCGCGCGACCACACCGGCGCAGCACGAAAGTCGCCTGCCTTGCAGGCACCTCGAGCCAGGCACGATCCCGCAGGCTCAAGGCGCCGGCGACCCTGGTCGATTACTTCAACGTGAGGGTCGCCGAACTCAGCCATGGCAAGGCACGCGCCCCTGCCCTCCTGCAGCGTCGAGGCGGGCGGTGAGATGACGTCCGTGACGCGATCGTCCATGGCGCCGACCAGGGAAGGCTCCGCGCCCGCCGCTCGCGTCGCTCTCGGCACGGCTCTCGCGTCGCGTGTCACCGACGTGGGCGACATCATGGCGCGCCGGTGGAAGCAGTCATTGAACGGCGCAACTACCTGGAGCGCGGGCCAGAACGACCGGATCGCCCAGGACATCGTGCGCATCGGGTCGTTCGCCACCACCACGTTCTCCAAGTACTTGGTGACCGGCGAGCCGACGACTCCCGAGGAGGACGTCACGTGGAAGGGGCAGGGGACGATCCCCCTGCACGGCATCATGTCTCTCTCAGAGCTGACCAAGCTGAACCTGGACTGGAGAACGGCCGTCATCGAGGTGATCCACGCGGAGGCCGCGCGACTGGGCCTCGACGCCGCGACGGTCGCCGAGACCCTGGATGTCGCGCGAGCGGGATGCGACGCCTCGCTCGTCGGGATGGCGAAGCAGTTCGACACTGAACAGCGGCGACTTCAGTCCGAGCTCGCGGCAGGGCAGGCACGCCTCACTCATCAGCAGCTCCACGACCCCTTGACAGGACTCGCGAACCGTACACTTCTGCTCGATCGGCTCTCGCACGCCCTCATGGCCTCGAAGCGACGCAGGGCGGCAGTGGCAGTGCTCTTCGTCGACATGGACCACTTCAAGTCCGTGAACGACGCGGCCGGGCACTCCTCGGGCGACGGTCTTCTCGTGCAGGTGGCCAGAAGGCTCCAGAAGCTCGTTCGCCCCACCGACACCGCCGCGCGCTTCGGCAGCGACGAGTTCGTCCTGCTCTGCGAGGACCTCACCGCTCCGCAGGCCGAGGCCACCGCTGTGGCAGACCGCGTGATCGACGCACTCGCAGAGCCGTTCGCAGTCGCGGGACAAGAGCTCTTCGCCTCCGCGAGCATAGGGATCGCGATCGGCAGCGCCGGCGACGACCCCGAGATCGTCATGGCGCAGGCCGACGCTGCGATGTACCTGGCCAAACGGCGTGGCCGCGCGCGTCACGCGCTCTACGAGCCGGCGATCGACGAAGGCAGCGCGAGGCGCGCCGAGCTCGCGAACGCGCTCCATAGGACGCTCAAGCACGGAGAGCTACAGGTCCACTACCAGCCGGTCACCGACCTCAGCTCGCAGAAGGTCGTCACGATGGAAGCCCTCCTGCGGTGGTATCACCCCGACCTCGGCCCGGTGGCGCCCGCCGAGTTCATCCCCATCGCGGAGGACACAGGGTTGATCGTCGACATCGGCAGATGGGTGCTCGAGGCCGCTTGTAACGACTGCCGCGCCTGGCGCGACGCCGGGCACGACGTCGGCGTGTCCATCAACATCTCCGGACGACAGCTCGCGAACGCGGACCTCGTGGACGACGTACGCAGCGCCATCGAACGCACAGGGCTGCCGCCTAGCATCGTCACCTTGGAGCTCACCGAGAGCATCCTCGTAACGAGCGACGAGGGGTCTCGCGTCGCGCTGACGGCGCTGAAGGCGCTCGGCGTGCGCCTCGCCATAGACGACTTCGGAACCGGGTACTCCTCTCTGTCGTACCTGGCCGAGCTCCCCGTCGACGACCTGAAGATCGACCGAAGCTTCGTCTCGCGCCTGGGACATGACGCCCAGAGCCTGTCGATGGTCGGCGCCGTGGTCGAGTTGGCCCACTCCCTCGGACTGCTCGTCATCGCCGAAGGCGTGGAGACCGAGCTCGAGCTCTCCGAGCTGCGACGCACCGGCTGTGACCAGGTACAGGGCTACCTGCTCGGCAAGCCCCACCCGCTCGGGAGCACCGCGAACCTCGAAGCGCCCTACGAGCTGCCGTTCCCCACGGTCCAGGTCCCGCCCGAGGCCAGCAGCCCGGCCAGGTCGCCCGGGCCCTTGCGCTGCTCGGCCTCCAGCAGCTGACGGCTGGTCGCCTCTGCGTACTCGGTACGTTCGACGGCCCGGAACACCCCGATCGGTGTCGGCTCAAACGGACCACGGGCCAGCCGCGAGAGCTGCAGGGCCAGACCGGGACCCTCACGACGCTCGTCGTGCACGAGCAACCTCTCCTCTCCCACGTCCGCCACCTCGCAGACCCGCATCTGTCCGTCGGCGTCGAGCATCACACCGTGCTCACCGTCGACACCGAAGCGGATCGGCTCACCGTGGACGAGCGGTATCAGGTTGTCCGCCCGAACGTCGCGGCCTGTGATCTTCTCGAAGGCGCCGTCGTTGAAGACATTGCAGTTCTGGTAGATCTCCACGAAGGCGGCGCCGGCATGGTCGTGGGCACGGCGGAACGTCTCCTGCATGTGCTTGCGGTCCATGTCGTGGGTGCGCGCGACGAAGGTCGCCTCCGCCCCCAGGGCAAGACTGATCGGGTTGAACGGCACCTCGAGGGATCCGAACGGCGTCGACTTGGTGACCTTGCCCCGTTCGGAGGTCGGAGAGATCTGTCCCTTGGTGAGGCCGTAAATCTGGTTGTTGAAGAGCAGGATGGTCAGGTTCACGTTCCGCCGCAGAGCATGTATGAGGTGGTTCCCTCCGATCGACAAACCGTCCCCATCACCGATGACGACCCACACGTCCAGGTCGGGACGGGTGACGGCAAGTCCGGTGGCGATGGCAGGTGCCCGCCCGTGGATCGCGTGCATGCCGTAGGTGTTCATGTAGTAGGGGAATCGCGCGGCGCACCCGATGCCCGAGACGAACACGGTGTTCTCTCGGCGTACCCCGAGCTCGGGCAGCAGCATCTGCACCGCGGCGAGAATCGAGTAGTCGCCACATCCGGGGCACCACCGCACCTCCTGGTCGGAGGCCCAGTCCTTGCGCGTGGTGGCTGGAACGGCGGTGCCTGTCGTCGCGGGTTCGCTCATCAGCTGGCCACGTCCCGTGCCTCGAGGTTCGTGGCCGAGGCGTCCGCCCCCAGCATCTCGAGCACCGCCTCCTCGATCTGAGCGGCGTGGAACGGCACCCCCTGCACCTTCGTGAGCGATTTGGCATCGACGAGGAACTCGGCGCGCACCATCTTCACCAGCTGACCGAGGTTCGCCTCGGGCACGAGAACGTTCGCGTACGAGGCGAGCACCTCGCCCAGGTTCGCGGGGAACGGGTTGAGGTGGACGAGGTGGGCGTGGGCGACCTCGAGGCCCCTCTCGCGGACCCTGCGCACGGCCGTCGCGATCGCGCCGAACGTCGAGCCCCATCCGAGCACGAGCAGCGGCGCCGCACCGATCCCGTCAGGGTCGTCGACCTCGACCGGTGCGATGTCCGCGGCTATCCTGGCCACCTTGGCCGCGCGAAGTCGGACCATCTTCTCGTGGTTCTCCGGGTCGTAGGAGACCTCGCCGGAGCCGTCGAGCTTCTCCAGCCCGCCGATGCGGTGCTCGAGGCCCGGCGTGCCCGGTATCGCCCAAGGCCTCGCCAGGGTGCGCTCGTCGCGAAGATAGGGCCAGAAGACCTTCCGGCCGTCTTCGTCGGTGTGGTTCGCTTCGGTGGCGAGCTCCACCCGGAGATCGGGCAACGAGTTCGTGTCGGGCAGGCGCCAGGGCTCGGCCCCGTTCGCCAGGTAGCCGTCGGAGAGCAAGAGCACCGGCGTGCGGTAGGTGAGCGCGATGCGCACTGCTTCGATGGCAGCCTCGAAGCAGTGGGACGGAGTACGCGCGGCGAGGATCGGGACCGGGCACTCCCCGTGCCGCCCGTACATAGCGTGAAGCAGGTCCGACTGCTCGGTCTTGGTGGGCAGCCCCGTGGAGGGCCCACCGCGCTGGACGTCGACCACCACCAGCGGGAGCTCGAGGCTCACGGCCATCCCTATCGACTCCGACTTCAGGTCGATGCCCGGGCCGCTCGTGCTCGTCACGCCCAGCGACCCACCGAAGGCCGCGCCGATGGCGGAGCCGACGGCGGCTATCTCGTCCTCGGCTTGGAACGTCCTCACACCGAACTCCTTGTGCTTGGCCAGCTCGTGGAGGATGTCCGACGCGGGCGTGATCGGGTAGGAGCCCAGGAACAGCGGTAGTCCGGCCTGGCGGGACGCGGCGATGAGACCCCAGGCCAGAGCGATGCTGCCGGTGATGTTCGTGTAGGTGCCCGGCTCGAGTGCGGCGGGATGCACCTGATAGTTCGACTCGAAGAGCTCGGCGGTCTCACCGAAGGCGTGCCCGGCACGAAAAGCACGTGTGTTGATGTCACAGATCGCGGGCGACTTCGCGAACCGCTTCGCTATCCATTCGAGGGTCCCCTCGACCGGTCGGCTGTAGAGCCAACTGACGAGACCCAACGCGAAGAAGTTCTTCGCGCGCTCCGCGTCGCGCGGCTTCACCCCCGCCTGCTTGCCCACCTCCATCGTCAACGAGGTCATCGGGACCTCGTGAACCTTGTAGCCGGCGAGACTGCCGTCGGTCAACGGGTTCGACTCGTAGCCCGCCTTCTCGAAGGCGCGCTCGTCGAACGCGTCGACGTTCACGATCAATGTTCCTCCGCGCACGACCTCGGGTAGGTTCGCCTTCAGGGCAGCGGGGTTCATCGCCACCAGGACGCTCGCTGAGTCGCCCGGTGTGAGGATGTCGTGGTCCGAGATGTGGACCTGGAACGCGGAGACCCCTGCGATGCTCCCGGCCGGAGCACGGATCTCAGCCGGAAAGTCGGGAAGTGTGGCCGTGTCGTTCCCGAAAAGGGAGCTGACCGTCGTGAATTGCGTCCCGGTCAGCTGAATCCCGTCGCCGGAGTCCCCGGCGAACCGGATGACGACCCGGTCCAGCTCCCTCGTCTGTGCCTGCGTGGCGGTGGACACCGTCCTCCGTATCTACGCACCCTGAACCGGTGGTCGAGATCGTCGCCCGCCGGTTCAGGACACGCTGCGCGTCGTTGCGTCTTCTGCGATGAGCATACCGCCCCCGCCCGGATCTTCAGCGACCGGCACTGGGCCAGCACCAGCGACCAAGCACCCGCAACCGAGCATTCACCCCCGGCCGATCAGGCAATCGTGACGGAGCCGTCCAAGAAGACGTCCTGGACGGCGTGGAGGAGCCCGACACCCTCGGCCATGGGCCGCTGGAAGGCCTTGCGGCCCACGATCAGCCCTGTTCCGCCCGCCCGCTTGTTGATGACAGCGGTCCGCACAGCCTGGGCGAGATCGCCCGAGCCCTTCGACTCGCCTCCGGAGTTGATGAGCCCGACGCGCCCCGCGTAGCAGTTCAGAACTTGCCAGCGCGTCATGTCGATCGGGTTGTCCGTGGTGAGCTGGTCGTAGACGAGAGGGTCGGTGCGCCCGAACTTGAGCGCCTGATAGCCGGCATTGTTCTCCGGTTGCTTTTGCTTTATCAGGTCGGCCTCGATGGTGACGCCGATGTGGTTTGCCTGACCGGTCAGGTCGGCCGCCACGTGATAGTCGGCGTCGGGGGTCTTGAAGGCGGCGTTGCGCAAGTAGCACCACAACACGGTGAAGAGCCCCAGCTCGTGGGCCTGCTCGAAGGCCACACGGACCTCCGAGAGCTGGCGGTCGGACTCGTCGGAGCCGAAGTAGATCGTCGCTCCGACTCCCAGCGCTCCCAGCGCGACGGCCTGACGGACCGAAGCGAACATCACCTGGTCGTAGCGGTTCGGATAGTGCAGAAAGTCGTTGTGGTTGAGCTTCACGATGAACGGGATGCGGTGCGCGTAGCGCCTCGCGACGATCCCCAGGCCGCCGAGTGTCGTGGCGATTGCCGAAGAACCCGCGGCCAGGGCCAGCTCGACGAGGTTCGCCGGGTCGAAGTAGGCGGGGTTCTTGGAGAAGCTCGCAGCCGCGGAGTGCTCGATCCCCTGGTCTACCGGGAGGATCGACAAGTACCCCGTTCCACCGAGCCGCCCGTGGGAGTAGAGGGCCGCTAGGTTCCTGACTACGGGGATCGGGCGATCGGTTCCCAGTACGACCCTCTCTATGAAGTCCGGGCCCGGGAGACAGAGCTCGTCCACCGTCACGCCCTTGCACTGGTGCCCGAGCAGCGACTCAGCCTCGTCGCCGAGTAGTGCCTCTATGTCTGTGGCCATGTCGCCGAGCCTATGCCCGTTGCGCGCCGCGCCGCCCCTACGGGCGGCCTGCCCTCCGATGACGTGGACGCGGTGCGGTACCCCTGCGACACGGCCCCTCTACGGGGCCGCGGTGATCGCGTTCACGGCTCTGTCGACGCCGGCGTCGTCCACGTCGTTGTGGGTGACCAGCCGGCAGATCCCCGGGGCGATCGTGCCGGCCTGCACCCCTTCGGTGAGAAGGTGACCGAGCAGTGCCGGAGGGTTCTCGTGGGCGAACACGACGATGTTCGTGAGCACTGACTCCGGGTCGAGGCCGCAGGCAGGCCAGCGCTCCGCCACGGCATCTGCGATGCGTCGTGCCCTTCGGTGATCCTCGGACAGGCGGTCGACCATCGTGCGAAGCGCCACCAGGCCCGCCGCGGCGACCACTCCCGTCTGGCGCATCTCACCGCCGAGCCGCTTGCGTTCGAGCCGGGCGCACTCGATCGTCTCAGTCGACCCCGCCAACAACGAGCCGATCGGAGCGCAGAGCCCCTTCGACATGCAGCTCATCACCGTCGTCACCTCGGCGGCGAAGCGCTTCGCGCTCACACCCGTGGCCACCTCCGCGTTGAAGAGCCGAGCACCGTCCATGTGCAAGGCGACGCCCGGGGCCGCCGCCGCTACGGACCTGAGGTCCTCGATGCTCCAGGGCACACCACCTGCGGGCATGTGCGTCTGCTCCACGCATACGAGTCCCACCGCCGGCTGGTGGTGTGAGGAGGCCTCGATCGCCCACGAGACGTCTTGCGGGTCGAGTCGCCCGTCGTCGTCGTCCACGAGATGGAATTGCGCTCCGGCGTTTCGCGCCGCGGCGGCCTCCTCGTAGATGACGATGTGCTGGCGCCGCCCGGCGACGACGAGCGCCCCCGCACTGCACAGGACGCGCAGCGCCACTTGATTGGCCATCGTGCCGGAAGGAACGAACAACGAGGCTTCCTTACCTACTCGCTGGGCGTAGGTCTCCTCGAGCATCCGTGCGGTCGGGTCCTCGCCGTATCCGTCGTCGCCGACTTCGGCCTCGGCCATGGCACGGCGCATCTCGGGGGTCGGCTTCGTGACAGTGTCGCTTCGGAGGTCGACGAGTCCGGCACCCACCCGCCCGACTCTAGGAGCCGGAGCCGCCCTGACGCCGAGTCCTGCGAGCCGGCACCGCCTTGGCTCCGAGTCCTAGGAGCCGGAGCCGCCTTGGCGGCCAAGCTCGGACAGTCGTTGGCGCGCGTCCGCGAGGTCGGGATCGGTGGTCGCCACTCGGGCGAACAGTTGACGCGCGTGAGGCAGGTCACCGGCGCGTTCGTAGAGGTCGGCGAGCACGTACCACTGCCGAAGGTGGCGCTCGGCCGGATGTCGCAGGTTGCGTGCCGCTCCGGCAGATACCAACAGGTCGATCGCCGGATCGAGCTCACCCCGATCGGCCCGGTGTGCGGCGAGCACCAGCCGTCCCTCGCACAGCACATCGGCGGGAGGAGAGCAGGAGCGCAGCTCCTCCCACAGCGCCTCCACCTTGCGCCGCTGCCCCTGCGCCCGGCAGCAGTCCATGATCACGGGCAGCTGGCTCGGGTCGTCGCCGGACAGAGCTCTCGCCGCCGTCAGGTGTCGGACGGCTTCGCGCCAGCGGCCGAGCCGGTAGCACACCAACCCGTGCAGTTCGCGGGCCGCGGCCGACTCCGGCACCAGCTCCACCAGGACCCGGGTGACCCGCAACGCTTCGGGATAGCGGTCACGGCGGTACGCGCGGGCGGCGTGCGCCATCATGCCGGCAAGGTCCCGTGCCCGCTCAGGTCCCACCACGGCCACGAGCTCCTCTGTGACATCTCTGGGAAGGGTGACCTCCTCGGTCGCGCCACGCCGCCGCGCAGTGCCTTCACTCCTTGCGGCAGACGTGGCGGCAGAACGCCCGGCCTTGGCTGTTGGCGAACGCGGCTCTGTCCGCGGGCGCCGACCTCGTGTCGGGCCCGCGGACGCGTAGGACCCGTCCATGTCGTCCGGCTCCTCCCGCACCCACTGCGTTTGGCGTGAACGTGCGGGCCGGCCGGGATCTCGAACTACAGGCGGTGCGGCGTCGGTGACGGTCAGCCACATCGAGCGCGCTCCTCTTCGGGCCACGCTTCCCCAAGCGCGCGGGAAGCTCGGCCCGGGTGAACGCTTCTCCGTCGCGGCTCTGCTCGCTGGCGAAGGTCGGCTTACCTGGGGCCGTCTATTTGGGGATGCCCCTAGTTCAGTCCTCCTTTCAGGAGGCCTGTCTCCAGGTGCAGCGACACGGCGCGTGCTCGAAGGTGGCGTACCTTCCCGGGACCTGCCTGCCTGCGACCTGTCGGGCCGGGTTCCTCTCCGTGGCGACGTCCCGGCCCTGCTTCTGCCCACAGGTCTGCCCACAGGTGGTTCATCCAGTGAGGATCTCCCCGGAGAGCGGCCTGATCTGCTGACAGGGCCGCGCGGCCAGCCGCTCTTAGCCGCACGAGCAGGACCTCCTGTCCCTCTTGCCGCAACCTGACGCCGCGCGCCTACTCCTCGAGAGGAATCTTTGCTCTTACTCTTACTCTCCCTGTAGGGGTTCTCCTTGTTGTGGTTCTTCCCACCGCGGTTGCGAACACCAGCCGCCCGAGCATCAGGTTCCCGAGCTCGGCCCGCCGGCCTGGGACGGCCCGACCGTCTCGAACGGCCAGAAGCTGCGTCTCTGACCACGTGCCGAGTGTAGAGCCTGCGTCGATCGCGCTGATGAGCACAGCCTCTACCGGGACGAATCACGCCCAGCGGCGGGATGGAGACTCACAGTCCTGAAGGGAATGGTCTCCGCCTGGGTGTTGCGAAGCAGAACCAACCATGACCCAGCCGGCACAATCCCCAAGCCCTCGGGTGATGCGAAGCCAGTGCGACGAATGGGATCCCAACGTCAAGGCGTCGCAGAACAGTAACATTCTCGTAACGTTGCACTGGCATGAACACGGCGTGAGCCAACCGAGAAAGCGAGGGGAAGATCGTGCGATTGACCAAGACGTTGGTGATGATCGGTGCGAGCACCGCCATGGCGGCGCTGCTCCTTGCGGCATGTTCCTCCTCACCTAGCACGCCGAGCGCTCCCACGCCGTCGGGGGCGACCAGAGGCGGCACTCTCACGGTCGTGGGGTCGTCCGACGTGGACCACTTCGACACCGCTTCCGCCTACTACGACGTCACCTACACGCTGCTGCGGGCGATCGCCCGGCAGCTTTACCAATACCCGACGGCCTCTACCACCGCAGGCCAGGCAAACCCGGTACCGGACCTGGCGACGGGTATGCCTACCATCACCAACGGCGGCAAGACGTACACCATCACGATTCGTTCGGGGGCCAAGTGGAACAGCAGCCCACCTCGTCAGGTGACTGCCGCCGACGAGGTCCTGGGCATGAAACGCCTGTGCAATCCGGTCAACCCTGTTGGTGCCCCAGGGTACTTCGAGGCGACGATCGTCGGAATGCAGAGCTACTGCAACGGGTTCACCAATGTCAGCGGCGACGTGGCGAGCATCAAGAACTACATCGACACCCACAACATCGCAGGAGTGAAGGCCACCGGTGCCGAGACGGTGCAATTCACGCTCACCCAACCGGCCTCGGACTTCATCAACATCCTAGCGATGACGTTCTCGTCGCCCGCGCCGGTCGAGGACCTCAAGTACCTGCCGGGAAGCACCGACTTGGCCCAGCACTTCTTGTCCGACGGGCCCTACGAGGTCCAGAGCTACAACCCCAACAGGAGCATTGTCCTGGTGCGCAACCCGTCCTGGGACGCGTCCAGTGACCCCCTGCGCCATGGGTACGTGAACAAGGTCAACATCGAAGAGGGCGTAGCCAATACACCCATTGCCGCCGTGCAGCAGATTCAGGCCGGCACAGCTCAAATGGAATGGGACCAGAACGTCGACACCTCACAGCTGGCCGGAATGGTGGCGAGCCATGACCCGGACCTCGTCATCGGCCCACAGGGCGCGAGCAACTTCATCACCATCAACCCCTACATAGTGATCAACTTCCTGAGCCCGAACAACGGGGGAGCGCTAAGCAAGCTGCCCGTACGCCAGGCCCTCGAGTACGCCTTCAACAAGACGGCGGACTCAGAGGTCTACGGTGGCTCGGTGATCTCCCAACCTCTCAACCAAGTGATACCAGGCGGCAGCGTTGGGAACGTCCCGGGCTATGACCCGTATCCGACGACCGGCAACAACGGTGATCCGGCCAAGGCTAAGGCGCTCCTTGCCCAAGCTGGCTACTCACCGGGGCAGATCACGCTGAACCTGGTGTACCGCACCAACACCGTTCACCCCCAGGTCGCCCAGACCGACCAGTCAGCCCTCCAGGCTGCAGGCTTCAAGGTCAACCTGATCTCTTCGACGGCTAGCGACTTCTATTCGAAGTACTTAGAGAACGTGAGCGCCACGAAATCGGGCGCCTGGGACATCGCAGAGCCTGGATGGATCCCGGACTGGCTGGGCAATAACGGTCGCTCCATCATCGAGCCGCTCTTCGACGGCCGAACCTACGGGCCCAACAGCGTCGACTACGGCGACTACAACAGCTCGACAGTGAACTCCTACATCGACAAGGCCGAGTCCGCTACCTCGGCAAGCCAGGCCACGGTCTACTGGCAGGATGCCGCAAAGCAGATCATGACCGACGCCGCTGTGGTCCCTATCGCTGCGCAGAAGGTATCCATCTACCACTCCAGCAAGCTCCACAATTGCTACTTCAATGTCTGGACGGAGAACTGCGACATCACCAACGTCTGGCTCAGCAGCTGAAGTGGGTAGGAAAGGCTAGGTTCTGTGTGATCCCCGGCGTCTCAGACGCCGGGGATCACATTTTCTTGCTCATGTCGCTTTTTCCCACTACCGCACATAGAGTTACTTCGATCTTGAGCCTCAGAAGATAGGGCGAGCACGTGGGCCATACGGCGTGCGACAGAAGCTGCCCGGTCGTCGTATCTCTGGCAGCATGTAGGCCTGTCGGCTGGGCTTCCTTACCCAGGGAGTGAATGACTTGCTGCTCGAAGTGGAGGATCTTGTCGTCTCGTTCCCCACTCCCGACGGAGTCGTCGAGGCCGTGAGGGGTATCAGCTTCGCAGTGGACTCCGGCCGGACGCTAGGCATTGTCGGCGAGTCCGGCTCGGGCAAGAGTGTCGCTGTCCAAACGACGATAGGCCTTACGGTCGGGGCCAGAGTGTCGGGCCGCGCCCTCCTCGACGGAAAAGACCTGCTCACCATGTCCCCGGCTGAGCTCCGTGCGGTGCGGGGGGCGAAGATCGCGATGATCTTCCAGGACCCGATGTCGAGCCTTCACCCCTACTACCGAGTGGGGTGGCAGATCATGGAGATGATCCGAACCCACCAGGAGATCGACAAGCCAGCTGCGCGAGCACGCGTCGTGGAATTGCTGGGCCTGGTCGGCATCCCCCGTCCCGAGGAGCGGGTCAAGGACTACCCCCATCAGTTCTCCGGCGGCATGCGGCAGCGAGCGATGATAGCGATGGCGCTTGCTCTCAACCCGGCGTTACTGGTGGCCGACGAGCCGACTACGGCGCTAGACGTTACCGTGCAGGCGCAGATCATGGAGCTGATCAGGCATCTCCAAGACGAGCTTGGTATCTCCGTCATCCTCATCACCCATGACCTCGGGATCATCGCCGACATGGCCCACGAGGTCATGATCATGTACGCGGGCAGGGTAATGGAATCCGCTTGCACACGAGACATCTACTACAGCCCGCACCACCCCTACACCGCCGGTTTGCTCAACTCGCTGCCCCAGAGCGGCCACGAGGGACAACGCTTGCCGTCCATCGCTGGGCAACCACCGAGCCTTATCAACCCACCCTCGGGGTGCCCGTTTCATCCACGCTGTGCCTTCACGATGCCCAGGTGCCGTACCGCCTCACCACCTTTGCGCCTTGTCGGCACTTCGATCCATCGCTCGGCTTGTTGGCTGCCAACCGAGCTCACCGGGTCATCCGTGGAGACAGACGTGCGTCGGCATGCTGCCTCTGCAGCGCAGGGCGGCTCGATACCGTCGGCCGTAGAGGGCAGCCCGATTGCAAATCTGGGCAAGGACGAAGCGTGATGGTATCGCGCTCCTCGTCCCGACCGAGCTCCCAACCCGATGCCCTCGTTCGTCTCGAGGGGGTAACCAAGCACTTCCCTGTTCGTACCGGTCGACTCCTCCAGCGCAGCTCTGAGGTCGTGCATGCTGTCGACGATGTGACCCTGGACGTCGTGCGCGGCGAGACTGTGGGCCTCGTAGGAGAGACAGGCTGCGGCAAGTCGACCCTGGCACGCTGCATCACGCGGCTGGTCGAGCTGACATCGGGCACCGTGCTCATCGATGGTGAGGACATTTCGCGCTTGAGCCGCAGGCGACTGCGTCCCTACCGTCGACGGATGCAAATGATCTTCCAGGATCCCTACAGCTCGCTCAATCCCCGCCGGCGGGTCGGGTCCATCATCGGCGATCCCTTCATCATCCACGAGCCGAAGATCGGCTCCGATCAGCGCAAGGAACGCGTCCAGCACCTCATGGAACTGGTGGGACTTAACCCCGAGCACTACAACCGGTTCCCCGCGGAGTTCTCGGGAGGCCAGCGCCAGCGGATTGGGGTGGCACGCGCCCTAGCACTCCAACCAGAACTCATCGTGGCCGACGAACCGGTGTCCGCCCTCGACGTGTCAGTCCGCGCCCAGGTGATCAACCTCCTCGCCGACCTCCAGGAGGAGTTCCACCTCACCTACGTATTCATCACCCACGACCTCTCTGTCGTGCGCCATGTAAGCGACCGCGTCGCGGTGATGTACCTCGGACAGATAGTGGAGGTGGCCGAACGCGACGACCTCTACAACCGGCCTCGTCATCCCTACACGAAGGCACTCCAGTCTGCCATCCCGGTGCCCGATCCCGACGAAGCCGACCGTCGCACGCGCACCGTGCTGGGTGGTGATGTCCCTTCACCCGTCGACCCCCCGAGTGGATGCAGGTTCCACCCACGCTGCCCGAAGGCTCAAGCCCGCTGCGCCGAGGAGGTGCCTGTGCTCGAGCCACGGCTCGGCGACAGCTTTGGACATACTGTCGCGTGCCACTTTCCGCTGTCCGACGGTGAAAAACTCCCCGAAGCACCACCGCCAGGGGTGGCCGATATCGCGTCGCTAGGCAGGCCTGGCACCGGGACACGCGGCGGCGGCCAGTCTGCCATCCCTCGGGGCACATCGTGACTCAGGGGATGAACTTAGGGATCGGCGGTCCCGAGGCCGAGACCAGCGTCGGGGCAGCCACGACCATCGAGGGCCGTAGCCCTTCGCGGTTGGCCTTCGAACGGCTGCGACACGATCGGGCGGCAATCGGCTCGTGCGTCGTTATCGTGCTCATCATCCTGATGGCAGTGCTCGCCCCGGTGGTGGCACACCTGACCGGTCACGGTCCTGACACCCAATACTCCTTCGGCCGCTCCCCTGCGGGCATACCGGTCGGTCCCGGCCGTCACTTCCTGCTTGGCGCGGACGAGCTGGGGCGTGACGTACTCGTTCGCATCTGCTACGGCGCTCGGATCTCGCTCCTAGTCGGCGTGGTGGCGAGCTCGCTGGCCACTGCAGTCGGTGTGGTCATCGGTCTCGCGGCCGGTTACTTCGGCCGGGTGGTGGACACAATCCTGGCCCGTTTCATGGACGCCGTGCTGTCGCTACCCTATCTGATCTTCGCCATTGCTCTGGTGTCGGTCGTCGGCAACAGCGACCGCCTGCTGGTGATCATCGGGGTGATCGCTTTCTTCTCGTTCGCCTCGGTCGGCCGCATAGTGCGCGGCCAGGTCCTCTCGGTCAAGGAAAAGGAGTTCGTCGAGGCAGCCCACGCGCTCGGTTCCGGCGACCTGCGCATCATGTTCGTTGACATCCTGCCAAACGTGCTCGCCCAGGTCATCGTCTACCTCACACTTCTCATCCCGGCGTCGATCGTCTTCGAGGCCACTCTCTCGTTTCTCGCGATCGGGATCGTGCCACCGACCCCGAGCTGGGGGGACATGCTGTCGGAGGCCCTCCAGTACTACCAGGTGGCCTGGTGGTACTTGATCTTCCCCGGCTTGGCCCTACTCGCTACGACGCTCGCTTTCAACCTCCTGGGCGACAGCGTCCGCGATGCCTTCGACCCTCGCTACAACCGTCTGTTCACCCGCAAGGGCGCCAGTGTTTTGACCCACACCGTCCTGCTGAACACAGCTGACGAGGACAGCTCGCTATGACGCGCTTCCTGGCACGGCGTATCGCCTTCGGGGCGCTCGTGCTTTGGGTGGTAGTGACAGTCGTATTTATCTTATACTTCGTCGCCCCCAACGACCCCGCTCGCCTGATCGCCGGGCGCCTGGCGAACGCCCAGACACTCGCAGCCGTCCGTCACAACCTCGGGCTCGACCAGCCACTGATCGTCCAGTACGGCCATTATCTTTCGCGCTTGCTCCACGGGAACCTTGGCTACTCGTACGTGGGCAATGAGTCGGTCACTACCATCATCGGCCAGGACCTCCCCGTGACCGCGTCCCTCGCAGCGGGAGGAGCTCTGATATGGCTCATCATCGGTGTCACCTCGGGTGTGCTCGCGGCCAGGCGCCCGCGCACACTCGCCGACCGCAGCGTCACCGCCTTCGCGCTGTTCTTCTATTCCATGCCGACATTCCTTCTCGGCGAGTTGTTTCTGCTGGTGTTCTTCTTCGAACTGCACCGAGTGGGCTTCAACTTCTTCACCGTGACCGGCTACGCCAGCATTACCCAGGACCCGGCCGAATGGGCGCGGCATCTGATCTTGCCCTGGTTCACCATCGCTCTTGTCACCGCCTCGATTTATTCGCGCCTCACGCGCGGTTCCATGCTGGACGTGCTGGGCGAGGATTACATCCGGACAGCGCGCGCGAAGGGACTCACCGAGAGACGGGTCATCTACCGTCACGGTCTGCGCGCCGCTCTGACGCCGGTGCTCACCGAGTTCGGCATCGACCTCGGTACCCTACTCGGCGGAGTCATTGTGACCGAGAACGTGTTCGGCCTCCCAGGCCTCGGCAATCAGCTCCTGACATCCATCACCCGCGAGGACCTGCCGGTCATCATCGCGCTCGTGATCCTCGCATCGACTTTCATAGTGGTGGCGAACATCGTCGTCGACGCCTTTTACGCCGTCCTCGACCCTAGGGTTCGCCTCACGTGATCGACAAGAAGGCCCCCTGCAGCTGCAGGGGGCCTTCGGACAAATCCCGGCAACGTCCTACTCTCCCGGGGGGATGCCCCCCAAGTACCATCGGCGCTGGCGGGCTTAACTGCCGTGTTCGGAATGGGAACGGGTGTTTCCCCGCCGCCATGGTCACCGGAAACCTTCGCTCCTGGCGTCTATGTGCCCGCTTCCCTTGCAGATGCGGCACACCGACGCCGGTGGAGCGACCGGCCGGCCGCCCCTCGAGCGTTCCATAGCGAGCACGAGCAATAGCTCCAAGCCCTCGGCCGATTAGTACCGGTCGGCTGAACACGTTGCCGTGCGTACACCTCCGGCCTATCAACGTGGTCGTCTAGCCACGGGCCTTACCAGGTTTCCCTGTGGGAGACCTCATCTTGGAACGAGCTTCGCGCTTAGATGCCTTCAGCGCTTATCCCATCCGTAGGTCGCCAACCAGCCGTGCCCTTGGCAGGACAACTGGCACACGAGAGCTACGTCCGTCCCGGTCCTCTCGTACTGGGGACAGCCTTCCTCAGGTCTCCTGCGGCTGCATCGGATAGGGACCGACACTCTTGTTACCACCGGCGCTACCAAGCGCCGGGGGCCAGTTCATTTCTGCCTGGCTCTGCATGTCGCCATGCAGGTCGGACCATCTCTTCACCACTCCACTATGGAGGTGGTGCTTGGCATATGGTCTCTGAGGATTCTGGATTCTGAACTGCGATTGAACCGGCGATACCGGCCACCGCCATTCATACGAACAGCCACGGCTGCTAGTCGCCGGAATCCATCTCCGTCAAGGTGCTCGCCAACATCCATTCGCCGGACGATTCCAGCGAAGGTCACGAACTCTCCTTGTTTACAGCTCAGCAACGGATTTCGTTCGAAGAACGGGATCACTTTCTCGAGGAGATCTTGTCGCCTTCTGACCACGAACACCATCGTATGGTCCATCGAGCCACGGTGATTCTCCCGTATAGATCCGCAGCCGACCTGAGCCCGAACCAGATCCAAGATCCGGGCCCGGCTCACGTCCTGACTTACTCGAAACTCAGGCACGAGTTGCCAACCGACTCTCGTACAACGGTTCCTTTGGATCGCTACGTGAAAGCTTCCTTCTCCATCGACGAAACCCGCGATATACGCATCCAGCCTTTCCTGCTGATTGGCCGCACCTGTCGCATTGTCACTTTCCTCGCTGTCCATGGCTCCCGAGCGTACGATCCGGGTGTAATGGCCACGACTTCTCGAGGACGAGTAGCGCAGGATACTTTCGGCTTTTCCAGCAAATAGCCAAGTTTATAGACAGCGCGGTTTCGTTCACTGTCTCACGACGTTCTAAACCCAGCTCGCGTACCGCTTTAATGGGCGAACAGCCCAACCCTTGGGACCGGCTTCAGCCCCAGGATGCGACGAGCCGACATCGAGGTGCCAAACCTTCCCGTCGATATGGACTCTTGGGGAAGATGAGCCTGTTATCCCCGGGGTACCTTTTATCCGTTGAGCAACGGCGCTTCCACAAGCCACCGCTGGATCACTATGCCCTGCTTTCGCACCTGCTCGACCTGTAGGTCTCGCAGTCAAGCTCCCTTGTGTCATTGCACTCGACGGCTGATTGCCAACCAGCCTGAGGGAACCTTTGGGCGCCTCCGTTACCTTTTAGGAGGCGACCGCCCCAGTCAAACTACCCACCTGACGCTGTCCCCGACCCGGATCACGGGTCTGGGTTAGGGCCCCGGCACAAAAAGGGTGGTATTTCAAGGTTGCCTCCACCTCGGCTGGCGCCGAAGCTTCAAAGGCTCCCACCTATCCTACACAATTCGTACCAAAACTCAACATCAAGCTGCAGTAAAGGTCCACGGGGTCTTTCCGTCCTGATGCAGCTAACGAGCATCTTTACTCGTACTTCAATTTCGCCGGGTCTGTGGTTGAGACAGTGGGAAAGTCGTTACGCCATTCGTGCAGGTCGGAACTTACCCGACAAGGAATTTCGCTTAGACCTGTTGCTTGGTAACCAACCGAGTTACAGACATTCGATTGGCGGGCCGCACGTTTCCGTCGACCTCCCTGCGTCGCCGCAGGGCTCGGACCATCTCTTCATCTCACCGTGGGAATGGTGAGATGGTCGGCGTATGGCCTCTGAGGATTCTCGGTAGTAGAGAACTACCGAGTCTTTCCTGCTGATTTTCCGCACCTCTCACGTTGTCACTGCTATCCAACGGATAACGAGTAGTGGAGGATTCACCGGGTTTTCCAGCATATAGCCGACTGCGCACCGCACCGTCACCGATGCGGGGGGCAGCTGCCTCTAATGATCTAGAGGCTTCCTACCTTAGGACCGTTATAGTTCACGCAACTCCCCATATCGCTATGAGGCGTGGACCATATCTTCATCCACCTGGCTTCACAGATGGAGCCCTGCGTATGGCCTCTGAGGATTCCCACTCCCTCAATACGGCTAGGACATGTGACTCGCCGTACCGACGCTTCCCACCTCGGTTCATCGGAGACCTCAAGGTGAGGACTTCTTCGATGCCCGATGACGACAAGTGCCGGCCTGACTGGACGAGGTTGGTGATCTGGCGGAAAACCGCAAGGTCACCTCGTTTCGAGCCGCGCAATGGAAACCGATCGAAGAAAGGGAAGACCCTTTCGAGCAGTTCCGAAGGACGGGTCACCTCGTAATAGTGAACCCCATCCCCGCGGTCGCGCACCGTTCCGACGCCGAAGGTCGAGCGCAGGAGCTCAGGGAGCTCATGCCCAACCTGCGAGACGTTGAACGACAACGCTACACGCCATGGCAGACCTCGATCACGCTCTCGACGGATTGGGACGTTGAAGCTTCCCTCTCCGTCGACGAATCCCGCTACCCAGTTACCTAGGTCGCGCGGGATTGCATCCAACCAGTTTGAGGAACCAGGCCTTTCCTGCTGATTGTCCGCACCGGACGGATTGTCACTGCCCAACGCATGACCCTACGAACAGGGTGTTACGTGGACGAGTACCGCCGGATGCTCGGAGTTTCCAGCATATAGCAAGGTTTGTTCCAATCGGTTACCCGACTGAAGCCGCAACTTGTGCTTACGGCCGCCGTTTACCGGGGCTTAGGTTCAGAGCTTCGCCCGAGGGCTAACCCTTCCCCGTAACCTTCCGGCACCGGGCAGGCGTCAGAGCGTATACATCGTCTTAGGACTTCGCACGCTCCTGTGTTTTTAGTAAACAGTCGCTTTCCCCTGGTTTCTGCGGCCCCCTCGAGCTCGGGACGCGAAGTCCTTCACCCTACCGGGGCCCTCCTTCTCCCGAAGTTACGGAGGTAATTTGCCGAGTTCCTTAACCACAGTTCTCCCGCTCGCCTTGGTATTCTCTACCCGCCCACCTGTGTCGGTTTGGGGTACGGGCACCGTGCCAGCTCGCTAGGGGCTTTTCTCGGCAGTTTGGGATCAGTGACTTCACCTGAACGGTTCGGCATCGCGTCTCGGGACATGCGGGACCCGGATTTGCCTAGGTCCCTCCCTACTCGCTTACCCCAGGACAACCAACGCCTGGGCTCACCTACCCTCCTGCGTCCCCCCTTCGCTACCCGCCGCGAGGTCGGTCGGTTCGGTCCCGAAGGACCAGCCCCTTAGGAGCCCCGCATTGGGTTGGGCGCGGACACGGTGGTGCTGGAATATCAACCAGCTGTGCATCGACTACGCCTCTCGGCCTCGCCTTAGCTCCCGACTTACCCTGGGTGGATTAGCCTTACCCAGGAACCCTTGGGCTTACGGCGGAGGGGTTTCTCACCCCTCTCTCGCTACTCATACCAGGATTCGCACTCGAGCACGCTCCACGACGGTTCACACCGCCGCTTCACGGCTGAGCTCGACGCTCCCCTACCACTCCCACCCGTTGCTCCCGCAGCTCACGTCGCATAAGCGACGCTCACTGCGGGCGGAATGGGAATCCGCAGCTTCGGCTTTTGGCTTGAGCCCCGTTACATTGTCCGCGCAGGACCACTCGACCAGTGAGCTATTACGCACTCTTTCAAGGATGGCTGCTTCTGAGCCAACCTCCTGGCTGTCTTCGCGTTCCCACATCGTTTTCCACTTAGCCAAAAATTAGGGGCCTTAGCTGGCGGTCTGGGCTGTTTCCCTCTCGACCAACGAAGCTCATCCCTCGTGGTCTCACTGCCGGGCTCTGGAGCATCGGCATTCGGAGTTTGATTGGGGTCGGTAAGCTTGTAGGCCCCCTAACCCATTCAGTGCTCTACCTCCGATGCTGAACGCCCGACGCTGCACCTAAATGCATTTCGGGGAGAACCAGCTATCACCGAGTTTGCTTGGCCTTTCACCCCTATCCACAGGTCATCCCCCCTGTTTTCAACCAGGGTGGGTTCGGCCCTCCACGGGGTCTTACCCCCGCTTCAGCCTGCCCATGGATAGATCACTCGGCTTCGGGTCTA
>JBEKJK010000008.1:0-103695 GCA_050011255.1 Acidimicrobiales bacterium
GGACTCCTCTGGCGAAATCCGCCCCAAGGGGCCCTCAATTCGCACCTGGCGGCCTGGTGGATCCCAGTAGAAGAGCAGCGCGCCGCGCGGGTTCGCTTCGATCTCGTCGCTCTTGCGGCTCCGATAAAGACGCGTGCCCGCCGACGTACCGGAACCTGGTCCGATCTGATCGAGACCACCTCGGACCCGCCTCCCAAATAGCCGTTCTGAATCGCCCTGGAAATCCCGGAGGCTCCTCCTGCCCGGTCCTGGCACCGCATGACCGAGGTCGTATCCTGAGGCGGTGGACCTTGGTCACTCGGCCTTCGATCCTGTCGAGTTGAGAACCAACTCGGTAGTCCCCCGTCACGCCGCGACGTTGATACTGGTTCGGGACGTCCCTCCCGGGCGGGGTCGATTCCATAAAAGGCCCCGTTACCTCGAGGTGCTCATGCTGCGCAAGGCCGTGAGGGCCGGCTTTTCCAGCGGCGCCCATGTCTTTCCCGGCGGAACGCTCGAAAT
The DNA here is from genome assembly GCA_050011255.1 of Acidimicrobiales bacterium. GTDB lineage: Bacteria > Actinomycetota > Acidimicrobiia > Acidimicrobiales > UBA8190 > Bog-564. The sequence continues at coordinate 502 of JBEKJK010000008.1, forward strand.
GACCGACGGGTGTGTGGAGATCGCCGAACTGTGCTCGGGACGGGACGATGCCGACGCCAGCGCTCAGATCGGGGTCAGCTCCGGTGGCCTTGCCCTCTGGGTGGCCGCGGTGCGCGAGTGCTTCGAGGAGGCCGGCATCCTCCTTGCCTACGCGGCCGACGGGAAGCTGGCGTCTTTCTCGGACCCCGAGGTCGCCGCGCGCTTTCAGGCGTGTCGAGAGGCTCTGAACCGTAAGAAACAGAACCTTCTTGAAATCTGCCGGGACGAGGGCCTCACCCTGGCTCTCGACCGCATCTACTACTTCAGTCACTGGATCACTCCTGAGGGGATGCCACGGCGTTACGACACGCGCTTCTTCATCGCGGAGGCCCCAGTTGACCAGACTGCCCACAACGACGGATCAGAGACCGTCGAGAACCGATGGATCGCGCCGGAGAAGGCGTTGCGGCTTGCCGCTGAGGGGAAGATGGCGCTTGTCTTTCCCACCATGAAGAACCTCGAGGCGATGAGCCGATTCGCTTCGGCAGCCGATCTGCTCGCTCACACCCGCACAATCAAGGAGGTATCGACCAGCCTTCCCCGGCTCAGCATCGACGGGCGTGAGGTCCGCATCCTGCTGCCGGGGGATCCGGGATACGAGGACCTCACAGCCGAACCTCCCGCGGGCGACTTCCCTGAGAAGGGCGCGCTGTGACGAGGTCAGCAATGGCGGAGGCTTCGCTCTCGCCGAAGCGCGCGCCTGCGATCCCGTCACCGGCGAGCAACACCGGACTACCAGGCGGTGTGGAGGTCGCGACAGTTGTCGAACCATTAGGTGGCAAAGTCGAGGCGACTGTTGTGGACGAGAGTCGTGACGAGGAGGAAGCTGTGGGTGCCGAAAATCCCATCCACCCACTCTGAGCAGGGCTTGTGGAGACTCCCCCCTATCGCGTGGGAAGTCCCCCACGGAGGCTCCTTCTTCCCAGCTCAGGGGGAAGTGCGAACACGCCACCGACGTGATGTGGGCCCATACGAACCGGTGTCCCACAGGCCCGGGCCAACGATGGCCCGGGCCGCTGTTCATCCGGCACCCAGAAGAACGGCTGGGCTTGCTTGTCCGAGCTGATGTCGACGCGGTCGATTAGCTCATCAAGAAGCTGCTTCACCACATCCGGACTGCTTTGCCTGATCGTGTGGGTGCCGAGAACCTCATCCGTATGCCTCAGGCAACAAGTTCGTACTCGTGGATGACACCGCCGAGCCTGTCTGTTCTGCGTAGTTGCGTTGTGTCGGGGCGCGAATTCGGCAGCATTGCTGGTGTCATCGAAAGCAGAGGTGTCTGACCGAGCGACCGGTGGGGGCGATGTGCGTTGTAGTGGTCGATGAACTCACTGAGCACGACCTCGAGCTGACGCCGGTGAAAGATCAGCATCCGGTCAAGACACTCCCGGCGGGCAGTACCCACGAAGCGTTCGGCGAATGCATTGGCCCGCGGAGCTCGGACCGGCGTTCGGATGACACGTATTCCATCTGCACGAAAAACCTCGTCGAAGCTGGCTGTGAATTTGGCATCTCGGTCACGCACCAGGAACCTCACCGGACGTGCTCGCGCTGCGAATGCCGAACTCACGTTGCGAGCCTGTTGGAGAACCCCGTAGCGTACGAATACCTGACCGCACCGCTCACCAGGCATTCCCCCCTCACGTCGGAGTGCCGGTTATCGTGCCCGAAATGCGGCGGAAGTGGGTGCGTGGACAGCTCTGGGCGTTCGTCTTCGTCGCACTTCGCCGGCTGCTTGAATTCGTCGTCCTCCTGTTCCGCTCGGAGGGGTCGAAGGACGCAGAGTTGCTCGCGCTGCGACACGAGGTGGCGGTGTTCAGACGACAGATCGCCCGACCTCAGTACCAGCCGGCTGACAGAGCGATCCTCACCCTTCTGAGCCGTGTCGTTCCCCGCTCAAGATGGCAGCTCACATTCGGCGTGACTCCGGCGACCCTGCTTCGCTGGCACCGCAGGATGGTCGCCAGACGCTGGACCTATCCCCACAAGAAGGCCGGACGGCCTCCGATCGACAAGGGTATCCGTGCGCTGGTCCTCCGAATGGCCAAGGAGAACGCGAGCTGGGGCTACAGGCGTATCCAGGGTGAGCTGATCAAGCTCGGGATCCGCCTCGCTCACAGCACGATCGCCCTCATCCTGAAAGAAGAAGGAATCCGTCCCGCTCCTCGCCGGACCGGCCCGACCTGGCGCCAGTTCCTGAAAGCCCAGGCTGCTCACATCGTCGCCAGCGACTTCTTCTGCGTGGACACCGCCCTATTCAGGCGCTTCTACGTGCTGTTCTTCCTGGAACATGGCAGAAGACGGGTCTGGATCACAGGGGTCACAGAGCATCCCGACAAGCCTTGGGTCATCCAGCAGGCGAGGAACCTGACAGCGGACCTGGCAGACACCGAGGTAGAGGCCAGGTTCCTTCTTCACGACCGTGACACCAAGTACACGGCCTCCTTCGACGAAGTGTTCAGGGCAGAAGGAGCAGAGATCGTGAAGACTCCGTTCCGGGCTCCCAACGCGAACGCCCACGCTGAGCGCTTCGTGCGAACAGTGCGCGCAGAGTGCTTGGATCACGTGATCGTTCTCACAAGGGGACACCTCGAACGCATCCTTCGTATCTACGAGCACCACTACAACCACTGTCGTCCGCACCAAGGGATCGCCCAGGCGATGCCTGCGGGGAACGAGCAACCTCGGAGTGCGACAACTCCTTCGGACCGATTCCATCGCAGCGGTCCACTTGTCCGAGTTCAGCGTCGTGATCTCCTCGGCGGGCTGATCCACGAGTACGAGCTGGCGGCATAACCGAAGAGATCGAGTATTCGTACGCTACGGGTGCGATCAGCGCCGTCCTCGAACTCGTCGTTCGGTGTCCTCGTCGGGTGGATCGCGGAGCGCGGAACCTGACCGAACGGAGGAACGACGGCGTAGGGTGGCGTAGATACTTCGTACCGGCGCGGTGTACCTGAAGGTGCGGGTTGCCCTCAGCGCGTGCAGTTCTGTGCGAACACGGTGAGCCTCGGCAAGCGCTCGCGCCGTACTCTCGTCGGCGATTGCAGCCTGAGCCTGCGCGTCGCGGGTTGTCGCGTATGCGCGCGCCACGCTCTCGTAGAGCTGGTCGCGTTCCTGTTGCGCGTGGGTGAGCGCTTCCTCCAGGCTGTGTGCCCACTGTCGTGCCTGGTCGACTTGGCGCGTCCACGCGTACGGGACGAAGTCGTCAAACACGTTAGCGGGAATCGCGAGCGTCTGCAAGAGCGCCGGCTCGTCAGCGTGGGCATAGAAGCGATTAAGCCCGTCGAAGAGGGCGAGCCGGTAACCTGCTTCGAGGAGCGTCGGTTCCCAGGCCTCGTGGGCCAGTTCGTCGGACTTTGGCACGGTCGCTTCCATGACCACGACCCGGGGTCGGAAGCTACACCAGTCGGCCCCAGCGAGTACCTCGTGCTCGAAACCCTCTACGTCCACCTTGAGGAAATCGACGGGACCCGGAACGTAGTCGGCCACGACCTGCGCGAGCGTCCAGATGGGCACCTCGATCGGAGTGAACTCCTGGCCGTCGGCCTGATAGCGCTCAGCGATTTCGGGCACCATCGTGGACGCGCCGCGGTCGATCGGAGCATCGGGGCTCGGCCACTCCCGCTTCTCATTCGGTTCGACGAACAGCTTCCCCTGCCCGGCCGTCGCACCGAGAGCGACCCGCAGATTCGTGTCAGCCGGCCGTGCCGCGCAGAGCCGCTCGTATTCGCGCGGAAGCGGTTCCACGTTCACGCCCCGCCATCCCCGCTCGGCGAACGCGGCAGTGACCGAATCCAATACAGGATCACCGGCACCAACGTCCACCCAGAAGCCCTCCCGGTCGTTAGGGCATAGGGCGCGGGCAAGCACCACATCCTCTTGATTCTGCGCATACGACACGAACGGATCACGGCTCATCTGTCGGCTCCCGCACGCGAGGCGGCACACCGTTCGCTGAACAAGGCCGCCGCCGCGGTCACGTCGTGTGGGCCAGCAACGTTCGCTCGCGCCCTACGCGCGAATTCCCTGGCGGCATAGGGGTGATCGTATAGGTATCGCAGCGCGTCCGCCCCGGCATCCAGATCGGTCGGTTGGCATGGGCAGTGGCATTTTGGCGATCCGACCGTTGGCTTGATGCCTCCACGGAGGCAGCTCGCCCGCTAGTTGCTTGTCGAGGACGAGCGGCGGCTAGGGATCCGGCTGAGCCATCTCGGCATCTCCACTCTCGAGCCGCGCAGCGGCTCCTCAGCCAGACCGTACTGCGCTGACGACATCATTGATCAGGACCATCGAGCCACTGCACCTGTGGGTGCCGAAAATCCCATCCATGGCCTCTGACCAGGGTTTGTGGAGACTCCCCTTCTTATCGCGTGGGAGGTCCCCCACGGAGGCTCCTTCTTCCAGGTCAGGGGGAAGTGCGAACACGCCACTCTGACTGGACGGGAACCACTGGCGAATTGCGACCAATTATCTTCGCCAAATCTTTGTGACGAGAGGGTTACCTCCTGAGCAGCTCGCGGGCGCTGTCTGCAATACAACGTCGATCTGGGCAGCTGGCAATTCGGGCGTGACCTGATCTGCGGGACGCGGATCTGTAGGCATGCGTCCCCGACCGGCTATTCGAAGACGGCTCTGGCGGTCGTTCGGGCGCGCGTTCTGGCCTACCTACCCGGCGATGCGCAGATCGCCGAATATTTGCGGATCAAGTCCAATTGCCCTGAGGAGCGAGCTGTGCGTCATTATGGCGCGCCACTCAGCCAGCGATCAGGGGCATTCACCAAGTGGCAAAACGACTGGATGTTCCGGGACACTTCTCGATTTGCAACCGGTCGGATCTACGGACGCCGGAGTCAGCCATTTGATCGTTCTAACAAGTAGCCGCGTGCGCGGAAGTGGCTGTCTGTGAGCGTTGCCGAGCTGGCGCTCAGGTCATTGAGGCCGGTGCCCGGCGTCATTGTTTGGGACGCTTTCAAGGCCGTCCAACACTCCCTTTAGCACAGCCGCGCCAGAACGCTCGAGATCCTTCGTGGCGGTGAGGAGGAGCATGTCAGTCTCCGAGACTCGCAGACTTAGCTCCTCCAGCGCCTGCCGGGCGGGCGAGTTCGCGAGCTCGTCGCGGTATCGGTGGGCAAACTCCTCGAACCGCTCCGGGACGTGGCCGTACCACTTGCGCAGCTCTGCACTCGGAGCCACGTCTTTTGCCCAAGCGTCGAATGGCGCCTTGGACCGGGCCAGGCCGCGGGGCCAGAGCCGGTCAACGAGGATGCACCGAGCGGGATCCTTGCCAATCTCGTCGTAGACGCGGGCGATTCCGACAGTCACTGGCTTCTCACTGAGCGGACGGAAGGTCCAGGAAAGCCGTTCGTCCGCTGGACCGGGGCAAGACCTCTTGAAGCACTAGGGCGCTTGCGAGCCAGGCACCGAACACGAGAGCTAGCTGGCAAGGAGCGCCACGCAGCACCGGCCCGGCATCGGATCAAGCCGAGCTGAGATACCCGATTCACCGATTCCTTGGAGGACACCGTCGATGAGATCGAGATTCATCGAACAGACCAGGTCCGGCTGGAGCTCGGCGATTCTGCGAAAAGGACAGTTCCCGAGCGCGATCTCGGATCCAATCACTCGCGGCTCGTAGCCATGGCCTGCGAGCAGCGCGGCCAGGCGTGCCAGCCGCTGTCGTCGACTACCCCGGGCCGGCCATTTCACTTCTGCCGCTATCGCGCGCCCGTAGCGACGGGCAACTCCACCGAGCGCGTCACGTGCGCGAGGCAAGTCTTCGCCCGCCTCGGCCAGCGCCTGGGCAAGGAACGACGCCGCCACGTCGTAGTGCCGTTCGGGAATGGACAGGTCGACCTCGCCTGCAGCCCTTCGGTACCACTTGGCTGGCCTGCCCGCCCCGGGTCCCCCGCGCCCAGGAGGGCGGTGATATTCGACTTCCAGCAAGCCCGCCTCAGCCAGCTTGTCGAGGTGGAACGCCGCAACAGATCGGGGCACACCAAGCGCCGAGGCGGCCTCGTCGCGACTCAGCGGGGTGCTCTGGGTCGCCACATGCAGGTATAGGCGTCGACGCAGCGGTTCGGCCAGGGCTGCCAGGACGGTCAGACGCGCGTCGTTATCGGTCACGACCACACTCTAAAACAGATTTATGTTGACGTAATCGGTCCCCTCTTCTAAAGTGCACAGACATAGACGTTAGAAGGAGCACCCGATGTCAACGGCCACCGCACCAGTGATTCCGACGAGCGCCCAGAGGACCCGTCCGCATCCCACTGAGCTCGGGTCCGAGCGACTCTCCGACCCGGCATACCAGGCGTACGTGATCCTGCGCACCGCCTTCGTCCTGGCGCCGATCCTCTTCGGCGTGGACAAGTTCTTCAACTGGATGACCTTCTGGCCCAAGTACCTGTGGGTGGGCTTCTCGAACTTCCTCCACGTGAGTCCCCAGCACTTCATGTACGGCGTAGGGGTCATCGAGACCCTGGCCGGGGTACTCGTATTGCTGCTCCCACGGATCGCCCCCTACGTGGTGGCCGGCTGGCTGGGCGGCATCGTGACAGACCTCATCGTGAAGAGTGCGGCCGTAGGAGGGCACACCCATGTTTACTGGGACATAGCGCTGCGGGACTTCGGACTCATGCTCGCCGCTTTGGCGCTTGCTCGTTTGGCTGCGACCTTCGCGCCCCGGCGTCTGTTCAGTTCGACGGCCAACGGACGCCGACCTTGAACTCCGCTTTCCTATCTGACAGAGACTGCTTGGAAGAACCGACGCTCCGCGCGCTCAGGCCCGTGGAGTCGGAGATCGAGCTCACGAGGTCGACCCGTGCTGTAGCGGAGTTGCTCGACGCTCTAGGCATGGACCGCTCGGCCGACGGTCTTGCCGACACGCCTGTGCGCGTTGCACGTGGCCTATGCCGAGGTGCTCACTCCCGAGCCGTTCGAGGCCACTACCTTCCCAGCGATGAGGGTTACGACGAACTCGTGGTGGCGAGGTCGATACCGTTCTCCTCGCTTTGTGAGCATCATCTCCTTCCCTTCTCGGGGGTGGCTCACGTCGGTTACCTGCCTGTGGAACGTCTGCTCGGTCTGTCCAAGCTCGCGCGAGTGGTGACACACTTCTCCCGACGTCTCCAAGTCCAGGAGCGGCTCACCGTCCAAATTGCCGACTGGCTGTCAACCGAACTGCACCCGAAGGGGGTGGGAGTCGTGCTCGAGGCCGAACACTCCTGCATGTCAATACGCGGGGTGCGTGCCAGCGGTGCTCGGACGGTGACCTCCGCACTTCAGGGACTCGTCCGAGAAGACGAGCGGACCCGGGCGGAGTTCTTCACGCTCGCCGTAGGCCCGCACTAACCAAAGCCCTGCGTCCGCCCGAGAGGAGAAGGCCCATGCCACCGACTCAGACGTTCGTGATCGTGGGGGCCAGCCTTGCCGGCGCGAAGGCGGCCGAGACACTGCGCGTCGAGGGCTTCGACGGCCGGGTGGTGCTCATCGGGGAGGAGCCGCTCCGACCCTACGAACGCCCACCGCTTTCGAAGGCCTACCTGCGAGGCGAGGTCGGGTTCGACGAGGCAGCGGTCCACCAGACCGACTTCTATGCATCCAATGACATCGAGCTACGTACGTCGACCACTGTCACGGCCCTCGTCCCGAAGGACTCGCAGGTGACCCTCGGATCGAGCGAACGGCTTTCATACGACCGGCTCCTGGTCGCCACCGGAGCTTCGCCCCGTCGTCTGTCGGTGCCCGGTGCCGAACTTGACGGAGTTCGCTACTTGCGCAGCGTTGCCGACGCAGACGCGCTACAACAGGCGATCGAGACTTCCGCACCCGTGGTGGTCATCGGTGGCGGATGGATCGGGTGCGAGGTCGCTGCCTCGGCCCGTCAGCTCGGCGCCGAGGTGGCGATGGTGGAGATGGCCCCGGTGCCGCTCGGGCGGGTCCTTGGCTCCGAGCTGGGCACTGTCTACCGCGACCTGCACGCTGAGCATGGAGTGAAGTTGCACTTCGGAGTTGGGGTCGACTCCGTGCGGGGAAGCAGCGCGGTAGAAGAGGTTCGTCTGACGGACGGGACGTCGCTGCCAGCAGGGGTCGTGGTAGTGGGCGTAGGTGTGGTCCCGCGCGTGCAACTAGCTGAGGCGGCCGGGCTGAAGGTCGACGACGGTGTGGTGGTGGACGAGCAGCTAGCGACGAGCCAGGCTGACATCTACGCCGCAGGCGATGTGGCCAACGCATTCCACCCCTTCTACCGGACCCAATCCGCCTCGAGCACTGGTCGGCCGCCCTCAACCAGGGGCCCGTGGCGGCCAAGAACATGCTCGGCGAGCGCACCGTCTACGAAAAGGTGCCGTACTTCTTCTCCGACCAGTACGACCTCGGAATGGAGTACACGGGCTTCGCGCCGGAATGGGACGAAGTCGTGTTCCGCGGGGATCCCGCCTCGCGTGAGTTCATCGCATTCTGGCTGCACGATGGTCGAGTCATGGCAGGCATGAACGCCAACGTCTGGGACGTCACTGACACGATCGAGGCGCTGATCCGTGCGGACCACGTAGTCGACCTGGCAAGGCTCATCGACACAGAAGTGGACCTTTCGAGCCTCGTGGCACCACCCGGTGGCTGAACCGCGGGGAGTCCCCATGGACCACGGCCCGATGCCTTCCAGCGCTAGCGGGCATCCCGAAGGAAGACAGTGAAGGATCAGACGCAGCAGCCGATGCTGACCGCTAGCCCCGTCTCGCGGAAACGCACCGAGCTCGAGTTCGACGCGGACGAGTGGTCGGCGACGACGCCGAGGGAGATCACCGCCGATCAGTGGCGCCGGTTCGAGGTCTACATGGAAGAGATCTTCGCCGCCTTCGGGATGACTGTCGGGTCGCAGTCGACGACCGACACGCCGCGCCGTTTCCTCCGCGCGATCTTCGACGCGACGAGCGGGTACGAGGGCGACGAGAAGCTCGTGACCGCCTTCCCGACCGAGTGCCACGGCGGATCGGACTGCCGCATCAGCCAGGTCGTCGAAGGCCCGATCCCGTTCTTCTCGCTGTGCGAGCACCACGGCCTGCCTTTTCACGGCAAGGCCTACGTCGGCTACATCGCCCACGAGCACATCCTCGGTATCTCCAAGCTGACGAGGCTGGTACGGCACTTTGCGCGGAGGTTCTCCCTCCAGGAACGGCTCGGCCACCAGCTCGCTGAAGCGCTCGAGCGGATTGTCGCCCCGCACGGGGTCGCCATCCATCTCGAAGCGGTGCACCTCTGCACGCAGATGCGCGGCGTCCGCGAGATCGAGTCCACCACCCGCACCACCCACTGGCGGGGCACCTACGAGACCGACGCGGATCTGCGGACCGAGTTACTCGGCCTGTGCGGGCCTCGTGGCTGACCACCATGGTTGACCCCGGAGTAGCGCGTCCGGTCGGAGAGGTCGTGGCTGAGCCGCTCCGCCTGCTCTACGAGGAGCCGGGGTTGCCGATCTCCGACCTGCCAGCGCTGCTCGGCGCGACCTACGGCGGTGATCTCGGCTTCACAGAACCTTGCGTGTACGGGAACTTCGTCGCATCGCTCGACGGCGTCGTCGCCCTCGGTCCGGAGGACTCATCGTCAGGTTCTGAGATCAGCGGCGGTGAGTCGGCAGACCGGTTCGTCATGGGCCTGTTGAGGGCGTTCGCCGACGCGGTCCTCATCGGAGCCGGCACTGTACGGGCCACCCCAGGCCATCATTGGACAGCCGACCACGTGTACCCCGTGGCGAGTACAGCCTTCGCTGATCTTCGGCGTTGCTTGAGGCGCGCAGCGGTACCGGAGCTGGTCGTCGTAACCGCCAATGGGGATGTGCCGCCCGAGCACCCCGCGTTGCGGCACGGCGCGCTCGTCCTCACCACCGAGCCTGGAGTCGCGCGGCTTGCCGGACAATTGCCGGTGGCCTGTACCGTGCTCGCGGTAGGTGAAGGTCCGGTGCTGCGCATGGCGGACGTGCTGGCGGCCATCTCGGCCCGCGGGCACAGGGCAGTGTTGACCGAGGGAGGCCCACGCCTTCTCGGACATCTCGTCCGGGAGGGTCTGCTCGACGAGCTGTTTCTGACCATCTCGCCTGTGCTCGCCGGTCGCGACGACACTGCCCGCCCTGGGTTGATCAATGGGCTCGAGCTCTTGCCCGAACGGCCCGAGTGGGCCGATCTCCTGAGCGTCCGTCGTCGAGGGTCCTACCTCTTTCTTCGCTACCGGTGCTAGCAAAACTCTGCACAGCATCATTACAGTGAGTGGCCCGCGCTGGCCGGAGTTCCTCCGAGTTCAGGCTTCATCGATGCTGGCTTGCGACTTCTTCACGGTTGACACTGGTGCTCAGGCACCTTTACGTGTTTGTTCGTCATCGAGATCGACACCCGCCGGGTCTACGTGACGAGGATCACGGCACATCCAGTCGGAAGGTGGGTTCTCCAGCAGGCTCGCAACGTGAGCTTGGCTGTGGGTGCCGAGAATGCCATCCATGGCCTCTGACTAGGGCTTGTGGCAACTTAGGCTCTTAACCTGTGCTCATTCCCCCGCGGTTGCAGCGTCGACCCTGACCAGGAGGTTTCGAGAACACCCCTCCGAATTGCGACAAATTATTTCCGCCAACTTTTCGCTACCCGAGGATTACTTACCACCAGATCCGGGACGCGGGCCGAGCCTGACCAACAAAGAGAACTCGATATGGCGCGTCGGGCAGGGGCGAGTCACGCGTGATTCGGAGCGCCGATCTGAGCGGCTCAGCTGCCTGTGACTGCTACGGGCACCTCTTCTCCGAGGTGGACACGCGGGCGGCTGAAAGGCTCGACCACCGCGGGAGTCGATCCTGTGGGTGCCGAGAATCTCATCCGGACGGGTTGACCAGGACTCTTTCCTCCCGTGAGCCAAGACCAAAGACCCTGTGGTGGTGGTGGTGGTGGAACCGCTGCGAGGACCTCGGGTAGACAAATTCGGCAACTACTTGCTGCGGCCAGTGAGGCGGTACACCTGAACCGCGAGGTATCCGGCAATGACTACGGCGATGATCGGCATGACGACATGCCGAAGTAAGTCGAGCGCAACCCAGGCAGTGGAGTAAATCGCGCCCGCCGCAACAATAAAGGTGACGAACGCTGGGACGATACGGCGCCTGATGGGACTGTGGCGAACTGGTTCGACGCTCGACACAAGCAATCACCTCCAAAGCCCAAGCGTACGGCCACCGCGCCCATCGGAAGGCGTCGGCAGCTGCGCGGTCAATGGCTAGGGTCGAACCGTGGGGAACCGCCTGCCGGCCTATGTTGGGACTGTCTACTCCTTTGCAAAGCCTCGTGGATCGACGGTGACAGGATGCGCGCGCTCAGATCAATCCCTTATCGAAGGAGGTCCTGGTGCCCAGTATTGGTGATCGAGTCCGATTGGCGTCTACGAAGGTGGGCCAGGCCCCTCGTGATGGCGTCGTGACCGGCGTGAATGGGGGACTTCTCCGTATCAAATGGTCGACGGACGAAGAGTCATCTCTCATACCGGGAGCCGGATCAATAACCATCGTCCGCAAGGCCCGGAAGGCATCGGGCAAGAAGGCTGCGAAGCGCACCACGAAGAAACGGGCGATCGCCAAGCGGGCTCCTGCGCGCAAACGGGTTGCGAAAAAAGCGGTGCCGGCTACGGCGGCTCCGGCCAAGCGCGTCGCCTCCCGCCGCGTCGCCCGGCGCGCTCCTGCGCGCAAGACAGCCGCCAGGTAGCCGAGACCGTCGGCTGGTTTGTCAGCGGTCGGTCGTTCCATGGGCCGTCTGCACTGGCCGGTTTGGCGGCAAACGCTTGGACATTCCGCGCTCAAGCACGGTGCACCGATCGAAGCGACAGAACGGGGGGTGGGTGCCGAGAACCTCATCCGTAGGCTTCACGCAGCAAGTTCGTACTCATGGATGAAACCACCGAGCCAGCCCGCTCTTCGCAGTTGCGTTGCATCAGGATGTGAGGTTGGCCGCGCCGCTAGCACCATCGAAAGGGCAGGTGTCTGGTCGAGCGAACGGTGCGGCCCATGGTGTTGTAGTGGTCGATGAATGTTGTGAGCACGACCTGGAGCTGGCGTCGGTGGAAAACCAGGGGGAACTACCGCGGGTCGCCCACACTCACGTCACGAGGCCCTAACATCTCCTGAAAGGGACGATCGGCTTTAGCTACACCCAGGGAAACAACAGATGACAACGGTGTGACTGGTCCGCGGGGACTTGCGATGACAATGATCATTCGGAACATCCGGCGGGGACTTGGTGATCTCGTCCGATGACCTCGGTGGTGGGCGATTGACCGTTCTGCGAAAACCCGTCCTCGCAGGTCAGCCGCGTGTAGAGAGTCGTGTCGAGGCGATAATTAGTGACGAGACGTTCGATGCCGTCCTCTTCGATTGGGACGGCACAGCGGTCCCCGACCGACACGCCGACGCCACTTCGATACGTCAGCGCGTGGAGATGCTTTGCGCCTTAGGGGTCCACGTCTTCGTCGCTAGCGGTACCCATCTCGCAAACATCGACGGGCAGTTTCGGGCCAGACCACCGGGTCGGGGACGGCTGCACCTGTGCCTTAACCGGGGGTCGGAGGTCTTCGAGGTCGGCGCTGACGGACCGGTGCTCGTCCAGAGGCGCAGCGCGACTAAGGAGGAAGACGTATCTTTGGACCGGGCGGCCGAGCTCACCGTCAGACTTCTTCGGGCCAGGGGCATCCAGGCCCAGGTGGTCTCGCAGCGGCTCAATCGACGCAAGATCGACCTGATTCCAGAGGCGGCCTGGGCCGATCCACCCAAAGCACAGATCGCCGAGCTCGCCGAGGCGGTGGCGGCACGTCTCCATTCATCGGGGATCGAGAGCCTGGCCGAGGTCGTTGCGCTCACTGATGACGCGGCACGTTCAGCCGGTCTATCAGATCCGAGGATCACCAGCGACGTTAAGCACGTGGAGATCGGGCTGACCGACAAGTCCGACTCGGCACGATTTGTGGCCAGGTGGCTGGCCGAGCGAGGTATCACCGGCGGGCTAGTGCTCATAGGCGGGGACGAATTCGGACCAATCGGCCGAGTCCCGGGCAGCGACTCGCTGATGCTCATAGACGAGTTCGCCCGGGCAGCGGTTGTCTCGGTCGGGGTCGAGCCTGGGGACGTCCCGCCGGGCGTGGTCCACCTTGCCGGGGGCCCTACCAGATTCTCCGAGCTGCTCGACACGCAGCTCGCGCGACGTGCTGACCGACAGGTACCACAGATAGACCTCGATCCGGCCTGGGTCCTGGCTCTACCGACCACCCGTTCGGAAGAGCGGACAGCCGAGGCACTCGCGACGCTCGCGACGCTCGGCAACGGATGGGCGGGTACGCGCGGATCCAAGGAGGAAGACGGCTCGTCCTCCTCCCCGATGTTCGTAGTGGGCGGCATCTACACCGACGGTGGCACCGGCCTGCTCCCGGGGCCACTTTGGACGGATACGGAGTTTCGTCGGCCCCGTGGCCGACACCCAAGCGAGCAGCGGCTTCTCGATCTACGTACAGGCACGCTCGTCCGCTTCGGTGAGAGCGGATCGACTCTGCGTTCGATGCAGTTTGTGTCTGGAGCTTCTCCGTACGCCCTGGCGCTTCGGGCCGAAGGACCTGCGTCTCGCCTCCAGCCGGGCGACGCACTGAGAAAGCCGCCGAACGCGAAGGGCTTCGAGCACGAGCAACGCGGCGACACGCATGTGGCCCGAAGTGGGTACCCGCCGGGCGGCGGGATCGTCGTGGCTGCCCGCGAGGCTTGGGCGCGGACCGCCGGGGACCGTCGTACGGTCGAACGGCTCGCCGCCTGGGTCGCCAACCCCAGGGAAGTGCCCGGTTTCGACGAGGCCCTCGAAAAACTCGCGCAGATCCAATCGGTCGGCTTCGACGCGTTGCTCGCCGAGCACCGCGAGGCTTGGGCGCGGCGGTGGGCGGACGCCGAGGTCGTGATCGAGGGAAGCCCTGAGGACGAGTTCGCGGCGCGCTTCAGTGTGTTCCACCTTCTGTCGAACGCAGCCGACAACGAAGAAGCAGCGGTCGGGGCGCGAGGGCTTTCGGGCAATGCCTACGGTGGCCATGTCTTTTGGGACGCGGACGTCTTCGTGCTGCCAGCGTTGGTGGCGATCTGGCCCGCTGCCGCACGAGCAATGCTCGAATACCGCATCCGCCGTCTGCCTGCAGCACGGGCGGCAGCCGAAGCCCAAGGCCTGAAAGGGGCGCGTTTCCCGTGGGAGTCCGCGGCCGACGGGAGCGACGTCACCCCACGCTGGATACGGGGGAAGCAAGGACAGCTCATTCCGATCCGCACCGGCCAGCGCGAGGAGCACGTCGTGGCGGACGTCGCCTGGGCCGCGGCTCGCTACGCGACCTGGACGGGCGACAGGTCCTTCGTCACCGGGGTCGGGCGCGACCTGCTCGTCGACACCGCCCGCTACTGGTCGAGCCGCATACGCATGGACGCTGAAGGCCGCGGTCACCTCTACGGCGTGATAGGGCCCGACGAGGACCACGCGGTCGTCGACGACAACGCCTTCACGAACGTGATGGCACGCTGGAACCTTCGCCAGGGTGCCGAGCTTCTCTCAGAGGCTGGTGACAACGAAGAGGCTGAGAGGTGGCGTGGTCTGGCCGATGCCCTCATAGACGGGTGGAACCCCGAGCGCGGCATCTACGAGCAGTTCGCCGGCTACTTCGACCTCGAGCCGCTGCTCGTGTCTCAGGTTGCCTCGCCGCCAACGGTGGGCATCAACGTCCTCCTCGGTGCCGAACGGGTCGCCAGCTCGCAGATCATCAAGCAGGCCGACGTGCTCATGCTCCACCACCTCGTGCCGGAGGAGGTCATGCCAGGATCGCTTGCACCGTGCCTCGCCTTCTACGAGCCTAGGACCGCACACGGGAGCTCCCTCTCCCCCGCCGTCCACGCCTCGCTGCTCGCACGCGCGGGAGAGCCGCAGCGGGCACTCGAGCTTTTCCGGCTAGCCGCCCGCCTCGACCTCGACGACGTAACAGGCACGACCGCTGGAGGTCTGCATCTGGGCGCCATGGGAGGGACCTGGCAAGCCCTCGCCTACGGGTTCCTCGGGCTGAGAGCAGATGCCGCCATTCTCGAGATCGATCCCTGCCTCCCCGAAGAGTGGCAGGCGCTCGGCCTGAGATTCTGCTTCCTTGGCTGCCCCCTAGGCGTGCGAGCCGAGCGCGACTCGGTAACGATTCGTTGCGACACTCCGCTTGTCGTGCGCGTCGGTGGCCGGATGCCAGAGCGCTGCAACCCACCTGGGCGCACCTTCACGGTCGGATCGCTCAGCAACGAGAGAAGCAATCCATCAGCACAATAATCGCCGCGCTCGACGCGGCGGCTGTGACCCGACCCGTGCTCGAGACCGCGCTTCGGATCGACGAGCTGACCGGCGCAGACGTCGAGGCAGTCCACGTCGCACATGACGCGTTTGACACGCCCGAGTCACTCGCGCAACGAAGCGGAGTGCCTTTCCGAGTACTCAACGGTGTGGGGTGTCAAAACCCATTCGGTCATGCAACACGGCAGTACTCGTGGAGCAAGCCGCCGAGATGATCCCACCGACGGACCCTGAGGGTGCGGGAGTTGCTCGAATAACCTGTGCATTAACCGCCAGAACAATGCTCGATGAATTTGAAAGTGGCGACCGAAGAGCATGTCGGGCCGCACCATCACGTGGAGGCCGCCGCCCACCTCGCTGCTGAGAGGTAACGTCGGATTCCCTCGACAGCGAAGGCTTGGAGGCAACGAAGATGAGCACAGACCCCGTGGTGGGCCTGCCCAAGCGGGTGCGAGCGTGCCTCTTCGACCTCGACGGCGTCCTCACCGAGACGGCCAAGGTCCATGCCGCAGCGTGGAAAGAGATGTTCGACGCCTACCTGAAGGCCCGGGCTGACAAGAGCGGTGAGCCCTTCATCGCCTTCGACAAGGAGACCGACTACGACACCTACGTCGACGGCAAGACCAGGGCCGACGGGACGCGCTCGTTCCTCGAGTCACGTCGCATCGAACTGCCCGATGGTGCTCCAGAAGATCAGGCGGGGGCAGAGACCGTCAATGGACTCGGCAACGCGAAGAACGAGATCGTCCTGCGAAGAATCCGAGAGGACGGCGTCGAGGCCTATGCGGGGTCGGTTCGTTACGTCCGGGCCGTGCGCGCGGCCGGCTTGCGTCGGGCGGTGGTGTCATCCAGCGCCAACTGTGCGGCCGTGCTCGTGGCCGCTGGCATCGCCGAGCTGTTCGAGATACGCATCGACGGCGTGACCGTGGAAGCTGACCACCTGGCTGGAAAGCCAGCGCCCGACACCTTCCTCGCCGCGGCTCGTGCTCTGGGCGTGGACCCCGACCAGGCAGCGGTGTTCGAAGACGCCCTGTCCGGGGTGGAGGCTGGCCGGACGGGAGGGTTCGGCTTCGTCGTCGGGGTCGACCGGGTCGGACAGGCCGAGGCTCTGCGCGCCCACGGCGCCGACACCGTCGTGGGCGACCTAGCCGAGCTGTTGGAGGGGCCGTGATCCGACACCCGGCCTACCCGGTCAAGCCCTGGTGCTTCAAGAGACCGAGCTCCACCTCGAAGTCCTGGCCCAGAACGAGTCGCTGTTCGCGCTTTCCAACGGCCACATCGGCTGGCGGGGCAACCTCGACGAGGGCGAGCCCCACGGCCTGCCTGGCTCGTACCTCAACGGTGTCTACGAGTCCCGTACGTCTTCCTACGCCGAGGCCGGCTACGGCTATCCCGAGGCCAACCAGACGGTGATCAACGTCACCGATGTCAAGCTGATCCGCCTCCTTGTCGACGACCAGCCCTTCAATATCCGCTAAGGCGAGCTACGCGCCCACGAACGAGTGCTGGACTTCCGCTCCGACCTGCTGTAGCACCACGTCGAGTGGGTGTCGCAGGCCGGCTGTGGCGTGAGGGTGCGCCCGACGCGCCTGGTGTCGCTGGTCCAGCGCTCGGTGGCCGCCATGAGCGCAGCCATGGAGGGAATTGACGGCCTGGTGTTACTGGTGGGGCCGACGAAGCGTCTTCCCGGCTGCGTGCCGACACGTGGGCCGGCCTCGACTTCCTCGGAGTCCGGCTCGTGGATTCGAGAACCAGGCGTTAAGCGGCGACGGTCTGGTGTCCGCTCTCGGGGTTAGCCCCGCGGTGCTCGTCGTTGAAGCCCGCGAGGACCTTGAGATCGCCTGTCACGTGCGGGAGTTGCTCGAATAACCTGTGCATTGGCTGCCAGAACAATGCTCGATGAATTTGAAAGTGGCGACCGAAGAGCATGTCGGGCCACACCATCACGTGGAGACCGCCGCGGACATGGTCGTGAGAGACCTGGGTGAGCTCCTCGAATCGTGCCGGTCAGGTGACCGCCCGGCGGTGACCCTGTTAGGGGACGAGCGACCCTAGATAAGACGACTGGGGCGTGCAACGCTGGGCCCATGTGGATCGATCAGCGCGGATCTGAGGTCCTTGCGAGCCCCGAGTGCTTGCAGCTGCTCGCAGAGGCGGCGAAGAAAGGGACGATCGGGAGGATCGCCGTCTCACAGGAACAGGCACCGATCGTGCATCCGGTGAACTTCGCATATCGCGATCACCAGGTCCTTGTGCGCCTGGGTCCCGGGCTCACGCTAGATGCAGCCGAAGGGGGGCTCGTCGCCTTCGAGGTCGACCAGGTTGACCGCGACACCGCAACAGCGTGGAGCGTGCTTGTTCGCGGCCTGGCAACGCCCTTGCTCGAGTCCGAACCCCCCGATGAGGCGCGCCCGGACCCGGCTCCGCTTGTTCCCGAACCCGGTGAGAAGCTGCTTGCCATCCGGACCGACTTGGTCACCGGGCGGCGGTTCGAGCTGAGGTGATCACGAAGCTAGGCACCGCGCGGGATGCCGACGTCGAGGTCGAAGAGCCGGGCGGACTAGAGCGAGTCGTGGCCGAGGTGCTCTTCGAGCGCCCGCCAGCGGATCAGTCACCCTGGTTGCTCGTCGTGCCCTCGGGGCCGCCGAGCATGAGCCGGGTCTACGAGAGCCTGCTCACAGTGGCCGACGGCATCACCGGGACAAGGGGGAGCCTGGAGGAGGACGGAACCGACGCCAGCCCAGCCGTGTTCGTCTCAGGCCTTTATGACACCCGCGACGGGGGCGCTGAGTCGCTTCTCGTGGTCCGGAGCTGGACCACGCTCGCGCTGAACGGGTCCTTCTCAACAGGAGAGAGGGTACTGGACCTCCTTTCAGGGGTGCTGTGGCGGATGGCTGGGGCAGAAGACGCCGAGCTGTTCTCCTCGGCACGCTGGGCGTGCTTGGCGCGTCCGGGCACAACGGTGCTCGTCGCCGAAGGCAGCTCCAGTGTTCTCGAGGTTCCCGCTGCCCATGAAGTGACCGAGGACCGGGCGAGCTCCGGGGGTGGGGTCGTCCAAGTCATCGACACGAGCACCGAAGCCCACCCCGATTCACGGGGAGGACCATCGACTCTTCACGTCGTTCGCATCGGCACGTATCAGGTCGCGGCTCGTCGGGCACCGAGCCGCTCCCGGGCTGCCGCGCGCCAAGAGGCGGCGTGCCGGGCGGGCCCGGCCGAGTTACTCGCCGAGCAGAGGGTGGCGTGGGCCTCGCGATGGGCCGAGGCCGACGTCGAGGTGGTGGGAAACCCAGAACTCACCTTGTCGGTCCGGCTGGCGCTCTTCCACCTGATGTCCTCGGTCGCAGGTAGCGGAGAGGCCGCTGTCGGGGCGCGCGGGCTCACCGGCCCTTCCTACGCGGGACACGTGTTCTGGGACGCCGACGTCTTCGTGCTCCCCTTCATGGCAGCGACCCATCCGAGAGCGGCGCGCGCGATGCTCGAGTACCGCATTCGCCGTGTCCCATCCGCAATCGAAACGGCATCCACGCTCGGGCGGCGCGGGGCGCGCTTCCCATGGGAATCTGCGCACGATGGCTGCGACGTGACGCCCAAGAGCGGGGTCAACCAGCACGGTGAGATTGTCCCGATCCGCACTGGCGAGCTCGAGGAGCACATCACGGCCGATGTCGCGTGGGCGGCGTGGCAGCTCGCCTCGTGGTCAGGTCGCTGGCGATTTCTGGAGGGCCCGGGTCGGCCCCTTCTCGTCGAGACCGCGCGGTACTGGGCGAGCCGGGCGCGCCTCGACGACGCAGGTGTCGGGCACATCGAGAGTGTGACAGGCCCCGACGAGTACCACGAGAACGTCAACGACAACGCCTTCACGAACCAGATGGCAGCGTGGAACCTGGCCCGTGCCGCCGAGCTCGTAGAGCGCACCGGAGCGGCGTCGGAGCTCGACGAAGCCATCCAGTGGCGGGGGCTCTCCGAAGCGCTGTTCGACGGGTACGACCCGGGAACCGGTCGTCACGAGCAGTTCGCCGGCTACGACGACTTGCAGCCCATCTTCGTGAGCGAACTTGGACCGGTGCCGGTGGCAGCGGACCTATTGCTCGGCCATGACGGCGTGGCGCGCTCACAGATCATCAAGCAAGCGGACGTCCTAATGGCGCACCACATGATCCCCGATGCGCTGCGTCCGGGGACGCTCGAGCACGACCTCGACTTCTACTTGCTGAGGACCGCGCACGGAAGCTCGCTGTCCCCAGCGGTCCACGCCTCTGTGTTGGCGCGCCAAGGACGCCTGGACGAAGCGCTGTCGCTCTTGGATCTCACACAGAACATCGATCTCGACGACGTGACCGGCACCACGGCTGGAGGACTCCACCTGGCCGCGTTGGGCGGGCTCTGGCAGGCCTTCGTCTTAGGGTTCGCTGGCGTGCGTGTCAGCGGCCCCGATGCCGAGGCTCTCGTGCTCGACCCGCATATCCCAACCCAATGGCGCGAGCTACGCCTCAAGTTGCGCTGGCACGGTCGCCGGATCTGCCTGCGGTGTCGAAGCGACGCGATTCACGTGGCCTGCGCCACGCCCCTGAAGGTCAGGCTGGGTGACAGAGAGCCAGTGGTGGTGAGACCGCCGGAAGCCTGGGTCGAGCGTGAAGCATCTCGCCCCTTGTCGCAAGGTCGAGGAAAGGAGGTCCTTCGATGAGTTCCAAGAACAAAGAGGTCAACCGGCCCTTGGTAGTGGTGGCCGCGGCCGCAGAGGACCTGGAGGACTTCGAGCTCCTCGTGGCTGACGTCGCACGCGCGCTCGAGCTCGTGCCCGCACCAGAGTTGGTGGCTCGTGAAGAGGGTGGTGAAAAGGCCATCGGAAAACTGCTCGCAATGGCATCGTCGGTATCGGGGCCATTGCTCGTGCTCCCTTCCAGGCGTCATGCGGGTGCAATGCCGGACAGAGCGGGGAAAGCGCGAGGGATCGTTGCCCGCATGCGCCGTGTGCTGATTCCATCCGACGGGAGTGAGGAGGTTGCCGCGGGGACGCGAGCGCTATACCGAAGGTTCACGCGAGTCGGCGTCCATGTCACCATGCTTCACGTCATGACCGAGGACAACATGCCCCGGATGTGGGAGGGGTCGGGACACCATGCCGCGGCATGGTTCGACGAGCTGCGCCGGCGACACGGTGCAGCTCCCGACGTGCTGAAGGTCGTGAGCGGGGAACCAGGGCACGAGCTGCGCGTGCAGGCAGGCGCAGCCGACCTGGTGGTGCTGTTCTGGCGTCACGACTCGAGGGCAGGACATGCAGCGGTCATCCGGTCGCTCTTCGCTCGGGGAATCGAAGTACCCCAGCTGCTCGTCGCGCTCGAGTGGATGGAGGGACATGTTTCGGCCGATCATGTACCCGAGGCATCTGCCGGGAGTGGATGAACCCTTGGGTGCCGACAAGCGAGCTTCACCGACTCTTCTGAGCCCGAACTCTTGAAACAGAGCCGCGGCCACAGTTGCGGGGAAGATTGTTCCAGGTTGGAACAGGCCCGGGTTAGGCTCCCCTCAGACCAAGACCCTCGGGTGGCTGAACCGGGGCACAAGAGAGAGAATTGAACATGCGACGTAAGACGTTCGACATGATCCTCACAGCGGGTGGCGCCGTCCTCGTCGTCGTCCTGATCGCCGCAGGCTCGCTGGGCATGTGGGGCTACAGCTACGCCAACACGAATGTGCACAACCAGCTAGCTGCCCAGCAGATCTTCTTCCCGAAGCTCGGCAGCTCCGCGCTCGCCAGCCCGAAGATCGGCCCGTACCTCGACAAGTACGCCGGTCAGCAGCTGCTCACCGGCCAGCAGGCTGAAGCTTGGGCCGACCACTTCATTGCCGTGCACCTCCAGACGATCGGCGGCGGCAAGACCTACTCGCAGCTGAGCCCCACGGCCTTGGGCCTCTCGGAGGGGAGCCCCGGCTATGCCGCAGCAGAGGCCAAATTCCAGACCGTGTTCCAGGGCACGACGCTTCGGGGTCTGCTCCTAGAGGCATACGCCTTCTGGACGATCGGCCAGGTCGCCTTCTGGGGAGCCATCATCTCGTTCATCCTCGCCGGCATCATGCTGGTCCTCACGCTTCTCGGATTGCTGCACTTCCGTAGGGTTCCCGAGGAGCAGGAGTTCCCCACGCCTCGCCACGTCGAGCCCTAGAAGAAGGTTCTTGCCGGGACTTGATCTAGCGGATGGGTACGCTCTCGTGCCCAAGGTTTCAAGATCGACGGGGTGCTCCCAGGCGCCCCGTCGGTTCTATGGGGTGCCAATAGTTGATCGACTCGGCGACGAGGGATTCCGCGCTGGGCCAATTGGGAGCTGGATGGGGCAGTAGTGCTCGCTACTCAGCCAGGCTGGCTTCGACCTCCAACTCGATCTTGACCTTGTTGCCCACCACGACACTTCCGTCAAGTAGGGAGCGGTTGAAGCTCACGCCGAAGTCCCGCCGGTCGATCTCGGCCGTAGCAGAGAAGGCGACCACGGTCTTGCCCTCCTGCGTGGAGGGACCCTCGCCCAGGAACTCGAGATCGAACTCCACTGGCTTGGTGACGCCATGAATGGTGAGGTCGGTGAAGAGCTTCCATTCGGTGTCGGTCATCTTCTTGAGCCCCGTGCTCTTGAGGGTCAGGGTGGGGTACGTCTCGGCATCGAGGAAATCGTTCGTGCGCAGGTGGTCGTCGCGCATCGTCTGGTTCGTGTGGATGCCGGCGGGCTTCACTTCGGCTTCCAGGGTGGACGCTTCTGGGTTCTCGGCCACGGTGAAGGTGCCGGAGAACTCGCCGAAACGGCCCCGTACCTTGGTGCCCACCAGGTGGCGAGCGACGAAGCCGACTTCGGTGTGGGCACCGTCGACTACGTATGCACCGACCTTGGGAAGAGTGGAGTTTGACGTGGTCATGGGGGATCTCCTTCGTTGTGTTCCACGGTACCGTGCTCCCGGCTGATGTGTTGGGCAATCACCGTCACCGGCTGTGCAGTTAGTCGCTGGCGACGGTCTGCTCAGACTTCTGTAAATGAACGGATTCTCGCGCTACCCCCACCGTTTGCTGTGGGGTACCCCCGGCCACCGGACAGACCAGCCAGCGCCCCGTATCGTGGGTTGATAACCAACGAACGCGCCGACCTCGCTCAAAGCTCTAGTCCACTCGCATCTCATGTTCGCGATTCTCAGAACTCAGAGGACACGATGGACCTCGATGGGGACGTCCGCACCGCCATCTGGGTGTCTCCTGGGTTCCGTGCTGCGACGACACGCCTGATAAGTGGAATGGGGGCAAAGGTCGTGCTTGCTGCCCGGCGGGTCCTGACCACCCCTGATGGCACCATCGCACCGCCAGCTGCAGCCGGCCCGCCCGCAGAAGGGTCCCGTCGATGAGCACCATCGCACCGGCTCTCGCGCCGACCCTCGATCTGTCTCGGCGGCGGGTGCTCCTCATTATCGGCGCGCTGCTGCTCGGCTTGTTCCTCGCCGCGCTCGACCAGACCATCGTCGCGACCGCGCTGCCGACCATCGTCGGCGATCTGCACGGAGCGTCCCACCTGGCCTGGGTCGTGACCTCCTACCTGTTGGCTTCCACCGTCTCGACGCCGTTGTGGGGCAAGCTTGGCGATCAGTACGGGCGCAAAGCGTTCTTCCAGGCGAGCATCGTGATCTTCCTGGTGGGTTCGGCACTCTCGGGTTTCAGTCACTCGATGCTCGAGCTGATCGCCTTCCGGGCCATCCAGGGTCTGGGAGGGGGGGGCCTGATGATCGGGACCCAGGCCATCGTGGGCGACATCGTCTCGCCCCGCGAGCGCGGTCGCTACCTGGGCCTGTTCGGGGCGGTGTTCGGCGTCGCCACAGTGCTCGGTCCGCTTCTCGGCGGCGTCTTCGTGGAGTACCTGTCATGGCGCTGGGTCTTCTACATCAACTTGCCCATCGGCGTCCTGGCCCTCTTCGTAACCGCCGCGCAGCTACCCGGCCATCTCCAAAGGGTCCATCAGGTCATCGACTACGTCGGCACGATCCTCTTGGCCCTGGCGACCACTGGACTGGTGCTCTTCAGCAGCCTGGGCGGGACCAACTACCCGTGGGGGTCAGGTCCGATCATCACCATGGCCGTTGCCGGGGTCGTGCTGACGGTCCTGTTCGTACTTGTGGAGTGGCGGGCTGCCGAACCAGTGATCCCCCTCAGACTGTTCGCCAACCGTGTGTTCTGGGCGGCTAGTGCGGTGGGCTTCGTTATGGGGTTCACCATGTTCGGTGCCCTGACCTTCCTGCCCATCTTCTTTCAGGACGCCAGGGGGCTCAGTCCCTCCGCGTCGGGACTGCGGCTGCTACCGCTGATGGGCGGCCTGCTGCTGGCCTCTATCGGCTCGGGCCAGATCATCAGCCGCTGGGGTCGCTACAAGGTGTTCCCGGTCGTCGGCACGTTCCTCATGATCGTCGGGCTGTTCTTGATGTCCAAGATCGACCTAACCACAGGCGCCTGGATAATCGCCGGCTACCTGTTCGTGTTCGGGGTCGGCCTGGGCCTGGTCATGCAGGTCCTCGTGGTCGCCGTTCAGAACGCTGTGCCCTACAAGCAGCTGGGCACGGCGACCTCGGGGGCGATGTTCTTCCGCATGATCGGTGGTTCCTTCGGCACGGCGGTGTTCGGTGCCGTCTTCGCCAATCTCCTGGCGACCAACGTGATCCATGCCCTGCACCTGAACGCTGTCCCATCCAATCTCAACAGCTCGCTGAGCGGAGCCGACCCGACGTCGCTCAGGCGCCTGCCTCCGATCATCCACGCTGGGGTGGTGTCAGGCATGGTGCACACGATCCAGACCGTGTTCCTGATCGGCGTGCCTATCGCGGCAGTGGCATTCGTGCTGTCCTGGCTGCTTCCGGAGATCGAGTTGCGCAAGACGGTGCACACCATTGATCGGGGGTGAGCAGCGATCTCCCACTACAACCAGCAGCGTCCGCACCGCGGCATCGGACTCTCCGTACCAGTCACCACCCACTCCTCCGGCGTCCCCGCTCTCCCCGCCCAAGTGGAACGCCGAGACATCCTTGGGGGTTTGATCCACGAGTATTACGAAGCGGCTGCGTAATCCACTCTGCTAGTGACATCCCAGTTGGCTATCACCATGGCCGGTCACGCGGCATGAGCTTGGCGCGAACGACGCCCAGACAGGCCTGCGTTGCCGACATCCAGGGTGCGGCCCCGATTGTTCCCTCGAACACGGTCAACTGGTCCAACACAGAACTCACCCTCAAGCAGAGTCGACCGACGTTTTGGTGCCCTTCAGCTCATGAAGCTCGGCGTACGCCTAGCAGCAAGCACGATTGCCCGGATCCTCTGCGATCACGACCTGGGGCCAGCACCACGCCGCCAAGGCTCCACGTGGCGAGAGTTCATCCGTGCCCAGGCATCGCACATCGTGGCCACCGATTTCGTCAGCGTGGACACGGTGCTGCTTCGGCGCCTCTACGTCCTTTTCTTCATCGAGCTCGGCCACAGAAGAGCCTGGATTACTGGCGTCACCGCCCACCCAACGGGGATCTGAGTCACCCAGCGGGCAAGGAACGTAGCCGGTGACCTCGTTGATGCCGTGGTCGATGTCAACTTCATCGTCCGTGATCGCGACACGAAGTACGTGCCGAGCTTCGACGAAGTCTTCAAATCAGAAGGTGCCCAGATCTTGCGGACCCCATTCCGAGCGCCGAACGCGAACGCTTACGCGGAGCGGTTCGTCCGGACGATCAGATCCGAGTGCCTGGATCATCTTCTCGTCGTCAACGCACGACATCTCGAGCGCATTCTTCGGAGCTATGCCCGGCATTACAACTGCCATCGTCCGCACCAGGGGCTTTCCCAGGGCATCCCGGCGCCGCAAAAACGCCCTCCCCTGGCGCCAAGGACACCTTCGCAATCCGTGCCCGCCCGCGTACGACATGTCCGTCGACGGGACCGGCTGGGAGGGCTGATCCACGAGTACGAGCTCGCCGCTTGAGGGGCGGATCGACTTTTCGGACCTTACGGTTCCATTACCGCATTGAACGAGCTGCTTGGCGAGCTGATCGACCTCGTCCAGGACGTAAAGCAAACTCATCGAAAGGTCCCAGAGAACCACGCCCTGCATTCGGAGCTCGATCAGCAGCCACGTTCAGCGACTCACGGTCTCTGAGGTTTGAGATCCGCGGCTTGCTCGCGGGCGTGAAGTCAACTGACCTTGAGGTCGACTTCGATGTTGCCTCGGGTGGCGTTGCTGTACGGGCATACCTCATGGGCAGCCTTCACCACCGCCTCGGCCTGCTCCCGGTCCACGCCAGGGATCACGACGTCCAGCTCGACGGCAAGACCGTAGGCACCACCGTCCAGGGTCCCGAGCGTGACCCGAGAGTTAACGGTCGAGCCGGATGTGTCGACGCCGAGTCGGTGGCCAACAACCCCCATCGCGCTCTGGAAGCAGGCTCCGTAGCCCAGGGCGAAGAGCTGTTCTGGGTTGGTGGCGCCTCCGGGGCCGCCCAGCTCCTTCGGAGGCCGGATGTCGAGGTCAAGGACGCCGTCCGTTGAGCTTCCGTGTCCGTCGCGGCCACCATGGACCGTCGCCTCGGCCGTATATAGACGTTTATTGAGTGTCGCAACCATGGCATCGCCAACTCTGACGCTCAATCCGTTATTCCCCGAACAGGACTGGCTGATGCCGCCCTATCCTCGGAGCGGTGACGACGGCGCCCTCGTCCCGTCTCGCCCGACTGGCCGACGAGCTCGTCGAGAGCGGCCTTCCCCGCTCCGGCGAACCGTTGGTCTTCGACCTCATGGTCGAAGAGGCCGATCGGGCTCTGCGACCACCCGTTCACGAGCGCCGCGTCCCCAGTTCGGGTTCCATCGTCAGTCCGACCACTGATTCCTCCACCTGGGCGGAGGTGACCGGCCTAACCATCATCCGTACACCAGTCCTAGGCAGGACCCTGGCGGACGCTCGCCTCTTCGCTGACGGTCTATCCAGCTGGCTGGTCCGTCGTCCCGGTGACGACAACGAGTGGTTGATGTTCGATCGGCCAGCAGGCTCCGAGCGGGACCTGGTTGTGCTCTCCGCGGCACTAGGCGCGGTGATAGTGCAACGTCATCCCTCAGGGACTGTGCGCCTGGTCGGCGGTTTCGGCGTGCTTCGCACCGAGGGCTTCCCCTGGCACCATGAGCCGCCGGTCGACGCGCTGCTCAATGAGGTCGCCGATCCGGAGCTGACCGGCCGGGATGTAACCAAGACGCTGCTGGAGTTCGCCGTTCACGATCTCGGTGCCCGAGGGATAGGAGCATTGCTCATCCTTCGCTCCGGTGTGATCCAGGGGCCGGCAATCGAGGAGCGTCTCCCGGTCCCGCCGACGCTGAGAGTGGGAACTCCGTTTCACCTAGCCCCTTTGAGACATGCGCTGAGCCAGGTAGATGGGGCCGCCGTGTTCGACCAGGATGGCACCTTGTGCCAACTCGGCGTTCGCTTGGTTCCGAGCCTCGACGCCGAGGATCGGGTCGATCCGCTTGGCGGAACCCGGCACACGTCAGCGCGGCGCTACAGCTACGACGATCCCTCGGCCTTGGTGGTCGTGATTAGCGAGGACGGCCCGGTGACGGTATTTCGCGAGGGGAAGCTCCTCGGCCGTTCTCCGGGCGATCCGGCCGTAGAAGGATGAGGACGCGGGACGCCACGACTATGTCGGAGTGAGTCTGCTCAGTAACGCCGGCGGTTTCAAGGAATCCACGCTGTGGGTGCCGAGAATCCCATCCACGCTGAAGAAGGGATGTTCCCGAAAGGGGACGCTCGATGATCTCGAAATCCCCTCTTGCGGGTGGCGGAGTGGCTCTCACGCTCTCCGTCACCCCTTTTTGTGCGAGACGCCGGCCCGAGGGCCGGCGTCTTCGCGTATGAGCTCAGCCTGGTCTCATTCACGAGTACGAACTGACTGCGTGAGGCCTACGGATGAGATTTTCGACACCCACACCGCCGGCTTGATCTTGGAGAAACTCCGGTGAAGAGCTTGGACGGGGTTCTCGGCACCCTCAGGCTTTGCCGGTAGGACTTCAGGACCCGGTCTCGGAAAGTGTCAGCGAGTAAGCGAGCTGTGTGTCTTCGGCGCCCGGCATCGACTCGTCGAACAGGACCGGCTCGCCGACACCGGCTCGCTTGGACGCGTACATGGCCACATCGGCCTGGGACACCAGCTTCTGCGACGTCGTGCCGGGGGCGTCCGACCACGCCAACCCGATGCTGGCACGCGAAGGCACCGAGATCCTCTTGAGGTGTATCGGGTTGCGCAGGGCATAGGCCAAGCGCGAAGCGGTTCTCATTGCGTCGACCGGTGAGGATATTCCTGGGCAGAGGACGAGGAACTCGTCACCTCCGATGCGCCCCACCACGTCCTCGCCCCGTACGCCGCGCTGTAGGCGCGCGGCTATGACCCGTAGGAAATCGTCACCAGCGGCGTGTCCAAAAGCGTCGTTGATGTCCTTGAAACGGTCGAGGTCCACGAAGATCGTAGCGGGCCCGCCATGCTCTTCGTCAGCGGCGATCATCTCCTCAAGCGCAGATATCGTGGATTGACGGTTGCAACAGTGCGTCACCGCGTCGAAGGTTGCTCGCGCCTGGAGCTCCTCGCGCGCCCTGACGCTCTGGGTGACGTCGGCTGACTGGTCGAGCGTAGTACCGAAGGCAAGGGCCACGGCGGCCAGTTGCGAGTTGACGTTCAGCTTGCTCAGGATCGCGCGGATGTGCGATCGCACCGTCGTGACCGAGACGAACTGGCTGGAGGCGATCTCGGCGGCCAATCGCCCCTCCATCAACTGAAAGAGCACACGCCTCTCGCTCCGTGTGAGATGGACCAGCGCGTCGTACGGTGCGGGCAGGTGACCGGGCGCATGAGCCCTGCCGGAGTTCTTCGGCGGTGGGTTCCCGCTTGCGATACGGACCAGCTCTGGCGCGAGCGACTCGGGATAAAAGAGCCCGGTCGCCCCTTGCTCGACGCATGCCGCAAGGGCCGCGACGCTTGCCCCCACGCTCACGGCGATCACGGGGAGCTCCGCCTTGCGAAGAGCGCGCGTGAGCAAGGCCGCACGCTCCCAGGTGCGCGCAGGGCTCCCGTTGGCAGCTCCGGCATGTGTATCGTCATCGGCGCGCCGGAAAGACCGGAAAGGGTCGGGCTGCAACAGGACAACCACCACATCGGGCTCGGTCACATCGAGGTTGAGCAGCACCGCGTCGGGGTCCCCCGGAGGAGCGACCATGGGCAGCGCGCCCAGGTCCCTTACTGCCTCTGCGAGCATCTCGGCCGCGGGCCCCGGCTCGTCCTGATCATCGACTGTGGGGGCGGCCAGCAGCACGCGAAGCGCCCGTCCTCCCGGAGACCTCAACACGCGCTCTTGATCGTCGGAACCCTTAGAAGCCGAGAAGCGCAACACGGCTGGGTCCTTTCGCTGACCCTCGAGCAACTTGGCGGTCGGTGACAGTCGAGCCTCGATGTCTGTGGTACCCTACCCTAGTTCCAGAAGACTAGCAAGTATCTTCTAGAAATATGCAGCTATACTTGTCGTATGGCCGAGTGGAGCTTCCTCACGAACCATGCCCGAGCCCTCGTCTGCATTGCTCATGACCCCGGGGTGCGCTTACGCGATATCGCCGCGACTCTCGGCATCACCGAGCGCAGCGCCTTTGGCATCGTCACCGAGCTGACCGAAGCCGGCTACGTCGTGAAGGACAAGGACGGCCGTCGCAATCGCTATCGCATCCAGGCCCATTTGCCCCTAAGAGAAGCTGTCGGTCGCGAGCGGACGATCGGTGAGGTGCTGGAACTATTCGTGGACACCAGAGCTCGTCGGCGGATTCGAAACAAGATCGGAATCCGGTGACGAGATACGTGCAGAGCCCCACCGGTTGGTGGCAGGACTCCAAGGGTCGAATGCAGCCGCCAGGCTCATTTCTGGATCCCTCGCTTCGCGTCACCTCCGAATCGTCCACAGAAGCGGCGGATTCTTCTCCGACGAAATGGGCCCGACGCTTGATGGCAACTGCGCGTCGGCCACGTCGCGTGAGTCTCAAGCATTGGGACACCTCAGGCTAGGTCAGGTCGGTATCCATTTGTAAAGAGGATTCGTCGCGGCCGCCCACATCATCGACAGCATGTGGGTACCGAAAATCCCATCTACGGGCCCTGATTAGGTCATTGTGGCGACTGAGACCCTTAACCTCACTTTCCTCCACGGTTGTCACGTCGACCCCGGCCAAGGCATTTCGGGAACATTCCACGACGGCGTGTTTGCAGAACATGCCTGTCTGGTTAGCGCAGCACCGCCACCTCGTGCCGGAGTATGACGACTTCCACGGCCAGTTCCTCTTGTTCATTCCAGCAGAGCCGAAACAGCTGAAGCATGCGAACGAACGCCACATAGAGAAAGACAACACCACAGCCCCATCTTCGCCGAGAGCTTGGCCGTAGCGAAGGTCCAGGTAGAGGTCATGGATAGGATTCTCGGCACCCACACGGCGCGGAAGCTTTCGCAGGCTTTTGAAACAGTCTCAGACTCCGCGCTTCGCTGTCAGCTCACCTTCCCAGAGGCACCTGGCCTCCTCGGGCTGGCTTCGGCACCTCAGCAGGGCCGGAAAAGCAACAAGGCGACCCCAGAATGGAGCCGCTTTGTTGGGACAGGACCCCTTCCTCAGGAAGCAGTGGAGGTCGCTTCAACGGCCTGCGCCACGCTTCCTACGTGGGTGATCTCGACCTTGCGGGGCTTGGCCTGCTCGACCACCGGAATGGTGATCGTAAGCACGCCGTTCTCGTAGGTGGCAGTGATGTGTTCGCGGTCCAAGCTCTCGCCAAGGAACAGTTGGCGTTGAAATTCGCCTTGGGCCCGTTCTGTCACCTGCACTTGATCGTCCTCGGCCCGGATCCACCTGCGCGTCGCGCGAACGGTAAGGACATCCTTCTCGACGGTCAGCTCGATGGCGCCCGGATCGACACCGGGTAAATCTAGATGAACCTTGAACTCGTTGCCCCGACGGTAGGCGTCCACGGGGATCTGCCGAGCTCGGTGCTCATTCATCAACTCCTCGGTGATTCGGTCAAACTCTCGGAATGGCTCGAATCGCATCAACATGACTGGGTCCTTTCGCTGACCTTCGAGCAACTTGGCGGTCGGCGACAGTCGAGCCTCGATGTCTGTGAACCATCCTACTCTAGTTCCAAAAAACTAGCAATGGATTTCTGGAAGGATTTAACTATACTTGTCCTATGGCCGAGTGGAGCTTCCTCACCAACCATGCCCGGGCCCTCGTCTGCATCGCTCATGACCCGGGGGTGCGCCTGCGCGACATCGCCACGACGCTAGGCATCACCGAGCGCAGCGCCTTTGGCATCGTCACCGAGCTGACCGCAGCCGGCTACGTCGTGAAGGACAAGGACGGCCGTCGCAATCGCTACCGCATCCAGGCCCATTTACCCCTGCCTGAAGCCATAGGTCAAGAGCGGACGATCGGTGAGGTGCTGGGGCTACTCGTGGACACCAAAGCTCGTCGGTGACCCCGGGGGTCGGAGGTGAATCCGTGGCGGATCATCTTGGGGCCGGTGGTGGGTCGGTAGCCATGTCAACTCACCTCAGAACGACGTTTGGTCCAAGATACCTTGCGATCGACGTTCTGGTGGGATTAGGTCCTTCTCGCGCGCAGGCGGCGGAGCAGCCTTCGATCAGCATCATCGTTGTCAGCTTCCAGGGGCCTCTTCAACAACACGGCAACCCCCCCCTCCGCGAGCACGGTCATGCCGACCGCTTCCCATTCAAGCTCACCTTCAGCGTTTAAAACCCGTACCGCCGCCGAGGGCCCCGGCTCCGTGGTCGGCAATTCGAACTGAGGAAGAGCGACGATGAGGTACTCCCAAGATGTCATCTACCCATTCTTGTCGGCGGCGCGGGACAACGTTGGCTCGGTGATGGAAGACGCTTCTCCGCAGTCCGATTCAACAGGGTTCCGCGCTCCCCATCCATCCGACCTGGACACCGGACTAGGAGCTCGAGGATCA
This sequence comes from Acidimicrobiales bacterium, assembly GCA_050011255.1. GTDB lineage: Bacteria > Actinomycetota > Acidimicrobiia > Acidimicrobiales > UBA8190 > Bog-564. The sequence goes on from JBEKJK010000008.1 coordinate 31,953, forward strand.
CGATGACCGCACCACCCGCTTGAATCGAGCACCTGGGGCGTGTCCGATGACGACGGCCCCGAAGTCCCGTGGGCGATCGTCCTTTACCGCCGGGTCTGAGCGATACCGCTCGGTCGGCATAGGACTGCTTGTGCTTCAATCCCGGCAGAACAGAATGGCCCTGGGATCACCTGTGGCATGATCCCCGCCGTGGCCAAGGATCGGACACCGAAAGAAGCGGAAGTGCTGGGCGTGCTCGCTACGTCGACTCCGGGGTAATCCCTGCGCCCCTGAGCATCCGCCGCAGGTCGACTACCTGCTGCTCGTCGATATCGTGGCCTCGCGGGGCGTCGAAGGTCTCGGTCTCCGATCCTAAGGTCACCGTGTACCGGTCATCGTTCTCCCCGGTGACAGTGGCCACGCTCTGCAGGAGTGACAAAACGTCGTGCCACTGGATGTTGTGACTGGCCGGGTGGCCGAAGATCTTTTCCACCGTGGCCCGATGGTGCGCATCGAGTTCTATGCCTCTTGCCATTTCACTCTCCTCGGCCTTTCAGAGTAACCCCGGAGTCGTGACGAGGCAGGCCATCGACTCCAGGATCTCGGGCGGTTCATTACAACCACCTCGCAGTGGCGAAAACGGGTGCCCCCGGTTCAGGAATCCGTCAGTCGGTCGAATCGGCATCAGGCTCGCTCCCGCTTGTCGCAAGTGAGTCGAGGTCCCAGCCGCCTTCGTCGTCACGTCGAGAGCGGGCACGATGTGTCGGCTCTCCGAGCCCATCGGGGTCGTCCATATCCCCCTCGAGGGTGACGAGATCTTCAGGGTCGTCGAGCTCCGCCCCGGCCTCCTCGAGTTCACGTTCGTCCGCCTGAAGCGCAGAATCGGACGAGGGGTCCAGCTCGATCCTTTCGACAAGACTCGAATCGATCCGGGAGCCCTCATCGAGCGCTTCGTCGCCTTGTTCGAACGCTTCTGTGCCCAATGGTTCGTCGGGTGACCAATCGTCGTTCTGGCTCATGGCGAGGTCTCCGTTCCCCTGCAGATGGCGTGCGAGCAATCGTAGGGTCTCTGCGTCGGGCTCTGTATTCAGTCCCCGACGGATGGGCTCGCTTGGATAGATCATGGTCGAGGTGTCGACTCCTTCGGGCTCCCTGACCCCGCGACTTGACTGAGACCGTCAGCCACCCGTGCCGGCAGATGAGCCGCCCGTCACTTCATAGGACCGGTACTACCCGAATATTCGATAGCTCGCTTGAGCAGGGGCTTCCCCGGCCCTGTTTTCTCTCGGCTACCTTCCACCGACGATGCATCGGCACCGAGTACGCGGCCAACCCTGGGCCTTTGCCTACCTCGCCCTCCACCGTCTCATCGAGCTCGTCATCCTCATCGCGCGCTCCGATGACTCCAAGCAGATCGAGCTACTCGCACTTCGTCACGAGGTCCATGCTCAGGCGCCAAGTCAAGCGTCAATCCTTCGATCCGGCAGACCGTGCGCTCCTCGCGGCGCTCAGTCGACTGCTCCCCCGTTCCCGTTGGACCTCCTTCGGCGTGACGCCGGCCACCTTGCTCGCCTGGCACCGACGCCTCGTGGCCCGGCGCTGGACCTATCCCCACCGCTCACCCGGCAGGCCCAAGGTCGACGAGGAAACCACGGCCCTCGTGGTGCGCCTGGCCAGGGAGAACCCCAGGTGGGACTATCGGCGTATCCAGGGTGAGCTCATGAAGCTCGGCGTACGCCTAGCAGCGAGCACGATTGCCCGGATCCTCTCCGATCACGACCTGGGGCCAGCACCGCGCCGCCGTGGCGCCACGTGGCGAGAGTTCATCCGTGCCCAGGCCTCGCACATCGTGGCCACCGATTTTTTCAGCGTGGACACAGTGCTGCTACGACGCCTCTACGTCCTCTTCTTCATCGAGATCGGCCGCAGGAGAATCTGGATCACCGGCGTCACTGCTCATCCCAAAGGGACCTGGGTCACGCAACAGGCCAGGAATGCCGCCGCCGACATCGTCGACGAGAGGATCGATGTCAGGTTCCTTGTCCGCGACCGGGACGCGAAATACGTGGCGAGCTTCGACGAGATCTTTCGGTCAGAGGGCGCCCAGATCCTGCGAACCCCATTCCGGGCACCGAACGCGAACGCCTTCGCCGAGCGGTTCGTGAGGACGGTCAGGTCAGAGTGCCTGGATCACCTTCTCATCGTCAATGCACGACATCTCGAGCGCATCCTTCGGAGCTATGCCCGGCATTACAACTGCCATCGTCCGCACCAGGGGCTTTCCCAGGGCATCCCGGCGCCGCAAAGACGCCCTCTCCTGACGCCAAGGACACCTTCGCAATCCGTGCCCGCCCGCGTACGACATGTCCGTCGACGGGACCGGCTGGGAGGGCTGATCCACGAGTACGAGCTCGCCGCTTGAGGGGCGGATCGACTTTTCAGACCTTACGAGCAATGGGGCCGTCGGGCTGTAAGGTCCTTAGATCAACGGTTCCTCCCGCGAGATCATCACCTTCAGGCCGCGATGTCTCTGAAAGTGTCAGGGTCTCCCGCTGTCACGCCAGGACTGAAGAGCCTCGTGTGAACGCGCGATTTCCAAGCGCGCGATCACTCCTCGGTGTACCTCGTCGGGCCCGTCAGCGATTCGCAGGGCACGGGCAGCGGTCCAGGCGACGGCAAGCGGGAAGTCATTGCTCAAGCCCGCACCACCGTGTAGTTGCATAGCCATATCGACAACACGCTGGGCCATGTTCGGCACGGCTACTTTGATCTGTGAGACAGCACCGACCATCTCCGGCGCCTTGTTATCGATGAGCCAGGCGGCATGCAGCACGTGCAGGCGTGCCTGATCGATCGCGATACGTGCATCTGCTATGCGCTCACGGTTTCCACCCAGGTTAATCAATGGCTTGCCGAACGCGACTCGCTCGGTCGCGCGACGACAAGCAAGCTCCAGTGCCAACTCGGCCAGACCGATGAGCCGCATGCAGTGGTGGATACGTCCAGGTCCGAGACGGGCTTGGGCGATCTCGAACGCCTGGCCCGGTTCACCGATGAAGGCGGTGGCGGGCAGACGCACGTCGGTGAAGGTGACCTCACCGTGCCCGCCAGGTGGGTCGCGGAACCCCATCGTCTCCACCATCCGCTCGACCTTGACGCCCGGCGTATCGATCGGAACGAGCACCATCGAGTGCTGGTGGTGGCGGTCGGCATTCGGGTCGGTCAGACCCATGAAGATGAGCATCTTGCAATTCGGGTGGCCCACACCGGTGCTCCACCACTTGCGACCGTTGATCACGATCTCATCGCCGTTGACGATAGCTGTAGACTGCATGTTCGTCGCGTCCGAGGAAGCGACGTCGGGCTCGGTCATGCAGAATGCAGAACGGATGCTCCCCTCCAACAGGGGCATCAGCCACTGCTCACGCTGTTCTTCTGAGCCGAAGTCGACGAGTACCTCCATGTTGCCGGTGTCCGGCGCATTGCAGTTGCACACCTCTGCGGTTATCAGCGAGCGACCCATGACCTCGGCAAGCGGCGCGTACTCCACGTTCGACAGACCAGCTCCATACTTGTCGTCAGGGAGGAACAAGTTCCACAGTCCCTGAGCCCTAGCTCGGCCTTTGAGCTCTTCGATCACGGGCAGCACTGCCCCGGGATCGTTCGGGGCCAGCAAGTCTTGTCGAAATTCCTCTTCACGTGGGCTGATCTCATGTTCCTGAAAGGCGGTGAGGCGCTCGATCAGCTGCTGGGTGCGAGGTGAATGACTGAAGTCCATCGGCCACAGCTCCAAGGTCGGCGGCGAGAGCAATCGGGTCTACGTCCGGTGAGTCTACGTTCGGTCGAAGGAACGGACGATCCGGATTGGTCAGGTGCGTCTGCCCAGACTTCGGTTGATTCCCTGGCCTGCCTAGTACCTACGCGCAGGAAAGCTGTGCGCCATAGCATGAGCCGTCACTGCTGCACACCAGGCGAGACGGTGACGCGAATATCTCCGTGTGGGTGCAAAAGGCCCCATCCACCCGCTCTGACTAGGGCATTGTAGAGATTCCCCTGTGGCACCGAGAATCCCGACCAAGGCGACTAACTGGACATTTCGCCAGAGTGAGTTGTCGGTGAAGAATGGGGCGTGGCCCTGTGTGGCCTTCGTTCGCCTGCTCCAGTTGATTCGACTCTGCAGGAATGAACAAGAAGAACTCGCCGTCGAGGTCGTCACGACCCGTCATAAGGTGGCAGTGCTCCGTCGCCAGGTGGCGCGCCCCGCGCTGCGTCCCTCTCACCGAACACTCCCCGCCGGGCTCAGCCGACTCCGCAATCGTAGACACCCGTGCTGTCCGAAATTCGATCGCGCCGTTGCACAGGAACTTCTCCGACTCTGATTCCAAAAACTCGATTTGGCCGCTTAGTGGCAACTATTCGAACCTTACGGGTTTGAGGATGTCCGCAATGGCGACATGATTGTCGCTGGAGCGAGTTATCGTAGTTAAACTCCGACACTCCCCGCCGGTTCGGCGCGCCGCCGATTCGGAGGTAGATCGTGGGCAATTCGAAGTAACACCAGTACCGTGCGTCGCCTCGCTCGTCGCTCGTCCTTCACTCGCTTCGCCAGCTACCCGGTCGTTCCTGCGATCGAAGTATTGACGCCCTACACGCTCGCCTGCTACAGCTCAGACGTATCTCGAGGGAGGTCGTAGCGTGATCCATCTGTACAGGCACGAAACCGTGACGGTGGTCGAACTTGCACACGGAAGAGTCAACACCCTCGATATCGAGCTCTTAGACGAGCTCACCACAAACCTAAATGAGTTAGCGACGCGCACCGACGTCGCTGCGATCGTTCTGACCGGAAGCGGTAAAGTCTTCTCCGCTGGTGTCGACCTTCCTCGGCTATTGGCTGAAGACGTTAGCTATGTGCGCAGGCTGATCTCGGGCCTTCACACAACCTTCGAGAACGTCTTCACCTTTCCAAAGCCGACGGTCGCTGCTGTCAATGGAGCCGCGATCGCAGGTGGGTGTGTCATCGCTTGTGCGTGTGATCTGCGCATCGCTGCTGACACCATTCGAATCGGCGCGAACGAACTCGGTGTTGGGGTGGCGCTTCCCGCCATGGCAATCGAGGTTCTGCGCCAAGCGTGTGGCAACAAGGCGGATGAGGTCATCTTCAGTGCTCAGGTCTTCGACCCCCAGCGCGCCCAAGAGCTCGGAATCATCCATCAAGCTGTGCCGTCGAACGAGCTCATCGACCGTGCCGTATCGGTGGCTACGACCCTGGGGCAATTCGATCCTGATGCGTATCGTCTTGCTAAAGAGAGCCTTCGAGCGCCAGCTCTCGATCAGATTCGATCGGCCGCGGTGAATGCCCTCGTGACGCAGCAGTGGGAACGCCCAGGCACGCGAGCCCGATTGCAAGACCTCATGGACAAGCTCCGCGCACAATGAGCAGTGTGGGTACCGACGGGGCGCCAAACACCGCCAGCAATGGCGATTAACCCGTGGACATCCGGCCTCCCTCGTTGCCGTCATTATCGAGCGGGCGGCCTCCGGTGACTCGGACTGTGCCGATTTGAACAGGGTACGATCACAGCATGCTCGTCGCGGCCGTTCAGCTCGACGTGGCGCTCGCGGACGTCTCAGCCAACCTCGCTGTGTGCGAGTCCCTGGCTCGGGACGCGGCACGCGCGGGTGCGCAGGCAGTCGCGCTGCCCGAGTTTTTCACTACCGGCGCCGCGTTTGTTCCCGAGGTCGCAAACGCCGCGCTGGCGTCGGACGGCCCGGCAACCGACATGCTCTTGCGAGTTGGCCGCGATGAGCGTGTCCTCATCGGCGGGTCGTTCCTGTGCCGGGACGCCGACGGAGAGGTCCGCAATGCGTACCTCCTCGCCGGACCGGATGGGCTGCTCGGACGTCACGACAAGGACCTGCCGACGATGTGGGAGAACGCGCTTTATGTGGGTGGGGACGATGACGGGGTGATGGAGGCAGGTGACCTGACCATCGGCGCGGCGGTCTGCTGGGAGTTCATGCGCAGCGGGACGGCACGCCGTCTGCGCAGACGTGTTGATCTTGTGATGGGCGGCTCCAACTGGTGGAGCATCCCACAATGGCCGCCGACCGCATACACCCGACGAGCCGAGGCGGCGAATGCTGCCACTGCTGCGCGCGCTCCCACCGTATTCGGACGCTACGTCGGCGCACCGGTAGCGCATGCGGCGGTCACGGGCACGTTTTCGTGCCCTATGCCCGAGCTATCAGCGGTCACCTACCACGGCCACTTCGAGGGTGGTGCGCAGATCGCCGATGCCCACGGCCGGGTATTGGCCCGCCGTGAACGCTCCGAGGGCTCGGGCTACGTAATCGCCGACGTCGAGGCGCAACGCATGGAGCCGCGCGAGCAGGTGCCCGACCGGTTCTGGCTGCACCGTCGTGGCGTGGTGGCGGCCATTACTTGGAACACCGAGCGCCTGCTGGGCCGACGCTGGTACGCACGACACGTGCAGGGTCGCCCGCCGCTCACGCTCGACCGTGCACCCCGGTCTGCTCCCGGACGCGCAAGTTACTCGCCCAATTGCGTTTCTAGTCCGTGATACTTGCGCAGAGCTGATCCCGTCTCCCTGCGACAGTACAGTGGGGCAGGATCCCATAGCACAGCGAGCTGCGGTCTCGCCCCCTCGCCCCCTCGCGTGTTGACATGGACGCCTGCGCAGCCTTCGCATCCCCGCTCGCTGCACGTGTGGGTGCCAAAAATCCCATCCACCCACTCTGGCCAGGGCGTTTGGGGACTCCCCTCCTTATCCTGTGGGAAGTCCCCAAGAGTCCACGTCCCTCCAGGCCAGGCGCAAGCGCGAACACGCCACCCACCACTTAAGGGTGTTCCCGAAAGGGAACGCTCGATGTTCCCGGCACCGTGTGACTTTCATTGGAGGCCGGGATGCAAAATAGGTTTCATGGCATCTTGCGCCTCATCTTCGGTCCACGCTTCGGCCGGTAGTCCGGTGCCGCCAATCTGCGGAGTCTGTGATCGACGATTCGAACCGGTACGGGAGGCGTTCGCGGCCAACTTCACCGAGCGGGGCGAGCATGGAGCCGCAATCTGCGTGATGATCAGCGGGCAAGTGGTTGCCGACCTGTACGGGGGCTGGGCCGATGCAACGGGAAGGCTGCCTTGGCAACCCGACACGCTCGTCAACGTCTTCTCCATCGGCAAGGGCCTAACTGCGGCGTGCGTCGCGCGACTAGCAGGGCAGGGTCGTCTCAACATGGAGACCCCGGTCGCAACGTACTGGCCGGAATTCGCGATGGCGGAAAAGAGCGCGATCAGCGTGGAACAGTTGTTGTCGCATCAGGCCGGGTTGCCCGCGATACGGCACAGGATGCCCCCGGGCAGCATGCTGCACCCCGAGTTAATGGCAGCCGCGCTGGCCGCGCAAGAACCGTGGTGGGAGCCTGGGACCGCGCACGGCTACCATGCCAACACCTTCGGTTTCCTGATCGGCGAGCTGGTGCGGCGCTCCTGCGGCACCACCGTCGGGCGGGTTCTAGCCGAGGAGATTGCCGGGCCGCTCGGCGCGGACGTGTACATCGGCCTTCCGGCTTCGTGCGAAGCGCGGGTCGCTGAGTTTCTGTGGCCGGGTCCTTCCCCGCCCGAGGTGGAGCCGGAGGGACTGAGCGATGCGCGGCTGATGGAGCACAACGCGTACTTCAACCCGGGCGGTCTGTCAGGTGCCGGGGTCGTCAACACCCGGGCGTGGCGAGCAACAGAAATGCCATCGGCCAACGGGCATGGCAGCGCCCGGGGGGTAGCACGGGTGTACGCGGCGCTAGCCGCCGGAGGTGTGCTCGATGGGGCGCGCGTGGTGGACCGGAGCGCGCTGGCTAGCGCGGTCGCCGAACGGGTGTACGGGCACGACTTGGTGTTGAAACGGCCTTCACGGTTCGGACTGGGCTTCCAGCTCACCCAGCCAGAGCGCCCGTTGGGCCCGGGTCCTCACGGGTTCGGTCACTTCGGGGCGGGCGGATCCCTGGGGTTCTGCGACCCCGACACCGGAGTGGCGCTGGGTTATGTGATGAACGAGATGGGAACCCACTGGCAGAGCCCTCGTAACCGCGCGCTCATTGACGCCGTCTATGCGAGCCTGCAATGACCTCTGGGTGCTGAGAATCCCATCCATGGGCTCTGATCAGGTCATTGTGGTGACTCAGACGCTTAACCTGTGATCACTCCCCCGCAGTTGTCACATCGACCTTGGCGACGGCATTTCGGGAACATCCCACCGACCGAATTGCGACAAATTGTTTCCGCCAACTTTGCGTTACCCGAGCATTGCTTACCGGCCAGGTCCGGCACGCGACCGAACCAGATCCGTCGTTCGGGTCGGGTTGGAGGGCGAACCTGGCTACCCTCTGCGACCTCCCCGACGAATCGTTATGGCGCGATGGCTGTGGGCGGCGCTAGGGGGAGGATAGCGAGGCGAAGATCCCCTACCAACTACGGCTGAGGGCCAGTTCACCGTAGAAGTAGGAAGCGGTGACGCCGCCATCCATGAGGAAGTCGCTGCCAGTGATAAACGCGCCATCGGGACCCATGAGCAGCGCGCCGACTGTCCCGACCTCATCGGGGGTGCCGGCGCGCCCCGCCGGGCCCAGCTCGATCATGCGGCGGTATCCCTCACCGCGAGGGCCAGTCAGCTCGTCTCGAGCGAGCGGGGTGATGATGATGCCGGGGCTGATCGTGTTGATCCGGGCGCCCCGCTTGCCCCACCGAACGGCCTCGGCCATCACACGCAGCGAGTTCCCGCGCTTGGCCAGCTGGTAGGCGTGGAGTGGGTCGGTCACCTGGTCGGGCGCGAGCATTTGGAGCTTGAGCAGGTCGTCGGCTCGGGTGGTCGCCAGCGCGGCGTTCTGGTCCGCTGTGAGGGCACGTAGACGGTGACCGGATTGCGAGGCGATGACCACCCCGGCGCCGCCGCGTGCGATGACGTTGCCAAACTCCTCGAGCACGAGCGCGGTTCCGTACAGGTCGACAGCGAGGATTGTCGCCGGGGATGCCTGGCTGGGTGAGACGCCGGCGGCGTGGATGACGCCGGTGACGTCGCCGAAGGACGTGGCTGTCTCGACGAGTGCGTAAACGGATTCGCGCGAGGAGACGTCGACGGTCGCCGTACTCACCTCGAAGCCGGCGTTGCGCATGACCTCGGCCGCGGCGTCAGCGTTCTCATGGTGCAGGTCGGACAGCATGACCCGCTTCCCGGCGCTGACGCGCCGGGCGATTGCCTGACCGATCGATCCTGCTCCGATGACGACGATGACTTCGCTCATGGCGAGCTCCTTTTTGTGGCGAGTGGCAAGCAGGGGGCAGAGGCCCGTGATGCGCTTTGGACGGGTGACCGGCTCAGTCCGCGTGGTCCGTGTGAACGAGTCGGATGGTGACGGAGTGTGCGTCGGGTCCGGTTACGTGGCTGACGGGGCCCGGTCCGTAGCGGTCGCACTTGGCGTGGTAGCTGGCGTCGATCGCTTCGTGGACCCCGGGGTCGGCGGCATCAAAGATGACCTCGCGTTCGACGCCGCCGGCACGAATACGACCGGTGCCGGTGGCCAGGGCATGACGGTACCAAGGCCGGTCCTGGCCGCCGGCAGATCGGACGTAGAGCTCGTCTTCGACGCTAACGACCCACATCGTCATGTACGTCCTCAGCGTCCCGTCGCTTCGTCGCGGCGCGAGTTGTATCTCGGTGACGCCACCGATGTGGCGCAGCTCGTCGTCGGTCCACGCGCTCACAGCGAGCCGACCCGGATCAGCGCCTTGATGGCCCGCCGCTCGTCCATCGCCGCGTACGCCTCGGGCGTGCCGTCGAGGTCGGTCTCGAAGTCAAGGACCACCCCGGGGTTGATCGTCCCGTCGAGAACGTCGTCGAGGAGCTCGGGGATATAGATCCGCGCCGGGGCGGGACCGCCGCGCCAGCCGATGTTGCGGAAGAACATCTGGTTGAACGGGACCGCGCCGTGCGGGACGCCGACGATCCCGATCGTCGAGCCAGGCCGCGCGATGGCGGCAGCGGTCTCGATCGATTGCTGCGTACCGACGCATTCGAGCGCGGCGTCGACACCCACGCCGCCCGTGCGCTCCAAGACGGCCTGGTTGGCCTCATCGCCGCGAGCTTCGATGATGTCGGTGGCGCCGAACTCCCGGGCGATCCGCTGGCGGTCGGCGTGACGGCTGAGAGCGATGACCCGGTCTGCGCCCAGCCGCTTCGATGCCAACACAGCGGACAGGCCGACGGCACCGTCACCGACGACCGCGACCGTGTCACCGCGCTTCACGCCGGCGCTCACGGCGGCGTGATGGCCGGTCGACATCACATCTGACAGCGTCAACAGCGATCGCAGGACTTCGTCGGAATGCCCGCTCCCGGGCACTGGCACGAGTGTGCTGCCGGCGAGCGGTACACGGACCGATTCGCCCTGACCGCCGTCGGTGGTGCCATCACCGAACGTCCCACCGGCGACGCAGTCGATCGTCGAGCCGTGCCGGCAGTGCGGGCAGGACATGTCGCTGTAGATGAACGGGGTCACGACCAGGTCACCGCGTGCGAGGACGTCGACCTCACGGCCGACGTCCTCGACGACACCGATGAACTCATGTCCGATCGAGCCGACGGCGTGGTCGGACTCACCTCGGTAGTACCAGAGGTCCGAGCCGCACACGCACGCCAGTACGACGCGCACGACGGCATCCGTCGGCTCCTGGATGACAGGGTCGGGCCGCTCACCGACGACGATGTCCTTGGGCCCTCGGAAGATCGCAGCACGCATGGGGACTCCCTTCGAATCGCTGATTGGTCGGTGGACGCTACCTTCATGGAACCACCAGCGGGCGAATCGAGGGAGTCCCGGTTGAGAGGGGTACCGCCAAGGCCTCCCTCATCTCGATCGACGCCCGTAGCGTGGAGAACATGGACGCCAGGAGCGACATCCGAGAGTTCCTGTCCTCGCGGCGAGCGAAGATCACGCCCGAGCAGGCGAGCCTCCCCGCATACGGCCACAACCGCCGAGTGAAAGGGCTCCGGCGAGAAGAGGTCGCCATGCTCGCGGGGATCAGCGTCGAGTACTACACGCGGCTCGAGCGCGGCAACGCCGCGGGCGTCTCCGAGGACGTACTCGAAGGCGTCACCCGAGCCCTCCAGCTCGATGAAGCCGAACGAGCCCACCTTTTCGACCTCGTGCGCGCCGCCAACGCCACGTCCCGTCCCACCCGGCGGCGTGCCACCCAGGAGCGGGTACGCCCGACGGTGCAGCGGATCCTCGACTCCATCACCGCACCGGCCTACGTACGCAACGGCCGCCTCGATCTCCTCGCCGCCAACACGCTCGGCTATGCGCTCTACGCCCCTGTGTTCGAAGACACGATCGGCATCCCGAACATGTCCAGGTTCATCTTCCTGAATCCTCGCGCCAGCGAGTTCTTCTGCGACTGGGAGAGCATCGCCAACGACGCCGTGGCCATCCTGCGGGCCGCGGCCGGCCATGACCCATACGACAAGGGACTCTCCGATCTCATCGGCGAGTTCTCCACGCGCAGCGACGAGTTCCGAGTCCGGTGGGCGGCGCACAACGTGAAGTTCCACCGCACTGGCGCCAAGATGCTGCACCACCCCCTCGTTGGTGATCTCGCCCTCGACTACGAAGCGCTCGACCTCCCCGGCGACCCGGGACAGCGGATCCTCATCTACAGCGCTGAACCGGGAACCCCGTCGCAGCAGGCACTCGATCTCCTCGCGAGCTGGGCGAAGACACCGATGTCCCTGCCCGCGGGCGAGCTCGCCGACGAACGCTGAACCGAAGGAGACCAAGTGGGCATCCAACCGAAGAAACCCACCGCCAAGGGACCAGCCGACTGGTTCACCGGCGACGTCTGGATCGACAGCATCGTCCAGCCGAGCGACCACTCGACGCTCAACGTCGGCGCCGTGCATTTCACACCGGGTGCTCGCACCGCCTGGCATTCCCATGAAGCCGGGCAGACGCTCTACGTCACCGAAGGCAGTGGCCTCGTCCAGTCACGCGGTGAGGAGGTGGTCGAGCTGCGCCCAGGGGACGTTCAGCTCACGCCCGACGGTCAGGAGCACTGGCACGGCGCTGACCATGAGCACTTCATGACCCACATCTCCATCACCCATGGTCCCGCCATCTGGGGCGACCACGTCACCGACGCCGAGTACCGCGAAAGGACATAGCCTCGCGGAGGCTGCCGTGCTCGCGTAGGGACGCGTGTTCTGTCGCGCAGAGTGCACGAGCATCACCGTCGATCGGTACGCGTCCGGGTTGGTGTCGAGGACGGCAACGCAAGCACACAGAAGAGTGGTTCGGTGCTTGTGAGCAGGCCGCGTCCTCGATCGGCGTCAAGGTCAGTTTGGTGTTGACAGACCGGCCGACCGTTCGACTGCGAACGGTTTGAGGAGCCCTTGGCTCACTTCTCCTTGCTCCTCTCGACCCATAGGTTGACAGTTCAACTGCTATTAGAATAATATCTATTGATGTAATGGGCTCGGAGTCGTTGGGGCGGGCCCCACGGTCCCGGGCCCGAGTTCGCGGAGATGGGAGTGAGATGAGCAAGTCCGAGAGCCTGGAGGTCGAGGCTGCAGGGGTCGTCCCCGACGTCACGCCGGACGCGGCAGAGCTGTTGAAGCTGCTCGCGGACCGCACTCGGCGCCAGATCTTCCTCCTGGCCATGCGGGGCGAAGTCTGCAACTGCGAGCTAGCGACGGCACTCGGCCTGCCCCAGAACCTCGTCTCGCACCACATCCGCAAGCTGCGAGAAGCCGGGCTCGTGGACGAGCATCGCGATCCGCACGACGGGCGCTGGATCCACTACACGGTCAACCTCCCGACACTCGCAAGCGCCTGGGAAGGGCTCAGGGAGGCACTGCACCCGGCCGAGGTCGGCACTCGCCTGCCAGCTTGTCGGCGACGCGGCGGAGAAGACACCGGCCTTCAACCAAAGGCTGCGGTGAGCAGCGCTGTAGCGGGTTCATGAGCGCAATCTCCTCGTCCGAAGGAGATCCAGCCGTGACGGTGGCTTCGCTCGCCGCACAGATTGTCCCAGCCCCCCTTCGCGCCCGCCTGCGCGCACGACCTCCCCTGGCCTTTCGCATCGCGGTTGCGATCGTCCTCTGGGTAGGCGCCTACAGCCAGCTCGACCGGTTCGCAGCCTTGCTCACCTACGACGTGATCCGCCTCCATCACGGCACCCACTTGGCAGGCGCGGTCGACTTCTTGGCGACCGACGTGCCGAAGATCTTCCTCCTGCTGTCGGGCATCGTCACGGTGGTCACGACCATTCGCAGCTACTTCCCGCCCGAGCGCGTAAAGAAGCTCCTCGCCGGCAAGGGCGAGTTCTTAGGCACTGTGTTCGCAGCCCTGCTCGGCACGGTGACCCCCTTCTGCTCCTGCTCGGCGGTGCCTCTGTTCATCGGGTTCGTCGAGTCCGGCCTCCCCCTCGGGGTGACCTTCGGGTTCCTGATCGCCTCACCGGTGGTGAACGAGGTGGCCCTGGTCCTCCTGGCGGGACTGTTCGGGATCAAGATCGCTTTCCTCTACGTCGGCACGGGCCTCGTGATGGCGATCGCCGGTGGCACCGTGATCGGTCGCCTGCACCTGGAAGACCAGGTCGAGGCGTACGTGTACGAGATCCAGATGGGGGAGAGCACGGATGTGCCCGTCAGCTTCCCCGAACGGATCACCAACGCGATCGCCTACACCAAGGACATCCTGCGCCGCATCTACCTATGGGTCCTCGGCGGCATAGCCGCCGGGGCGGCAATCCACGGATGGGCGCCGACGAGCTTCGTGCTGCACTACGCCGGACGAGGAAATCCCCTGGCGGTCCCTCTGGCAGTGCTGATCGCGGTGCCGCTGTACTCGAACGCCGCAGGCACCATCCCGATCGTCCAGGCGCTGATCGGGAAGGGTCTGCCGATGGGGACGACGCTCGCGTTCATGATGGCCATCACCGCCATCTCCACGCCGGAGATGCTCATCTTGAGAAAGGTGATCAAGCCGAAGCTGATCGCGATCTTCATAGGTGTGGTCACCGTGGCGATCATCATCATCGGCTACGTCTTCAACGCGGTGTTATAGCTCGCAAAGAGGTCCACGGGAGACAGGAGAACGCAATGAACGTGAAGATCTTGGGGACAGGTTGCGCCAACTGCAAGCGCCTCGAAGGTCTCGTGAAGGAGGCCGCTTCCGATGCAGGCCTCGAGCTCGAGGTCGAGAAGGTGACCGAGATACCCGCCATCATGGCCTACGGCGTCATGAGCACTCCCGGGCTCGTGGTCAACGACGAGGTGAAGGTCAGCGGCCGCGTCCCCTCGAAGGCCGAGATAGCAGGCTGGTTGCAGCCCGTAACCAGCGAGCAAGAGCGATGAGCGGGCAGATGAAAGACAATACGAAGACCCCGATGGACGCCCTCCAGGCCGCGGTCCCGGAGGGCGCGAGGACGTACCTGCAGCACAAGGCGTCGATCATGGAGAACCCGGAGCTGCAGGCGCTACCGACGAAGTACAAGCTTCTCGTCGGCATCGGGGTGGCGGCGGCCCTTCAGTCGAGCACCTGCACGCTCATGTGGACCAAGCTCGCCAAGCAGGCTGGCGCGACGCGAGCTGAAATCGGTGAGGCGATCCTCGTGTCGCGCCTCATGAAGATGGCGACCGTGAACGACACCGCCGCCGAGGCGTTGGCGTGGCTTCGGCGGCTTGGCTTGGGGTTGTTCTGTGAAATACGGAATCGGCAGGGATCTGCGGTAGCTGGGCTGGCGTCAACTCCGCACGCGCAGCAGACGAAACCCTCCTGTTGCGCCACGCTCCAACTGGGCATACGGCGGCCGGGCGGCCGGCTGCTTCATGCGCTGCATGGTCTTGAAGACGATCGACTCGGCGTACGAAGTCCCGATGGCCAGCATCTCCACGTAGACCTCCCGGACGGTGAGCACCTGTTTGCCGTCCCGATCCGCTAGCACAGCCAGCGCCGCCACTATCTCATCGCGGCAGGAACTACCCGCAGGCTTACGTCCGCCCAGTCGAAGCCGCTGGCCAGCGAAACTAGAATGGCGGCTCGTATCCGAAGGCACCACCTCCAAGAGCGGTTCGGCTGCATACATGCAGGTCGGAACGTTGTTGGAGGTGCACCGATCGTCCCCAGGACACGAGCAGGACACGCGGGTCACCTCTCGTTCTCTCCCTCTCGCCCCCCACGGCTTTCGTCAGCCAGTTGTCAAAGCCCGGTCACGTGACGGCTGCGCTCCTGCGCACGTTTTTCCGTATTACACTTAATAAGTGGAGATCCATCCGTCAGCCCGACGTCATCGAGTCCCCGACGAGGACATCTCTCACGCATATGAACACGTCGTCGCCTGGATTCAGCTTGGCGAGGATCCCCCACGCTTTCTCCTGGTGGGGCCGGACCGAGCCGGGAACCTTCTGGAGCTCGTCGTTCTCGACATTCCCGAGGACGTGGTCGTGATTCATGTCATGGCTTTGAGGCGCAGCACTCAGCAGGAACTGTTCGGGGAGGAGAAATGACTACAAAGCGCATCTACGGACGAACGAAGTCGGGAAAGCCGATCGACGACGACATGATCGAGAAGTTCGTCGAGGAGGCTGAGCGAGGTTACGAACCGGGACAACTGCTCGGAAAGCCCCGAGGCAGAGGCCGCCCACCTCTTGGCGATGCAGCCAAGGAAGTCGAGTCTGTCCGCCTTGATCCCGAGTTGAGGGATCAAACGGCGCAGCGTGCTGCCGACGAAGGAGTGACCGTTTCAGAGATCATTCGACGCGCTCTCCGCACCTATCTGCGAAGCGCCTGAACGTCGATGATCTCCAAGTCGATCCGGGGCTCTCGCATCGGTGCGCGACGAGGCGAGGATTCGCAGGGCAAAGTCTCCAAGAAACCCAGGGCGATTCATTGGACCCTTCGGGTCGCCACCCCTTGTGCCAAAATCCCAGTGGTCATAGGTGCGTCGAGAGAGCATCTAACGCTGGATGCGAGCAGCGTGATGCGACCGAACCTGCGGCCGTTGGCTCGCTTACCCAAGCCCGCGACGAGCAGCGCTCACGTCGAGACCACTTGACCCGTGCCGGATGAGATCGCGCCAACGGTCGGCGATGGCAACGGCAATTGGGGCCGCGTCAACGCCCGCGTCGGATGCAACAAGGTCGAGATCTTTCAGAGCCAAGTCGAGGGCAAAGTCGGCACGGTAGTTCTCATCGACCATTCTCCTGAGCTTGGACAGCGCGTATCCCGAAGCCAGCGGGCTGTCGCTTAATGCCTCGAGCAGCAGACCGGGATCCATGCCGAACCGCTGCGCCAGAGCCGCCGCCTCCGCGGCACCTTCAGTCTGAAACGCCAACCACGTGTTCAAGACGAGCTTCATCCGGCTGCCGGCCCCGACACGTCCGAGCCACATGGTGGTCTTCCCGAGCGCGGCGAAAACGGGTTCGAGCATCCCCGTCGCGGGCTCCGCTCCCGAAGCGAGGATGAGCAGCTGCCCACCTTCGGCCGGCTCCCTGCTACCTGACACTGGAGCATCAACGAAGATGATGTCCGGACGCCGCGCCTCGGTCTCGGAGTGAAGCAGCTCTGTTGCCGCGACGCCGATAGTCGCCATCTGAGCCCACGTCGTGTTCGGCCGCATGGCGTCGAGCGTCTTGGCGTCGAACATCACCGCTCTCGTGGCGTCAACGGTCGGAAGCATGGTCACGACGACGTCTGCGTCAGCCACGGCGCTCGGGGCCTCGGCATGGCCGGTGGCACCGAGCTCTATAGACGACATGGTGGACGTGGGGTGCCGTGACCAGACGTCGACCTGCAGGCCCGAGCCCAGGAGCCGGGCGGTTATAGCGCGCCCCATTGTGCCGGTGCCGATCACGGCCACGCGGGGCTGAAGTGCCTTGTCAGGATGTGTCTTCACGGGTGCTCCCTATCTTTCAGACGGTCTCGGGGGTGGGTCCGGTGATGTGCGCTGCATGCGCAGGCGCGTAGCCCGTCACCAGTGATTGCGGTGAACGACCTCGTCGAAGGGCCGTCTGTCCGGCTTGGCAATCGGCCTCAGCGGCCGATCGGCCGGATATCCGAAAGCGATCATGTAAACGCAAATGTGGTCTGCCGGCGTACCGAGGATACGCCGGCACACCTCCTGGTCTTCGATCGCGGCATGGCCGCTCCCGATTCCCAGGTCCGCGGCAGCCAACATCATCGCCATGGTCGCTTGTCCCAAGTCGTACTGATCCATCGTCCGATAGCGCTCAGCCTCCGGTTCGGGCAGAACGAGGACGATCGCTGCCTTGGCTGTCGCCAGGTGGCCGGCGCCGACCCAGACGGTCGACAGTTCCTGCAACTGGCCCGGCTCGGTCACGAGGACGAAGTCCCACTTTTGGCGGTTTGACGCCGAAGGCGAGCGCCACCCGGCCTCAAGAATCCGATCAAGGTGCTCCGGAGCGATCGGCCGATCGTCGTAGGCTCGGACGTTACGACGAGCCCGAATGGTATCCCAAGTCTCCATGTCATCGAGACTATCCAGTCACGCTGTCTGACCAGTCACGAGCGAGACTTGTTGGACCCTTCATGCTGTTCCATGGCTCGAGAAAGTCGCCTTGATCGAGCCACGATCTTTCAGCTTCACGCGCTCGCCGCTGCTGCTCGGCACGGTGATTACGGAGTCGCAGCCCGCGAGATGGGCGTTCCTGATAAACACCGGCTCGTCAAAGCCGTCGACCGCTTGGGCAAAAATCTTGGACTTAGCTTTCACATCACCGGACGCGTCGGAGACGAGCCAGTGGTGTCCCCTGCCCGAAGACCCCCGACCGAAGCCGGGGGCCTCGCAAGCTAGTCAACGGTCACTTAGCAGGATTTGGTTCCAACGTTCACCGTGCCATTCGAGCAGGTGGTATTCGACCACTTCACCTTGTTGAAGTTGACACCGGTGGTGGTGGCCCCACTCAGGTTGGCCTCACAGGACAGTCACGGAGACGCGACAATGCTGACCGTCATAGACGACCGGCTGGTGCCTCAACCCTGATTGGCCTAAGGGGTGGGCTTTCGGTGTCCGCCGTGCTCGCTCACATCGGTGACGTCCTTCCCACCTCGCGTCACCTCCGACCCCTGGGTCACCTACGAGCTTTGGTGTCCACGAGTAGCCCCAGCACCTCACCGATCGTCCGCTCTTGACCGACGGTTTCAGGCAAGGGTAAATGGGCCTGGATGCGGTAGCGATTGCGACGGCCGTCCTTGTCCTTCACGACGTAGCCGGCTGCGGTCAGCTCGGTGACGATGCCAAAGGCGCTGCGCTCGGTGATGCCTAGCGTCGTGGCGATGTCGCGCAGGCGCACCCCGGGGTCATGAGCGATGCAGACGAGGGTCCGGGCATGGTTGGTGAGGAAGCTCCACTCGGCCATAGGACAAGTATAGTTAAATCCTTCCAGAAATCCATTGCTAGTTTTTTGGAACTAGAGTAGGATGGTTACCGACATCGAGGCTCGACTGTCGCCGACCGCCAAGTTGCTCGAAGGTCAGCGAAAGGACCCAGCCATGTTGCGCTTCTCGTCTGCTGAGGGTTCCAACGACCAAGAGCTGGTGGTAGGGCAGCGCATCACATTCGACGCCGAGACAGCAGCCAACGGATGGCGAACCAAGCAGATTGGGCCGCCTTGACGAGCACGCACTGGGTCCCGGCCGCCTTGTCGCCTGCAGCGATGTGTTCTTGGAAGAGTGAGGAACTATGAGCAAAGACATGGATCGTGACGAGCAGGCTCTGGTACTGCGCGACCAGAGCCGGTCCTTCGTCGGTATTGCGGGGATCCTCGAGCTCGACAGCCCCGTTGCGGCGAACGCAGCGTTCAACCGGGCCCTTAGGAGGAGGCCTAAGGCCGACCGAACGCGGCTGCGCAGCCGGGAGGAAGCGCGACTCGATATCCTCGCCTCGCGCGTCCGTGGGCGTGACGACCTCAGCGTGGAGGAGGTCGTCCGTCGTCTGGGCAGCCTGAAGCACCAACGCAAGACGCTCTTCGTTGCATGACCTTGTGGCGAGCGGCATCTGCGCCATGCATCAATGGCGGGAAGCCGGCCCATAGAACGGCTCATTCGAGTACGTGACGGGGACCTGCAACGTTCTCAGGAAGACAAGGTCGACGTTCGTACTCAGTATCAAGCCGGGCTCTGGCCCACATGTATGAGATCGCTTCGGACCGTCTGATATGCAATGCCGACACGCTCCAACGTTTGATCAGCGTGCCGCACCGTCGTTCCGCGTCGTAAACTCCACAACTATCGCTCGTCATGAGTGAGCCACATCTGAGTAATGATCAGCAATTCTCGAGGCGAATTGCCTCGGTGTCGGATGTGGGATTGGAATCGGCCACCGTAGACAGCTCTCACTACTCAGGGCCCAATGTTGAGCACACAAACCTACGAAGGAGACACCGATGGACCTGCAGCAGCTCCGGGCATCGCACGCCGCTGTCATCGCCGCCGATCCGGAGGACCTGTACAACATGGTCTCCGACATCACCCGCACTGGGGAGTGGAGCCCAGTCTGCACAGGCGGGCAGTGGGATGAAGGCGCAGCCCCCCGGCCGGGATCCTGGTTCACCGGCCGCAACAAGGCGGGCACCTACGAGTGGACCACGCGCTGCCAGGTGACAGTCGCCTCCCATGGCCACGATTTCGGCTTCGTCGTCGGAGGCGCCGCCGACGGCTGGGTTTGCTGGAACTACAGCTTCCGGCCGACCGCCGACGGCACCCTAGTGACCGAGTCGTGGGAGGTGCTCCGCATCGTCCCCCACATGGGAGAAACCGACGACCAGCTGCTCGCCCTCCGGGACCGCACCCAGGCCAATCTCGAGGCAACCCTGCAAGCGCTCAAGGACGCCGCGGAGGCAGCGGACCCCAGGCCCTCCGGGCCCGGGTCTCCAACACGTTCATAAACTGGCCACCCCAGCGCTTGCCGGCCGCCCTTTGATTTCCCCGCCTCTCATTCCCCTCGGCTCATAGGCCCGAAAACTCGCTGCGTAATTGGCACATCGAGTCTTCGGACACTACGGCCTGCGCAGCCTTCGCATTCCCGCTCGCTGCACGTCCGTCGACACGATCGGCTCGGGCTGATTCACGAGTATGAGCTCGCCGCTTGAGGGGCGCATTGCGTATTCGGACCTTACGGGTCAGCCCACCGTGGCGATGCCGCCGTCCACCGGGATGATCGCCCCGGTGAGGTAGGCGCCGGCCCGCGAGGCCAGGAAGATGGCGGTCCCAGCGATGTCGTCGGGTCGCCCGATTCGTTTGAGCGGGGCGGAGGAGGCGATCTGCTCCCCGAAGGCCTCGAGGGTGGCAGCCATCATCTTGGACTCGAACGGCCCCGGGGCGATGGCGTTCACGGTGATTTCGGGCGCTAGGCGCCTGGCCAGATGCCGGGTGAGCTGATGGACGGCGGCCTTGGACGAAGAGTACGAGTACGACTCGAGAAACGGCACGTGGATGGCGTCGATGGAGCCGATGTTTATGACCCGGGAGGAATCGTCGGCCGTGGCCCGGGCCCGCAGGAGGGGCAGGAAGTACTTGGTGGTGTGGAAGACGCCCTGGACGTTGAGGTCGAGGACTCGGTTCCACGAAGCGGAGTCGTGCTCCTCCAGCGGGGCTCCCCAGGTGGCGCCAGCGTTGTTGACGAGCACGTCGACGTGGTCGTCAACGGCGGCGACCGCCTCGGCCAGCCCCCGGGCACCCTCCTCGGCGGAGAGGTCGGCGGGGACGCCCCGGCACTCCCCGAGCTCGGACAGTTCGGCGACCGTGGCGTCGACCGCCCCGGCCTTCCGCGACGACACGATGACGGTGGCCCCGCCAGCCACGAAGCCGGCGGCGATCATGTGGCCGATGCCCCGAGTGCCCCCGGTAACCACCACGGTCTTGCCGGCCACCGAGAACAGCTCGGACGGCGGGGAGGGCAGAGGCTGCTGGCTCATGCGTTGTGAAGATAACCCACCCCGTCGTCGACGAGGGCCGACCGGCTCAGTGCCGACACGTGGGTGACCGCGATGACCCCGGTGAGCCCCATGGCCACCTCCATCTCCTGGCGGAGGATCTGGAAGGTGTCGACGTGCTCAGCGATGACAGTCTGGGGTGCTTCGGGACCATGTAGGCGACGATCTTCCCGTAGCGAAGGATTTCGGGCTTCGTCTTGCCGTAACGCCGGATGCGTGCACTCGACTGTGCCGCAGATCGGCGTCTTCTTGTCGTACGACCACTTCTGAGCGGCCGACTGGCGGGTGCCTGTCCTGTGGTCTTGGCAGTCATTTCGAGCCTTCCAAGTGGACAATCACAAAGGAGGCTATTGGTGCGGCGCCTGAAGTGCCGAACAGGTGATCGGGACCGCTAGCTCCACGCGTTGCCCGAATCACAACCTCTTGGCCACTCACCACCTCAATCCGACATCCGGTCGCTCGGCCATCTTGAGTGCCGTGTTGTTCAGGCCAGGAGGCTGCGCAGCATCCAAGCCGTCTTCTCGTGAACCTGCATCCGCTGAGTGAGGAGATCCATGGTGGGCGCGTCATCGGCCCGCTCGACGACCGGGAAAACCGACCGGGCGGTGCGCACGACGGTCTCCTGGGCGGCGAGGAGTCGGCGGATCATCTCGGTGGCGTCCGGGTGGTCCTCGTCTTCGGGAATCGCGGTAAGAGCGACGAACTCGTGGTAGCTGGCCGGTGCCGGTGCGCCGAGTGCTCGGATACGCTCTGCGACGAGATCGACGGCGAGAGCGAGCTCGTTGTATTGCTGTTCGAACATGAGGTGCAGGGTCTGAAACATCGGGCCAGTCACGTTCCAGTGGTAGTTGTGGGTCTTGACGTAGAGCGTGTATGTGTCTGCCAATAGGCGCGATAGACCGTCGGCGATCTCACGCCGCGTGGTCTCGTCGATCCCGATGTCGATCTCTACGTCGGTCATGGGTGGTTCCTCCTCGTAGGTGTCGGTTTGTGAGATTGCTCAGCTGGGCCGTGCCTTGACCGCCGTCTCGACGCGAGCGCCGTAGTCGGGGTCGGCAAGACGGAAGCTGGTGATGGACCGCTCGATGATGTCCTCTCTGGAGACCTGGGAGAGGCCGGAGGCGATGTTGTCGACGAGACGGGCCTTGGCGTCTTCGGGCATCAGCCGGTAGAGAGCGCCGGCCTGCGAGAAGTTATCGCCCTCGCGGTGGTTCCAGCCATAGGTGCCGGAGGAACCGCCCGCGAGGGAGCCGTAGAGAGGCTCGCCGCTCTGTGTCGGACCGCCGAAGCTGTTCGGCTCGTAGTTCTTCTCGCGCCCGTAGTGGGCATCAAAGCGCATGAACCCGTCTCGTCCGTAGTTGTCAGCCGCATCGGCGTGCGGTCGGTTCACTTGCAGCTGGGTGTGGTTCATGCCGAGGCGGTAGCGGTGGGCGTCGCCGTAGGCGAAGAGCCTGCCCTGGAGCATCTTGTCCGGGGAGGGCCCGATGCCCGGCACGAAGTGGCCGGGGTCGAAGGCGGCCTGCTCGACTTCGGCGAAGTAGTTGTCAGGGTTGCGGTCGAGCACCATCTTTCCGATCTCGATCAGCGGGTAGTCGCTGTGTGGCCACACCTTGGTGAGATCAAAGGGGTTAACGTGGTAGCTCGCTGCGTCTGCGGCCGGCATTACCTGGACCTTGAGCGTCCAAGAGGGGAAGTCGCCGCGGTCGATGGCGTCCATCAGGTCGACCGTGTGGGACTCGGGGTTGTCTCCTGCGAGGCGTGCGGCCTCGTCGGTGGTGAGGCACTCGATGCCCTCGTCGGTCTTGAAGTGGTACTTGACGAAGAACTGTTCGCCCGAGGCGTTCACCCACTGGAACGTGTGGGAGCCGTAGCCGTTCATCTGCCGGTAGCTCGCCGGGATACCCCGATCGCCGAAGAGCCAGGTGAACATGTGGGTCGCCTCCGGTGAAAGGGAGAAGAAGTCCCACACGTTGTCCGGCTCTTGGCGGTTCGTGTAGGGATCGGGCTTCTGAGAGTGGATGAAATCGGGGAACTTGAGCGGGTCCCGTATGAAGAAGATCGGGGTGTTGTTGCCGGTCAGGTCGTAGTTGCCGTCCTCGGTGTAGAACTTGACCGCGAAGCCCCGCGGGTCACGCACGGCCTCGGGGGCTCCCCGGCTGCCGGCCACGGTCGAGAATCGCACGAACACCTCGGTGCGCTTGCCGACCTCGGACAAGAACCGAGCTCGCGTCCACCGAGAGACGTCGGATGTCAGCTCGAAATGCCCGTGAGCCCCGGAGCCTCGGGCGTGCACGATCCGCTCGGGAATGCGCTCGCGGTTGAACCGGGCCAGCTTCTCGATGAGGTGCTGGTCCTGCAACAAGACCGGCCCGTCAACCCCGGCGGTCTGGGAGTTCTGGTTGTCGGCGACGGGGGCACCGGATTCGGTGGTGAGGATGCGGCGATCGGGCATGGTCAGTCTCCTTGGCTGATGCGCCAACGATATCCAACCCTCGTTCTCTCAGCGCCCCGGCGCTGGCGACGATTCTCCGTTTAGCAACGGCCGCCGGAATCGCTCTCCTACCCGGGAGTCCTCGTACCCTCCGTGGCGTCGACACGACAGGCACGACGCTACGACCGAGGTAGGTGATTACCTCGGCCGAAGGCACCGGCCACGCGAAGTGCTTCCATGACGGGGCGGAAGGCGTCCGCCCTCAGCTGGCGGCGCGCTTCGCTCTTGCGGACGGCGTTCCAGGTGCGCCAACCGGGCAGCCCGACGGTTCGGTACACCCCGAGCTGGACAAGGCTGTCGAACATGCTGGCCATGAGCTGGGGCGTGAAGTGACGCACGAGCATGCGTTCGAACGCTGAGGCTTGGTCCCACAGCTCGGGCAAGACGGCTCGAGCGAACGACAGGTGTCGAGCGGATTCTCCGTGCCTTCTGCTCGGCTGTACCGTTCGACGGGCTGTCTAGCCGGTTCCAAACACGATGAGCGTGGCCGTTCTGCGCGACGATCAGCGCGCGCCGGGACAGAGGCGGTTCCATCGATACACGCCGAAGAGGTAGAGCGCGGGCACCCCGAAGATCAAGAGACACGCGGCAGGTGCGATCGCCGTCGATCCCAGGCTGTGGCAGATGTCGGACGGGATACTGTCAGCCAAGAACGACCCTGCAACGCTCTGCTCGTGGGCAGGATCCACCTGAAGGAGATCGCGAACTTGACGGCGCTTGATGTCAGAGTCTGATCTCAGGCCAGCCCTGGCGTGAGCGGGGAGAACGGTGACGGCAACTGTCTACGGCCGAACCGAAGTGAGGGCACGAGCGCGGCGACAGCGAGGCTGAATATGAGGAGTAGGTCGTCGACAGCTCCCAGGTGGAGGACGACCTTTGTCATCCCCAGCACGGCCGCCACACCGATGAAGGCGCCGACCACCGATAGCGCTATCACCCAGCGGCGCAGACGACCGGCGGCCACCGCCGCCAGCACCACGAGCCCCCAGCTCAAGTACCAAGCCCAGAGGATCGGACCGAGGAGGGCCAGGACGAGCAGTGTGAGCCCGAGCCCTCGAACCAGCCCGGTGATCGGTGAACGCGTCAGGAACCAGATTCCGAGGCAGACCGCAACAACGAGGCCGAGACCATCGAGGACGCTACGCACCGTGTGCAGGGAGAGATCTATCCCCGCCAGGTGGGCCATGCCGCTCATCAGACGAGCTGTCGCATTGACGGGTGTCACCCCTGTCGAGATCTTCGCCGGGACACTCAACATGCGAACCCATCCCCAGCCGATGCCCGACACTGCCGACAGGACTGAAAGACTTCCCGCTGATACGGCCCCGGCAGCGAGGGTGTGCAAGATCCGAGCCCGAGTGGTGGCTCTCGGACCTGCCCAGTTCCATCCTATGAACAGAGCGCCGAGCGCAGCCGGTGCTTTCACCCCAGCAGCCAGCGTGCACAGGATGATTCCCGGGACCGGTCCGATCCGCCGCGCGACCACGAGCCCCGCTACCAGCAACCCGACCATCAGCGCGTCGTTGTGCGCCCCGCCGACGAGGCTCGTGAGCACGAGGGGGCTACCGACACCGAGTAGCACGACCTCGACCGGCTCTCTACCGGTCTCGCGGGCGAGAGTCGGGAGGCCGGCCACGACCAGGGCCAGACCGCCGAGCTCGATGAGCCGTAACAACGCGAGGTCAGGAAGGATCTGGTGTTCCGAGAGGTCTGCGGCCGCGCCGTCGAGCCACAAGAACGTGGGTCCGTAGGGGGCCGGAGTGCTCTCCCACAGCGGACCGGCTAGGGCGTTGAACGGCGTGGCACCCAAGACCCCCGGCCCGTAGACATAGGGATCGATGTGGTGGCTCACCATCTCACCCTGCCCCGCGTAGCTGTAGACGTCACGGCTGAAAAGTGGCGGAGCGAGCATGAACGGCAGCGCCCACAACGCTATGACGCCGAGGACTCGGCGCACCGGCACTCCTCGATGCCGTGAGATCGTTCGGAGCAGGGTGACCCAGGTGGAGGTCAGGAGGACCAGACCTCCGTAGACGGCTAGCACCGCCAACAACCTGGGGTGCTTTCCTCCGGCCCCCAGAGAGCCCAATGGCCCCCCCGGGGTGCCGAAGAACCAGGCCCCGGGTAGATGGGACATGAAACTCGAGCCCCCGAGGACTGCGCCGAAGACGACCGCACAGCTTGCTGCGAGCCCGCTGAGCGCCGGGCGCATGAGAGAGACCTGCCTGCACGGCGGCTGAAGGCCGGTAGCGCGAGGCGAGATGTCGTCGCCTGCACAGCGGACCATGGAATCTCGCGGCATCGGAGCACTCTGCTCGATGAAGCTGTGAGATTGTTTGGAAGCGCTCATGGCACCGCCAAATGTCACCGGTGGGTTTGACCTTAACCGAACGACGTCTCGTATTGTGACCCGGATGCAAGAGAAACCGTGCCAGGCCTGCTCAGCTCTTCACACCGCCTGATGGCTGCGACCTCCACGACGACCGGCAGCGAACGCGAGCAGGTGCCGACCGCTGGGCTCGGTGGCTTCATGTCGGAACTCAGCCCGTGGCGACTCGTCACCTTGAGCATGCTGATGCTCTTCCTCGAGCTGGCTCTCATCCGCTGGACGGCCGCAAACAACGTCCACCTGGCCAACATCACGAACTTTGTCCTGTTGGCGAGTTTCTTGGGTATCGGGGTGGGATTCCTTCTCGCCGGTTCGTCACGAAACCTCTTCCGCGTGACGCCGCTGTCACTGGCTGTCCTCGTGGCGTTCGTGCTCATCTTCCCCGTGAAACTCGTCACGCTTCGCGGTCCACATGAGTTCGAGGGCCTCTCGGGGCATCATTCTCTGTCCCAGTGGGTGAGCCTCCCGGTGATCTTCGTGCTGGTAGTCCTGGTAATGGCAGGCCTCGGACAGGCCATGGCTCGGACGTTCGCTCAGTTCAGGCCGCTCGACGCCTACCGCTTCGACATCATCGGCAGCATCGGCGGGATCGTGCTGTTCTCGGCGCTCTCCTTCCTCGGGCTGTCGCCGATTTCATGGGGGGCCGTTGTCGTCGCAGGCTTCGTGATCCTTCTGGGGCTACGTCAACGATGGTGGCAGTGGGTCGCGATCGCCACCATCGTGGTGATGCTTCTGCTCGAGTCGCTCTCAAGCGTCGACATATGGTCCCCCTATTACAAGATCACCACGAGCCATGTCACCTCGAGCGTGCGCGGTCACCTGTATCGCGGGTTGGCGGTCTCCGCCAACAACATCCCGTACCAGACGTTGTACCCGATCTCAACATTGCACAGAATCGAGTCCTTCTACTTCTTCGCCTACCGACATGTGACGGCGAGCTCGCTCTCAAACGTGCTCGTGATCGGCGCTGGTACCGGAAACGATGTCGGCGTGGCCCTCGCCGAAGGTGCTCGCCACGTCGACGCTGTCGAGATCGACCCCGAGCTCGTAACGCTCGGAAGGAAGCACAACCCCGAGCACGCCTACGAGAACTCACGCGTAAGCGTCTACGTCGACGACGGGCGGGCGTTCATACAGGACATGACGAAGCGGTACTCGCTGATCCTCGATGCGCTCCCTGATTCCCAGACAGCCCTCACGGGACAATCTGCACCCGTGGGGCTCGAGAACTACCTGCTCACGACCCAGGCCATTCAGGCAGCAAAGGACCACCTCGCCCCGGGTGGGACGTTCGTCATGTACAACTACTACCAGCCGTTCCTGCTCGACCGATATGCGACCGCCCTGGACGACGTGTTCGGCTCTCGTCCCTGTGTGGAGCTGGGTAACACCTTGAGCGGCCGGGCGCAGGCGGTACTGACCGTCGCCCTCGACGGTCACACTCCCAACTGCTCGAGCTTCTGGAACGGACAGGAGGTGGCGCCGGTTCCCGACGACCGCCCGTTCCCCTACTTGCCGGTTCCCTCGATCCCGAACTTCTACCTGTTGGTCGTGGGGCTCATCCTCGCGGGGTCCCTGCTGATCGTGCGGGCGACCGGTGGACCACTCAGGAAGATGGCGCGATTCGTAGACCTGTTTTGCATGGGGGCGGCCTTCATGCTGCTCGAGTCCAAGAACATCGTGCAGTTCGCTTTGCTCTTCGGCACGACCTGGTTCGTGAACTCGCTCGTGTTCGCGGGCGTGCTGCTCAGCATCTACGCGGCGGTGGAGACTGCGCGCCATTTGAAACTCCCGCGCCCGACGTTGCTCTATGGGGCCCTGCTCGTGGCGCTGGCCATCTCGTACGTCGTCCCGCAGGGCTCGTTGCTCGACCTGCCGATCGTCTTGCGCTTCGTGGCGGGGGCGGCGCTCGCGTTCGCCCCGATCTTCGTCGCCAACCTGGTCTTTGCCCAGCGGTTCAAGGCGGTGGCCACTTCCACCACCGCCTTCGGCGCCAACCTGCTCGGGGCGATCGTCGGCGGAGTGCTCGAGTACCTGTCACTCGTGACGGGGTTCCGGTTCCTACTCGTGGTGGTGGCCGTCACCTACGGCCTGGCCTTCGTATCAGGGCGGCGACACCTCGCCTTGCGCTCCTGACCCGAAGGCACTCGGCGACGGCGCATCCGGTGGTCCTGGACCGACGCGTCGGCCTTGGTGTCGAGCTGCACATCTAATTGCTGCCCGCAGCTGGATGCCCAGCAGCCGATCCGGGACCCGTAATAGGTGCTTTCGCAGTTGGCGTCGAGGAGCGTGGCTCCGATCCTGTCCTACGACAAAGACCCCCACGGCACCGAGCTCGCATCTCCACAGGATCTGGGCGAGGAAGCTCTCGAGCCCGACGGCAGAGGCGAGGGCGAGAACGAGTGCGAACAACGGTGAACGATCAGCAGCTGCACCAAGCGGATCGTCGACGAACTCGTCCACGGGAGTCGTCGTGAGGGCCTGAGGTGACAGCACTGCGCAGGGCCGCTCTTGTTCGAGGCAGGGTGTGGACACAGGGCGCCCGTTCGCCCGGCGAATCTTTGTTCAGACGGTCGTCGTCTTCGAGACCCCCAGCACATTGCCGCTAGCGTCGACCGCCTGGACGGCGAGGTAGCGAGGCGAGCCGCAGAGGCAGATCACCGTCTCGACAGACTTGTTCTGCTCTGGGTAGATCGGGTCGTCAGGCAGGCTCGAATGTGACCGGGTTCCCCGTAGCGTCGACACGACAGGCACGACGCCACGACCGAGGTAGGTGATTACCTCGGCCGAAGGCACCGGCCACGCGAAGTGCTTCCATGACGGGGCGGAAGGCGTCCGCCCTCAGCTGGCGGCGCGCTTCGCTCTTGCGGACGGCGTTCCAGGTGCGCCAACCGGGCAGCCCGACGGTTTGGTACACCCCGGGCTGGACAAGGCTGTCGAACATGCTGGCCATGAGCTGGGGCGCGAAGTGACGCACGAGCATGCGTTCGAACGCTGAGGCTTGGTCCCACAGCTCGGGCAAGACGGCTCGAGCGAACGACAGGTGTCGAGCCTCTTCCAAGCGGTGATAGCGATTGACTTCGCGGATGAAGGGGTCGGTCTGAGGATGCTCGCTCGAGCGCTTCTGAATGAGATCGGGCCCTTCTTCACCGGTGAGCACCATGACGCAGAACAACGCCTCGAGCTTTATGACACGAGAGCTCAAAAAGCGGGCGAGGGATCGCAGAATTCCACGGGTGAGCACGTTCTCAGCGGTGGGATCGAGCTGCTCGATCACCCGAACGAACAAGCGCGAATGGCGCGTCTCCTCTCCGACCTCGTGAAGGATGTATGTGACCCTGGGGTCGACGAGGTCGCGCCGGTGCGCGAGCATCAGCCCGAATCCAGCCATCAGCATCGATTCGAAGCGGATGCCTGAGTCGAATACCGACGCGACCTCCTCACGAGAGAGCACCGTCCACTGGTCCTCGGTGAGCTCGAGGTCGAGATCGCTCACGCTGAGCAGCTCGTGCGGTAGGACCATTCCCGGGCCTACGCATCCGACGACGTCGGTATCGGGCTCGATGACCCGCCGTAGCGAGGCGACAGAAAGCTTCTCGATGCGTTCCTCCACGAGTGCCGTCATTCCTCAGGATTATCGTTGAATTGAAGGAAACGGTAGCGGGTCAGATTGAAGCAAACTGACCCAGTGCCGAGAATCCCATCCACGGGCTCTGACCAGGAGGTCGTGGAGACTCACCTCCTTAGGTCGTGGAGGCTGCCCCGACGTCACCACTTAGACCCTGGCCAGGGCGTTTCGCGAAATCGTTTCGGGCCTGTGACGGTGAGTGGGTGGCGCTACGCGTCAACGTCCTCGACGACGAGTCCGTCTCGCAACTTGACGAGACGGGTCGCGTGTTGCCCCACCTCGGGGTCGTGGGTGGCAACGATAACGGTCACACCGTCCCTCTCCTGGAGCTCGATCAGAAGCGCCATCACTTCGCCCGCGCTCTCCGAGTCCAGGTTGCCCGTGGGCTCGTCGGCCACGATCACTTCGGGGCGATTAGCCAGCGCCCGCGCTATGGCGACGCGCTGTTGCTCGCCACCCGACAGCGATGAGGGCAGGTGCTCGAGACGATGGCCGAGCCCTACCCGGGTCAGCAACTCCTCGGCCCGTTCCTCGCGCTCGGCCTTCGACGAGTGCTGTGGGGCCATGGCCAGGGCCACGTTCTCCGACGCGCTAAGGGTCGGGATGAGGTTGAACTGCTGGAATACAAAACCGATGCGCCTCGACCGGATTCCGGTGAGCACGCCGTCGCCGACCGAGCCGAGCTGCTGGCCGTCCATCTCCACCGTCCCAGCGGTGGCCGTGTCGAGAGCGCCGAGCAACTGCAGCAGCGTGCTCTTGCCCGAGCCGCTCGGCCCCTCGATGCAGACGAACCCGCCCGCCGTGATGTCGACGTCGACGCCGCGAAGTGCTGCGACCTCTGCCTCGCCCTTCAAGTAGCGACGCTCGACGCCGCGCAACCGATAGAGAGGCGGGGTCTCGACTGACACTGGCGTCATCGGGTCAGCCATTGTCCTGCTCTTTCTTGGTCGTCTGGCGTCTCGCCCTATGTCTTCGGGATTGCCGTACGGGGTCATCCGAGATCTCGCAGGGCCGATGTGGGTGACAATCGCGCGGCACGCCAGGCGCCGGCGAGACCGGCCAACAATGCGCCGAGGATGGCGATGACCGCCGCTACGAGCACTGTCAGTACCGAGAGCGATGTGTGCAACTGGATGCTCTTGGTAGCCGAGGCGGCAGTGGCAGTCGCCTGATGCACGAGCCCACTGGCCGACGAGGACCCCACTACGGCCCCGGCGATGCTGTAGGACAAGGTCGGACCGAACGCGTCCACCAAGCCACACACACCTAGACCGACCACTACTCCGACGGCAGCACCGACCAGACCGATACCTAGCATCTCGGCCAGGATCTGGCTGACCACCCGGCCCCGGGACCATCCGATGGCACGTAACGTCCCGATCTCCCGGACGCGCTTGGCGATGTTCGACAAGGTGAGCAAGGCGGCGATGAGGAGAGCAGCGATGAGGATGATGATGCCGAGCGCCACGCCGAGGTCGGAGGCCAGCTTCTTGGCGTTCGCCAGGCTACCGTTGACCTGGCCGGCTAGTTGCTTGGACGTGAGCACCGTCGCGCCCGGCAGCTCCTTCTTGATGGCGGCGGCCACGGCGTCCACGTTGGACGACTTGTTCACCTTGACCAGCACCTCGTTCACCCGACCGGGCTGTGACGACGCCGACTGCAAGGTGTTGATGTCGAAGTAGATGTCCGAGGTGTCGCCCGTGAGGGTGGGGTTCACCAGCCCGACGACCTTGTAGGGCGTCTTGTTGATCGTCCACGTCTGGCCGGCCTTGATGTTGTTGCTGCTGGCGTAGGCCGCCGAGACCAGGATCTCGTTGGTTGGACTGGACGTGAACCAGGTGCCCGAAACGAGCTGCGCCTTGGTGATCAGCCCCGAGGTCGAGTTCGACGGGTCGACCCCGGCCACCGTGTAGCTCGAGGTCTGCGTGTTGGTCGTCGGTGGGTTGAGCACCCGGGTGATGGTCTGCTGGGGCACGACGACCTGGGCTTCGTACTGCTGGTAGCTCGCCGGGAGACATTTCGTGAACGCGGCGCCGAAGCCCGCACCACCACCACCACCGAATCCACCGCCGCCGCCTCCGGTGCTGTTCGTCCCTGAAGGTCCTCCCGAGGACACGCCGCTGGCCTCGAGGCAGCTACGGACCGCCGCCTCCTGGGCGGCGGTGAGCGGGGGTGGCCTCACGGTCTGCGTGACGGTCTGCCCGCCGGTCGTAACGGTGTCCGTGATCGTGGGCACGGTGCCCGTCTCGTGGAGCGCTTGCAGCGACAGTGCGGGCACCGCGGCCTCGACACCCTTGATCTTGGCCACGTCGGTGACGGCCTGCTGCGGGAAGGTGATGAGCGTCCCGTTCACGAAGAAGTCATTGCTGTACTGGGTGCCCGGAGGCCCGAGCTTGGAGAGGTCGGTGAGGATGGAGGAGTTGTTGTTGGCTAGCGCCGTCCGGTCCGAGGCGTTGGCACTGGAATTGACGCCACCGGCGAAGAAGCCACCACCACCACTACCACCACGGCCACCGAACCCACCGGCAGGGGTCGTGGTCGTCGTAGTCGACGACGTCGACGACGTGTTGGCCACTCCCACCGTCCGCTCGACGACGATGTCGGTGCCCACCGACGACAAGGGAGACAGGACCTGGCCCTGGGCGTTGGACAGCCCGTTGGAGACCCCCACGATGCCCATGACCAGGCCGACGCCGGCCGCCAACCCGAGGGCGGTGACGAGGGTGCGGCTCCAGCGGCGCCGTAGCTCATGCCACACATAACCGATCGAGACCATGGGGGCGACCCTCTTTTCTTGTCGCTCCCCTCACAGGGGATTCGCCACCATCCGCAGGGGTTGTACCACTCGTTCCTGTCAAAAGGCTGTGAGGAACCTAAGCGCGCCTTATGAACGCGACCGGCGAGAGCCTCAGGCCGTCTACGCCTCGTAACTCGGCCGGGCGCCCCGGGCACGTTACGGTCAAGGCGTTACGGTACCGTCATGTTCGTCGTGCCCACGGAGCGATTCGAGCAGCTCGTGGCCGAGGCGCTCGACTCGCTCCCACCTGAGCTCGGTACGGCGATGCAGAACGTCGCGGTACTCGTCGAGGACCGGGCCGAGGGGCGCTCGTTGTTCGGGCTCTACGAAGGCATCCCCCTGACCAAGCGAGGTCCCGAGAGTTACAAGGGAGTGATGCCGGACCGTATCACCTTGTATCGACAGACCATTTGCCAGGTTTGCTCCACCGAAACGGAGGTAATCGCCCAGGTTCGCAAGACTGTGATCCACGAAATTGCCCACCACTTCGGAATCGGCGATCCTCGCCTGGAGGAGCTGGGGTGGGCGTGACCGAGACCCTCGACGCAACGGCCCGCCACCGTCAGCCGATCGTGTCCTCCAGGCGGAACCCGACCTTCATCGTCACCTGATAATGCGCGATGGCATCGTTCTCGAAGTGCCCACGGATCTCGGTCACCTCGAACCAGTCCAGGTGATGGAGCGTCCGGGCGGCTCTAGTTGCCCCCACCTTGATCGCCTCGGTCACTCCGTCGGCCGACGACCCCACGATCTCGGAAACACGGTAAACGCCGTCTGGCATTTGCCACTCCTTTGCTCGGGCGTGCTGGACACCGAATGGGCCCCGCGTTCGCATCCATATCGCCATGTTTGCCCCAAACGCCCGATCTCGACAGTTCATGGCTGTCCGGCCGGCTGACTAGGGAGTTGACCATGGGCGACGCAACCAGGGCCGGGGGCTCCGAAGGTGCCGACGCCGGCGGTCAGCTCCGCTTCGAACCGAACGGACGAATGCTCGCATGTCACCCCCGAAGTGCAAAGTGCCGGATCGAGCGCCGGTGTTCGCGTGACAGCTCGGATGAGGTCCCTCCTACGCCGGCAGCGTGCCTCATGCGGTGGAGAACCGATCGACCGTTGCACTCTCGCCTGTGTGGAAGACGGCCGTGGCTTCGCGTCCACGACGACCGGTGACGTGCAATACGGAGCCGAGTCGGACCTGATGACGCCGAGCATGCAGGAGGACCTGGTCGGCCAAGCGTGGGCGGCGGTGTCCTTCGACGACCGGTTCACCTCAGAACACCGAGGTTGGCGAGACATGTGGACGAGGCTCGACCCACCAAGTAGCTTTTGATCACCGCGCGGTCGTTTTGCCGGCGCGCTCTGGATTGGAGCGGCGTTCACAACATACGGTCAATCGACACAAACCGGAGACACACCGAGCCAGGAGGGCTCTCACTCTGACCGTGTCGGAGGTTCGACACAAGGCAGACCGGCCGGACACTGACTGGAGGACGGCATGGATGCGTACAAGCTGTTCATAGACGGCAAGTTCGTCGACGCGCAGAGCGGCGAGACCTTCGAGTCGATCGACCCGGGCACCGGAACTGCAATCGCGCGTGTGGCGCGGGCGGGCACGGCCGACGCCGAAGCGGCAATTGCCGCGGCGCGCCGTGCCTTCGACAGCGGGGTGTGGAGCGGCCTCGCGCCGGAAGTCCGAGCACGCAAGTGCTACGACTTCGCCGACCAGATCGGGCTCCAGAGCATTCGACTGGCCGTGACGGAATCGATGGACTCCGGCCAGATCATAGGGCTGAGCAAGTTCTGGGGAATGCTCGCCTCTGGAACGCTGCGAAACCTCGGCTTTTACGCCGCCACGAAGTTCTCATGGGAGGAGGAGATCCCCTTCTCCGGCAACGTCTTCGCACCCGCCCGCGAGTACATCCGTCGCGAACCGGTCGGGGTCTGCGTCGGCATCATTCCTTGGAACTTCCCGATCAGCATGGCGACCTGGAAGATCGCACATGCCATCGTCATGGGAAACACGATCGTCTTGAAGCCGGCGTCGCTCACCCCCCTGACCGCGCTCATCATGGCCGAAGCCGCCCAGTCGGCCGGCATCCCGCCGGGCGTCATCAACGTCCTGCCCGGCCCGGGCTCCGAGTTGGGCAACACGCTTTGTACCCACCCCGACGTCGACAAGATCGCCTTCACCGGCAGCACGGTGGTCGGCTCCGACATCATGCGGATGGCGTCGGGCACAGTGAAGAAGGTCACCCTCGAACTAGGTGGCAAGTCCGCCAACATCATCCTCGACGACGCCGACTTGGAGCTGGCCGTGGAAGGAGCCGTGTTCGGCACGTTCTTCCACCAGGGACAGGTCTGCGAATCAGGCACCCGTGTCCTGGTGGCCGGGAAGATCTACGACGAGTTCGTAGATCGCATGCGCAAGCGCGCCGGGGAGCTGCAGGTCGGTTACCAACTCCTCCCGAGCACGCAGCAGGGACCATTGGTCAGCGCTGACCAACTGGAAACCGTCGAAGGCTATGTCCGGCTCGGGATCGAAGAGGGTGCCGAGCTCGTCACCGGCGGCTCACGGGTCCAGCCACCGGGTATCGAAGGCGGCTACTACTACGCGCCGACCATCTTTGCCAACGTGCGAAATGACATGCGTATAGCCCAGGAGGAGATCTTCGGGCCGGTGGTCTGCTTGGAGCGCTTCGACTCAGACGAAGAAGCCATCGCCATCGCCAATGACTCCACGTACGGGTTGGCGGGCGGCGTATTCTCGAAGAACAACACCAGAGCGGAGCGTATAGCCCGCCAGGTCCGCACAGGCACAGTGTGGATCAACAACTTCCACGTCTTCGGTGACTTTGCTCCGTTCGGCGGCTACAAGCAATCCGGTGTCGGCCGCGAGTTCGGCGGCGTGGGCCTGGAAGAGTACACAGAGGTCAAACGCATTCACATCAACAGCGCCGCCTCGCGCAAGGCCAACTTCCAGATGATGAACATCTTCTCGGACAACCCTCGCTTGGAGATGCTGCAGTACAAGGCTCCGACCAACGTCCTGGCCGGGCACGGCATGCTCGCCGGGCTCCCGCAGGCGATGGTCGGCCTCGGCTGTCGCCGGGCGATGATCGTGACCGACGCCGGCGTCCGCAAGGCTGGGCTCGCCCAACTAGTGCAGGACGCGCTTTGCGACTTCTACGTGGGAGTATTCGAAGACGTCCCGGCGGACAGCGATCTGGCCACGGTCGACGCGGCCACGGCGAAAGCCCGCGAGCTCGGTGCCGACTGCATTGTCAGTGTCGGAGGCGGGAGTGTCATCGACACCGCGAAGGCGGTCTGTGTGACCCTCAAGAACGGAGGCGAAGCCAACGACTACATCGCTCTCATGCGCCTGACCGAGCCCCAGACGCCGCACATCGCGATCCCGACCACTGCCGGAACGGGCAGCGAGGTGACCAACGTCGCGGTCATCCATGACGCGAAGCTTGACCGGAAAGTCTACATCGTCGACCCGAACATCATCCCGAACGTCGCCATCCTCGACCCGCGCATGACGGTGACGCTTCCCCCGCGCCTGACCGCGGCGACGGGCATGGACGCGGTCACTCACGCGGTCGAAGCCCTGACGAGCACGCTGGCGGAGACCGTGTGCGACGGGCAGGCCTTACACGCGCTCCGCCTCATGAAGGAGTTCCTGCCGCGGGCCGTGACCAACGGCGAGGACGAGCCGGCACGCATTCAGGTGTCGGTGGCTGCATGCATGGCGGGATGGGCCTTCTCGACGGCACAGGTCGGCCTCGCGCACTCGATGGCGCACACCATAGGGACACTGCACCACGCCCACCACGGCACGGTGTGTGGGATCGTGCTGCCCAAGGTGATGCGCTTCAACGCCGAGCACGCCGCCGACAAGCTCGCCATGGCGGCACAAGCGCTGGGAGTCGACACCACCGACATGACCGATCACGACGCGGCGCTAGCTGCCGCCGACGCGGTCGAGGCTCTGATGCGCGAGATCAAGCACCCTATGACCCTGCGCGAGCTCGGCATCCCCGAGGAGGCGCTCGAAGCCGACGCTATGCACGCGCTCGCCGACACCGCCACATTGTTCAACGCACGTCCCGTCAGCGACCCGGCGGAGGTTCTCGAACTGCTGCACCAGGCGTTCTGAGGCGGGCACAGGACCAACGATCGCGCTCCAGGGGTTGATCCTCGAGCTCCTTGCGTCAACGCAGAAGACTTTCAGTGCACCGCTGTCCGGTACCGGAAGGCGTCGCCTGGGGGAATCCCTACCGGAAGCTGCTATTCGTAGACCTTCTCTTCGGTCGCCTCGGCGTTCACCGCGTCTGCCTCGAGGTCGCGCTGGCGGGTCCGCGCGGCGCGACGCCTGGTCACCTGCTCGGCGTACTCCCTGTACCACTCGTGGGCGATGATCATGCTCATCACCTCGTTGGTACCGGTCCAGATGGGCGCGAGACGCAGGTCGCGGTAGTGACGCTCCACCGGGTAGACGTCGGTGTAGCCGATGCCGCCCATGACCTGCATGGCGTTGTGAACCACCTTCTCGCACGACTCGGTGACGAACTTCTTGGTCTCGCTGATGTAACGCCGGGTCGTCGCAGGATCCTCGCCTGCGTCGACGGCTCTTGCCGTCGTGTAGACGATCGACCTGGAGGCGTCGAGGAGCATCGACGCTTCCGCGACCTGGAAGCTCACGCCCTCGAAACGGTTGATGTGGTGTCCGAAGGCCTTGCGGCGCGTCGTGTAGCCGCCGGCGACTTCGAGCGCGGCCACAGCAGGCCCGATCGTCATGGCCGCGGTCCCGAGGCGCTCGGGAACCATCATGGTGTTGAAGACGTCCACACCGCCGTTCACCCGGCCGACGACGTTCTCCCTCGGGACCTCGACGTCTTTGAACCTGACTCGGCCGGTGCCACCGCCTCGGGAGCCCATCAGGCCATAGAGGTACTCCACGGTCACGCCAGGGCCCCGGTCGACGATGAAAGAGGTGATCGCCTCGTGCGGCTTCGCGTCGGGGTTGCTGCGAGCG
Organism: Acidimicrobiales bacterium; assembly: GCA_050011255.1. Classification (GTDB taxonomy): domain Bacteria; phylum Actinomycetota; class Acidimicrobiia; order Acidimicrobiales; family UBA8190; genus Bog-564. Next base: position 69,295 of record JBEKJK010000008.1, read on the forward strand.
TAGACGAGGAAGAAGTCCGCGCCCTCGGCACCGACGATGAAGCGCTTCTGGCCGTTCAGGATGAAGAGGTCGCCCTTCTCCTCCGCCTTCGTCGTCGCGCCGAAGAAGTCCGAGCCGCCTCGAGGCTCGGTAAGGGCCTCGGCGGCGAAGAGCTCGCCGCGTAGCAACGGCTGCACGTACCTCTCTTTCTGGGCGTCGGTCCCGTGCTGGATGATGGCGTCGCAGACGAGCTCGGCCCCCACCCCAAAAGTGCAAGCGAAGATGTAGCCGAGGGTCCCGATCTCCTCGATGGCCATGCAACTCGACACCCAATCGAGGTCCCGACCGCCCCACACCTTGGGGTAACGAATCCCGAGCAGGTTGCGTCTTCCGGCCTCGTGAAGAAACTCGCGCGGGAAGCGGATCTCGTCCCTGTCCATCTTCACGATCATCTCGCGAGGGACCCAGTGCACGAGGTCGCGCACCTCGTCCTTGAGCTCGCGCTGCTCGCTGGTCAGAAGAAAGTCGTACATCTTGTTCTTCTTCTCTCACACGGTTCGCACGGTGCGCTTCGTGCCGGTGACCCTGACCTTAGCTTCGATTCGGCGATCGACGGCCGATGCCTCGGCAGGGTGAGCTGGTTGGCCGTCGCGGGAACTACTCGAGAACCCGCGTCCAGACCCTACGCTGCGCTCGGATGCCCGATCACGTCGAAGTCCGCTTCTACGCCGAGTTGAACGACCTGCTGCCACCGCGACGGCGTGGCCGACCGATCACGCTCGAGGTGGGCGCCGGCACCACCGTCAAAGACCTGGCAGAGTCCTTCGGGGTGCCGCACACCGAGATCGACGTGATCTTGGTGAACGGCGAGTCCGTGGACTTCGGGCACAAGGTGAGCGAAGGCGACCGCGTGAGCGTGTACCCGGTGTTCGAGGCGCTCGATGTCTCACCGCTCGTGCGACTGCACACGAGACCGCTGCGCGAGCCACGGTTCGTGCTCGACATCCATCTCGGCCGACTCGCGCGGACGCTGCGGCTCCTCGGCTTCGATTCCGTGTGGCGAAACGACATCACCGATGACGAGCTGGCCGCGATCTCGGTTGACGAAAGGCGCATCCTTCTCACCAGGGACCGTGGCATCTTGAAACGCGCCAGGGTCACACACGGCTATCTCGTCCACGAGACCGACCGCCGTCGCCAGGTCGTCGAGATCCTGCGCCGGTTCGACCTGTTCGGGACCATCGCCCCGTTCGGCCGATGCCTCAAGTGCAACGGCGTGCTCGAGCCCGTGGCGAAAGAGGCGGTGGAACACCGTCTACCGCCCCGGACACGACGGGACTATGACGACTTTCGGACGTGCCCGGGCTGCCACCGGGTCTACTGGCAGGGTTCGCACTACGACCGCCTCGCCGCCCTGGTGGAGGAGATCCGACTTGCCGGCGCCACGCCGAGTCCCGACTGAGCACGTTCCCAGAACCTGTGCATGGGTTGTTCGGCACCTATAGCTCAAATTCCCTGGCGATTTCGCCGATACAGTTGCGGTGGCTCACCGTGAGGCTCGCCTGGTCCTCGAGGCCGGATCGAGACAGAAATTCCTCGTCGGATCGGTGCTGACTGGATCGACGATCCTCGTCTTCTTGCTGTGGACCATCGTCGGCATCGACGGGGCGCGAGCGACGGTTTGGGTCGACGACATCGGACAACTGCTCGCGCCGTTGTGCGCCACCGTCTTATGCGGCGCGGCAGCCCGGCGTGCATCACCGGGCCGGTGGGGTTGGACGCTTCTTGCCATGTCGAGCTTCGCGTGGGCAGTAGGACAGGCCCTGTGGTGCTACTACGCCCTCATCGACGGAATACAGGTGCCGTTCCCGTCGTTCGCCGATGTCGGGTTCCTCACCGCGGTTCCCCTGACGTGTGTCGGGCTCTTGTCCTTCCCCAGCTCCCCGCGACGAGTCACGCATCGCATCCAGGGATTCCTCGATGGTTGCATCATCGCGATGTCGCTGCTCTTCGCCAGTTGGGCAACCATCCTAGGACCCCTGTACCACTCCCATGGAGGCAGCGTGCTCAAGCCCGTTCTTTCGCTCGCATACCCCACGAGTGACGTGGTCATGGTGTCCTTGGTCATCATCCTGATCGCACGGGCCGGACAGAGGGGACGGACAAGCTTGGGCATGGTGATGGCCGGAGTCGTCGCCTTCGCCGTAGCCGACAGCTCCTTCTTCTATCTGACGGTCGTCAACAAGTACGGCAACGGCACGTTCCTGGACACCGGCTGGGTCGCCGGCTACCTGTTGATCGGTCTGGGAGCGTTGTGGACGATCACGGCACCCTCACGCGAGGCGAAGCAGGGCGACGTATCGACGACGTCGCTGGTGGCTCCTTATGTTCCCGTGCTGGTCGTGCTCGCGGTGACCGCGGTCGAGCTCTTGCGCGGCCGACACGTCGACGCCGTCGGCTGGATCTTGGCGTTCGTGCTCGTCGTGCTTGTCCTCGGCCGCGAAGCACTGCGCTTTTCGACCCAGACGGTCCTGATCCGACCACAACGCCACCAAGTCGATCCAGCAGAGATGATTTCGCGCTCCCGTGATCCCGATTCCGACACCGTGTTCCTGGGGCGGTGAACGATGACCGATCGGATCCATGAAGGCCCCGGATCGAGCGGTACTACGGTAGGGCTTCGCGATCCACGCGTCGTTCTGCACTTCTCGAACGTCCTCAGCATCACACGACGACCGGTCAGAGCCGACATCGCAAGGGGCTTCTCCGCATGGATTCTCCGCTCCATCATCCTCGCGACAGCTGGATTCGCGCTTCTCGATCTCTTCCTCCTCGTATCGTCCGTACACCACTAGCACCCGGTGACCGCGACGCAACAGCGCGTGACCGGGCTCGCGCGCCCGGCAAGCACCTGAAGACAGACGTCAACCGGCAGGGTCCCGCTGGTTCCGCATAGGGTCTCGTTCGTGGCACGGTGGACGGCACAAGACATCCCGCACCTCGTCGGTCGCGTCGCTGTCGTCACGGGGGCCAACAGCGGTCTGGGCTTCGAGACCGCGCTGGCGCTGGCCGGAGCGGGCGCCCATGTCGTGCTCGCATGCCGGGACAAGCGCAAGGGTGCCGATGCCATCGAACGTATCCGTCAGGCCGTGCCCGGCGCCGACGTGAGGCTCGACCAGCTCGACCTCGCCGACCTTGCGTCAGTGCGCAAGTCCGTGGCTGACTTCTCCACCGAACACGATGGTCTGGACATCCTCGTCAACAACGCCGGGGTGATGGCGATCCCCCGTCGAGAGACCGCCGACGGCTTCGAGATGCAGTTCGGCACCAACCACCTCGGTCACTTCGCTCTCACCGGGTTGCTGCTCGACAGCCTGCTCGCCCGCCCCGGCGCCAGAGTCGTCACCGTCAGCAGCCCGATGGCGAGGATGGGTCGCATCAAATTCAACGACCTCCAGGGTTCACGCCGCTACGGCAAGTGGGCCGCCTACTGCCAGGCAAAGCTGTCGAACCAGCTGTTCGCGCTCGAGCTGGACCGGAGGGCGACACAGCGAGGCGTGGACCTCTCAAGCGTCGCGGCCCACCCCGGCTACGCGGCCACCAACCTGCAGGCCGTCGGCCCGCGGATGAGCGGGTCGAAGACCTTGGAGAGACTCAACGACCTCGGGAACTCGGTGTTCGCCCAGCCGGCCGCCGTCGGGGCACTCTCGATCCTCTACGGCGCGACGGTCCCGGGAGTTCGTGGCGGTCAGTACTTCGGCCCCGACCGCCTCTTCGCCATGCGTGGACACCCGAGACAGATACCGTTCGTACGAGCTGCCAGAGACCCCGAGACCGCCCGGCGCCTGTGGGAGGTGTCCGAGAAGCTCACGGGCGTCAGGTTCGGCGCCCTCGACTTGTGACCATGGTGTGGCCCACGCACGTCAAGGCGCGCAGTCCGGCACCTCTGTCGTGAAGTTCTCGAGCTGGGGCGAGGTCGTGTCGGCAACTGCGACGGGCAGCTCGAGCCCCGTCTCGTCGGTCTTGTCGTCCGGCGCGTGAGAGCCCCTCACAGACTCATCGCCTGAGCGACCTGCCACCTTCAATTCGTGCTCCGGATGCCTCTCGGGGGACGCGCCACCCGCGCCGACGGTGGGATGCTCGAGGACAAGTCGGCCGGACAGCCCGCGTGCGAACCAGCATCTGGGCTGGGGTAGATCAGCTCTGATTGCCCAGGCGAGAGTACGCCCGGCACGGTTCGCCCCGCAGCGCCCCGCACACGGGCAAGTTGGTCGTGGGAACGACCCCGCGTACCTCGTTGACGACGAGCGACGAGCCCTTTACGCCTCCGAGCGCCACGGTATCGATGACCGAGCTGTGCGTCGCCGGTGTGTCGAACGTCCACGACGGACGATCGCCGCCGGGTGCGGAGATGACGATGCGCAGGCGGGTGCCCGCCCGGAAGGTATGGGCAATGGGATTGATCGGTATGCGGACGAGGCTGAAGCGCCCTTTCGGCAGGTTGTGACGATCCGATGCCAGATAGGTGGGAACGGGGGCGAGGGTGGTCGAGGTGGTAGACAAAGTGCGGTTGCTGCTTCGCACGAAGCCTGAGGTGACGTACTCCTCTTCTGTCTCGCCGGGTCGGACCTCGGTCACGGTCACCTGGAGATCGGTGACGCGCGCCGTCGACTCGAGTCTCAGGTCGAGACTTGCGGGACCGACGATGGTCGTCGCCTCGGTGAACACCGGGGTTTCGAATGCGATCCCGTTGGCCGCCGGAACCGTCTTCCAGTCGTAGGGTGGCTGGGCGGCCCACGCGTTGGCCGAAGACGGCAGATCGTCGGCGGGTCGGACGGCCGGGTCGGGGCGGAAAGCGACTGTGGAGGAATTGTGCAGTGGGCTCGCGTTGAGCGAGCCACCGGGGCCGAGGCGCTCGCGGACGATGGTCCCGACCGGGGGCCAGGTGGAGAAACCGGCCTCGAAGGTGGGTTGGAGAGAACCGGGGCCGAGGCTGCCACCGCCGTTGTCGAAGAGCACCCGAACCCGAGGATCGTGCGCCGCGAAAGCCGCCTCGGCCGCAGCCGCGGAGGGCTCCGTCGTGAAGCGGATCGCGGGGGGCACGACGAACTTTGCTCCGTTCGTGACGCTCGCGTACAGGGCGGGTGCGAGCGACGCCAGGGTGGGAGCTGTGCTCGGCACGCGTCCGGCCACGTAGATGTCGAGGAACTCCAGCCACCGGGAGATCGTGTCGGGCCCGAGCGAGTCGGTGTGGGTTCCGTTCAGCATCGTGACGTAGACGTCCTTGTCGCGCTTCAAGGCAGTGATGAGGTCCGGCCACTGGGGACCCACCTCCTCGTCCTCGAGGGCGCCGACCAGGAAGACGGGCACCTTGATGTGCGAGGCCCACACCTCAGGCGAGCGCGGGTCGAACAACGACGGGGTCCGGGCCAACCCCGGACCTACGAGGGATTCGAGGCTCTGGGCCTGGAGATGGAGGCGCTGGTTCGCGAGGCAGGTCTTGTCGCCCGCCGCGATCTCGGCCGTCGCCCACGGTTGGCCGCCCTGCGGCGCGGGCTCGGCGTCGACGATGCGCTGGGCGATCCAGCTCTTGGCGAATCCGTCGTTGTAGATCCCCCCGGGGTAACCGGTAGAGAACAGGTCGTCGGTGGGGCTGAGAGGGGCGATGGCGGCCAGGTCCGGGGGGGCCGTGCCCGCCACCACGAGCTGGGAGAAGCCCGAGTAGGAGATCCCCACCATGCCGACCTTGTGGTGCAACACCCAGGCTTGCGCCCCGACCGTCTGGACGACGTCGTAGCCGTCGTAGTCCGACGGAAGACCCAACAGGTCGAAGGCCCCTCCCGAGCAGCCCGTCCCGCGCATCTGGACGCTGACCGTGGCGAAACCCATGAGGGGCGCGAGAACGGAGCCGACCACCGTAGCGGTATCGGGGAGCAGCGGATCGTCCACCGGCGCGGTCCCCTCCAGTGCGTTGATCAGGTTGTGTGGAGCGGCGACCGCGTATCCGGAGTACTCGATCACCGTCGGGAACGGGCCGTCGGCCAGGATCGTGCCGGGTGGCAGGCGCACGGTGGCTGCCAGCAGGATGCCGTCACGCATCCGCACGAAGTTGAGACCGGCGTGGAGGTGCTGGGAGGAATAGAACGACGGAGGCGGCGTCGACACTGTGGACAGGATCGAGAACGCCCCTGTGGCACGCTTGCTCGCTCCGGTACCTTCCTCGAAGCGGAACCCGGCACCCGGTGTGAGATTGCGCACGAAGAGGCTGCCGAGCCTGTCGACGACCCCGGATCCGACCGTGGTCCCGGCTGCGTTGACCACCCTCAGGCGGGAGTTCGGAGTGGCACCTACGACGTAGGCCCCGTCAATGGATCCGTGGCCCCCGAACGGCAACAAGGCGATCGGCGCGGCCGATGCCTCGGACACCGGCACGAGCAACGCTGTGACGGCCACCGTGCAGGTGACCGTGAAGCCGACGATCGGTCGCACGAGTCCTCCCTCGTAACGCGGGCGATCACGGCGAGCGGCGCGCCGCTCGAGCCAAGCCGCCATTGTCGAATTGCCGACACCAACCTATACGTCATCGATAGTACGTAGCTGGGCGTGTTCGCTTGCCTGGCGCGAGTTAGGGTGATCGACATGAGCGACAGCGTGACGGTGGATCGTGACATCGGGGCACCGCCGGAGGCAGTTTGGGCACTGATCTCCGATGTGACGCGTATGGGTGAGTTCTCTCCTGAGAACGTCGGCTGTGAGTGGATCGGTGATCTGCGTGAGCCTGTCGCGGGTGCGCGCTTTCGGGGGACGAACCGGCACGGCAGACGGCAGTGGAGGACGGCCTGCAGGGTCGTCCAATCCGAGCCAGCTCGTGTATTCGCATTCGAAGTGAAGGCCGCCGGGATGCGAGTCGCTCGTTGGGAATATCGCTTCGATCCGACCGACACCGGTGGCTGCCGGGTGGCCGAGACATGGACCGACCAGCGAGGCAAGCTCGCGACCTGGCTTGGCGGAGCCGTCAGCGGGGTCGGTGACCGCGCGTCCCACAACCGAGCTGGAATGGTGGTCACTCTCGATCGGGTCGCCGTATCTGCTGAAGGCACGCACGTCTGACCGAGAGAGCGCCGGCGATCATGCCCGTTCGATATCGAGTACCGCCCTCTGTGGAAGGATCCGCAGATGACAAGCACGCGGTTGGAGGTCCAGCGGACCATCGCGACGGACCCAGCGACGATCTTCAGGCTGCTGTGCGACCCGCAAGGTCATGTGGCAATCGACAGCTCAGGGATGCTAATGGGCGCCACGGGCGAGCCAGTAACCACGGTCGGCGACAGCTTCGTGGTGCACATGGATCGCGAGGCCCTGAACGACTACCCGATGGGCGAATACGACGTGACCGTCACGATCACGACGTTCATCCCAGACCGCGAGATCGCGTGGACGATCCTCGGCCAGATCCGCCCGCAGATCGGCCACGTCTACGGTTACACGCTCGCGCCCATCGAAGGTGGGACGCTCGTCACCTCGTACTACGACTGGTCGTCCATAGACCCTGTATGGAAGGAGGCCGGGATCTTTCCGGTTCTTTCCGAAGGGGCGCTGCGAGCCACCCTCGGGATCCTCGCCCGGACGGTGACGAAGGGCGGCTATGGCGCGTCGAAGTGAGCCGGAACAATCGACTTATCGTGCTGCACCGAGCACGGGCAGACTGATAGGCCCAGACTGACAGGCATGGACAGAGGGAAGCAGAACGCTCTTCACCGCAATGCGCGGCGTGTCCAAGAGGTGCTCGAAGCCGCCGGTTCCCCAGCACGGGTGCTCGAGGTCGAGTCCTCGGCCCGGACCGCCGGGGATGCCGCTCAGAGCCTCGGTGTCGAGGTCGGCCAGATCGTGAAATCGCTCGTCTTCGTGGCTGACGGCGAGCCGGTGCTCCTGCTGGTGGCGGGTGACCACCGGGTCGATCCAGAGAGGGCAAGTCGAGCTCTGGGTGTCAACGGCATCAAGAAGGCCGACGCGGAGGTGGTGAGGGAGACCACCAGCTTTCCGATCGGGGGTGTCGCCCCCGTCGGGCATCCGCGCCCGATGAGGACGGTCGTCGACGAGAGCCTCGAGCGGTTCGACGTGATCTGGGCGGCCGCGGGGACCCCCAACGCGGTGTTCCCGACGTCGCTCGACGAGTTGACGACGCTTACGAGCGGGGTCATCGCCGACCTCGGCTGACCCTCTGATTCCCCTAAGGTGCCGGTCCGCTACCGCATCGAGCCGCGAGTCATCCTGGAGTCCGGGGCAAGAACGAGACCACTCGGATCTCACGTCCGGTGAGTCCTTGGTAATAGCCCCAGCCCTTGTACTGCTCGAGCAGGCGAGGCCACATGACCGTCTGCTCCTCGCCGGTCAGGATGCGGGCGTCTGCCTGAAGCGTTCGGTGTCCAACCTGTAACTCTGCAACCGGTCTAGCGGACAGGTTCAGCAGCCACGCAGGCGGCTCGTCACGTCCGCCGTTGGAACCGACGACCACAAAGCCGGAACCGTCGCGCATGTACAGGAGCGGCGTCGTCCTGCGGTGACCGGATTTCCGGCCGATCGTGGTCAACAGAAGCATCGGTCCCACGGGGGTGCGGTGACCGATGAGCCCACCCGTCCATCGGTAGACGAACCGGTGGATCCGGTAGAAACGGCGCCCGACTGTGCGATCGACCACGACGGAGAGCTTGGCAAGCACCATGGCCATCGTACGGTGCGCGGGCTCTCTTCGAGGGCTGGCCACGGCCATGGCCGTCTTGCATCGCCGGGCATGTCGAGGTCCTACGATCGACCAATGCGCTACACCACTGAGCTGGATCCGTGCCCGGCCTGTCTGTTCTCGTGGACCATGGACCGCGAGGAGGCTTTGGGCCTCGTTCGCCAATCGCCTCCCCGATACGTCCGTGCCCTCATGGTTCGTAACCCACGGCTCTCCACGCGGCCTGGCGTCTGGTCTCCCTGCGAGTACCTCTGGCACATGGTGGATGTTCTGCGCATCGGGACCGAACGGCTGTGGACGTTGACCCTCGAACCGACGATCGGCGTGCCCTGTTGGGACGAGAACGAGCTGGCCAGGGTGAGGAGCTATGCGAACCTCTCGGTTCCGGTCGGGCTGCGTGCACATGCGAGGGCCGTGGAGGAATGGGTGACCGCTGCCGAGGAGGCTCCAGCCGGGGTCGAGACCGCCCACCCCGAGCTCGGCACGATCACCGCCCTGGACGTCATTCGCCGAATTGCCCATGAGACCAAGCACCATCTCGTGGACATCGAGCGCGGGGCGAAGGCCACTGGCTGAGTTCGAGGCTCGCCGGCCGAACAATGCCGGCGCTCGGGAACCGAAGCCACCGACCGAGGACGCCTGTCCACCGGGCCCAGATCTCAGATCTCGCACAGCAAGTCTCAGCTTCGCCACAGGTTGGTGTCGTACCTTGAGCTTTGAAATAGCTGCGCCTCTAGCACCTCTAGCACCGGATGCCCACCTTCAGCCCTGAAGGATCGGCAGACGGGACTTGCAAAGGCAAGACAAGCAAGACAAGGAGGACCGAGATGGACCAGGGACCGAGCGAACCACAGCGCGGACAGCCGCCCCAGGCGCCCCCTCCGCCCTCTTATCAAGTACCACAGCCGTGGTATGGCGCCTACGCCTGGGGAACTCCCCCCACGTCGCAAGCTCCCCCGGCACCGTCGCCGATGCCCCGACGGCATTCGATCGGGCGCGGTCTCGTGAAAGCCGGCGTAGGCGTCGGAATCGCGGCCGGCGTGGCGATCGGAGCGACGCTCATCGCCAGCGCCGCAACTTCACCGGGTGGGACTCCCTCAGCGTCGAACCTGGCCGGCACTTCGAGCTCGACCGGCACATCCCCCGCAGCGGGACCACGCATCGGTGGTCCGGGTCTGGGCCTCGGCATGACGGGCGGTCCCGTGATCCACGGTCAATTCACGATCCAGGGTCCCAACGGCTACGAAACGCTGGACGAGCGCACAGGCACGGTCTCGAGCATCACCAACACGTCGGGCAGCACGTGGTCGCTGGGGGTGAAGAGCTCCGACGGCACCTCCGCGACGTTCACCGTCGACTCGGGGACCTCCGTGAACGGCGGCGAGATGGGCATCTCGAGCGTGAAGCAAGGTGACACGGTCACCGTCCTCGCGCTCGACAACAACGGTACGGCCACCGCGAAGGAGGTCAGGGACCGCACGCTGCTCCAGAGCAACGGAAGCAGTTGGATGCCCCAGCCTCCGCAGTCTTCCTCCGGATCCTCGTCCTAAGGGCGCGCGGCAAGACGTCGACGAAGCCACTGGCCTGACCGGACTCGCTGATCCTCACGAAGTCGTTGGCGTCGACGTCCAACGACAGGACCCGCGGCCATCCGAACGGCCCGAGGGCGGTTCGTCGCCCGGGCGCCGTCATGTGGGATGTTCGCCGTTACAGGCCGGTGTGAACGACGGTGAAGGCCCTAGGTCCACGAACCGGGCTCGGCCTCCAGGACCTCGTCAGGTCCTCCGCGGTGTTCTCGAGGGACACGCTTAGCACGTCGGCTGCCGTGTTCGCGTAGTGTGGCGTCTCGTGAGCAACCGGCCGCTCCTCACAGGTGACGGTGAGGCCGGTCGGACAGGGGGAACGAAGTGGCTTCCTTCGAATCAGAACTGGCTTCGTTCGCACTAGGAGCCGAATGAGTTTCAACCTCGCTACGATCCTGCGTGAGTCCCGGAAGTCGGACCCGGCCAAGCCGCTGGCTTACTTCGCCGAGCTGACCTTCACGTACGCCCAGGTGGACGAGATCTCGGGTCGTGTCGCTACCAGCCTGCTGGATCTCGGGCTCGAGCGCGGCGAGGTGGTCGCGGTTCAGCTGCCCAATCTCCCTCAGTTCATCTTCACCTACTTCGGCCTTCTCAAAGCAGGCCTCGTCATGTGCCCTCTCAACCCGCTCCTGCGAGCCCCGGAGATCGCCTACTACCTCGAGGACTCCGACGCGAAGATGCTCGTCACCTTCACGATGTTCGCCGAAGAGGCGGTAAAGGGCGCATCGCAGGCCGGAGGCGTTACGACGTACGTCGTAGGCATGCCTGGAGGCGACGAACGTCCCCCCGGCACCCATGACTTCGACGACCTGTACGCGGGCACGGACACCGGCGAGATCGAGTCGACGAACGCCGACGACACAGCGGTCCTTCTCTACACGAGCGGCACGACCGGAAAACCGAAGGGAGCCGAGCTCACCCACTTCCAGCTGTACATGAACTGCACGGTGGCGGGCGACCTGTTCGGGTTCGAGGACGACGACATCGGTGTCGCCGTCCTACCGCTGTTCCACGTGTTCGGGTTGTCGAGCGTGCTCAACGTCAGCGTCCGTTACGGCGGCACGATCGTGCTCGTACCGCGATTTCAGGCGGAGCAGGTGCTCGACTTGATCGAACGTCATCGTTGCACGATCTTCTCCGGCGTCCCCACGATGTACTTCGAACTGCTGCGAGCCGACCTCGCACAACGTGACGTGTCCTCGCTGCGCAGGGGTGTGTCGGGCGGCGACGCCATCCCGGGCGAGGTCATCAAGGCGTTCGAGGACAAGTTCCACGGCATGGTGATCCTCGAGGGCTACGGCCTGTCGGAGACCGCCAGCACGGCGACGTTCAATGCCAGCGCCGAGCAGCGCAAGGTGCGTTCGATCGGAAAACCGGTGTGGGGCGTCGAGATCCGGATCGTCGACCCGGACGAGCGGCCGCTCCCGCCAGGTTCGCAGAACGTCGGTGAGATCGTCATCCGCGGGCACAACGTGATGAAGGGTTACTACAAGAACCCTGAAGCGACCAAGGAAGCGTTCGCCGGTGGCTGGTTCCACACCGGAGACCTCGCCTACGCCGACGAGGACGGCTATCTGTTCATCGTCGACCGGAAGAAGGACCTCATCATCCGCGGCGGCTTCAACGTCTACCCGCGCGAGATCGAAGACGTCCTCTACGAACACCCCGCGATCACCGAGGCCGCCGTCATCGGCCGGCCCGACGAGAAGCTGGGTCAGGAGGTCGTCGCCGTCGTAGCCCTCGCGCAGGGCGCTCACGCCACGAGCGACGAGCTCATCGCCTACTGCAAGGAACGACTGGCGGCCTACAAGTACCCGCGTGATATCAACATCGTCACCGAGCTCCCCAAGGGCCCCACAGGGAAGATCCTCAAGAAGGAGCTGCGCGCGGGCTGACCCGCGCTCAGGTGTCCGAGGTCCTTCCGACCGCGCCGAACTTTGCTCGTGCTCCGACGCGCCTGACGGGAACCGGGATCGTTCAGGCCTCGGCTCCCAGCGCCTCTGGGCTGAGCAGGTTGTCGAGCCCGGCACGCACTGCCGGGGCCAAGCCTGCTGCCTCGGGCAACAGCTGGGTGAGGAAGAACGACGCCGAGACGACCCGGGCTTCGGCAACCTTGTCGGTCCCCGCAGACTTGGCAGCCAGCAACTGCCTACCCATCAGCCATCCGCCCACGGCGAGACCCGACATGGTGAGGAACGGCGAAGCGCCGGCGAAGACGTCGAGGGTATGCGGCATGAGGTTCTCTACGATCCACCGGGCCGTGTCGCTCCAGACCTCGGCCGTCTCGAGGAGCTGCTTGGCCTCGACCTCGTGGCCGACTGAGCTGAGGCGGGCCGAGACGTCGCGCATGCCGGCCACGACCTGCAGCATCGGCTCGCCTTCGTCCATGCGTAGCTTCCGGCCCACCAGGTCCATGGCCTGGATCCCGTTGGTGCCCTCGTAGATGGCGGTGATCCGGGCGTCGCGGTAGTACTGCGCCACCCCGGTCTCCTCCACGTACCCGGCACCCCCGTGGACCTGGATGGCGAGCGACGTCACCTCGTTGGCTAGGTCCGTCGGCCAGGCCTTCGCGATGGGGGTCAAGAAGGCCTCCATGCGGTCCGCCGCTTCCTTCTCCGGCCCGTCGGGGAGCTTTCGCGCCATGTCCACGGAGTAGGAAGTGGTGTAGAGCAGCAATCTCATGGCTTCTATCTCGGCCCGCATCGTCGTCAACATGCGCCGCACGTCCGGGTGGTTGATGATCGTCACCGGCGTCGGGTCACCACCTATCATGCGACCCTGTCGGCGCTCGGCCGCGTACGCAACAGCCGCCTGGTAGGCACGCTCGCTCACGGCAAGTCCCTGGATGCCGACCCCGATCCGGGACGCGTTCATCATCATGAACATGGCTTTCAGGCCCTTGTGAAGCTCCCCTACCAGCTCACCCTGGGCGTCGTCGAACGCCATCGTGCAGGTGGCGCTACCGCGGATGCCGAGCTTGTGCTCGGTGGAGGCACAGCTAACCGTGTTCGGCGCGCCTGCCTCGCCGTCGGGGCCGATCAGACGAGAAGGAACGGCGAACAACGAGATGCCCCGGGTCCCGGCAGGGGCATCTGGGGTACGGGCCAGGACGAGGTGCACGATGTTCTCGGCCATGTCGTGGTCACCCCAGCTGATGAAGATCTTGCTGCCCGTCACCCGCCACGTTCCGTCGTCGCAGGGCTTGGCAATGGTCCGCACCTGCGCGAGGTCGGACCCCGCGTCCGGCTCCGTGAGGTCCATGGTGCCGGTCCAGACCCCGGGCACCATCTTGGGGAGGAACTTCTGCTTCTGCTCTTCGCTCGCGAACCGCGCGAGCAGATCGGCGGCCGAGTGGGTCAACCCGGGGCACATCGCGAACCCGAAGCAGCCCGACACCAGCATCTCGACAAGAGCAGACCCCACCAACCCGGGGAAGCCACCGCCGCCGTGCTCCGGATCGAAGCTCACGGTGCCCCAGCCGGCCTCTACGTAGAGCTGGTAGGCCTCCTTGAAGCCTTCGGGTGTGACCACATGTCCGACGGAGGGATCGAGATAGCTGCCCTTCTCGTCGCTGATCGTGTTCAGAGGGGCGATCTGCTCCGCCACGAAGCGGCCGTGCTCGGCCAACAGGTCCCTCACGGTGGCCAGGTCGGAGTGCTCATAGCAGGGCAGCTTCGACAGCTCGTCGAGCCCGACCAATCCCAGAGCGAATTCGATGTCAGCGAGCGGAGCGGCATAGACGGTCATGTCATCATCACCTCCAGGCCGCCACGACCGAGTGAAGCGGGACCGGCTCGGCCTGACGGCCTACGTGCCAATAGGGGGACCCGGGTAATTACGATACTCCGACTTCGGAGAATCCGTAGAGTCGATAGACCCATGGTCGACCCGCGTTTGGCCTCTGTCGGCCGTCAAGCTTCCTGAACTGGCCATCTGGCGGGGATCCAGGTCCTGGCGGGCCCGAGCAGTGCTCGGCTCACGTCCTTGCGCGTCTGCACACGCTTCTTGGACACACTTGGCCCACATTCTGGACACATTTGGACGAGTCCTGCTCTAGGACTCCTCCGGCTGGTTGGCCATCTCCGGCTCGGTGGACTCGTCGCGCCTCGCGATGATGTGCAGGTCGATGCTGGCCGACGCCGCCAGCCGCCGAACCGTGCGAATGATGGAATCGCGACCGATCAGCTCCTGCCAACGGCTGCGCTGGCTGGAACCCAGGATGATCTGGGTGATCTGGTGGGTGCGAGCGAACTCCATCAACGCCTTTCCCGGGTCGTCGGCTCGCACCTCGTGCCAGTGCGCGCCTATATCCGATGCGAGGCGGCGCACGGCCGCGACGCGTTCGGTACCCGACCGATTCTCCACATCGCCGCTCATCACGTGGAGCACGTGAAGATCTGCTTTCAGCCGGGCGGCCATCCTGGCAGCGCGCCGGACGATCGCCTCAATTCCCGGAGCGCCGGTCACCCCGACGAGGATCCGTTCCGTCGTCTCCCAGAGGACCTGGGCCTGGTGTCGCTGCAGGTGCTCGAGGAGCTCCTCTTCGGTCTCGTCGGCCAGGAACCGCAGCGCGAGCTCTCTCAGCGCGATCAGGTTGTCGGTGCGAAAGAAGTTGGTGAGGGCCTGGGAGACCTTCTCCTGCGGGTAGATGTTGCCGTGGAGCATCCTGCGCCGCAGCTGCTCGGGCGAGGAGTCGATCAGCTCGATCTGGTCTGCCATGCGCACGACCCAGTCCGGGACCCGCTCGCGGATCTGCACCTCGGTCATTCGCTCCACGGCGTCCGCAATGCTCTCCAGATGCTGGATGTTCACGGTCGTGATCACGTCGATCCCCGCCTCGAGGAGCTCCAACACGTCCTGCCACCGCTTCTCGTGGCGGCCCGAGCCGGGAACATTGGTGTGCGCGAGCTCATCGACGAGAGCGACCTTCGGGTGCCGCTTCAACACGGCGTCGAGGTCCATCTCCTCGAAGCGGGTGCCGCGGTACTCGACGACCTTGCGCGGGACTACCTCCAGTCCCTCCACTCGTTCCTTCGTCAGGTTTCGCCCGTGGCACTCCACGAAACCGATCACCACGTCGGCGCCTCTGCCGTGGCGGCGTTGCCCCTCGTCCAGCATCGCGTAGGTCTTGCCCACACCGGCGGCAGCACCCAGATAGATGCGGAAGTGCCCGGCCGCCTCCACGACGCTGGTGGCGTCCGATCGGGTCGCCCGGGCCACGTTTGCTCCTTCGTTGGCGATCATCCGTTGACGATCAGCGAACCGATCGACGGCCTCTCTCGTGGTCATAACCCAAATTGCTCTCGGCCGGTCAACTCTGTCGATCGGCCTGTTCGCAATCTATGGCCTTGACCCACGAAGGCGGCGTCTCTAGCTCGAAGAGCTCACCCGAGCCGGGCGAGGACCTCGTTCAGCTCCAGGACCGTCACGTAGTCGGCACCCAAGAAGCCGAGCTCCTTCGTGTGGACGTGAGTGGCAACGAGACGTCGCACGGTACTGGCCGGAAGGTGCCGTGCCGCGGCGACGGCATTAACCTGGGCATATGCGTCTGCAGGGCTGATGTCGGGGTCAACGAGGCTGCCCGAGGTGGTAACCAGGTCGTTCGTAGGGACGATGCCTTCTTTCCTCAGCAAGGCTGCCTGCTTCGCCACGGCCTTCTCGAGGGTCTTCGAGCGTGGCCCTGGCTGGTTGGTGCCCGACACCAGCACTCCGCCTGGCCCGGTAGTGAGCACCGTGCCGTCGGGACGCCCCTGGAACCACCTCGGCCCCGACCACTGCTGGCCGATGAGAGTCGACCCGTAGGCGGTGAGCGACCCGTCGGCCTGGTGCCGGAAGAGCAGCTGCGACAACCCCGTGCCTGCAAGCGGATAGATCAGCCCCAGCACGACCAGGAAGATGATCGAGATGACGACCGAACGACGCAGATGGACGAGCATCAGTGCCCCCTCACCGCTAAGCGCCTCTCAGGCATCTCAGTAGGCATGGAGCGCCGTCAGGATGAGGTCGATCAGCTTGATGAACGCGAACGGGACTACGAGGCCGCCGACGCCGTAGGTGAACACGTTGCGTCGCAGGACCGCCACGGCGCTGCTCGGTCGCCACCGCACTCCGCGAAGCGCGAGCGGGATCAACGCAATGATCACGAGCGCGTTGAAGATCACCGCGGAGAGCACGGCGCTCTTCGGACTGTGGAGCTTCATGATGTTGAGCGCGTTGAGCTGCGGGTAGGTGGCGACGAAGAGCGCAGGGATGATGGCGAAGTACTTGGCCACGTCGTTTGCAACCGAGAACGTGGTGAGCGCGCCGCGCGTGATGAGCAGCTGCTTTCCGACCTCGACCACGTCGATCAGCTTGGTGGGGTTCGAGTCGAGGTCGACCATGTTCCCGGCCTCCTTGGCGGCCGTGGTCCCGGTGTTCATCGCCACCCCGACGTCGGCTTGTGCGAGCGCGGGAGCGTCGTTGGTCCCGTCCCCGGTCATGGCCACGAGCTTCCCGCCCCCCTGCTCGGTCCTGATCAGGTCCATCTTCGCTTCAGGCGTGGCCTCGGCCAGGTAGTCGTCCACACCCGCCTCCTGGGCTATCGCTGCAGCGGTGAGTGGGTTGTCCCCGGTGATCATCACGGTCCGGATGCCCACTGCGCGCAGCGCGTCGAAGCGCTCCCGGATTCCCTCCTTCACGACGTCCTTCAGCTCGATCACACCGAGGATCTTCGGTCCGTCGGCCACCACGAGCGGGGTGGAGCCCGAACGAGAGATCTGCTCCACGGTCTCGTCGAGACCGGGCGGAATGCTGCCGCCCTGGTCGGTGACCCACCGGCACACTGCGTCGGCTGCGCCCTTCCGGATGCGCCGGCCGTCCATGTCGAGTCCTGACATGCGGGTGGTGGCGGAGAAGGGGATGAATTGGCGCCCCTCGCCCAGATCTCGCTCCCGAATGGCGAAGCGCTCCTTCGCCAGCACCACGATGGATCGGCCTTCGGGGGTCTCGTCCGCCAACGAGGCGAGCTGCGCGGCCTCGGCGAGCGACTCCTCACCCCCTGTCTCTACCGCCACGAATCGCGAGGCCATCCGGTTCCCGAGGGTGATAGTGCCGGTCTTGTCCAAGAGCAACGTCTGCACGTCTCCCGCCGCCTCCACGGCGCGCCCGCTCATCGCGAGCACGTTTCGCTGGACGAGACGGTCCATGCCGGCGATGCCGATGGCGGAGAGCAGGGCCCCGATCGTCGTGGGTATCAGGCATACGAGCAGCGATACGAGAATCACCACAGACACCGTGGTTCCCGAGTAGTGACCGAAGGGCTGGAGGACCACCACCACCGGCAGGAAGACGATGGTGAGCGCGGCGAGCAGGATCGTGAGGGCGATCTCGTTCGGCGTCCTCTGCCGGTTGGCCCCCTCCACGAGGCCGATCATCCGGTCCAAGAACGTGTGCCCACGCTCGGCCGTGATGCGAACGACGATCCGGTCCGAGAGCACCTTCGTTCCGCCCGTGACAGCCGAGCGGTCGCCCCCGGACTCGCGGATCACCGGAGCCGATTCCCCGGTGATGGCGGACTCGTCGACCGAGGCGATCCCGTCTGTGATCTCACCGTCGGAAGGTATGAGGTCCCCCGCTTCGCACACGACGCAGTCGCCTGTTGCGAGCGCCCCGGCGGGCACTCGCTCCTCGGTGCCATCCGGATGCAACATGCGCGCCTCGGTCTCGGCCCGCATGCGTCGGAGGGTCTCGGCCTGCGCCTTGCCCCGGCCTTCGGCCATCGCCTCGGCGAAGTTCGCGAACAACACGGTGAGGAACAACCAGATCGTGATGCTCCAGGTGAAGATGCCGGGGTGCGCGATCGACTCGATCAAGGTGACGACCGACCCGACGAGCACCACGAACATCACCGGGTTCTTCACCTGGACCCTCGGGTCGAGCTTCTTGAACGACCCGATCACACCCTGGAGGAGGATCTCGCGATCGAACAAGCTCCGAGACTGAGCGACGCCCCTGGCCATGGGCGGCTCTGAGTGCGTCTGCACCGTCGCGACGCTCATCAGAAGAGCTTCCCGTGAAGGAGCTGCTCGACGATCGGCCCCAGTGAGACGGCGGGGAAGAACGTGAGGCCGCCCACTACGAGGATCACGCCGATCAGCAGGCCCGTGAACAGAGGCGTGTCGGTCTTGAACGTGCCGAGTCCTGCAGGCACGACGTTCTTGGCGGCTAGTGATCCGGCCAGAGCAAGGACCGGCACCATGATGGCGAAGCGACCGAGGAGCATGGCGATCGCGCCCATGACGTTGTAGAAGGCGCTGTTACCGCTGAGCCCTGCGAACGCGGAGCCGTTGTTGTTCGCTTGGGACGTGAACGCGTAGAGGATCTCGCTGAATCCGTGGGGACCGGAATTGCCGGGTGCCACCCGCCCGGCATGCAGCGAGACGGCGATGCCCGTGATGATGAGGACGACGATGGGCATGATCAGGACGCCGAACGCGGCCAGCTTCACCTCCCGCGCCTGGATCTTCTTCCCCAGGTACTCAGGCGTCCTACCGATCATGAGCCCTCCCAGGAACACCGTGATGAGGGCGAAGAGCAAGATCGTGTACAGGCCGCTACCGGTCCCACCCGGTGACACCTCGCCGAGCATCATCCCCGACATGAGGGCGAAACCGCCGATAGGTGTGAACGAGTCGTTGGCGCCCGAGACGCTCCCGGTGGAGGTCTGGGTGGACGCGATGTCGTACAGCGTCGTGGGCAGTACCCCGAAGCGCACCTCCTTGCCCACCACGTTCCCCTCGGGTTGCTTCACCACGTGCGCGGCGCTGACCGCCGGGTTCGGCCGGGACTCGGCGTAGGAGGCAAAACCCACCCAGGCACCGAAGATGATCACCATCGCCATGAGCACGGCCACGCCTTCGCGTGTGCCGCTACCCATTCCCCTCGTGCCGCCCCCTACTCCTCCGGTACCGCCGCCCTTTCCCTTCTTGTCTGCGTCCCTGCGGTCACCGATCATCTTGCCGAAGGTGTAGGTCAGCGCGAACGGGATACTCAGCAGCAAGAAGTACGACAGGAAGTGGGTGACCCCGGTGGGGTCCTCGAACGGATGTCCGCCGTTCGCGTTGAAGAAGCCGCCGCCGTTCGTGCCGAGCTGCTTGATGGTCTCCATGAAGCCAACAGGGCCACGGGGTATCACCTGCTTCGCCCCGGTCAACGTGTTGTGGATCGTCGCCGGGCCTGCCAGGGTCTGGACCGCCCCTTGGCCCACGAAGATGATCCCTGCCACGAATGCGATGGGTACGAGGATGTAGATCACGCCCCGTACGAGATCGACCCAGAAGTTCCCGATCGTCGGCGAGCCCTTGCGAACGAAGCCGCGGATGAGCGCGACGGCGACCGCGATGCCCACCGCCGCGCTCGCGAACTGCTGGACGGTGAGCGCAGCCATCTGCGAGAAGTACGACATCGTCGACTCGCCCGCGTAGTTCTGCCAGTTCGTGTTGGTGACGAACGACACCGCTGTGTTCCAAGACAGCGCGGGGCTCACCGCGCCGAGATGTTGCGGGTTCAGTGGCAGGCTGCCCTGTAGGCGCTCGATGGCGTAGGTGAACAAGATGGCCACGCCGGAGAAGACGATGAGCGCCCCTCCATAGCGCTGCCAGGACTGCTCCGCGTCGGGGTCCACCCCGAGCGTGCGGTAGATGGGGCGCTCGAGCCAAGCCAGGTAGGTCACCCGGCCCTCATACACCGCCGCCATGTAGGAGCCGAGGTAGCGCCACGCGATCGCCAGAGTCACCACGAGCGCGAAGATCGTCCAGAAGTACCCCATCCGGATCAGAACCACTCGGGCTTGAAGAGGGCCAGCCCGAGGTAGACGAAGACTGCGATGGAGACTGCGAGCAGGATGCCCTGTACGACGGTCATACCCGCTCGAACCCCCAGATCAGCCCGAGCATCACCGCCACGAAGACGACGGTGCCCAAGACTGCGAGGAAATCGGCCATGCACCGATCATGCCTGAGGTTGTCTGAACAGGATCTGAACACATGGCCGATCCCCTGAATAGTTTCTGAACGGGCCGGCTACTGCTCCGGGACTGCTCGTCCGGTGGAACAATCCCTGTATGAACCGGCGGCTCGCAGGATCACTCGTCGGGGTCCTCGCCTCCGCGGGTCTCGGCGCGGCGATGCTGCCACTTCGTTCGCACGTAAGCGTCGCCACAGCCGGGCTCGTGCTCGTGGTGCCCGTGGTGGCCGGAGTGGTCACGGGAGGGTTCGTGGCCGGGCTCGTCAGCGTGGCCGCCGGGTTCCTCGTCTACGACCTCGTGTTCGTCCCTCCGTACTACACGCTGCGCGTGGGAGCGGCTCAGAACTGGGTGGCGCTGGGCGTGTACACGGTCGTGATGGTGCTCGTCGCGCGAGTCGTCACGGGCTTGGGCGAGGCGCGTGCTGCGTCCAATGCGCGCGCGGCGAACGCCCGTCACCTTTTCGAGCTCTCCGAGCTTCTGCTGGCCGACAAACCTGTAGCAGACCTGAGGCAGTCGATCGTCCAGGAAGTGCGCGAGTCCTTCGCGCTCAGCGGCGTAGCGCTGTTGCTGTCGGTCGACGGCCGGCTCGAGGTGGTCGCGTCCTCTGGGACCTCGATCGGCGAGGCCGAACTGGCGCAGCTGCGCCCGGGGGCGCGGGTCCCGGTCCCGCTCAACACACAGACCTCGGGCGAGACGGTCAGGCTGCTCGCCCTGAGCGCGTCGGGACGTCCGGTGGGCCTTCTGGTCCTGCGAGGCGTACCGAGCGACGCAGCGCTGCGCGAGCTGCTTCCCACGCTCGCGAACCACCTCGCCCTCGCCCTCGAGCGCGCGCAGCTTCACGAGCGTGCGCTTCGCGCCGAGGTGCTCGAGGAGAGCGATCGCCTGCGACGAGCACTGGTCGGAGCGGTCTCACACGACTTGCGCACACCCCTGGCGACCATAAAGGTCGCTTCCTCCACCCTCTTGGACCCTACCAACGCCCTCTCCGAGACCGACGCCTACGAGCTGCACAGCCTCATCGACCTCCAAGCCGACCGTCTGACCCGGCTGGTCACCAACCTGCTCGACATGACGCGCCTCGAAGCAGGGGTGCTACAGATCCGCAAGGCCTCGTGGTCCGTGCTCGACCTCGTCACCGAGGTCGTGGCGGGAATTCGCCCGTCACTGAAGGAACACGAGATAGAAGTGCTACTACCGGAGCAGCTGCCTGCCGTCGAGGTGGACCATCTGCTCATAGGACAAGTGCTCACGAACCTCCTGGACAACGCCAACCGCCACGGCCCCCCGGGCACCCCCATCACAGTGGCCGGCGAGCTCGACGACAGCGATCTCGCGCTCTCTGTCGCGGACAAGGGACCAGGGGTGCCGCCCGGTGAACGCGAAGCCGTTTTCGAGAGCTTCGTGCGCTTCGACACCGGCGGGAGGGCCGGTCTCGGGCTCGCCCTGGCCAAGACCTTCGTCGAGGCACACGGTGGACGCATCTGGATCGAGGAACCCCCTGGCGGTGGGGCGCGCTTCGTGTTCACGCTGCCCCTCGCGGCCCACAACGGAGCGAAGGGTTAGCTGCGGTGGCCAAGGTCCTGGTGATCGACGACGACCCTTCGCTGTTGCTGGCACTGCGCTTGGGACTGCGCGCAGGTGGTCACGAGGTGACCAGCGCGGCGAACGGGGAGAACGGGATCTCGCAGGCCGCCCTCGTCTCCCCCGACGTCATAGTGCTCGACCTCGGTCTTCCCGACGTGGACGGGCTCACGGTGTGTCGGAGGATTCGCCAGTGGAGCGACGTCCCCATCGTCGTGTTGTCCGCGACCGACGCCGAGGACCGCAAGGTCGCTGCGCTGGACGGGGGTGCCGACGACTACGTGACGAAGCCCTTCAGCATGGCGGAGCTCGAAGCACGGATCCGAACGGCGATCCGTCACCGAAGGACGAACCCCGACGAGCAATCGCCGGCGGAGATCTCGATCGGCCCTCTCCGGCTGGACATGGTGCACCGCGAAGCTCGCTTGGAAGAGACCAACATAGAGCTCACCTCGAAGGAGTTCGACGTGCTCTCCTACTTGGCGCAGCACGCGGGCAAGACCTGCACCCACCAGATGATCCTGGTGGCCGTATGGGGAACCGCCTACGCGGACGAGGCCCAGTACCTCCACGCGTACGTGCACCGGCTGCGGCAGAAGCTGCACGACCCGTCCGGCACGCTGCTGCGGACGGCCCCCGGCATCGGCTACAGCCTCAGTACCGGTTAGTGCGTCTCGGCAGAGACCCGGCGCGCTCGGCGAGCGCCGGGGCGCCCAATTCCTCGCACACCTGGGCGAACCCCGGCATCGGGCCGCGCCATTGCAGCTTGTGTGTTCCGGCGAGCAGCGACCGTTCCACCCGGAGCGTGGCCAGGTCTCGGAACAACAACACGAGCTCCCTGTCGGCGACGAGACGGCTCGCAAGCCTCGGCGCGCTGCGCACCGCTTGGCGCACCCCCGGGTCCCAGTCTGCAGAGTCGGCGGGTACAGCTCCTATGTGCTCGTAGCGAGCCAGCACGACGGACGCCGAGCGCTTCCCCCACCCGCTCAGGCCGGGAAAGCCGTCGGCCGAGTCGCCCACGAGAGCCAGCCAGTCGGGGATCGACCGTGGCGCGACGCCGAACTTCGCCCACACCCCGTCCTCGTCGCGAACCTCGCCCGTGCGCCTGTCGAGCTGGACCACCCGGCTCCCGACCACACACTGGGCCAGGTCCTTGTCGGGGGTGCATACGACGACCTGCTCGACCGCCGGATCGGCTTCCACCACGGCGGCGGCCGATGCCAACGCGTCGTCCGCCTCGAGCACCACCATCGGCCACACCACCACGCCCAGTGCCTCGAGGGCTCTCTCCAGGAGCGGGAACTGCGCGAGAAGCTCTGCCGGGACACCTGATCCGGTCTTGTAGCCGGGCCACAGGTCGTTGCGAAACGACTCGATCACGTGGTCGGTGGCGACTCCCAGGTGGGTCACTCCTCTTCCCAGCATCGACACCACGTCCCCGAGCACGCCGAGGACCGCTCCCACCTCTTCACCGTTGGCGCCTGTTCTGGGCGGGCGGCCGTAGAAGTGACGGAAGAGCTCGTAGGTGCCGTCGACCAGATGCACCTTCATGCACACAGCTTGTCAGTCGGTGCAGACCGTGCCGGTCGCGGGCAGCGACCCGTTTACGAGGTAGGCCTGATCTATGTCTCGCACGCAGGAGCTGTAGTAGTACGCAACGTGGTTCTCGCCTTGCCACGTCACGAGCACGCCGCGTGAGAGCTCGTGGGCCAGGTCGACCGCCCACTGGTAGGGAGTGGCGGGGTCGCTCGTGGTCCCCGTCACCACTATGGGGGGTGCGCCCACCGCGGTCGTAGGCGCCGGGATGCGAGTGGGCGGCACCGGCCATACGGCACAGCCCAGGAGTCCCCACGCGAGCAGCGGTCCGAACACGGGAGCCTGTGACCCGGCAGTGCTCGCCAACGCTGCGTAGCTCGAGACGTCCCGGGACACAGGATGGTCCAGGCAGTAGATCGCCTCGGCAGCGTCGCTGCCGTTCGTGGAGCCGTTTCGCCGGTAGCCGTCGGACATCGAGAGCACAGCGCTCGCGTTGTCGGCCGCTGCCTCGCCGAGCGCGCTGGCCAGAGAAGGCCAGTAGTTGCGGGCGTAGAGCCCGTCGAGAAGGGCGTCGTATATCTCGCCCGGCCCGGCACTACGACCGCTGCCGGCCGGGATCCGCTGCCGGCGGCTCCGGTCGATGAGCGCGAGCAAAGCGGAGGTCGGGTCCCCGGACCCGAGCCACGAACACGACGACGAGCCTCGGCACCAGGCCAAGAAATCGTCGAGAACGCCTTCGAAACCCTTGGCTTGATCGAGGCCGAACTGGTCGGCGCTCATAGCAGGGTCGATCGCCCCGTCCAGGACCATCGCGCGCACGTGTGTGGGGAACATCTGGGCGTAGGTGGCGCCGAGAAGCGTCCCGTAGGAATGGCCTATGAACGTGAGCTTCGCGTCTCCGAGGGCGGCACGGATGCGGTCGAGGTCACGTGCAGTGTCCACCGTGCCGACGTACGGCAGCACCGAGCTGCTGTCCTGCTCACACTGGGACGCAAAGGCACGGTCGTCCGACAAGAGGGCCTGCTGGGTGTCTGCAGTCGTAGGCGCGACGTCGGGAAGCGGGCTGGTCGAGTCCGCCGGGGCCCCGTTCGAACCGCAATTGACGGGATCGCTTCGTTGGACGCCGCGCGGGTCGAACGAGACGATGTCGAAGTCGTCCAGAAGTCCGGTTGTGAGCACGCGCAGCTCGTTTCCGAGGTCGTTGATGCCCGATCCGCCGGGTCCGCCCGGATTGATCACGAGCGAGCCGATCCTCTGCGCGGACACCTCGGCAGGATGGCGCTCTACGGCGATCTGGATCGTGGCACCGTCGGGATGGGAGTAGTCGAGGGGGACGGTCACCGAACCGCACTGGAGGTCCGAGCCGCAGGCGCCCCACGAGATCGGCGCTACGGGCAAGGGCGGCTCTGTCGTCGTCGTAACGGCGTTGGCCGAGGGCAACCGGGTCTCCGCATGCGTGGAGCCGGTGGCACTGTTTCCATTGACACCACACCCCGCGAGAAAGATCGCCACGACGACAACGACGAGAACACACTCGGGCCGGCTTGTCCTGGCGCGACCAGCGTCGCCGACTCGTGACCATCCGAGCATCCACAACCTTGACACGCACGACGCCTGAACGGCAGCCGCACGTGTGGGACAGTTGAGCATGCCTGAGCTACCGGAGGTCCAGGCTCTGAGCGAGCTCGTCGACAAGCGCGCGCGAGGCCTTCGCGTCGAACGCTGTGAGCTGGTGGCAATCGCCGCGCTCAAGACCTTCGAACCAGCTCTCGACACGTTGATCGGACGCACGCTGACCAGGTGCACCCGGCGCGGGAAGTACCTGTGCACGGACTTCGACGGGACGTGGCTCGTGGCGCACCTCGCTCGGGGGGGCTGGGTCAAATGGTCGGAATCGCTGCCGGACGTCCGTGCCAGGCCGGGACGAAGCCCGCTCGCCCTGCGTGTCGGCTTCTCCGATGGGAGCGGCATGGACTTCACCGAACCGGGCACCGAAAAGCGATTGGCCCTCTGGCTGGTGCTCGACCCGCGTGAGGTCGAGGCGATAGCGACGCTCGGACCGGACCCACTCGACCCCGATTTCGACTCCGACATGCTGGAACGGCTGCTCGCAGGTGAGCGAAGAACCATCAAGAACGCGCTCGTGCGCCAGTCGCTGATAGCCGGCGTGGGCAACGCCTACTCCGACGAGGCGCTTCACGCGGCCAAGCTCTCGCCGTTCAAGCCTGCTGCGAGGCTGGACCACGCCGAGGTCGCTCGGCTGCACGAGGCCCTCGTGGGCGTGCTTCGCCAAGCTGTCGAGCGCAGCAGCGGCTTGGACGCGTCCGAGCTCAAGGGGGACAAGAACCGCACCATGCGGGTGCACGGTCGAACCGGAGAGCCGTGTCCCTCCTGCGGCGACGTCATCCGGGAGGTCTCCTTCGTCACGAAGTCGCTGCAGTACTGCGCCACGTGCCAGACCGGCGGCAAGCCCTTGGCCGACCGGCGCCTGTCACGCTTCGTCAAGTGACGGCGTGACCGTGCGCCAGGTGCACCGCCGGTCGGTCGACACCCGCCGACAACACACCGTGAGCGGTCGGCCGGTTTCGAGTCGGACCTGAAACCCTCTAACGCAGTTCGTCCTCGTCGGGCGGCTCCACGAGGGACTGCTCGAGCCAGTCCGCCTCGGGCACGTCGTCACGCCCAGGGGAGATGACCCTCGCGCGGCCCCTGTCCACGGGGTGAGCCTGCTCGAGCGCATCGGCCTCCGGCTTCTCCTCCCCAACCTCGGGAGGTGCGACCGGCACGGCTCCAGCGTCCTCGCTCTGCTCTATGGCATCGGTCTCCGGCACGGGCTCATCGTGGTCCATCGACCCATAATGCCGCCTGTGACGCCTGCGATCGACGCCAGACGTCGCGACGTGCAAGCCCTTCACCGACGCCGCCTCGGACAACCGAAGCAGAGACAACGGAGATAACATCGCCACGATGCAGGAGCCGGCGCCGTGACCGACGTCCTGGCCAAGCGACGCGTCGGCTCCCTCGAGGTGTCAGTGGTCGGGCTGGGCTGCAACAACTTCGGAGGGAGGATAGGCGCGGACCAGACCGCCGAGGTGGTCTCCGCCGCCCTCGACGCCGGTATCACGTTCTTCGACACAGCCGACATCTACGGGGGCACACGTAGCGAAGAGCTTCTCGGACATGTCTTGGGAAGACGCCGCGACCACGTGGTGGTGGCCACGAAATTCGGAATGCCCGTTGACGCCGACCACAAAGGAGCCAAACCGGCCTATGTCCGGCGTGCTCTGGAGGACAGCTTGCGGCGCCTTGGAACCGATCACGTCGACCTTTACCAACTGCATCAACCGGACCCCGCGACGCCGATCGCCGACACTCTCGCAACGCTGGACGAGCTGGTTCGTGCAGGCAAGGTCCGCGAGATCGGATGCTCGAACTTCTCCGCGGCGCAACTTCGCGAGGCACAAGCCGCAGTGCGCCAGGGTGCCGCGCGTTTCGTCAGCGTTCAGAACGAGTACAGCCTGCTCGAGCGCGGGCCCGAGCTCGAGGTGCTACCGGAGTGCGAGCGCCTCGAGTTGGCGTTCATCCCCTACTACCCACTCGCCTCGGGGGTGCTCACCGGTAAGTACCACCGGGGAGAGCCACCGCCCCCAGGTGCCCGCCTCGCAGGCGTCCCGACCGGACGCGTCGACAGCCGCCTGTCCGACGAGACTCTCTCGGTGGTAGAGGCCCTGGAGGCCTTTGCGGCCCGAAATGGTCACAGCGTCCTGGAGCTGGCCGTCGCCTGGCTGATCATGAAGCCCACGGTGACTTCGGTGATCGCCGGTGCGACCACGCCGGCACAGGTGCGTGCGAACGCAAAAGCAAGCAGCTGGGTGCTCACGGCTGCGCAGCTCGACGAAGTCGACGGGATCGCACCAGCCCCTTGACGGCCGCGGTCACTCAGCTCGCCAGGGATTCCTCGTGCTGGCGGGCGAGAGCCTCCACGTTGAGCTCGATTCGGACCTTCCTGCCCACGACGACTCCCCCGGTCTCGAGGGCCGCGTTCCAGGTGAGCCCCCAGTCCTCGCGGTCGATCTCGGTGACCGCGCTGAAGGCCAGGGCGCTGGGGCCCCACGGCGTGGGGCCTGCTCCGTCGAACTCGGTCTCCAGCACCACTGGTCTGGTCGTGCCACGGATCGTGAGGTCACCGGTCACCTTCCAGAGGTTGTCGCGCACGTGCTCGACCGCCGTGCTCTTGAACGTCCACGTCGGGTGCTCCTCCACGTCGAAGAAGTCCGCGCTGCGCAGGTGGGCGTCTCGCTGCTCCTCGCCTGTGTGCACGCGCTTCGCGTCTATGGTCACTTCCACCGAAGACCCCTCGGGCACCTCGGCTATGTGGATGGTGCCCGACACGTCGTCGAGACGACCACGCACCTTGGTGATCATGAGGTGGCGGGCGACGAACTCGGCCGTCGTGTGCTTCGGATCGATGTCGTAGATGCCGGGGGTGGGCACCATCGTGCCCTCGTACTCCCTGGTCAACGAAACGATCTGCTTACCGGTCATCGGGCTCCTCCTTTCTGCTCCTGTGTCTTTCTGATCTGTCTGCCGGCCTTTCCCTTGCAGGGACGCCGGCCGTCTCGTTCCAGATACTTGCGTGTTCAACAACTTTGGGTGCTGGTTCATTCCCGCCACCGGGGCAGGTCCGCCACGGGGAACGTCCCCGCCACCACCGCACGTCTCCGGCACGTCTCCGCCGCCTGGTGCCGGGCACGTTCACCGGGGACGACGACAGCTCGGTGCTCCGAATTCACCCTTGGGGGACTGGTCCGTTGCCCGGCGCTGTGCCTACGGTGCCGAGCATGTCCCGAGGCGTGCACAGACGTTGAGCCCGCCGAGGAGCGGACCGACCGGCAACACCTCGCTTGCCAGGCGGCTGCCCGGCTTCGACGCCCGCCACGCCACCCGTCGGGCGCGCAGGGTGCGGGCGCTGGTCGTGTCAGGGGCGATCGTGCTCCTCGCCGCTGCGGCAACGGTGTTCGTGGTGAAGGACCTGGGAGGTCCGGCGCGTTCCACGAATGGCGCGGCGAACGAGCGACCCACCACCTCCGGCTCTCCCCGACGCGGCGCAACGTCTTCGTCGAGGGCCGAAGCGGCGACACCCACCGTCACCGTGGCCCTCGCTTCCTCGCAGCTGGCCGCGCCCGTCGACGGTGAGGTGGTGCTTCCCGGCTCGAACACCCAACTGGTCGTGATGGGCGGAGCGACGACCGGCGGCTCCTTGGCCTCGGGCATCTTCGTTTTCGACACTTCCACGGGCAAGCTCGTGCACGTCGGGAACCTCACCATGGCCCTCGAGGATGCCTGTGGAGCAGTCGTCACAGGACAGGACCTGGTCCTCGGAGGAAGCTCGCGCGCCGCTCTCTCCACCGTGCAAGGACTCTCCGCATCTGGCGCCCTCGCGACGGCAGGCGGCGCACCGAGCAGTACTGGCTCCCTCGCGACGGCGACCGTGCTGGGCGCTCTTCCTCAGGCGCGCTCCGACGCAGGCGTGGCGACGATCGGCACGACGACCTATCTGGTCGGCGGGGACGACGGAACGAACACAGTCCCCCAAGTGCTTGCCACTAACGACGGGCGAACGTTCGTCACAGTGGCTTCCCTTGCCCAGCCGGTGCGGTTCGGAGCTGTCGCCGAGCTCGGAAAGAAGCTGTACGTGTTCGGCGGCCAGAGCATGTCCCAGTCGGGAACCTCCCCCCCGCTCGACACCATCCAGGTCGTCGATCCGATCTCGCATCGGGCACGAATAGTGGGTCACCTACCCGAGCCGCTGTCGGAGGCATCGGCTGTGACGATCGGCAGTCACGTCCTGGTCATAGGGGGCATCACGGTCGAACATGGCCCTGGGTCCGCGCCGTCCGCTACGGGCTCCGCGACCAGCTCGGCGGGTGGCTACTCGACGACGACCGTCCCGGACATCTGGTCCTTCGATGCGACCACCGCCAAGGTGCGGCGTGTCGCACAGCTCCCCGAGCCCGTGGCACGGGCAGGCGTTGCGGTCGCGGGATCTGTGGCGTGGGTGGTGGGGGGTGAGTCGAGTGGCGTGCCCGTGTCCTCCGTCCAGGTGATCACGGTCCAAACGGCCTCCCGCCGCTGATCCTTGTCGAGCTCGTTCTTATAGAGCTCCCTTCGTGCCGGGCTGTGGAGGTTCTCCGTCTTCACGCGATCCTGGTGCGGTTCCGCCGACATCGTTCGTGTTCGCTTGCCGGTCACCGTGCAGCCCTCCGGATGCCAATAGAGCTTGCCGCTCTCGTCGCTCCCGCAGTTTGCGGAAGGCGACGTAGCCGACGACCACCGCTGCCGCCACCGCGGCGACGATGTACGACCCTGTACTTGCAGTCGAGAGCACCGACTGGAACTTCTCCCCGATGGCATAGCCCAACAGCACGAACGTCGAACCCCAGACGATGCCTCCCGCCGCGTTGTATGCGAGAAACGTGCGATAACGCATTCCGCTCATGCCCGTGAGGCCTGGGACCATCGCACGGGCGAGAGCCACCCACCGCCCCAGGAAGACCGCAGGCCCTCCGAAGCGTGCGATCACCCGGCGCGCCTTGTGCACGCCCAGGTTGTCGCGCAAGGGTCGGCGCTCGAGCAGCCATGGGCCCATGTACTTGCCAATCTCGTAGCCGGTGGAGTCACCGGCGATGGCGCACGCCACTATCACGACGAGCATGATGACGAGGTTCGCGTCGTGCAGGGACGCAAGCGCACCGCCGACGAGCGCAGCGGTCTCGCCGGGTATCACAAAGCCCAGTAGCACAGCAGCTTCGCCGAACACGAGGGCTCCGCAGAGGGCGTAGACGACCGGACCGTGGAAGTGCTCCAGCCACGTGGCGATGCTGGCGAACAAGCTCAACGCCTCCGATGCCAGAGGGCTGAGACTCTCAGCACGACCACCCTGACGATGATGCCGCGGGCACACCCACGACCGCCATCTTTACGCGCTCTCGGTGCAACCGTGGCCAAAACGGGCTTGGTCTTCGGGCTGCCATTTAGCCGCGCTACGGTCGTCATATGCCGTCTTCCGGTCAGGTCCTGGCTTTCGCGGCCGCTTCGTTCGTCCTCATAGTCATCCCGGGCCCGAGCGTGCTCTTCATCGTCGGACGAGCGCTCGCTTACGGAAGACGCGTCGCGCTTGCCACCGTGATGGGAAACGCTCTGGGCATCTACGTGGTGGCCGCACTGGTGGCTTTAGGGGTGGGCTCAGTGGTTGCGCGTTCTGACACCGTGTTCTGCGCGGTCAAGTTCGCGGGCGCCGCCTACCTGATCTGGCTCGGGCTGAGCGCGCTTCACCATCGTAGAGACCTTGACTCGGTTCTCGCCGCCGATACGGCGCCCCACGGGCGACGCCGTGCTGTACGCGATGGGTTCGTAGTGGGTTTGGCCAACCCAAAAGCGGTGATCCTCTTCGCTGCCATCTTGCCCCAGTTCGTTCACCGCTCCGCTGGTCATGTGCCTGAACAGATGCTGCTTCTCGCCGTGGTCTCGTCCGTGATCGCCCTGATCTCCGACAGCGGATGGGCGCTCGCCGCCGCAACCGTGCGAGCATGGTTCGCTCGCTCTCCTCGCCGCCTCGAGCTTGTAGGAGGCGGCGGCGGCCTTGCGATGATCGCCGTAGGACTGGCCGTCGCGGCCACCGGCCGCAAGGATTGAACAGCTTTGCGCTGAGACTCGTCACCCCGGCGCTTCGGGAACTCCGAGACGCTTCGTCATCTGTCGACAGTCGCGCGACGGTCACATGACCCGAACGCGTCCACCGTCTTCGGCGGCCGGGCCGAGCTTGGAGTGCGCCCGGATAGCCGCTTCCACTGCATCAGGATCGTCGGGGGTGATGAAGGGACGGACGAATCGGCCGAGATCGAGTATGAGCCCGATCTCCTTCTTGGGCCGTCGCGGGTCGAGGTTTGCCCAGTAATGCGGGTTCGCCGTTCCCCAGATCCGCCCCTTCCCTGTCAGGGGACCAACGTCGACGAGCCGGAACGAGCGAATCGAACTGCAGGGAATGCGCTTGGTGCCCCAAGGGAAGTAGTACCCACGGATCCTTTCTAGCTGATCCATCCTGGCTCCCTCAGCGAGTGCTCGAAGATGTTGACGTAGACGGCCTACAAGCAGGAATGCTCCGGCCCCTCAGAACCCACGGTCATCGCGGAGCCGAACAACAACGCTGATGGCGAGTGGGCCGTCGGGAACTTTGTGCGCGCCACCTACGTCCAACTCTCAGGACGTCGAGCAAACCGATCCCGGAGGTGGTGGCGATGTTCACTGAAGGAGATGGCTGTCGGCCAGCAACGAGGGGGTCTGAGGTCTTCACCGACGGCGGCACTGCCGGTGGACGAAGGACGCATCACCTGTTGGCCGGTATCGCCCACGCCTGGGGCCGGACGCCTCGTCACCCGCTTCTCCTCGCGGCAGTCGCGGTGGCGGTGGCAGCTGGTGCCACCGGTGCGGGGTTAAGCGCCACGAAGACATTTTCGTCATCAGCAACCAAGCAAATCAGTGACTCGCATGTCGCTGGCGCAACCCCGACGTCTCCAGCTTCCCCCTCATCTCCTGCTTCAACTGACGGCCCGGCACCCTCGGATTCGGCAGGCTCGGGCGTCGTCGAGTGCCCGATGATGCCAGCGGTGCCTGGCGTGACGGGACAAAGCACCGGGAGCAGCGCGGCCACCAGCCTGGGCAGCGCCACCCACCTGTTCACCCGCACCACTGCGGACGGCGTGACCATCCGGGCCTATAGCCTCTCCTCGATCGGAGCCTGCACCTGCGGGCCGATTCCGGCCGGCTCGCTGTCGTCGAGGTCCTCATCGGGATCCGCCTCATGGGGGACGCAGGAACAGGGGGCGGGTTCCTCGGTCACCCCGGCGGTGTCGGTGGAGCTGTCGGACAACATCGCTGTCGGGCAAGGAGTCTTGGTCGACACTCCGAACACCGAAGCCACGACGACGGACGGCGACCCCGAACCGCTTGCAGCCACTTCGGGAGCTTTCGGAGTCGTGGAGGGTACGCCGGTGTGGTGGGTCGCTGTGTCGGTCGGTTCCAAGGTCGCGAGCGTCCAGGTGGCGTTCGCTGATGGATCGACCGACCAGATGTCACCGGTCGACGGTGTGGCGATCCTCGCCCACCGGATCGACCCATCGGTGGCACCGACAGGAAACGGGCTCTACGAAGTGATTGCAACGCTCCAGCTATTCGACGATTCGGGAGCAGTCATCGACACCATGACCTTTCCCGAACCATCGCCGACCCCTACGCCCGCACCCGGCGCTCCACCCGAGCCCGTTCCCGGGTCCACATCGTCTACGTCGTCCGCCTCGTCCACCTCGGGCGAGCTACATCGCCTCCGCCTCTGAGAGTCCCCCTCTGGGGGATCCAAGTCGAGGAAGATGGTGGTGGGAGGACGAGAGTGCCGCCAAGTCGAAGGCTCAGCGTCATGGTGAAGTGGCCACCGGCCATGAGCGTGACACGCCTGGCTGGCTCGTCCCAGAAGCTCTGCTACGTCGTGACCGCCAACAAGATCGTGGGCTACAGCACCGGGCGCTCGAAAGTCGTCTACATCGGGGCTACCGACGAGGGCTTGAGCCGTGTCGTCACTTCGGTGGCCGCGCGCACGGACGAGATCCTGGCTAACCACGACCTGACCCACTTCGACGCACACCTGATCACCTGCAACGCAGTCCCCCGTGTTGAGACTTGGCGAAAGCTGGAACGAGCACTGCTGCTTACCTTCCGTGACCTCTATGGTGAGCCGCCTTTGTGCAATCGCCACGGTGCTGGCATCCAAGAAGAGGACGAGTTCTCGTTCTTTACGCGTGAACGGATACGCAACGTCCTTGAAGATCTCGGGTAGGCACCATTGCCCAACACCGTTGGTACAGTGAGGAGTGGGTGGCTAGGGCATTGCCCCCGAGTGGACGAGGGTCTGCTTGACGTCGAGCGGTTGCGGGTGCTGAAACGCCTTGGTTTCTTGGATCACAGTTAGACGAGTTCACAATCAATGATGCAACGCCGAGTAGAACAACAGCGATACAGCATCGTTGTCGAGAAGTGGCTGGACGATACGGGGACCAGCCCTAGACTTTGCGCCTCACCGGTGCCTGCGTCGTTCCGCCCGTCGTCTTCCCCTCGCGAAGCCATAGCCCGCCAGCCAGAAGGCGAAGAAGATGGCGGCGAAGATCCACAGGATATGGGCCACGAAGCCGACACCGAAGAAGACGAGCGCCGTCAGCAGGAGAATGGCGACAAGGCACCCCATGGCCGTCGTAGGGTAATCGCCCAACCATTCCTACGTGGTGCGCTCCTTCTGGGTCCGTTGCCCTATTGCGCGGTCGGCGTGTATCTCCAGAGTCACGGCATGAGCCTTCGCCGAGTCCTCTGAGCTATTTCTTGCAGAACCTACAGGAGAACGACCGGTCGATCGTCCCGTCCAGAAGGGATGCCAGAAGAGATGGGACCTCCTGGCATCTGGTAGTGCCCCCGGCAGGAGTCGAACCCGCAACCTGGTGGGTAGAAGCCACCCGCTCTGTCCAGTTGAGCTACGGGGGCTCGCGCGGTGCCGGAATTCCCGGACGGGTCGCCCGGCCCGTGACCCAACGATAGAGGCTGCACCACGAGGGATGGTCGATCCGCCGATGCCGGGCGGTCACTGACGCCGGCGGTACGTCCTGCACGACGACCGACATCGAGCGTCTGTTTCGACCTGACGGGCGGTGTGTCATGCTTGAGCCCCACGGTGGCCGTAGCTCAGTTGGTTAGAGCGCCAGGTTGTGGCCCTGGAGGTCGGGGGTTCAAGTCCCCTCGGTCACCCTCTTTCTGGCTCTTCGGAATCTGACGGGGTCCGGGCACCTCATCGGACCACGATCGAACCGAGCACCCGCCAGTTCGGCTTGCCGGCGTAGAGCAGCGCCCGTATCCGGTAGTTCTCGAAAGTTGCGGAACCC